>NZ_JBQAHZ010000001.1:0-821420 GCF_051917185.1 Bacillus cereus group sp. MYBK108-1
AATACAAAACGGATAAAGGCAAAATTAAAAATGAGCCCGGTGCAATACCGGACTCATTTTTATCAAGCTGCCTAATGAAATAACCGTGTCTAACTTTTAGGGGTCACTTCACAATTAATAATTGCAAAATGGCTTTTTAACTTATTTTAAATCGTCAATTGTGAAAGCACCTGGAAGTAATTGCCCAACAGTCACTTCTTTTTCATCACCTTTTACATTCGTTAGTAATACAGGCATTTTCGGATCACAGAATTCAGCAATTACTTGTCTACACGCACCACATGGTGAAATCGGTCCATCAGTTTCTCCTGTAATAACTAAGTAACTAAAATCGCGCTCCCCTTCTGATACCGCTTTAAATATTGCTGTTCTTTCTGCACAGTTACATAAACCATAAGAAGCATTTTCTATATTACAACCAGTATAGATTTTCCCTTCTTTCGTAACTAACGCTGCGCCAACAGGAAATTTAGAATACGGAATATACGCTTTCGATAACATCTTGTTTGCTTCTTCAATATATTTTTTCTTATCCATATTATTTCCCCCTCAAAGTAAATGAAATGATCATTAGTCAGTAATAACTGTATGAACTAATTTAGGAGCCACTGCTGTTTCAGCAATAGAGATGTTCTCATAAATTTTTGCTTTTACATCTTCTACATTTTCACGATTTGCGTAGATTGTTACGAACGGCTCGCCTTCTTTTACTGCATCGCCAACTTTTTTACGTAACATTAATCCTACTGCTAAATCGATTTCATCTTCCTTCGTTGCACGACCTGCACCAAGTAACATAGCTGCAATACCAATCTCATCTGCAACAATGTTAGAAATAACACCTGAAGTTTTTGCAGGTACATCAATTACATACTTCGCTTGTGGCATTTTTTCTGGATTGTCTACAATTGAGCTATCTCCGCCTTGATTGCTTAAGAACTCTTTAAATTTCGCAGTTGCTTTTCCGTTTTTCATCACTTCAATTAGCATTTCACGAGCTTCTTCTAACGTATTTGCTTTTTTCGCAAGTACGACCATTTGACTTCCTAATACAAGTACTAATTCTGTTAAATCTTCTGGACCTTCACCTTTTAACGTATCAATCGCTTCTTTCACTTCTAGAGCATTACCAATCGCAAATCCAAGAGGTTGTGACATATCTGAAATAACTGCCATTGTTTGACGTCCTACGTTATTTCCGATACGTACCATTGCATGTGCTAATTCTTTAGCATCTTCTTCTGTTTTCATAAATGCACCAGCACCTGTTTTTACATCAAGTACGATTGCGTCAGCACCAGCTGCAATTTTTTTACTCATAATTGAACTTGCGATTAAAGGAATTGAGTTAACAGTTCCTGTTACGTCGCGTAATGCATAAATCTTTTTATCTGCAGGTGTTAAGTTTCCTGTTTGTCCAATAACAGCTACTTTGTCACGGTTTACAATATCAATGAATTGTTCTTTCGTAATTTCAACGTGGAATCCTTCTACCGCTTCTAATTTATCAATTGTTCCGCCTGTATGTCCTAAACCACGACCAGACATTTTTGCTACTGGTACATCTAAAGCAGCTACTAACGGTCCTAATACTAATGTTGTTGTATCACCAACACCGCCAGTTGAATGTTTGTCTACTTTAATTCCTTCAATTGCTGATAAGTCGATCGTTTCTCCAGACTCAACCATCGCCATCGTTAAATCTGCACGTTCGCGATCTGTCATATCTTTAAAGAAGATTGCCATTGCAAGCGCACTCACTTGATAATCAGGGATACTTCCGTCTGTATATCCATTAATAAAGAATTTGATTTCTTCAGTCGTTAATTCTTTGCCGTCACGTTTTTTTGCAATAATATCTACCATTCTCATTACAATCACCATTCCTTTTTATATTATATAAATCTATTAAAATAATAAGCCAACGATTGTTGCTGATAAGAAACTTACTAATGTTGCACCGAATAGTAATTTCAAACCAAATCTTGCGACTACATTCCCTTGCTTTTCATTTAAGCTCTTAACTGCCCCTGCAATAATCCCAATTGAAGAGAAGTTTGCAAATGAAACTAAGAATACAGAGATAATCGCTGTCGTTCTATCTGAGAAATTAAAGTTTCCTTGTGCTAAATCTGTCATAGCGACAAATTCATTTGATACTAATTTTGTTGCCATAATATTTCCGGCATTAACTGCTTCATGCCAAGGTACACCCATAATAAATGCAAATGGTGCAAATGCATAACCAAGAATTTCTTGGAATGAAATACCGATTACACCTTTAAATACTGCATTAATGAATGCGATAAGAGCAACGAAACCGACTAACATAGCTGCTACTGTAATCGCAACTTTAAATCCATCAATAATGTATTCCCCTAATACTTCAAAGAAGGTCTTCTTCTCTTCTTCTTGTACTTCTAACATATCTTCTTCCTCAGTAACTTCATATGGGTTAATGATAGAAGCAATGATGAAACCACCGAATAAGTTAAGCACTAAAGCGGTTACAACATATTGTGGTTTTAATAACACCATATATGATCCAACGATAGACATAGAAACTGTAGACATTGCTGATGCACATAATGTATACATTCTTTTCTCTGGCAATAACCCTAGTTGTTTCTTAACTGAAATAAATACTTCAGATTGTCCTAAAATCGCAGATGCAACAGCGTTATATGATTCTAGTTTCCCCATTCCATTTACTTTACTTAATGCTAGACCGATAGATTTCACAATAATAGGTAATACTTTAATATGTTGCAAAATACCTATTAAGGCTGATATAAATACGATTGGCATTAATACACTTAAAAAGAACGAAAACTCTTTTTGATTTACTAATCCACCAAATACGAAATTCACACCGTCAGCGGCATATTTTAATAGCTCTCCAAAACCATCTGCTATTCCGCTAATTAATATATTCCCTACACTTGTATTTAATAATAGAAACCCCAAAATGAATTGTAATATAACCATCGTTATGATTGGACGATATTTGACTTTCTTTCTATCATTACTAGCAAGCCAAGCGATACCTAAAATCAATACGAGGCCAAAAACACCGATTAAGTATTTCATAAGCCGTTTCCTCCCATTCGTATCCGCTTACATTTTTTTCAATTATTAAAGCAATAGATATACTTTAAACGTATATCTATTGCTTTAAGCTTTTATCGATTAGTAGTTATCTGTAGCACCTTTTGCATCATTTAATACGATTGCAACACTAGCACTTGCTCCAACGCGAGAAGCTCCAGCAGCTACCATTTTGTCTGCATCTTCACGTGTACGAACACCGCCAGATGCTTTTACACCAACGTTTGGTCCTACTGTTTTACGCATTAATGCGATATCTTCAGCAGTTGCTCCGCCAGTTGAGAATCCAGTTGAAGTTTTTACGAAATCAGCACCAGCTTTTACTGATAATTCACAAGCACGTACTTTCTCTTCATCTGTTAATAGGCAAGTTTCAATGATTACTTTTACAAGAGCTTTTCCTTTTGCTGCTTGTACTACTTCATAAATGTCTTTTTCAACAAGTTCGTTGTCGCCATCTTTCAAAGCGCCTACGTTGATTACCATATCAACTTCAGTTGCACCTTTTGCAATAGCATCTTTTGTTTCAAATGCTTTTGTTTCAGTAGTGCTTGCTCCTAATGGGAAACCGATTACAGTACAAACGTCTACATCATGTCCAGCTAGTTCATCAGCCGCTAATTTTACCCATGTTGGGTTAATACAAACAGAAGCGAATTTATATTCCTTTGCTTCTTCGATTACTTTCATAACATCTTCTTTAGTAGTATTAGCTTTTAAAATTGTATGGTCAATTAACTTTGCAATGTTCATTATCTTCACTCCTCATATCTTTTAACAACTTCATTCTAACTCTTAGTTGAACAAATGTAAATACACTTTTGAAATTTTGTTCATTCTTTTTTAAAAGGCATTTTCTTGTAGTAAATAAAGCGCATTCTAACAAAGAACACTTCATATATAATCAAATTTTCTATGTTAACAATGGTAGTATGTATCTCCATATCCATAATTATTTTTAAAAAGGCAATTTGTGTTCAAAAAAGACTCCTATCATTCATACATAACAAAATAAAAGGAGTTCTCAATATGTTAATTTTGAGAACTCCTTTTATTTCTAACCTTTTTGATAATGTAACAGTTCTTTTGCTGTATGCTGATCGATAATTAATACATTTGCATACCCGCCACGTAACGCACCATCAATTGCTTTTATTTTTCTATTACCACCTGCAACTAAAATAGAGCGTTTCTTTAATTTCAGTTCCTCTAACTCAATTCCAATGGTACGCTTATTGATTTCTTCACTACTAATATTTCCGTCTCCATCAAAGAAACGTGAACAAATGTCACCGACCGATTGTTTTTTGAGTAAATTTGTTTCATCCTTATCGAAATAACCTAATCGGAATAATAGCGCTTCGTCTCGCACTGTTCCTACAGTGAAAATTGCAATATTCGCTTGTTTTCCCATTTCGATAATGTGATGAATATGTCGATCCTGCTCCACTAATTCTTTTGTCACTGCATTATCAAATATAACCGGAAGAGGTAGATTTCTTGGCGTCGTTTGAAAAGCATCTGCAAATAAAGCTATCGTCTCATTCGCATATGTATTTACACTTGAATGACTAATACCACCTTTTAGCTGGACAACCTCTACCCCTTTTACATGTTGCGGTACGATTTTTCTAGCGATTTCATACATAGTCATGCCCCAGCTTACACCAACAATATCACCGTTTTTAACCGTCTTTTCCATATACTCAGCAGCATATTTACTTATATACTCTGTAATCGTTGCATATTCCGGTACTGGAGAAAATACCACATGTGCCTCTAACAAGTTGTACTTTTCTTTCAGTAAATTCCCGACGTTATCTAAATCAGCAAATGGATCAGCGATGCTAATTTGAACAAACCCTTTTTCTTTCGCGTACTTTAACAATCTAGAAATCGTCGGTCTTGAAATATTTAATTTATTAGCAATTTCTTGCTGACTATAATCTGATTGATAATATAATCTTGCAACTTCAACGCTTAATTGTTGTTTATCTTTTTCCATAGTAACTCATTACAAATCCCTTCCTGTATTTCCCTTTCGTTACAAGCA
This sequence comes from Bacillus cereus group sp. MYBK108-1, assembly GCF_051917185.1. Classification (NCBI taxonomy): domain Bacteria; kingdom Bacillati; phylum Bacillota; class Bacilli; order Caryophanales; family Bacillaceae; genus Bacillus; species Bacillus cereus group sp. MYBK108-1. The sequence goes on from NZ_JBQAHZ010000001.1 coordinate 5,162, forward strand.
TTATACAGCTTTATGCAAAAAAATTCGACTACCGAATTTTATCTAACTGAACTTCTATTCCACTTATTATATACAATGAAACCTTATTGTGTAGATTTACAAACCCAATATAGAAACACTTAAAACATATAAATCGGTTTATATGTAATTCTTTATTGCTTTTCCTGTAGTAACGATAACAAAGCCGTTCAATAAGAAACATGAAACATCGTCTAAAAGCTATTCAAATACCCCTCATAAACAAAAGATACTGTTCATAAGGGGTATGTATTCAATTTAAGTTTATAAAAATCGGATGGAAACACTGCAAGTTCTCACTTATTTAGAATAAGAGAAAAGATGATGTTTTATTTGTTCAATAAAATAATGATGGTGTATATTATCGTTAGATACGCGACTTGCCATAATAGCTCCCTCCATTGAAGATGCAAGAAAAGAAGCGAGCGATATAATATCTATATCTTCTTTAAGTTCTTGTTTCTCTATTCCTTCTTTTATGAGAGAAGCCATTAACATTACTGTATCATCATAACCTTTTGCTGCTGCTTTTTGTAATTCTGGAAATACTCCAGTACTTTCAATTGCGCTATTAAGTAATGGACAGCCTCCAGCAATAGGAGGATTATTAGCTGCATCTTGATATACAAGGAAAATTGCAAGGATTTTATCTATTGCTGTCTTTTTATTTTCCATTGCTTTATGAAAATGACTCCACATAATCTCACCACTTTTGTCATAGGCAGCAAGGACAATTTCTTCTTTACTTTTGAATCTACGATAAATAGATCCTTTAGGTAGTTCAGTAGCTGTCATTATATCCTGTATGGATGTGCGAGTTATCCCATTAGTATTAAATAAATATAAAGATGTTTCAATAATTTTTTCTTTAATCTTATCAACTTTAGTCATACTTTGTAATCCTCCTAATAAAAACGAGCTTAATATTCCAGGTGATATTTACCATCTATTTTCTTGAATTTTTTTGTAAGTATAAATAAGTTTGGAACAAAAATATATTATCCATCCCTATATTATGTGAACCTCAAACAATACAGTTTGAAAAGAGGTAATCAAATTGTATTATCTATATCATTCAAATAAATTTTCTGTCAAAATTAACATGTCCAATTATTTAATTCAGTCCTGTTATACAACTAATTTCACCTACAATTGTAGAAGGTGTAAAAATATATAGTTAATTTTAACGTATAGACTATGATTATTATATATAATTTTTATTAATATGTTTAGCTAAAGTGTTTGAACTACTCCCACTTTCACTTCGTATATTAGGATATCTCCCGCAGTCCTTGCAGTTAAAAGCCTTATCACTTCATTCTATAAAAAGCTAATTGTCAAAAATTAATGAGTACTGAAATTTGCTTGTAAATAAGCAACTGAGATATAAATATATTTGTTATTTACCATTTTTATTTTATTAATAATTTATAAAAGGGGTTTAAAAAACTAGAAACTTATAGTATCATTAGTTTCCGAACCGAACGGTCCGGTTCGGTATTAAATAAATATATTTTAGAAGGAGAACCTAATGCAGCAAGAAAAATCAAAGATTCTAAGTAACTTAATTATGGAGGTAATAAAGTGAACTTTATAAAAATGAATAAAAAAGAAATTATTATGCTAATAGTTTATACAATGTTTGCACTACTCCAAATTGGCTTGTTCATATTATTTGGCCTATCACTTTTAACTAACAGTAATTTAGTTGAATCAGAATTTGCTCTTAGTGCCATCGGTTTGACTGTACCTGCTATTGTAGGAATAATTTTCTTTAGGAAAGAAATTATTGAAAGTTTTACTTATTTTAAAGAGAAAACAATTTTGAAAATAGTAAGCATTCCTATGGTGGTTTTACTTATGGTAATTGTGGAAAATTCTATTATGCATTTTCTAAACATAGGTCAGCCAGAGAACCAAGAACAGGTCCTTACAAGGGGCGCAGAGGTGCCTATTATATTCACATTACTTCTATTTGGGATTATAGGGCCAATAATTGAAGAAATCATATTTCGTCATATATTAGTGAATCGTTTTTCGGAATATGTTGGTACTGCTATTGCATCCATCGTTTCGATTATAATTTTTGCAGGTCTTCATTCAAATCAACTTTCGGATCTTGCTATATATTTACCTGGTACGGTGATGCTTACTGCGGCTTATCTTATTTCTAATAGATCCCTTGCATATGTTATAGCGATACATATGTTAAACAATTTTATTCCTTTTATTTAATTGCATATGTCATAACAAGACATATGTAATTGAAGGTTTTGATGCAAAAATACTCTATGTTTCTATCGAGTATTTTTGGTACCAGAACCACTTTTTCTAAAGCATAAGAAATCTTATCAAAACTACAACTTATTAGGAGAGTATCGGTTATGATTGTAACAACAACGTCTGGAATTCAAGGTAAAGAAATTATTGAGTATATTGATATTGTAAATGGTGAAGCTATTATGGGTGCAAACATTGTCCGCGATTTATTCGCTTCAGTTCGTGATGTTGTCGGTGGCCGTGCTGGTGCTTATGAAAGTAAGCTAAAAGACGCTCGTGATATTGCAATGGACGAAATGAAAGAACTTGCAAAACAAAAAGGTGCGAACGCTATCGTTGGTATTGACGTAGATTACGAAGTTGTACGTGATGGAATGTTAATGGTTGCTGTCAGTGGTACAGCTGTACGTATATAAGTAAATAAAAAAACTGTTCCTCCCTTGGAATTTATACTTTGAGGAGGGGCCTGGTTCTGTTGCAGATTTTAAAGAATAAAAAGAGATGTTGATAAAGCATTATACGTCGAAAAAACACAGTTTGAGTGTAAACTGTGTTTTTTTATATAGAAGCCTCATCCCATCACTATCAAGCTAAAATTTTGTGTTAACTTGTAAAAAATGTACATTTTTTACTTTGGGGTAATTTTGAATCCTTAAGCTTATGGGCATGTGCTGGTACCCTCTAATACTGTACAAATTTTTTATAAATGGTTGTAAGGTTCTACGTTTTTGACCATTCTGTACAACGATAACTTTGGTTTATTGATTTCACCTGTAATCTGGTAGCCTATCCTCTGATACAATTTAATGGCAAGTTGGTTCTCTTTCTTTACCGTCAGAGAGCATTTGGCAAAGCCTTGCAGCGAAGCTTGTTCCTCAGCAAACTCAATTAATCTGGTACCTATCCCTAGTCCTCGACTTTCGGGCAGTAAGGCAATTGTTCCGATGTGAAACTCGTCATCTTCTCCCTCCTTCAAGGTAAACATGGAATAAAGCATTTTGATATTCAGAATGTTATAAACAACAAAACCCAGCTTTCGGAACGAAAGCAGCTGTTTAAAAGTGGGCCAGGCAAGACGATTTAAAACGGGTATGGGATAGCAAGTAATCATCCCTAAAGTTTTCCCGTCCATTTGAGCTTCATAGGCGTATTGATGACTAAAACGGTTGTTCTCCTGCCGCCATAGCTTACAAAATGTCCAATCGACTGTGTTCTTCTCCTCAGATCCTGCAAGTGGAAACGCCATGTATTCCAATGCCATTACATTTAGCTGGGCGCCGACCATGGATTGATGAACAGCCTTTACAATAGAGATTTTATTCATTATCCTATTGCTCCTTTTCACTTTCTATATTATTAATATTAATTATCATGGATTTGAATCAGTTCACTTCCCTCTCAATTCATCCTTAGCTTTGAAACCATAATAAAATGTATTTAAAACAAGCTCTGCAGCAGATTTTTTAGCCACATTTCCTTCATGTACCTGTTCCCAGGTATGGAAAAGCAGAGCATAAAGCGTATTCAAAATCCATTCACTGCTAACTGTTTGCTGAAAGTAACCTCTTTGTTGTAGCAATTCAATAACGCGTCTTAAGGGTTCCCTCAGCTTCTCTTCTGCTTCACCTAATTCTTTGTTGTTAAATACAGATGCATCATGACCTAGAAAATAGATTTTGTCACCTAAAGGGATTAACGCTTCAATGAGTTCCGGGATATAGTTTTCGCTTCTTTCCTCATCCAGTGGAATCTGGTTTACAGTATCACTTACCAGTTGTATAGCCCGATGGCCCAAGAACAGCATCAATTTCTCCCTGCTTTCGACGTAGCGATGGAGTGTAGCAATTCCAATTCCCGCATATTCCGCAATTTCATTCATCGAAGCAGTAGGATTTTCAACAAGCAATATAGTAGCTGAATCAAGAATTGCATTAAATCTCGCTTCCTTCAACGCTGACAAGTCTTTCTTCATCGTCAATCTCTCCCTTTTTCTGTATAAAGTCGTCATTTTTGATAGATAAATATATCATTTGATATTATAATAAACAATCTCAAATAAAGTGTCCAGCTGCTGAATGTAGCTTTTCAAAAAGAATTATATTCCTGAAACTGATAGTACTTTGAATGTTTCATTTTTAGCATTTCATTATTTAGATAACGATGAAGAAATTAAATTCTTTAATGTAATAAATACAAGAGCCAAAGGAAATGGTACGAGTTACTTTCTGCATAAAGTTATCGGTTTATTTTAAAATTCACTTCCGGGTATTTGGTTATCAGCCTTTTAAGGGTTGAGCCGTCATCCTTCTGTTTTACATACTGGTCAAAAAATGCCAGGCTGAATTCGTTAATAATATGATGAACTTCCTTTGGATTTTCACCTGGGCTCTGCAACAGAGGTGAGAACAAATGTAAATCGGTAAAGCTTGTATGATCCGTATGAGGAATGACTATTGACATACCACCGCCAGCTAACCCGCGTCCGTATCGCTCCCTCACTTCAAAGGGATCTGCTTCATCAGGCTCTTCTGCATTCATGAGCAGAAATGGTTTTCCAATGCCACTTTCAGGCAAGATTTCACCATACAATGTACCATCCATATTGATAGCTGCTTTGACACGAGAATCTTTTGCAAGTATTTGTGCTGCGGTAGCTCCACCGTAAGAGTGGCCAAACATTCCAATTCGCGAGGTATCCAGTCTTCCTGTAAAGAAACCGGTCTCATCGTTTTCGTTAAGTTTCTCTATCTGATTAAGGACAAAGCTGACATCTTCCTCCCATAATTTTATGTGACTATCTCCTTCATCAGTTAAATTGATGGGCTGTACGTAAGCAGTTCGACCACCTGGAAAGACGGTAGCTGCAGCATCAAAGGTATGATCGATACTTAGAACAATATATCCTTGACTAGCCAACTCCTCAACTTGAAACGTGTTTTGATTACGAAAACCATTAAAACCATGAGAGAAGAGTAATATGGGATAGTGATTCTCTGAGTCTGAGAGTTGTAAATCCATAAACGAATGAGACTTTACCAATTCCATGTGGCTGAATGCAAATGCAGGAATAGACAATGTTTTTTCCAATCCCTTGGAGAGCTCATTTATGTTACGAATATAAGGTTCTGGATCCCCCTTGCTTTTTTCAGCTGCAGGATACCAAATTTGCACCATCAGTTCGCGCCGATCGTTTGGATTTTTTGAATATGGTTCATTTCTCTGATGATCAACCCAATGATATAGCTTCGTACCGACCCTATGTGGACCAGTTGGTTCTTCAAATGAAAATACTGGCATAAGTAAGGGTAGCGCAACTGCTACAGACAAATAGATACATAGTAACGAAGTCTTAACTATGAATATACCCGAACTTCTAAAGCCCTTTTTCCGCCCAGCTAATAAATAGCATAAAATTAAGATAACTGGGGATACATATGCCGGAATCATCTGCCACCTAAAACCTTCTGCCAATAACTGAACTGTAACCATTACAACGGCAATCAAAGTAGCTAATTTAGACCACTTTTTCGTTTCTCTGCCTATTAACAGTATCCAACTCAATAGACTAAAATTCACTACTATCAAAACAACTTCCCAGAAATTCATTGGCCTATCTCCTTTGCATGCATTTTACTTCTAATTAAAGAGGTAGTTTTCAGCCTAAGCAAAAGCAGATGAAACACCTATATAGTTGCACCAATTATGCTTAGTAACCGTTTCATCCACTCTACTCCTTTATTCAAATTAAAAACTTAAAATGCCCAGCTACCTTTACGAAAAATTGGTTCTACAGTTCCATCTGGTAGAATACCGTCAATGTCCATCTCACTGCTGCCAATCATAAAGTCCTCATGTGTTACTGAAATATTTGCCCCTAACGTTTCAAGCTGATCGTTTTCTAAATCTCTTCCACCCTCTAAGCAAGTTGGATAAGCTTTACCAATCGCTAAATGGTTCGATGCATTTTCATCAAACAATGTATTAAAATATAAAATTCCCGATGCTGAAATTGGTGATTCATGTGGTACAAGTGCTACTTCACCTAAATAGCAAGAGCCTTCATCCACATTAATAAGCTCTTGTAATAAATCATGTCCTACCTGTGCTTCAGCTTTAACAATTTTTCCTTCTTCAAATGTCAGTTTAAAGCCATCGATAATATTCCCTTGATAAACTAATGGTTTTGTATTGCTTACATAGCCATTTACACCTTGTTTCATCGGTAACGTATAAACCTCTTCTGTCGGCATATTAGCCATAAAGATAGTATCATCAGGAGTTTTACCACCTCCAGTAACCCATTTATGCTGTGGTGCTAATGCAATTGTTAAATCAGTACCTGGCGCTGTATAGTGAAGCTTCATATATTTTTTATCGTTCAGTAGGACCGCACGAGATTCTAAATTTGTTACATGTTCACGCCATTTTTCAATAGCACTGCCGTCACCAATACGAACAGCTTTAAAAATAGCCTCCCATAATGCTGGTACTTGATCCTCAGTTGCTAAACCTGGGAACACCTTCGATGCCCACTTTGGTGAAGTAACTGCTACCATCGACCAAGCTATTGAATCCTTCATTACGGCGTTGCGATTGTTTCTCAGAGCAGCTCCTGCTACCTTTTGATAGGTAGCTAGACGATCAGATGAAATACCTGTAAATTTATCAGGATCTGTAGCATCTATCATTAATAGTGCTCCTTTACGTTCGATCAGCTCATCATTCATTTTGACTATCCACTCTGGGAAGCGATTAAATTCTTCATCTGAGGCATAATCAAAGTAAGCACGTTCCATTTCTTCATCCGAAAAATTAACATGAACACGCCCTGCCCCAGCCTTATAAGCCTCTTTCACAACTATACGGGCGAAATCCAATGCATCCACTGATGTATTGACTAATAAGTATTGCCCTGGTTGAATATTGACACCGATTTTCACCGTAAGTTCTGCATATGCTTGTAATTTTTCTTCAAAAGTCATATTATTTACCTCGCTTTTATTAAATTGGTTTTGAATTCCCCTCACTAACTTACTTTCTGAACAGGTTTTCTCAGAATTTCCATTTCCCATTTTTTATTAGAACATGATAACAACTAATGGATTTTTTCTACTACTCATATATTTAATTTCTAAACTTTGATTCAATTAATATTGATTTGTTTTTCAAAAAATCTAATCGAAGGGTATCAAACACTACATAAAGTTATAGAGTTCTTTATTGTGAAAGCTCACTCATTTCTTCCCAATCTTTTCAATGCTGCTGTACCTAAAGACTTACCATCAATGGGGCGTTTAACATTCTCAATCACTCCTTTATCTTTACAAAAGTATTTTTGATAGATAAACATATCATTTGACATAAGATTAAATCATTTTAAATGAAATATCAAGCCATGAAATTTAATTTTTAAAAAATTCGGTAAAAAACCATATAAAAATAGATTCTATCAAAGGGAGCGATAACGGAAAAATTTTTACGCACACATGGATACGAAATTACTGCTCAAAAATACCCTCTTACATTTATCTGCAAGGGGGTTTTCTTTTTATTCATTTTGCAAATAAACAAACGTGTTTCCACTTTACCTATTTTTTCATGTTTACATTATCCTATCTAGATGAAGCTATCTCCTAGAGGTAACGCCACATGCCCATCAAGTTAAGAGTTAAATTGCCCCCATAGAAAGGAAAACTGAATCGGATTGTATGAATAATTATGAAGAGATAGAATTTTCGTTTTGGAGATATTTCAAAAGTTTAGCTTGATGGGTATGTGAATCTCCTCTCTATAACAAATATTTTTTAGTAAATGTTAAAAATTTTACGAGAATGTAATTTTTTAACATTTTAATTTTTCTCAATTGTATAACTTTATTTTTGAACTATACTTAATTCGTAATCCCAAAATTAGGAAAGGAGCTTTGAGATAGGACATTTATCTTAATTGTTTACTTAGAGGAGTGATTTAAGAAATCAATGAAGGTAATGTGTTTCTAAATTAATCAGGAAGGGAACTTGAAGTGTTACTATGCTTTTTTTTACTCATCTAAAGATATCATCAACATTTTTTTATAAGTGTGAATTTAAAAAATCCACTTTCGGCATTAGTGAAAAAACTGATATTTCGTATGTAAGTAATAATGAATTTTAACGAAGGGACTGATCTATATGAACAGAAGAAAGAATTGTAGATTACAAAAAACTATAAAGGTGTTTGCAACATCTGCTATTTTAGCAACCACGTTATTTACACCTATTATGTCAAACAATTTAGATGTACATGCTGAAACTGCACAAACTGCAACTCAATTTGAACAAAGAGAGTTTGACCTTCCAGGTACAGGAAGTTTTTGGGATGAAGCAAAAAGAGAAAAAAGAAGTGAGCAAAAAAATTATATGCCAACAGGCATATATGTGAAACCTAATGAACAGGTTACAATTACAGTATCAGGAACGCAAAAGATTAGAGCCATTATTGGGACACATCAATATGATAAAGAATGGGGAAAAGAAATTGATCTTTCACCTGGCTCTAATACCATCTCTTCACCAAACGGCGGCGTATTAGGGTTAGATAATTTTCAAAGCACAGGAACAGTTAAGGTGCAAGTAACGCAAGGCGGTAGCCCTATTCCTTTCTTTGTATTAGGGAAACACACAAAAGCAGACTGGATTGCCATGATGAACAACTATCCAAATGCGCATGCAGTACAATTGAAATCAGAACGAGCGGTGCTAACTGTAACTCGTGATAGTGCCAATAAATATATTGTAAATCAAGATCCTGTGCCCCTATTAAATAAATATGATGAAATGATTCGAGCGCAAGACAAGTTAGCAGGGCTATCTGAAACAGATCCTAATCCTTTACATCGTTCAACTCGTCGTATTTGGGCCTTTGTAGAAAATCCTAACGCACAAAGTTGGGGCATGTATGCAAGTTGGGATGGAGCCGTCTTTACGACTGCTGGTGAAGCTATCAAAAGTACTTTAAATGTCAATGAGTTTGGGTGGGGACAAATGCATGAAGCGGGACATGCACGACAACAATATCCATGGACGTGGAATGATTTAAGAGGTATGGGTGAAGTAACTAATAATCTATATTCTTTAGCTGCATTCAAGAAAATATACCCAAATATACCAACACGTTTAGATACAGAGGGAGATTATAATAGAGCTTTTGCGTATTTAAAACAAACAAATAAGGAATATAAAAATATTGACGACCTGTTTGTAAAACTTGTTATGCTTTGGCAACTTCATTTGGCATATGGGGATGATTTTTATCCAAATCTCCACAAATTATATCGTGAGATACCAGAGGATCAACTTCCCAAAACAGACGAGGATAAAATACAGGCATTTATTTACAATACATCGAAAATAGCAAAACAAAATGTACTGCCATTCTTTGATAAATGGGGATTGAAAGCAACACAAGAAACGAGACAAAAAGTAGAAGCTTTAAACAATCCAACATTAATTGCACCTATATGGGAAGCGACGGATGCTAAACCTGTTAAACCACTTGCTGTATTGTCAAAAAAAATAATGAAGGCAAGTGCAAATAGTGAGGAATCAACGGGCTCAGCTAGTAAGGCGATAGATGGAAAAACAGATACATTTTGGCATAGTACTTGGACACCAAATCAATATCCTTACAATTTGACACTAGAACTTGGTGATACACGTACCATTTCACAATTGGCATATCTTCCAAGGCAAGATTGGTCAGAAAATGGCCGTATTTTAACTTACAATATTTATACGAGTGTAGATGGCATTACGTATGACAAAATATCATCAGGAACATGGGAAAATAATAGTGATAAGAAAACGGCAACATTTACCCCAGTTACTGCAAAGTATGTAAAAGTGGAAGTAACGAAAGGACAGAATGGATTTGCTTCAGCAGCTGAAGTAGATATTTTAGGGTATTAATTATTTTCACTTGTAAATGAGTATATGATCACAGGGTGGATTTTGAAATATTTTGAGGATCTGCCCTGTGATATTTTTTGCGTATTTCATGTTCTGTTTTCACTTTATAATTTCTGATAGGAAATTAAGTGAATAAGTTTCAGTTAATACTAATAAAGTAAAAGTCTATAATGATTCTTCAAAAATTTCTTCCTCAAAAAATCTTTTTTGTTTCAACATTTTTCTGACTACTTAGTTTTTCAAACACTGCTTCTGCTTCTTGACCATAATCTCTAAATGTACCTCCAGCAACAGAATCAATTTCTAAATATTTTTCCTTTGAAATCAGATTAGGAGTTAAGGAACCCTTATTCTCATCTCCTACTAAAGACATGTACATAAATATAAGTAGAAATATAACTAATAATCCTAATGTTATTTTCCCTATTTATTGTCTCCTGTTCTAAAAAAACAGTTTCTGTCTATCATACCAACAATAGGGAATGTCCTTTTAGAATTTATAAAAAATATAAAAATACATGACAAACTTATATATAATTGCAAGTTCAACCCTTACAAAAAAACAAGATAAAAAAATAAACAGCAGAACTAGTCCACTGTTTACTTCGCCACGCCTTCATGTAATTTTTCTGTATAATCCTTTACATCTTTCCAGCTATCTTTCGCTGTATGTAAATCTTCTTTTATAAACGTAAACTCTTCCGGACTAATTCCTTTTACGTTTTGTAGTAAATTATTATATTTTGCACCTACTGTATACCATTGATTTGATATATTTTGCAATGCTATAATTGCTGCATCAATTGTTTCTGTCATGTTTGTTGTTTTATTTTTTACATCAGTCAAAATTAAGACTTCTGCTTGCGCTCCTGAAATTCTATCTTTTAAATTAGCGATTTCTCTTTCTGCATTTGCGATATCTTTTTTCGCAACCGCGATCATTGGCCCGCCAGCAAGACATGTTATTAGCGCTACGCAAAGTACGCCACCAGCAATGACCATATCATTACTCTTTTTAATTGAATCGTTATATGTATTTATTTGTTGCTCTAAAGCTGGAATACCAGCATTCGTACTTGCCAATATCGCTGTTAACTGATTTGTATCCTCTTTGAAACTATTTGTATCTTTCGCCATTCTATCGCGAAAAGCTTTCAAATTCCCTAATAATCCATCTACCTCATTTTGATTCTTTACAATATCCGCATACAACTTTTCTAAATCCGCTTTTAATTTTCCGCTATCCTTTTGATCAATCGCTATTAACATGTCATTATAACACGATTGAAAAGTATTATTGTAATTAATAATATTTTGATCCGTTTTCATAATTTGAGGCTTCATATTATTTAACCAATATGCTGCATTAACTTTTGCATCTCTTTGATGCTGAATCATATTCCCTTTAAATTCACTATTAATCGAACTTATTTTACTTAAATCCGTCTCTTGTTGATTTTGAATTAATTTTGCATATGAATCCATTGCAAATATACTTGATGTTGTTTGTGCCATTACTTCTTGGAATCCAGCTGGTCCAAGAGAATAGTTTTTCACATTTTCTTGTAGCACCTTTACATTTTGTTCTGCTGCAAAAGGATGTAAAGGAAATACGTTACTCGTTGCCACCCCAGCAATCATTACCGCTAAAAGACATTTTTTATAAAATCGTTTCTGCATATTTTTCACCTATTCTCTTTATAAGGATATCAAAAGCTCCTGCTCACAACTGAACAGGAGCTTCAAATCATTCATCAACACTTAACGCTCTAACGATTCGTATTCGATTATGCTTTTTTCGTATCTACTACTTTAATATCTTCAGCATAAATCTTTTCTGCATAGTCTTTAATGTTTTTCCAGCTATCTTTCGCAATGTTTAAATCTTCTTTAATGAAAACTAGGTCGTTTGGACTAATAGAATCTACATTTTGAAGTAAAGAATTGTATTTTGATCCCATTGTGTACCATTGGTTTGAAATATTTTGTAACGCTGTAATTGCAGTATCAATTGTATTTGTTAAATACTCTGTTTGTGTTTTAATGTTCGTTAATCCTGCTACTTCTAATTGCGCAGTTGTAACTTGTCCTGTTATCTTTTGAATTTCTGCTTGTGCATTATCAAGCTCTTTCTTCGCTAATACGATTCCAGCTGTACCACCGCCTACAGCTGCTGCACCACCTGCAATTAATGCTACTCCTAGCGGTGTTCCTGCGCCCGTAGCAATAACTACTGCACCACCGATAATTGCAATTGGTCCTAGAGCTGTCGCAACAGATGAACCGATAATAATTGCATTATATTTACTAATTGCTTCATTGTACGTTGTAATTTGATTTTGCAGAAGCGGAATCCCTGCATCTTGACTAGCTAATATAGATGTAATTTGATTTGCATCACCCTTGAAGTTTTGCGTATCCGAAGTCATTTTATTTCGGAATTTCTTCAAGTCTTCTACTAACTGATCCACTTGTGCTTTATTTTCATTAATACTACTTGATAATCTAGTTAAGCCTTTCGTAAGAGTCGCTTTATCCTTTACATCAACTGCAGCAACTAAAGTATCATAATAGTTTTGGAATTTCGTATTGTAGTTAATGATGTTTTGATTCGTTGAAATAAGCTGTGGCTTTAATACATCTAACCATTGCTTCGCATTTCCTCTAGCTGTATCTTGATGCTGAATCACCTTTCCTTTTAAAGCTGCATCAACAGTCGATACATTTCCAAAGTTAACATTACCTTGTTTAATAATTGTTAAAGCATACAGATCCATTACTAAAGCATTTGAACCTGTTCTTTCCATTGCATCTTTCAAGCCTTCTGGTCCTAATGAATATTCTTCATAGTCATTATAAGCTTTTGCTACCGCATGAACTGGAGCTTGTTTCACTGTACTTTCAGCTGCATACGTATGAGCCGGCATAATATTTCCTGCTGCAAATACTGCCATCAGTGCTGATAGAGCCATTACTTTATAAGGTTTTTTTGTCATTTTTCTTCTCTCCCTATATCGCTAATTATTTTTCTGTTTAATGTACTTCAACGTTTGTAACGTAATCTTCAAATTGATTTGTTTGCTTATTCATTTCATCACTTACTTTTTTAATTTGATTGAAATGTTTTTGAAGTAAACTACTGCCTGTATACGTGCCTTCTTCAACATTTGTTTGAATTTGGATCATATTATTATTTAAAACTTTCCAATCCGTTAATAACGTTTCTAAAGTTGTAATTTGACGATCAATTAATTCTGTAAAGCTATTTACTTGATCTTCAACGAATGTAATTTGAGTCGCCTCTGCTTCAGTTTGTGATAACTTTTGAATAAGTGGTAATAACTCTTTTTGCTTTTGTTGAATGCGAAGAGCTGCTTCTCTCGTTTGACTATCTGCAGCATTTACAATTTCATTACTTAAAGTACCGATAGAAACAAAATCAATTGTTTTCGTTTGTGCAGTTTGATTTGTGATTGTAAATACTTGTTTACCGATATTAATAGAACCTTTAATGATTTCTTGAGGTCTATTCAAAATAGTAGTTAGTTCAGCTTGAATTTCTCCTTGAATTCTTTTAATATCTTCTCTTAATTTCACAATATCTCCACTTGATCCTTGCAGTGTTTTTATTGCTTCATCGGCTTTAATTGATAAGTTGTTACTATCTTTATCTAATACCGTTTTAAATCGATTTAACTCTAATAAATCTTGCTCCATACTCTCTTGGATGCTTTGTACTTGCAATTGTAATTTTCCATATGCACTCATAAAATCTGCTTTTGCTTGCTGATCTTCATTTACGTTTCCTGCTAGTTCATAGAGCTTACTATAATAGCTATTAAATCTAGTGCTGTATCTCATCATCTCTTGATTTAAGTCAATTAGCTTCGGATTATATTCATCAATCCACTCTCGTACATTCGCCTTTGCAAACTTTTGATGATTCGTTAAGCTACTCATCGCATTTACCTTAATGTCTGGCTGTTGCAAAATAATTAATCCGTATGCTTGAATAAGCGGTGATTGTGATCCTAACATTCTAATTGAATTGGATAATGTATTTGGAGCAATTACATTTTGCGCATATACTGTTTTCACTTCCGTTTGCCCCTCCTTAGCGTAAGCGCTTACAGGAATGAAGCAACTCGTAGATACTGCTGTAACCAATAACCCTGTAATTAAAGTCTTTTTCACTTTAACTCCTCCTATGTATTAGCAACTATTACTATCGCATTTTATTATTCTATTTTCTTGCCCATAATTTGAGATGATTAAAATAGAGAACGTTCTCACCGTGATCCATGTATGAACCACCTCTCTCGTATTGCTACAGTACTTACTTATCGTCACAAAACATTTTATTATTTTTCATATGTGTTTAGTATGAATAATATTGTATAAATTTTCTATTTCATCGAAATCCCCACATTCACACAGTGAATATATTACATAAAAATATTATTCATTTTAAACTAAACAACATACGTAAATATGAAATTTCGTTTTGTTTTCATATAAGTTTTGTACTGTAAGGTCATTTAAACACAGCTGTTTATATAACGTAAAGAAGTATTTTCATTCCCTTTATTTTCAAGCTTTCATGTCCTTATTTCAAAATATAATCCGATTCACTTTATCGATTGAAATATCTACATATCACAACAGAAAACACTACTTGCAAACAACCGATAAAATTATATTGATATAATTTTTTAACCCCGTATGCAATTATGCATAGCATATACACAAAAAGGATAGCTTCATTTTCATGAAACTATCCTTAAAAAATCTTCTTATTTTTTCAAATGATATGGAACTGTCGTAATAACAACATTTCTTTTATAAAGTAAATACGCACGTATGAGTAAACTGGATTGATTATGAAGAATGTTATGCCAACCTTTTTTCGGAATGAACTGTGGTATAACGACCGTAACGCGGTAATTCGATTCACTTGCCTTATATTGCACTGTATCAATGAACTTCGTTAGCGGCTGAATAATACTTCTATAATGAGAATGTAATGTAACAAGCCTTACTTCAGGTTGCCACTTCTTCCATTTCTCTTCAAATTTCTTTTCTTCTTCTCTGTCAAAAGCAACATATACAGCGATAACTTGATCTGCCGAAAGAGACTTCGCATAGTTCAATGAATTTTCTACTACATGCGTCATACCTGCTACAGGAACGACAATTACATTCCCCTCAATTGGAATAAGAGGCTCGCAAGTTTTTAAACTTAATTGATCACCCACTGCATCATAATGCTTCTTAATTCGATGGAATAAGAAGATAATAACTGGTAAGAAAATAAGAATCGACCAAACTTGTGCAAATTTAGTTAAAAAGAACATGCTCATTACGATAAAACTAATAACTGCACCAATTAAATTAACCGTTAATCTTAAAGCCCATCCTTCAGGCTTTTCGCGAAGCCATTTTAATACCATTCCTGTTTGAGAAAGTGTAAATGGAATAAATACACCTACTGCATATAGTGGAATTAAATGTTCTGTTTGTCCTTGGAAAGCTACAATTAAAATAATCGAAGCAACTCCAAGTATAATAATACCGTTTGAGTAACCTAGACGGTCTCCTCTAATCGTAAACATTCTCGGTATGAATTTATCTTTTGCAAGGTTAACCGCTAATAAAGGAAATGCAGAATAACCTGTATTAGCAGCAAGAATTAATATTAAAGCTGTTGTACCTTGTATGAAATAGTACATGAAATTACGTCCAAATGTTTGTTCAGCAATTTGAGAAACAACTGTTACTTCTTTACTCGGAGTCACTCCGTAATAATAGGCTAAAAACACAATTCCTGAAAATAACACAGCAAGTAATGCACCCATTGCAAGCAATGTTTTTGCAGCATTGTTTGGCGCAGGATCTTTAAAGTTCGGAATTGCGTTTGAAATTGCTTCAACACCTGTTAAAGCAGAACTACCTGATGCAAATGCTCTTAGTAATAAAAATAAACTAATCCCTGCAACTGGTGTACCAATCGGCGCATGTAAAGTGGGTGAAACATGACCAGTTAAAATATTATATATGCCTACACCAATTAATATAAATAATGCTAAAACGAATAAATAAACAGGATATGCTAAAACGGAAGCTGATTCCGTTACTCCTCTTAAATTTAAGATCGTAATTAATATAACAAATATAACCGCAATAATTACGTTGTGTGCATGTAAGCTAGGAAATGCAGACGTAATTGCATCTGTACCAGCGGACACACTTACCGCAACAGTTAAAATATAGTCAACTAATAAAGATCCTCCAGCAATTAAGCCTGGATTCATCCCTAAATTTTCTTTTGATACAACATACGCTCCCCCGCCATGCGGATAAGCAAAAATAATTTGACGATAAGATAAAATAAGGGCTGTCAATAATACTAATACCCCAACAGCGATCGGAATGGAATACCAATAAGCGATCGCTCCAACACCTGCTAAAGCAATTAAAATTTGTTCTGGACCGTAAGCAACTGATGACAATGCGTCAGAAGATAAAATAGCTAAAGCTTTCGTTTTATTAAGCTTCTGTTCTCCAAGCTCCGTTGATTTTAACGGTCTTCCAATTAAAAATCTTTTAATAGATGAAACCAATGCTGTCCACTCTCCAATAATTTTGTACGAACTTTACTGCTTGTTACAGCCAGTAAACGATTTCCTCAGAAAACAAAAAATGTCTACAAGCCATAGCGAAATAGACTTGTAGACATTATTTTTTTTGTCGCACAAGCTCCACCTTCCTTCTCAATATAACGCTTACGAGGTTAGCTGTCGGATTCGGGCCTATGAGTAGCCCTACCTTTTTCAAGGATTCACCCCATCGGATTATGTACTAATCCGTAAAAACGGGTCCCCCGTACCATGCGGTTTCAGCGATTTAGAAAATTGAAACTGTGGATTATAATACTCCTTTATTTTCAAAAAGTAAACAAAAATTTTTAATAAGAAAAAAATTAAAATGATTGTGCATAATCCACTGAGAAATATACATAATGAATACTAAAAAATCCGCAAAGGAGACCCATATGTCTAAAGAAAAGAAGCCTATTTTTTCCGATTCATATTTAGATGCAGTAGCAAATGAAATTAATCAGTTATATGGTAAACGTGAACAGGAAATAAATTTGACAGATAGAACGAAAAGAAATAAATAATTTGTCATACAAAAAATAAAAAAGATAGCAATACACTTATATATTGCTATCTTTTTTATTTTTTCATACATCTAATTCTATTACAGATTTGTTAAAGGTCATCTCTTCATACACCTTTAAATTTTGATATATAGTGCCTAATAATGGTGCCGCTATAGAAAATTGCTCTGCTACATCCAGTAAATATCCTTGCAAGTGCTTCCCTTCAATAAACGAACCCTTCTCCATATCACGTTGCATCGATGACTTCATATCATACGAAATTTTATCAATCGTTTTCATATGTTCCTCGGCAATATTTTCCTTTACGGGAGCTCCTAATACTCTCATGATTTGTACAGATTCCTCAAATACATTACGGATAAAATCACGGCCGCCTTCACTTTCACGGATTGGTCCAATTGGTGCACGCATTAACGTTGTCACACCTGACATTACAGTAATAAATAAATATTTATGCCACATATCTTGCGTAATATTTTCACTTAAAACAAAACTAGATTTCGTACCTGCAAATGCTTTAGAAATATGCTTTACTCTCTCTGAATTTTGAGACTTAATTTCTCCAAATACAAGTCTGTTAGCAGCGCTAGTTTGTACAATTTCTCCTTGATCGTTTAACGTCGTCTCGATAAAGCATAAACCGCCAATTACTTTTTCTTCGCCGAATTCTTTTTGTAATAGCGATAAATGAGCGATACCATTTAACAATGGAATGATTACAGTATTTTCGCCAACAAACGGCTTCAAATCTTGAATTGCCTCGTTTAAGTGATACGCTTTTGTTGAAAATAAAATGACATCAAATGGAGAAGTTCTCTCTTCTTTCGTTATTAATTTCGGTTGAAAGGAAAAATCCCCGTTAACACTTCGGATTACAAGTCCTCTTTCCTCTAATTGTTTTTTCCGTTTACTACGAACAAGAAATGTAACATCTTCTCCCTTTTCGACTAATCTGCCACCAAAAAATCCTCCGACTCCACCAGCGCCTAATACTAAAATCCGCATACAGCATCCCCCTTTTCAAAATAAAATTTTATAACTTTTAGTATACATAACATTATACATGTCCTCTGCTAAATAAGCTGAATTTTCACTCTCAATTGAGTATAAAAGAGTGGTTATTTTCAAATAAATTTGGGCATGTTGTTTCTATAGCATATATGGAAAGGACACAATGTAGATGGAGGCAATACAATCAATTGAGGAAAAAGGTGTAGCAACAGCTATATTTCAATTTATATTCCCGTTTTCGTTTAAAGCTGGATATGAACAAGAGATGTTCCCTTTCTTACAAAAAAACGATTTTCGTCCTTTTCGGCTCGATCATCTCGATGATGAAAATACATATTATGGGGAGTTTAAAGTTTCACATCAAAATATGGAAGCATACTATCTTTCATTTACAAATAAAATTCTCTTTCCTCACTCAGAGCATCAAAAGGGCTTGCAACGTTATTCAAAGGACCTTAACTTAACTGGACATTTAACAACAAACCTTATTTCAATCCCATTCAAGATACACTCTATTGATGTAACACTTTGTCCTTATGAACTTGGCTTCTTAACAATTCGAACAGAAGTAAACACTGCTCCAAACATGACTTTATCTGAAGCAATCGAATTCGCTGCTCGCTTCCGTGTACTTGAAACTAAAAATGATACAAATGAGACTATTTGTATTGAATATAACGGAAAAAAGTATTCCCAAGTTGAAAAATTCATTTTTGGTTATTTATTTCATGGCGTAACTGATTTCTTTGAAAAGAAGAGATTAAGAAGTTCATACTTTCAAACCTTCCCTTTCTTCGAAGACCAAAGAATGTACGTCCAAACTTTATTGTCACTAAAAGAAGGTATGGAACTTAATGAAGTGGATGTTTATCGTACTTCTAGTCTTTCCGGATTAACAAGTGATGGTAAGCTATATGTGAGCGCAAATAACCTTCCTTACATTCATGACTATTTAAAAAAACACGCTTACCAGAGATGGGCTCCAAATCGTTATTTCATAATGGAAGAACATATTTTTACATGTGTAACAAATGAAGGAGAACGCGAAATCGCTAAACTTGCTAGTCAAATGTACGGGGAATTTTATTACGCTTTATTATTAAACCTATTCCATAAAATTGTTTTATTAAAAATGGCGAACGCCTATGCTGAGCTAAACATTGAACAAGATACTAATGAAATAGAGAAATTAATTTATTCGATCAATTCGTTCACTGCTAATTATTTTTCTTTAGAATTAGTATCCCAATCACAAAGTGAAGATATTTTCTTTCGTTTAAGAAAACTTTTTAATATTGAGGTTCTATACTCGAACGCGAAACAAAATCTTGATAGTTTGTTTAAATATCAAGAAAATGTCGCCTCTAAAAAAGATAGCCTTTTATTATTAATTTTAACGCTCTACTCTGTAGTGGGCCAAATGTTAGGGTTTACTATGATTGACCTTTTAAGAAACACCGATTCAAACAAAATATCGTCACCTCTTGAATTTTTCGCTCTATTAATTGCGATTAGTGGCATTGTCATTTCACTTATTTTAGGAGCCCAAAGTTTATACCAATGGGGTCTACAACATAAACGAAGAAAAGCTTGGGTAAAACAAACTGTACTTTCTGCCGTTAAAGAGAAAGAAGATAAAAATTAAAAAAGGTTATTTTCAAATTCTTGGCGCGCTGCAGTAAGTGAAATTTTTATGAGCGATTTTCCGATTATATCGGCGCAACTCGAAATATATCAGCGATTTTTTTAATATATCGACTTACCGACAAATGACAGGACCGGATAATAAAAAAAGGGTGCTCCAAAATAAAACTTGGAGTACCCCTTTTATTATACGAATTCAGTTTACTTCCCTGCTTCGATTTGCTCTAATGCAGCAGCTACTTGCTCTTCCGTTAATTCATGTTGTATTACGTAGCGGTTACGTGGACTTACACGACATTCATGAGAACATGCACGTAAATATTTCGCTTCGTTTTCTTCAGAACATAAAATTTTCTTATTACATTCTGGATTTGAACAGTTTACATAGCGCTCACAAGGTTCACCTGTAAAGTGGTCTTTACCAACGATAACATGTTCTTTTTGGTTTACTGGTACAGCGATACGCTCATCGAACACGTAACATTGTCCATCCCAAAGCTCACCTTGTACTTCTGGGTCTTTTCCGTACGTTACAATTCCGCCGTGAAGCTGACTTACATCTTCGTAGCCTTCGCGAACTAACCAACCAGAAAACTTCTCACAACGAATTCCGCCTGTACAATAAGTTAAAATCTTTTTACCTTCAAGTACTTCTTTGTTTTCACGAATCCAATCTGGTAATTCACGGAATGATTCGATATCAGGTTTAATCGCACCTTTGAAGTGACCTAAATCAAATTCATAATCATTTCGTGCATCAATGATAACTGTATCTTCTTGTTTCATTGCTTCATAAAAATCTTTTGGCTCTAAATACTTCCCAGTTATTTCGTGTGGGTTAATGTCATCTTCTAGACGAAGTGTAACTAACTCTGGACGAGGACGCACGTGCATTTTCTTGAATGCATGACCATCAGCTTCATCTATTTTAAATACGATACCGTCAAAACGTGGATCATTGTTCATTGCTTCCATGTATTTCTCTGTTTGTTCTACAGTTCCAGAACAAGTTCCGTTAATACCTTCTTTCGCTACAAGAATTCTTCCTTTTAATTCAAGTGAATTACAAAATGCTAAATGCTCTGCCGCGAATTCTTCTGGGTTTTCAATTGTTGTGTACATGTAATATAGTAATACTCTGTATGGTTTTGTAGTTGTCAATGTATTTCTACCACCTATCTAATTTTTAAAATCATGTATAAGTTAACGTTCATATCAAAACATATATAATAAGAAAATGAATCCCATTTTCTTTTCTTTATACTATTTTCTATCAGTTAACAAAAATAAAAAACAAGATTACACATCAAAACACTATGGTTATGTTGTAATCCCAATATATTATATATCATACAAATGCAATTCCATCAATTAATATGCTGTATTATCAGCTTTATGTTCACATAAATTTCAAAAACAGCCCTTTAATTCACTATGTTTCCCCACGTCATCACACCATAAACTCCCAATTCATTTTACATTATCACACCATCCATTGCATAAAGGCATATAATTTGCATTAAGGAAACTTTCGTGTTCAAATGAAATTATCACATAACATATTTAAATGTATTGAAATAATGAGTAAGAATAAATACAATAATTTCATCAAGTTAACATTTTAAAGGGGAAAACTACTATGAATAAAGATATAACAAAAGATGAACATCTCCCTTCTGAAAGTACAACCGTACAATCAGCTCACTTAGCTTTAAGTGGAGAAACAAAAGGCTGGAAAAGACTGTTACCATTTTTAGGACCCGCTTTTATCGCGTCCGTTGCTTATATTGATCCTGGCAACTTTGCTACAAATATCGCAGCTGGTTCACAATATGGATATTTACTATTATGGGTTATACTCGCTTCTAACTTAATGGCTGTATTAATCCAAACTTTATCAGCTAAATTAGGAATTGCTACAGGAAACAATTTACCCGAAATAGCTCGTGAAAACTTTCCAAAGCCTGTGTCTATCGGTTTATGGATACAAGGTGAACTAGTTATTATGGCTACAGATTTAGCGGAATTTATTGGAGCTGCATTAGGACTTTACTTACTATTTGGAATCCCGATGCTACCTGCCGCTTTAATTACAGCAGCCGGATCATTTATTATTCTTGAGTTTCAACGTAGAGGATTTCGTCCACTAGAAGCTATTATTACAGGAATGATTTTCATTGTAGTAATTGCTTTTGGGATTCAAGTTTTTTATGCAAAACCAGAATTAAGTCCCCTTCTTTCAGGACTATTTATTCCAAAATTCCAAGGTGTAGACAGTATATTACTTGCAGCAGGGATTTTAGGTGCGACAGTTATGCCGCATGCAATCTATTTGCATTCCGCCTTAACGCAGCGCCGCGTAGTCGGAACAAATGATGAACAAAAGAAAAAGATTTTCCGCTTCGAGTTTATTGATATTATTATTGCAATGGTTATTGCTGGAGCAATTAATGCAAGTATGTTAATTGTTGCTGCTGCACTATTCTTTAAAAACGGCTTGCACGTTGAAGATTTAGATGTTGCTTACACTCAATTTACCAACTTAGTAGGTCCTATATCAGCTGCTTTGTTTGGAATTGGGCTCTTATCAGCAGGACTATCTAGCTCTTCTGTCGGTACAATGTCGGGTGATATTATTATGCAAGGTTTCATTCGCATGCATATTCCGTTATACTTACGCCGATTTATTACAATGATTCCACCATTAGTTATTATCGCTTTAGGTGTAAATCCAACTTACGCTCTAGTCATGAGCCAAGTCGTCTTATCATTCGGTATTGCATTTGCACTAGTGCCACTTATTATGTTTACAAGTAACAAAAAGATTATGGGTGCACTCGTTAACCACCGTATAACAACATTTATCGCTTGGATAATTGCAGCACTCGTTATCGTTTTAAATATCTTCTTACTGTATCAAACATTTGTAGGGTAATGAAAAAAGGGTATTCCAATTTTAATTTGGAGTACCCTTTTTGGATGAAATGATTTTCTTCTAGTTACCACTTGTGTATGTCCCTCTTTCCGGCATCATGACACCATTTTCAGTTCGAAAGTAAAGTGGCAATCCTTCCGCAAAAAACATACTTACCTTAGACGGATCTTGCCTTTGATGATGAATATGTAAATGCGGCTCACTTGAACTTCCTGAGTTACCGACTTGAGCAAGAAATTCTCCTTCATTTACATGTTGTCCTTCTCTCACATTAATTGATCCTTTCTTTAAATGGGCAAGAATTAAAAATGTGCCCGTTTCATCTAGTCGTAAATAAATATGATTCCCAGCCATTGACTGAAAATTATCCGATCCCGGAACTAAATCTTGTTCATTATTATTAATTGATACAACCGTCCCAGAAGCTGGTGCCATTACTTTCGCTCCATATATTCCGTAATCCTCTAACTTACTACTTTTCACTTCAGCAGGTGGAATGAGAATATCATATGCCCACCTTTCATTTGGTTTTATAACGTGATAGTTCATTTCTAACCGATCACCACCCCAACCTATTAATGCTCGCTCATTCAAAGGAAAACGAACTACTGCTTTAGGACTCATCGATTGTATATCTGCTGGATAAGCAATTCTACCTATATTAGCAAACCAACCGACAGGCCAAGCTCCAATGATAGAAAACAGAATGATTAAAAATAGCGTTCTATCTATCCGCTTTCTAAAAATGCCTTTCCAAAAAAATATTATTACTGATCCTACCAAGAGGAAAACTGAAATAAAACTAAAAGCCTGTATACTCCACCAAACAAAAACTGATGTAACACCATTAGCTACATAAACTAAGATCCAACTTATAATTAAAAAAGAAACTATAATTACTAATAAAAATGCCTTCCACATGTCGCGTCCCTACTCTCATATCCTTTTTCTCAATGATACAAAGTAAAAATTACGACATATAAAAGAAATACTTACGACTTTCTTACTTTTTTATACTGCGGTAATTTCACAGTAAAAACTGTTTCTTTATCGTTACTACGTACAGTGATATCCCCTTGATGGAGATCGGCTATACTTTTTGAAATTGCAAGTCCTATTCCTTTCCCGCCCGTATGAGAACTACGTGATTTTTCACTACGATAAAATTTCTCAAAAACGTAAGGAAGGTCCTCTTTCGGAATGCATTGTCCAAAATTTTTAATTTCTACTTCAACATTCATTGTTTTATTGGAAATTTCAATTGCAATTTCCTTTCCATCTTTTCCATACATAATACTATTACCTATTACATTTTCAAATAGTCTCACTATAAGTGCTACATCAACTTCTACATGCAGCACTTCATCACTTTTAATATAAAAGCTCATATTAGCATCATCTAATTGTGGTACAAAGTCAATCATGATTTGTTCAATTAATGCTTTCATATCTACTTCATCTTTATGTAATTCAATCTCTCTATAATTTATTTGACAGTATTCTAATAAATCATCTATTTGATGTTTTAATTCATAACTTTTTCGCTTTAATATACTTACATACTGTTCACATTCCTCTCCATTCGAATGAAGTTTATTTCCTAACAGGTCCGCATAACCGATTAAAGATGTTACTGGCGTTCGTAAATCATGAGAAATATTACTAATCATTTCATTTTTCATTTCCTGTGATTTTTTTTCATTCTCGATAGACTCTTTTAAGCTTTTCGCCATTCTATTAACATTTGCCGCTAGTTCACCAATCTCGTCATTTTTCAAAATAGGTATATGTATTTCAAAATTACCGTCACTTATTTCCTTCAGGTTCTTGTTAATTTGAGACAACCTTTTCATCAGTGTTTTTGTCATACATGCAAAGTATGTTGTAGTAAAAATCAAAAAAACTATAAAATATAAAAATGAATATTTTTCCTCTAAAACATTAACCTGACTATATATATTTCCAACTAAAATTTGAAACACTATTATACTTACAGTCGCTAACAAGATGCTACATATGAATGCGATAAAAAACTTAGCTCTAATGCCTTGTAATGATTTAATCTTCAATTTTATATCCGACTCCCCAAACATTTTGAATAAACTTCG
This sequence comes from Bacillus cereus group sp. MYBK108-1, assembly GCF_051917185.1. NCBI lineage: Bacteria > Bacillati > Bacillota > Bacilli > Caryophanales > Bacillaceae > Bacillus > Bacillus cereus group sp. MYBK108-1. The sequence goes on from NZ_JBQAHZ010000001.1 coordinate 30,287, forward strand.
GTTCTTTTGGATTCTCTTCAATTTTATTTCTCAATCTTGCAATATGAACCATTACTGTATTATTACTTTCATAGGCTCTTTCGTTCCAAACGCTCTCATATATTTCTTCAATTGTGAACACACGATTCCTTGCAGCTGCCATTAAGTGTAAAATATCATATTCAGTTTTCGTAAGATTGATTCTTTCTCCATATAACATTACTGTTCTCGACACTTCATCTATTTCTAAACCTCTAATATTTATTTTCTTTTCCATTACTTGGGGAGCATTTTGATTGAAATATGTATACCTTCTTAATTGAGCTTTCACTCTTGCGATAAATTCAATTGTACTGAACGGCTTCACAATATAATCATCTGCCCCAGTACTAAATCCAATTACCTTATCTACATCCGATGATTTCGCGCTTAAAAACATAATTGGTAAACTATGTTTCTCTCTAATCCTTCTACAAAGTTCTATACCATCCATTTGAGGCATCATAATATCCAAAATAGCAAGTTGAATACTGTTATTATTTATTATTTCTAAAGCCTCTTCTCCGTTATGAGCACTAAAAACTTTAAAACCTTCTTGTTTTAAATTCACATTAATAAATTGAATAATATCTTTATCGTCATCTACAATTAATATCGAATTTTTTTCCATTTCCAAACCTCTTTTTTGAAATATATTCCACATCTAAGTTTATCATAAATCAAATCTACCCTTACACCTTGAATAATCTTTATTTTCAGATTAAATTATATAATAACAAATACATTCTATTTTCATGTGAAAAGGAGCGAAAATATGTTTCCTTTATTAAAAACTGAAAGACTTATTTTAAGAGAACTTACCGAAGAAGATGCACCGCGTATACTACAATGCTTTTCTAATACTAATGTACTGCGCTATTATGGCCAAAAACCGTTACAAGATGTTGATCAAGTGAAACAAATCATTCATAACTTTAAGTTGAGTTACAATGCAAGAAATGGTATAAAATGGGGAATCGAATTAAAAGACAAGAAAGAACTCATCGGTACCATTGGTTTTCACGATTGGTCTTCTGAGCATAAACGAGCCAATATAAGTTATGCCTTTTTGCCTGAACACTGGGGAAAAGGCTATGCGACTGAAGCTGTTTCTGAGGTTATATCATACGGTTTCCATACGATTCATTTAAAGCGGATCGGGGCAATTGTATTTCTTGAAAATGAAGCTTCCAATAAAGTACTATTAAAATTAGGCTTTGAAAAAGAAGGTGTTCTAAAAAATTATATGTATCAAGATGATATCCCATATGATACGAATTTTTACGCTTTATTAAAATCAGTTTAATAGAATTTATGTGTAAAAAACCTTACTTTTAAAAAGTAAGGTTTTTTGTATTTATTCATTAGCAATATAAGCATTCTTATAAGTATAAATACCACCAAATTGATGTTTTTCAATCCCTTTTACATAATCCTTTTGTACATACGCTGAGCCAATATGATAAAGCGGTGCCACAGCTGCATCTTCTAATAATACCTGCTCAGCTTCTCGCAACGCTTCCCATCGTTTTTCCGTATCTAGTACAAAATCCGTTTTCGCTTTCTTTATTAATTTATCGTAACGAACATTAGAATAATTCATTTTATTATTCGGATTCCCTGTCGTAAATAACTCTAAATAACTAATTGGGTCTTTATAGTCAGGTCCCCAATTTGCCATAGTTATATCGTAATCACCTATTTGTTCTAACTGTAATTTTTGCTTAAATGGCTGTTGTTTAATTTGTATCGTTAACCCTTGCAAATTCTTCTCTAAATCACCTTTTATATATTCTGCCATACGTATTGCGTTATCTTGTTCGAACGTTAAGAACTCTAGGTTTACTTGTTCTACCCCAAGCTCTTTTTTCGCTTCTTCCCAAAGTTTTTTCGCATTTTGCAAATCATATGAGGAAATATCTCCATTTTCTTTTCTAAAATCTTTACCAGTCACTTCATTTACATGACCAACTGGTACAAGTCCACTTGCAGGTTTTGCTCCGTTATTAATAAAGTGAGCAACGAAATCATCTTTATTTAACGCTAATGAAATAGATTGACGCACCTTTTTATTTGCTAACGCGTTATTTTTTTCATTAAAACGAAGCATAGCAATTCCAGGATCACTCGACATATGTAATTCCTTATTCCCTTTATACTTGTCTACAACTTGCGAATTAATAGGTACTCGATCCAAATCTCCGGCTTCATATAAATTTACAGCTGTCATTGTATCCTTTAGGATATGAAAGTTTATTTCATCTAATTTCACTTTCTTTCGATCCCAATATGTAGTATTTTTCTTTAATTGAAACTCTTGTTCATGCTTCCATTTTTCTAATACAAATGGACCGTTATATATGAGATTACTAGGTTCCAATGCATAATTGTTTCCTTGTTCTTTCAAAAATGATTCATGCTGTGGTAAGTATATAGGTAGTGCTAACAACTGTAAAAAATACGGAACTGGCTGTTCGAGTTCAACTTCTAACGTATAATTATTTATCGCTTTAACCCCAAGTGCATCAAGAGGCATTGTTCCCTTATTGATCTCTTTCGCATTTTTTACATAAAAGAGCATGGACGCATATTGAGAGGCTGTTTCAGGGTTAATTGCACGTTTCCAAGCAAATATAAAATCATTTGCTGTTACACTATCCCCATTTGACCATTTTGCATCTTTACGCAAATCAAATGTATATTTCTTACCATCTTCACTTCTTTTAAACGATCTTGCTACTGCTGGAATAGGCTGATCTTGATCATTTAATACATATAACCCCTCAAATATATTCTGCATAACGTGGGCTGATGTACCATCCATTGTTTTCGCAGTGTCCAGAGAAGGAATTTCTTCTGATACTGTTACATTTAACACTTGTTTTTTAACCTCTGTATCACTTTTATTCGCTTTATTATTACAAGCTGTTAATAATAAAGATGTAACAAGTGCCATTACCATTAAATGGCTCTTTTTTCGCTTCATGAGTTGTTCTCCTTAAATATAAAATATTATAAAGCGTAATATATTATAGCAGAAATACTAACAGAAAGATGCGACATTCTTTTGAATATTTATTCGTTCAAGAAAAAAGCTATCCTTTTAAAAGGATATGGATTACCTTGGAATCTTTTCGATTTTCAACGAAAAAAACATATAAACTAATAGGAGCTTAACTTTTCCACAATAAAATTGAAACGAATTGTCGCTTCAATAAATATTTTTCATTTTATGAAACAAATTGTAATATCATGGAAACATATAAGGACTGTACTATAAGTTTCTTTTTTTTTGTATTGTGAACATAAAAAGGTAGCTGAGATTATATTGGATTTAGTATGAAATCTAGGGGGGGAATTCTATACAAGTACAAGAGATAACCCTAGAGGAAAATAAAAAATACATGTTAATAGGTGGGAAAGTGCGATCTATTATTCCAGTTGTAAAATATCTCAAATATTTAGATAACACCTGTAAAAGTAGTAATACTCAAAAGACATACTATTATGCCTTGAAGCAGTACTTTATATATTTAAGATAGACTGAAAAAGATTACAAAGAAATAAAATTAGAAGATTGGACAGATTTTATTGGATGATTATGTCATCCATACAATCGTTTACATATAGCTTGCTTTTTACCCTTAAAATCTAAAAAGGCGGAACAAATAGTTAGAGTCTTAAATCTTTTGCACCAGAACCATAAAAAGGATTGAAACAATTCGGAACATAAATAAACAAAGACGAAGTCCTAAATCAGACTCCGTCTTTTCGATGTACAAAGAACTACAGTAATTAGTGCCATTGCTTTAAGTCCATTTCTAATCTGTAGACCTCTCTATATTCTTTCCAGCTTTGCACCAGAACCGAGACTTAGAACACTCAGGACTTGTTCACGTAAAACATCGTCTGCCAGAGCCGGGGTATTGCCCGTCCATGCGATATATCCATCTGGGCGAATCAAAAGACATCCATGCTCGTCGCTTCCCCAAAGGCGTGCCAAGTCACCGTAAGGGTCCTGCACGCTCAATCCTGGACCAATCTGCACAATCTCGATTTCAATACCCGTATCGGTTACTAGCTTGCTTGCTGCGTTAATCCAACCCTCACCTTGAAGCCAACAAAACAGGGTAAACTGACCTCCACCTACTAAATCCAAAGTTGAGACTTTGAGACCATCGCGAACCAACCATCCATGAGGCAATTTGTGACCAGGAATACACGAAGGGAAATAGTATAAATCTTTTTCACAATCAAAATTAATTTTCTGGATTCCTTTACCACTAATCGCCGTCGAATGATAGTGAATGTTCGTTTCCACGCCCAAGGCTGCAAATTCATAGGCTTTAAGACTTATAGCTTCCCTAAGTTTTACTCGCGTGACAGCATCCGAATTACTCGTCCCTTTCAGCGATTTGATACCGGTCAGCATATCTTCAGCACTGTATTGTCCATCAAGGTTAAGTGCTTCAAATATTGGTTTAAATTCCCGAACACTTTTATTAGCACGTTTTACTATCCTTTCACCAACAGGAGCACGTTCAACACTGTAAGTATCGAGTAAAGCTGATCCTGCCTTTCCTTTTAGCACAAACGCAATCTTCCAGCACAAATTATATGCATCTTGAATGGATGTATTTGAACCAAGTCCATTGGATGGGGGATGACGATGCACCGCATCCCCCATGCAAAACACCCTACCTTGGGAATATTGCGTTGCGTACATCTCATTAACCGTCCAGATAGATTTGTTTTTTATCTTAATTTCTATTTCAGAATCACCAATCAGTTGACGGCAAATGGAAATGGCCTCTTCCGTTGTTAGTTCTGGTGCGGGTTGGTTAATGTCATAGCCCCACACAATTTGCCATTCATTCCAAGGTCTTACCATGCGTAACAAGCCTAAACCGATCCCCCCAATATTTGCACCAGGTTGTATAATCCACCACAGATACCCAGGACGATGGGCAATGTGCTTCGTCAAATCGGCATCAAAGATGATGCTAATACTACCTCTTTTCCCCATCTCACCAGCCATCGGCAAACCTAAATCCGTGGCAACTTTACTACCTGCTCCATCAGCGCCTATTAAATATTTGCATCGAATTTGATATATCTCTCCAGTAAGGCGGTCTAACACATCAACCGTAACACCTTTCTCATCTTGTATATGAGAAAGATATTCCGTATCAAAGCGGACGTGTGAACCACGTGATGCAGCGTTTGAAAGTAGAATCGGTTCAAAGAGATGCTGAGGCAGATCATATTGTTCACACGGACTAGCTTCCAAATAATCCGTAGTCCGCTGTGGACTGTTCATTCCAAAAGGAAATCGACCGATCTCATCTCCTGTGAGAGATGTACAAAACACCACATCCCCCATAATTTCTTTTGGAGATGCCTTCGCAATTACTTCATCGGAAATGCCAAGGTCTCTGACAACTTCCATTGTTCGCTGACTCACATAGTGGGCACGTGGTGAGTTTGCCAACCACCTGTGTTTAGTGATGATAGTATTCTCGATGCCGTAAGAACTTAACATCAATCCAGCAGAGGAGCCTGCAGGCCCGCTTCCAATAATCACAACATCAGTTTCCAGCATAATACATCCTCGCTTTCTTTTATTTTATGAAACTTTTTAATTTTGATAGAGGCATATTGGATTAGTTTTCTTATGTACTGGCAAAAGGGAAATTCCAAGCTTCAAAAGAAGCTAACCACTCTAGATCAGAGGAGGCGTATCCAACTATTTTCGCTTGAATTTCTTTGTAATTTTGCAGTTCACTCGTGCCAAGTGACCATTCCTCCTACAGAAACCTAGCAACAAAGTAGTAGAAATTACGATGATACTTCAAATAATAAGCGATGAAGTAACAAGCATCGATCCACCATTTTTCATGTTATTCAATAGATACTGATTCTTCCAAGTTTACTCGGATTAATAAAAGTAAGAAATGCCGCCTGCTTTAAGTAATACGGTATAAAATTTAAACATCTGGCATTTCGAACAATAGACCTTAATCCATATGCACCAATTACCAAATCAGCATAACCCTCGCTACTATTATCGAAATACAAACGAACCCCTTTACCATAATTAAGAAATTTCTTAAGACGCTTTCCAAATTTGAGTGTACCAAGATTAAGGGTATTGACCACCAAGATACAAAAATCTCCATGCTGTATCATAAAGTAGAATGAGCAGTACTGCTCAATTATTTCATCATCCAAGGTCAACTCGGCAAATATCTCTCCTGTATATGTATTTTGGCTCGTGAATGTCTTGCGTTTACCATGAGCTTTGACCACGTTAGGAATGAGATGAAATCCAGTACGAATTTAAAAAACTCAAATCCCTAACATACACTATAATCAAAATTCTCAACCTCAAAACATTATAGGGATTGCAACTCCTCCAAGGCCATCGTCAACAACCGAAATGAGTTTAATTTTGGCCTCCTCCACTGGTATTAATTCTTGTCAGACATCAGTTCTAGCAACCTTTCTCGATTATCTATCATATTGGGGATGGAATCCATTTCCTCAACCTTCTCTACGAATTGCCAGAAACTATCGCTTTGATTTTTACCATATGTAGAAGCCATACTCACAAGCCTAATTTTTGACATAAAGTCTGGTATTTGATCCGGATTCTCGGGATCGCGAATGGTTCCTGCATTCAAAAAGTACGGAAGGAATGAAACATCCGGTGTATCAGGTGTCCACACTAAATAGAGTTCTTGAGGCTTATCTGTCACATTTGCAAATCCGTGGACGATATTTCGTTCAACATAAAATAACTCCTTAGGTCGCATTTGTACTATTTGTAATGTATCTTTCGGAGCACCTTTACCTGGAGCTTTCTCAAGGTCTGGATACCTGTTCTTACCTACAAAAATCGAAAAGCCTCCATTCGGTGCATAGAACCATTCATCTATCCAGTGATGAACGTGAGGTGGCGGTCCAACATGTGGTGGTACAACCAACTTGGCAAATAAGTATTTGCCCCCCGTTGTTTTTCCAGTTTGAATAAAATCAAAGGTTTCTCCTGCTGGCCCGAGGATAAGAGGCTCGTTCGCATCTTTCAATAACTCTGGAAAATCGAAAGGCTTATAATCTCCCACGTGCTCATTTTGGACTTCACTCTGTTCATCTGTATGCATTTTTTGGACCATATGTTTCACTCCTAGTCATTTTAGATTTTGCTCTCCAAATCTGAAATGGGTTAAATTTGAAAAACAACATTATTTTAACATAAATTAAAGATTTAGGAAGTGTTTTTTCAGAAAAATCAGTTTGATAAAAAATTCAATTTCATATACATATTTTAAAGTTATAATTTTAGATTGATTATACGAACGAAAGTTTAATATAATTAAAAATTTTCATACATACATCATAAAGGTTTTGTTGCAAAGTTTTCTAAATAAGACTACACCCTAGAATAAAGATAAAGAGAATCAAAAATACGATTTTTTAAAGGTAAACAATTCTTGGCTATTACTGTTGTTTTTCTCGAATCCATCTTGATGAACCTGAGGTCCTACAAGAACGAGGCGTTCCTGTTTCCTCTATAATATTCATTGCTTTTAATCCTCAAATACGGAAGTCTGATTTATCAAATATAATTATGAAGCGGTTTTTTAAAAAAAAGCAAAGAACTGTCTCAAAAGCCCATTTACTAACTTCTGAGACAACTCTATCATTCTTTCATTTTAAACCCCCTTTCTTTTTGCTTCTTTTCTTCCTTTATGAGCTAGGTAAAAATATTTACTCGCTTGTGAAGGGTGACCATTCTCATAAAGTTTAACTGCCAATATATCTGAATACTCTAGGATATATTGCCATAAGCCTTCTTCTTCAAAAAAGATAAAGCTTTCTACGATAACCTTTTCTAATTCTTCAACTGGTACTTCTTCAATTATTGCTTTTAAAATAGTAAAGTGATGTTCATATTCTTCTTGATCTAATTCCTTAGAAACCTCCATCCCCTTCTCAATCATTCTTAATGCGACTTTAGTTTCACCTAATTTAAAATTTTCCCTAGCCTCTAAAAAAATAGATCTAAAATGATTTGGTATTTTATTTGTTACTTCCGATAAATAACAAATCGCTAGCTTGGAAAGGTTTTGTTCCGAATACATGTATCCTAAATTGTGTGTTGTTTTTAAAATAAAGTTCTCATCATTTTTATTATTTCTTTTTTCAAGAATATCCATAGAAGTGGTTAAATAAATTTCTGCATGTTCAAACCTTTTTAATTGTATATACGCATGTCCTAATACGTTATAACATCTTGCAATTTTAAATTCATGTCCTAAATATTTAGAGAATATTCCTTTTGCTTTAGATACATGCTCAATAACCATGAGTGGTTGATGGAGATAAGAGTAAAATATAGCATAATTAAGATAAAATTCTGCTTCTTCTACTTCATCAGGAATATACTTTAAATCAGTTTCTGCTTTTTCATATAATTCTTTTGCCTTTTTATAATTTCCAAGTGTAGTTTCATGAGATGCTCTAAAAAAGTAATAATAATACTCCATCAGACTGTCTTTCGGAATATCCAAGGATTGAATCTTATCTGTATCTACAGAAATTTCCTTATCTAATTCTGTATATCTATATGTTAAAAGTGAGTAGTACAGCATTAAATCTTGATTTTCTTTTATATTTTCAATTTCAGCTTCAAGTTCTTTTTTTAGTTCTTTTGCGCTTTCAACATTTTGCATGCGAATTTCAAGATACCATTTATCAAGAAGTGCTTTTACATCCTCTTTTGTAATCACTTGTACATTCATAGACTCTTTCCCCTTTATCTGTAAATTACTTACATAATACCAAAAATAAACAGATAAATACATTTAATATTCTAAATGTTTGATCATGGAGATATTTCTCAATAAAATAACCTTACTAGTTAAGTTAATTATGTGAACAGCCCTAGAAACGAACCTTATATCTAAATTTACCGAAAATTCATAATAACAATAGCCAAATAATAGCATTTTACTACTAGATTATTTTTCCGAAAATTCAAATTTAAATTGAGAAAGATTAAACACGCTTACATATCTATGGTTAGAGTTATAAAATTTTATGTATGAAATTTAAGATTTTAATTCATACATATCAGGGGGAAGAAAAAAATGAAGAGAACTAAGAAACTATTAGTAATAGGAATTTCAGCAGCTAGTATTTTAGCTTTTCAAGATTTTAGTGGTTACCAAATAGGACAACCGCACAAAGTTATGGCCGCAGAAACATATCTAAAAGTATCGAATCAAACCGAACTTTTAGAAGCTTTGAAAAAAAACAACAGTGCTATCGAGATTATGCAAACATTTACTGTTGATCAACCAATTAAAATTCCAGTTAATGTAACAATTAAAGGGAATACAAAAGATACCAAGCTAATATTCCAGTCAAACATTGACGGTATTGAAGTTACGAATAATAATTCTATTTCTAATTTACGTATAGAAGTATCACCTAAAAATAGAGCTATTTATAACTCTTATACCCAAAATTCGATAGGGAATCTAAAAGTTGAAAATGTAGAAACAATTGGTAGTGTCGAAATTCTAGCGAAATCAAAAGTTCAAAATGGAAATATAGCTATTAAAAATTTACATATTATTGAGGCCGATGTGTTAGATAAATTAGAAAGACCAACAGGTTTCGGTGTATCAGTTATCCAAGGTGCATTAACTATTTGGAACCAACAACCATCAAAAGACTCAAATCTTTCGGTTCATTTAGACGAGATAAACATTGGTGAAAAAGGAAAACCAGTTTTGGGAAGTGGTATTTTTTTAAGTGGATATGGACATAATGCTCTACCAAATAATAATGGAATATTAACCGCCGATGTTGTTAATACTGGTGAAATTCACTCTACAGGGAATATTAAGTTTGGGACACCTGATGTTATTTCTGGTGGTGTATTTGTAGTCCATGGCGCAAAGGTAAATAATTTAACTAATAAAGAAAAAGTCACAACGTATGGCGCAAATGATATGGTACTAGATAATTGGGGTGAAGTATCACAATGGATTGCACAAGACTCTATTATATCTTATGGACCAAGTGGAGTTGGATTTGTTAATTTTGGTAAAATAGATAAACTTAATGTACTGGGCACAATAGAAACATTTGGTTTAGGCGCTCGTGGTTTTAATGCATACACTGGTGTAATTGGTACTGCGAATTTCCAAAAAATTATCACACATGGTGATGGTGCTACTGGTATACAAACAAGTACTCAGGTTGAAAATATAACAGTAAACGATGGGATTTTCACATATGGAAATATAGGAGATTCTTTAGTACAAGGTGTTATTAAGAAAATTGCAGCTCATGGACTAAGTCTATTAAAAGGTACGAATGCAAACAAAATTGAGATTAATGGTGGGATTCATGTTGAAGGAAAGGATGTAAATACCTTGAATGTTGAAAACGGTGTTTATATGAAATCATTGATTGTAAATGAACAAAGTAAAAATTAACTGGATTCTTGTCGACTGCTATAACACGAGGCTTTTTTGCTTTCTAATCTCTTATTTTTCTTAGGTAACAATCGATTGTACTTCCTTTCGAATCAACGGCACGATACACGTATATCCATTGCTCTTTTTATTAATTCCATAAGACATTTAACTATGAATAAATTTTGTTTTTCGTATTAACTTTAATAACTTTTTACTAATAGCCATAGTAAGCATCACCATAAAGCTAAAAAAACACCCCAAATCAAAACAAAAAAATATGCATTTTTTTGTTTTGATTTGGGGTGTTATAAAATTTTTAAGTTGATAGGCATGTAGTCATAAGGAGGACGCCTATTTGAGGAGAAACCATTTTAGTGAAAAGCTCACGTTGAGTATTTTTACATATCTCTCAATTGTATTATGTAAGACCGCCATTTGAAAATATTACCTGTCCATTAATCCACCGTCCTGAAGTTACTAAAAATATTACAATATCGGCAATGTCTCCTGGTGTACCTAGACGTTCAAGGGGTGCTGCTTTAGAAAGATTATCGATTGTTTTCTCATCTTTTCCGTCCAAAAATAATGGTGTTGTAGTTGGGCCTGGGGCCACCGTATTAACTGTGATACCTTTACCACGCAATTCGCGAGCCAATATCATTGTCATTGATTCAACCGCTGCTTTACTTGCAACGTAAGCACCATATGTTAGGAATTTTGTACGAGTAACAGAAGTAGAAAAATTGATAATGGCACCACCCTTGCGGACACGTCGCGCGGCTTGTTGGGAGATTACAAAAGCTCCGCGAATATTTGTACGGTACATTTTATCTAGATCAGCTAAGTTCATATCTGCGATAGAGCTGAGTATCATGATACCTGCTGTATTGATTACAGCGTCAACTCCCCCCCATCTTTCTTCAACTATATCAAAAACTTCTTGCATAACTTTTTCATCTGCAACATCTCCACCTATACTAATTGCTTTTCCTCCTTGCTTTACAATATCATTCACTACAGTATCCGCTTTAAACTTATTGCCAGAATAATGCACAGCAACAGCAAATCCATTATCGGCTAATTTTTTTACTATGGCTTGTCCAATACCTCCAGAACCTCCTATAACAAGTGCAATACGTAAATCTTGTGTTTCATTAAATATTTTTTTCATGATAACTCTCCTTTGTTATTACAGTATAAGTAACACAGACTGGTTTACCTTCTCCTATAAAACAAACTTCAGCATTACCACTAGATATTTTAATGATTTCTGTATTCTAATATAACAAAACACCCCCCTTTTATGCTTCGCTGAGTATCTATTCTTTAAATAAAAGTAAATTCCCTCCCTAAACTAACCTCTTGTTAGAATAAATATCAAATTAACATTTATAGATATTTTGCAAGATTTTTAAAAATTAAGATAATCTTTCTGGACTTATCGTTCCGAAATGTTTATACTAAATTACATGAATGGAGGTGTTGTAAATTGGGTAGAAGTATTAGTTTTAACAAAGAAAATGCTTTGGATAAAGCTATGTATTTATTTTGGGAGAGAGGTTATGACGCTACATTTATCTCAGACCTTATTAAAACGATGGAAATAAGTCGCTCTACTCTCTACGATAGTTTTGGAGATAAGGATGAATTATTTAAACTGGTTTTAGAACATTATAAAAACTATAGCTATAAAAAGAGACAATTACTTTTTAGTGGTATAAACACGAAAGCATCACTTAAATCCTTTTTTTATAAACATATTGAAAAATGCTATTCAGATCACATTCCAAAAAGTTGTATTATAACCAACTCTTCACTGCTTATTGGACATATTGATCCTTCCATAGAAGAAATACTTATAAATGATTTTAATGAACTTGATAAAGTATTTAAACAAGTCATTGAAGAAGGAAAAAAGAAAGGAGAAATCTCACAAGATGCTAACTCTGAATTAATGGCATATTCTTTATTAAGTTTAAATCATAGTATTAATTTAATGTCCAGATATAAAAAAGAGAAAGATTTAGCCTATCATCTAGTGGATAAGACTATTGCAGACCTATAGTCTTTCTTTTTTAAAGTTTCTGGAACGAACGTACCAAAATAAATAAAAGGAATGATAAAATTGACTAAAAAGACAAATTTTCTAATATTTATTTTAGCAATTAGTTGTGGTTCACTTGCTGCAAATATTTATTATGCACAACCAATTGTACAATTCATTGCAAAAGATCTGAACATTTCTTCTGATTTATCTGGATTGCTCACTACTTTGACACAAATTGGGTATGGATTGGGGTTATTTTTTATCGTACCGATCGCTGACTTATTGAAAAGTAAGAAAATAATAGGAATTCTTATCGCGCTAACTATTTTTTCATTAATTGGTACGCTAATTTCGACAAACGGAATTATTTTTTTACTATTAACAACTATAATTGGCATTGGGGCCTGTGCAGCTCAAATGTTAGTTCCACTAACAATGAGAATCGTGCCAATTGAAGAGGCAGGTAAATATGTGGGTAAAGTGATGAGTGGTTTATTGATTGGGATTATGATTGCTCGCCCATTATCTATCGGAATAACAGAGTGGTTTGGCTGGAGAATGGTATTTCTTTTTTCATTAATAACCCTAGTTACCGTATTACTGTTAATTCTAAAATTTTTACCCAACTATGAAGTTATCTCAACTAGTAACATGACATATCCAAATTTAATAACTTCTATGGTAAAGCTACTAATAAATACTTCTCCTTTACAACAAAGAGCTTTTTATCACGCATGTTTATTTGCTGCATTTAGCCTTTATTGGACAGCTATTCCAATTTTATTAAGATCAGAGCCATTACATTTTTCAAATAATGAAATTGCATTATTTGGCTTTGTTGCAATTGCTGGAGCTTTATTAACTCCTACTATTGGTAAAATAGCAGATAAAGGTTATATTTTTACAATGACTAATGTATCAATGGCACTCGTACTATTATCGATCGTACTATTATTCTTTGTTCAAGATCATTCACTATTTAGCATAATTTTAATTCTTATCTCAGGTATCTGCATTGATATTGGTGTAGCAGGAAATTTATTATTAGGTCAAAAAATTATCTTTGGTTTGAATCCCGAGATAAGAAACAGACTTAATGGATTATATATGACTATTTTCTTTTTGGGAGGAGCCTTTGGTTCATGGATTGGAAGTTATACTTACTATAAATTTAATAGTGAAGTAACTTTACTCATTGGAGCTGCTTTACCTTTAATCGCCTTAATAGTTCATTTAATACACAATAATACAATAAGTTTATTAAAAACCAAAAATAAATACATGTCCTAACTATCAATGTACTCTAAAACTAGCGTCAACATCAAATTTTTTGGGTAGTATTAGCATTATCACTTCTGTTGCAAAGTTTTAAAAAATATAGTGAGGTTTACAAATTAGAAATAGGCTGTGGAGAAGATTCTCTCCACAGCCTAAAAAAGTTATCTTTGTAAACCTCGTTTATAACGACTTGCTTCAAATATAATACGCTCTTCATCTAACGTTTTACATTCACCATTCCAAACGACACGTTTTCCGTTAATAATTACATCGCTTATATCTTTACCACTCGCAGCATATACAAGGTGTGATAACACTTCATCTGCTGGTTGTAGATGCGGCTTGTTAGACGGGTCAATCGTAATAAAATCAGCACACTTACCAGCTTCTAGTGACCCTGTTTGTTTCATCCCGATTACTTCCGCAGCTCCTTTTGTCGCAAGAGAAAGAGCTGTTTCAACTGGTAATGCTGTTGCATCTTGGTGAATACCTTTTTGTAATAAAGTCGCTATGCGCATTTCTTCAAACATGTCTAAATTATTGTTAGATGCAACACTATCTGTTGCAATTCCTACTTTTATTCCTGCTTCTAGCATCGCTTTTACATTCGCTATACCAGAACCTAGTTTTAAATTACTATTTGGGTTATGTGCTACTCGAACATCATGTTCTGCTAAAAATGCACGCTCATCATCATTTAATACTACACCGTGTGCAATAACTGTTGGGCGTTTAAACAATCCGCAGCTCGCTGCATATTCTACTGGACGTTTTCCGTACTGTGCTTCAATATCACGTACTTCACGCTCTGTTTCAGAAAGGTGGATATGAACCATTGTTTGATTCTCTACTGCAATACGAGCACACTCTTCTAACAATTCTGTACTACATGTATATGGACTATGTGGTGCAACCATCGTAGTTAACATGCCACTTTCTTTATAATAACGCTTCACATATTTCTCAGCTTCTTCAATCGCTTTCTTTTCATCGTCTTTCGTTCCGAAGCTAAATAAAGTCCTTGAAACAGCAGCTCGCATCCCGCTCCTTGATACCGTTTCCATAATTGCGTCTTGATCTACTCCAATTGGATTAAACATGTCAGAGAATGATGTTGTACCACTTTTCACCATCTCAAGTAATCCTAATTCCGTACTAGCGACCGCAATTTGGGGAGTAAATTGACTTTCCAGTGGCCAAATTCTCGTCTCAAGCCATGGCTGTAATAACATATCATCTCCAATACCTCTTAGGAGACTCATTACAACGTGTGTATGTGTATTTACAAGCCCTGGTAAAACCCACTTTCCTTTCATGTCAATTACTTCATCTACTTCAAATTCATTAGCGAATTCTCCGCTCTTTACATCTATAATTTGATCATTCTCTACAATGATATATCCATTTTCTATCACTTCGTTTTGTTCATTCATCGTTACAATTGTAGCGTTTACATAAGTTGTTTTCAAAAGTATTTCCCCTTTCAACTCTATGAAGTTCCCTTTAATAAGTTACCACCATTATAGTAACTTATTAAAGATTAAGAGTCAAAAGATAATTTTAATTCTTTCGTTATTTTTCCCTTCAAAATGCTATATTGTTTTTCATTTGTATCTGCAAATGCTTCTTCCCGATTTGACTTTTCATCCATATAATTCAATTTCCCATTGAATTGAGTCTCTGTAAAATCAAATCTCTGCCCATCTATAAAGTTATAAAAGTGCCATACCTCTCTTACTTTTGTCTTTTTAATTTCTCCTCCGTATATGTCTTGAACGACAAGAGCTGTAACACCACATTGTCCCTTTGCTGGGTTTTCAATTGTCCACTTTGAACTCGTTTCAATCGACCACGATTTTATTAGTGCTTCATATATTCTTTTTTCCTTTACATCATCCATTCTAATCTTCCCCTACTATTAATAGTTTTACACATCATATTTCAAAAGAGGCAGTACACGACCCTTAAAGACAGTTGATGGTGTCTCTCCTATTAACTGTGCTCCCATTTTCAAGTAATATCCTTTTGCATTCGGATCACTATCAATTGTAAAACTTTTTAATCCTAGTTCATTGGCTTTTTCTATTACATACTCCCAAAGTATTTTCCCGTAACCTTTTCCTTTGTAATGAGGATGAATGTACAAGAAATCGAGAGCTTTATCATTACGTAAAAATGAGAAAAAACCAATCTTCGCATTATCGTTTTCTAAAACATATACAAAATTATTTTTTATGTACTCTTCCGTAATTGTTAAATCTTCCTTACAAGCAAGTATGAATTCTTCACTATAATTCCACGTTGCTTTTGAATGTAGTGCGAGTTCACTTAATTCATTTGCTTCACTTAATAATGCTTCTCTTATCTTCATGATTCTTTTTCCTCACTTTCAATATGTACACTACTAAATTGATTCGGAAAGCACTTCAAAAAAACCTTTAATTTCCATAAAATAGAAATTGATTTTATAAATCTTTATTATAATCAGTACGATTTTCAACAATTTTTTTAAAGAAAAAGAACGCCATCCCTAAAAGTTGGCGTTCTCTTTTTCTAAAATTTAATCTTCAAGCTCACTCATTCGTTTTACTATTTTGTACGATACAAACCTATACAGTTTCTACTACCGCTTCAAGCATTGTTCCATTTTTAGCATAGTTCGTATGCCAAGAAAAAGCTTTTTCTAAAATATGAGGAGTTTGTCCACCTCTTATTTTTGCTTCTTCGTAATAAGCTCGTAGCTGTTCACGATACATTGGATGTGCGCAATTCTCAATAATAAGTTCCACTCTTTCTCTTGGCGCAAGTCCCCTTAAGTCGGCATATCCCTGTTCAGTGACGATAACATCTACATCATGTTCAGTATGGTCTACATGAGAAACGAAAGGAACGATACTTGAAATGTTACCACCTTTCGCAATCGATTTAGTAACAAAGATAGCTAGGCGAGCATTTCTTGCAAAATCGCCAGACCCACCAATACCATTCATCATTTTTGTACCTAAAACGTGAGTAGAGTTAACATTTCCGTATATATCTAATTCTAATGCAGTATTAATTGAGATTAATCCAAGGCGACGAATAATTTCAGGATGATTGGAAATCTCTTGTGGACGCATCATTAATTTGTCACGATATTTTTCAAAGTTAGAAAATACTTGTTGCATTTTCTCTTCAGAAAGCGTGATAGAACAACAAGAAGCAAAATTGACTTTTCCAGCATCCATAAGATCAAAAACTGCATCTTGTAAAACCTCGGAATATACTTCTAAATCTTCAAATTCTGAATCTAACATTCCATGCAATACGGCGTTAGCCACTGAACCAATTCCTGATTGTAACGGCGCTAAACGATTTGTTAATCGGCCTACTTTGACTTCTTCTCGAAGGAATTCTATTAAATGCTGTGCCATAATAACAGTTTCTTCATCCGGAGGAACAATTGTCGATGGCGAATCCAATTGATTCGTAAACACAATTCCCTTTACTTTTTCAGGATCAATTGGAATACCGATTGTTCCAATTCGGTCATCTGTTTTCACAAGCGGAATTGGAAGCCTCTCCCCTTGTTTAACTGGTTCATATAGATCATGTAGCCCCTCTAATTGCGCGGATTGAGCCATATTCATTTCAATAATAATAGACTTAGCATTTAAGGAAAACGCTAAGGAATTTCCAATTGAAGTGGTTGGAATAATCATTCCGTCCTCTGTAATCGCAACCGCTTCCAAAATAGCGAAATCTATATCCAGAACGTCAGCACGGAGTAACTCTGCTGTATGAGACAAGTGTTGATCCACAAATAAAAAGTCTCCGTTATTAATTCCTTTTCGCATAGTCGCGTCAGCTTGGAAAGGTAATCTTTTCCCTAAAATTCCTGCCTCAGCAAATAATTTGTCTACATCCGATCCTAAAGAAGCCCCAGTATAAACATTTACTTTAAAAGATTCATCATTCTTAACTCGGTTTACAAGCGCAAATGGGACTGCTTTTACATCACCTGCACGTGTAAACCCACTTAAGCCTAAAGTCATTCCACTTTGAATCCAGGAAGCTGCTTCTTCAGGTGTAACTACCCGATCTTTTAGACGTTGATCTCTGATTCTATCTAAATTGTTCTCCATATGTAATCCCTCTCTCATTGAATATTCATAATTATTTTACACATTAACACTATCAAAATAGGGATTTTAGTATACAATGCCGAAAATTCAGACAGAACAGCAAATCTAGGTTCTAAAGCAGAAAAATTTAGAATCCTAGAAGTTTACGGAAATAACTAGCATATGATTGACTAACTGGTACTCTCTCACCATTATCCATTGAAAGTAAAAAAGTAGAATGGGTATCAGGATAAATCGCTTTAATATGATTAACATTTACAATAAACGAACGGTGACATCTAATAAATGAATCTTTCGGAAGCAAGTATTCGAATTCTTGTAGAGAGTATTTATGTGTTCCTGATAACTCTTCTGAATTCACGTACGTCTTTTTATCTTTAGCCTCTAAATACATAACCTTTGAAAAAGGAACCGGAATCCAGCCGTCTGTTGTTTTTAAAGTAACGACTGACTTTCCATCCGTTAAAGCTGGATAAATTGCCGTTACGCACCCTTCAAGCTTTCCATTGTTTGAAAATGGTACAGCCATTCCATGATAAGGAATACCAAAAACATCCCGATTCATAAACTCAGAGGTTTTTTGATTCATCACCATCGCTTTATGAGCAATCGTTCCTTCCTTTATAGGATCCCCGACACTAATCTTTAAATCAATTCGTTTACTTGGCCGATAGTAAATATATTCTTTCGTATTCGAAACAGCAATTGAAATTTCATCTGAAAATAATTCACCAACAACATCTAGTAATAAACCTAATGTTCTATCTTCCATTCTATTAACACCTCATTCACTATTATACTACTATTATGAACGAGCATCTGTTGCTTTATAAAAAGTTTGATTTTAAATTACTTTTAAAATTAGTTTTATTCACTATTACTTCGTTACTACAAAAAACCTCACTTCAGAAAAGTGAGGTTTCCTCTCATACAATATTTCTTTATTTTTTATTAAGTAAAGTGAATTTAAGAATTTATTGCCCCTATTTCTGTATAATAAATAATCCCAAACTACAAACAGTTTTGGATTATCTTTCTCATTTATTATGCGCATCTAACCACGAAATTAAATCTTTAAATACTTCATCCTTATTTACTTCATGAAACATTTCATGTCTACCATTTTCATATAAACGTAGTGTCACGTCTTTCACACCACATTTTTTATAGTTTTCATATACTTCTTTTACACCTTTCCCCATATCGCCAACAGGATCACGATCACCAGAGAATATATGTATTGGAAGATTCTTTGGCGTCTTCTTGTATTCTTCTAGTTTATTTACTTCTAATACTCCAGAAAATAATTCTCGGTAAAAACTCGTCGTACAAATGAAACCACATAACGGATCCGCAATATATTTATCAACTTGATTATTATCTGAAGATAACCAATCAAATTTTGTACGATTTGGCTTAAAGTTCGAATTGAAGTTTCCGAAAGATAAAAAGTTTAACATTGGACTTTTCGTTTTTGCCCCGCGCAATTTCATTTCGATTGTTGCTACTTTATGACCAATAGCTCCTAAAAGCCCTGGATTTCCACCTGTTCCTGAAATTAGAAATCCATCATATAGTTCACCCCTAAGTTGTACAGCACGTCTTGATAAAAAAGAACCCATACTATGTCCAAGTAAAAACAAAGGACTTGACTGTTCTTCTTTTATCCTTTCTGAAACAAAGATAACATCCGATACAACTTGATTCCACCCTATATTTGGTTCAAAATGACCATAATCTTCTTCTTTTTTTACTGTTTTCCCATGTCCTTTATGATCATGCGCATAAACACCATACCCTGCTTCCAATAAAGCATCTACAAATTCTGTATACACCCCTGCATGCTCTGTCATGCCATGTGCAATCTGAATAATTCCTCTCGGATCTCCTTCTGGTAACCATTTACGCAAATAAATTTCCGATCCATCCAATGCCGTAACGAAACTTTCCTGTACATTCATTTCGTCAGCCCCCAAATTTATTATGTATACCTTTAAGAAAAATGAATATCCATTCACTTTTCTTATTTTATATTATATGTAATTGCTTTCATTATGACAAATGATGTATTTTTCAGACTTGCTTTCAAACTAATTTCTTGACGAATCAATAATAAAATTATATAGTTACTTACATAAAGTAATTATATAATTTTTAGGAGGTTTCTACTGTTATGATGCCATCACTATTTTTAGCACATGGTTCGCCTATGCTCGCTATTCAAGATACAGACTATACACGATTTTTAAAAACACTTGGAGAAACATATAAACCGAAAGCAATTGTTATTTTCACTGCTCACTGGGAAAGTGAAGTATTAACGATTTCCTCATCAGATAACGAATATGAAACAATTTATGATTTTGGAGGTTTCCCCCCTGAGTTATACGAAATCAAATATCGTGCGAAAGGCTCTTCTAGCATTGCATCTATGTTAGAAACAAAATTTAAGAACAAAGGTATTCCAGTCCATCATAATATGACGAGAGGTTTAGATCATGGTTCATGGACACTCCTGCATCGCATGTATCCAGAAGCAAATATTCCTGTCGTGCAAATATCAGTAAATCCATTCCTTTCTGCAAAAGAACAATTTGAAATTGGAGAAGCACTTAAAGGACTCGGACAAGAAGATATTTTAGTAATCGGGAGTGGCGTTACCGTTCATAATTTACGAGCACTGAAATGGAATCAAACTACACCTGAAAAATGGGCAATTGAATTTGATGATTGGATTATTAAACATATGCAGAATAACGATAAAGATGCATTGTTTAATTGGGAGAAAAATGCTCCTCATGCACAATTAGCAGTACCAAGAGCAGAACATTTTGTTCCTTTATTTATCGCTATGGGAAGTGGTGAAAATAGCGGTGAAGTCATTCACCGTAGTTACGAGCTTGGTACATTAAGTTATCTTTGTCTTCGATTTTAAAGAAAAGGATGAAGCACATGCTGCTTCATCCTTTTTCTTTTTCATTCACTTAGTTAACTAACTTCCAAATGTCGTTTCTCTGATACCTCTTCGTTCTTATTATGAAAATAAACCCAAATACACGCAATAAATAATAGTGAAGATGTAGAGAGGAAAACATATTGGAAACCTGCATGCGCTGCAATTTGTCCCCCGAGCACTGGACCAATCATATTTCCTAAAAACTGAAATGATTGATTATATCCAAATATTCGTCCCGTAACATGGGTTGGTGTATGTTGTTTTAGTAGAGTTTGTACGGAAGGTAATAATCCTGCTTGTGCGATACCTAATAAAAATCGAAGAATTAATAGTTGCCAAGCTGACGTTACAAATGCTTGCGGGATAAAAATAATTCCTGCAGCAAATAACGCTACAACTAACGTTTTTTGAGGACCGATATGATCTGATAATCTTCCTAGTCTTGGTGCTGCCAAAATAACTGCTAATCCTGTCGCTGACATAACTGCACCCGCAATTGTTTCAATATGTGCAGTATGAGGACCTACTAAATTTTTCACGTACAATGTAACAATTGGTTGAACTGACATATTAGCAAGTTGAATAATAAATGTTGTTACAAATAAACTAATAATTAAATGCTTCGCTGGGACCATCGTCCATACTTTTTTCGGCTGTGTTTTTTTTGCTTGAGCAGAGTGATTTTCTTCATGCAGGAAGAAAAAAACGATGAGAAAGGAAAGGAATAAAAAAGCTCCTGTAACAAGAAAGACATGACGCATTCCAATTAATTCAGACAAATAACCTCCAAGTAACGGGCCAAGTAACGAACCGCTCACACCACCAGTTGAAATTGTGGAAATCGCCCAACCTGAATGTTCTTTCGGAGTTTCTGCTGCAATAAATGTCATCGCTGTTGAAAGGAAACCAGATACTGCTCCCATTAAAAATCTTAGTGCGACTAGTTGATACACATCCGTTACAAACCCCATAAGCGTCATAATAATCGCCATACCGAGGCTGGCACGAATAAGCATCAATTTCCGTCCATGTATATCACCAAGCTTTCCCCATATTGGCGATACGATCGCACCCATTAAAAATGTTACACCAAATGCAAGTCCCGACCACTGTGCAATACTTGAAGTGCCAGTTACTCCTAATTCCTCAATATAAAAAGATAAGAAAGGAATTACTAAACTCATACCGGCTGCAGTGGTAAAACAACCTAGCCAACAAATCATTAAATTTCGTTTCCAGCTGGCCATTTTCACACCTTCTTTCTTTAGATACCCATTCTACACCCTTTCTTGTAAAAAGTTTAGTAATTTGCTTTATATGCAAGATTTACTACAAAACCCGCTATTTTCTAGTAAAAACCACTACATCTCTACATCATTTTCATAATAAAACCAACTCCCCTAAATGAAGTTGGTTAATTATTATCTATCGGTATTAAACGAGCATTACAATTTCTCTCGTAAAACTCAATGGGACCTGCTTGTCCAATAATCGCATATTCATATCCATCTTGCTTCATATTATATAAACAATGATGCAATAATTCTTTTCCTACACCTTTCACACGATTTTGTTTCGCTATGCCCATTGGACCAAACAAGCCTTTCTTTCCTCTCACTACATCGTAACAGGCGAAACCAACTATTACTTCCTCCTGCTGTGCAATATAGATAGGTAACTTTTCGTTATATGTCCGAAATCCATAATCAACCGACTGTAACCACCGTTCACCAAATTCATCCACTACAAATCGTGATAACTTATCAAAATCAGAAGGACTAACTCTTCTTACATGACAAAATAATGTATTATAAATAGATTTAAAACTATTTAAATCAACCGCTAAGTCTCTCGGTGCAGCTGTAATACATAATATATCTTTTTGCATTTGTGTATGTATAAATCCACCAATATTTGTATCTACACGAAATAATGCATACATAACATGTCCTTCATTTACTACTACTTGCTGAAAGCGTTCCATACGTTTCTTCGCTATTTGTAAAATTTCTATCGCCTTATAAGATAGTTTATATTGCCCTATTTTTTTATACTCTTGATTATGTAAATCGAATTGTTTTCGTAACGAAAGTTTTTCTAAAAAATATGGACCGACTTTGTGAAACAAATACATAAATAACTCAGCGCAAACTCCTGTACCTTCTTTACACATACCTATAAACAGATGGACTGGGTGAATTATGTTATACTCACTCTCTTTTGCTGCAATCTCCAATATTTTATGCACACGTTTTGTAAATTGAAATTCCTCCATATGTGTTTCCATCCTCTACTAATTTACTAACAAACCGTAACCATAAATAATTGAAACAATTACACCCACTACCAATATACCTGGAAGTAAATTTGCCACCTTGATTTTAATAATACTAAGCAAGTTCAATCCAATAGCAGATATCATAATGCCGCCCGTAGCCGTCATCTCCACTATAAATTGGTTCATTAATTCTTTCGGGACAAAACTATTAATTTGTGTTGCAAAAACTGCAATACCACCTTCATATAAAACAACTGGAATCGCCGAAAATACTACGCCAATTCCTAGAGTTGTCGTTAATATAATAGAAATAAATCCATCGATAATCGCCTTTGTAAATAAAATATCATGATTTCCGCGAATCCCACTGTCAAGTGCACCAAGTATCCCCATCGCGCCAATTGCAAAAATTAAAGTAGCTGTTACAAAACCTTCTGATATGCTACCTTTCCCTTTCGATCCAACTTTATTTTCTAGCCAATCCCCTAAATGTTTTAACTTTTCTTCTAATTGTAACCATTCTCCAATTACCGTACCAATCACTAAACTCAGTATGACAACAAGAAAGTTTTCACTTTTTAATGCCATTTGAAGCCCAAGCACAGTAACCGCTAAACCGATTGCGTGCATTATCGTCCCTTTCATACTTTCTGGAATCCTACTAAATAATTTACCAAGTAAAGTACCAAATATAATACAAATCCCATTTACAACTGCTCCTAATATAACCATTTCTCATTCTTCACCCTTCGAATTCTTTATTTCTATATTTTGGTTTACACATTGATTTACAGGTTATCTATATGTTAACTTAATATTGAGAATATTAACAAATGTTTTCCACTACATAACCCGCTATTTTTTGTAACTTTAATTACCTTTAATAGATTCAGTGTTAATTTAATTGCGGGATAATATTAAAAGGGAAGGTATATATGAAAACTTTACTAAAACGATTTTTGTTAATAGCCTTTTTCATTACACCGATTGTTTTATTAATCAATTACTCTTTTATTTCAAAAGCAAAAGACAAACCCGATTTGCAAAACAAATCTAGTAAAACCGCTTCAAAAAGCGAAAAGAAAATAGAAGACCAAGAAATCACACTCACCTTCTCTGGTGATACAATGTTTGATTGGCAATTACGTCCTATAATCGAAAAGAATGGGGCTGATTACCCATTCCAACATGTAAAAGAAGAAATAAAAAAAGCTGATATTTCTTTTGTGAATTTAGAGTCGGCATTTACAACGAAAGAAAAGAAAGCACCTGGGCAACTGTTTTGGATTAAAAGTGATCCATCCACACTACAAGCTATTAAAAACACTGGATATGACATCGTAAATATTGGGAATAACCACACACTTGATTATGGGCAAGATGGATTATTAGATACGATTTCTCACGTAGAAAAATTAAAGTTCCCTTACATTGGAGCCGGAAAAAATGCGAAAGATGCATATACAGCACGAGAAATGACCGTAAAAGGGAAAAAGTTTAAATTTCTTTCCTTCGTTCGATTTATGCCTGATTCTAATTGGGTAGCTGGTGAGAATAAACCTGGCGTTGCGAATGGCTATGATTTAAATCTTGTAACAAAAACAATTAAAGAACAAAAACAAGATGCAGACTATTTAATCGTCTATATGCATTGGGGCGTTGAAAAATCAAACCGTCCGGTAGAATATCAAAAGCAATATGTACCTAAAATGGTTGAAGCAGGAGCTAACGCGATTGTCGGGAGTCACCCACATTGGTTACAAGGATTTGAGTATTATAATAAAGTTCCTATCGCTTACTCATTAGGTAACTTTTTATTCCCAAGTTATGTGAATGGAAAAAGCGCCGAAACTGGCGTATTAACTTTAACTTTTAAAGGAAATGATGTCCAAATGTCATTCAATCCTTATATCATTCGCAACAACCAAGTTTCCCCTGTAAATGAGGAAGAAAAGAAAAAAGCTCTTCAATATTTACAAACAATTTCAACTGATGTAGAAATTGATGATACAGGGAAAATAAAAAACAAACGAAACTAGACAGTTCAAGATCTATTTCTCTGTAATTTACTTTACAGAATAGGTGATAAACATGCTGAAAGACTTATTAGAAAATGTAAGTTTGTTAGAAAACGTTTATAAAATGTCTATAGCAGTTCTACTTTTATGTTCCTTTTATTCTGTGAGACTATTTAAAAAAATAAAGCGAGAGAGAAATCTTACTCCTTTTGAATTTACAATGTATGTAATCATTCGTATTGCGATACTCTTTTGGTTAGCTAGCTTTATTCTTCTTGAATTTAATGAGTACCTAGTTTAACTATAAAAAAGATAGAACAAGCACTATATTTCCTCGCTTGTATCTATCTTTTTTATTTAGATGCTAACTCTTCCCTTCTATTAAATAAGCAAATCAAACAAAACAGGGTTTTTATTAAGCTCCATAAATTGAATATTATTTTCTTTAAAGCGAGTAATTAATTGCTCATAATCTCCTTTATGTTTTAATTCTACTCCGACTAATGCTGGACCATTTTCTTTATTATGTTTCTTAATATACTCAAAGCGCGTAATGTCATCTTCTGGTCCTAATCCTTTATCAAGAAATTCTCTTAGCGCACCTGAACGTTGCGGAAATTCAATGATAAAGTAATGTTTCAGTCCTTCATAAATGAGCGAACGCTCTTTCATTTCTTGCATTCTATCAATATCATTATTTCCACCACTTAGCGTACATACAACTGTTTTACCTTTTATTTCATCCCTGTATAAATCAAGTGCTGCAATAGAGAGTGCACCAGCCGGTTCAGCTACAATCGCATTTTTCTTATACAGTTCTAAAA
The DNA here is from genome assembly GCF_051917185.1 of Bacillus cereus group sp. MYBK108-1. NCBI lineage: Bacteria > Bacillati > Bacillota > Bacilli > Caryophanales > Bacillaceae > Bacillus > Bacillus cereus group sp. MYBK108-1. Next base: position 56,323 of record NZ_JBQAHZ010000001.1, read on the forward strand.
TCGTCGTACAAACTTTCCCCTCTGGTACTAAAACAATATCATCAATTACATCTTTACAAGTTTCAAATGTTAACTTTCCTACTTTTTTAACAGCTGCCCCATCAACAAAGCTATCTATTTTATCCAATGCCACATTTTCATTTTGAAGAAAAGCCTCTTTCATAGATGCAGCTCCCATTGGCTCTACACCAATAACCTTTGTAGTAGGACTAACACCTTTTACATATGTACCAACTCCTGATGCTAATCCACCACCACCGATTGCTGTAAAGATATAATCAACCGGTTTCTCCATATCATGCATAATTTCAACTGCCACTGTCCCTTGACCAGCAACTACATACGGATCATCAAACGGATGAACAAATGTCATTCTATTTTCTTCACAATAACACTGTGCTTCTTGGAAAGAGCTATCGAATGTATCACCAACTAATACAATCTCTGCGAAATCACCACCGAAAAATTGTACTTGTGATACTTTTTGTTTCGGTGTTGTTGTGGGCATAAATATTTTTGACGGAATCTTCAATAAATTACACGTATAAGCAACTCCTTGCGCATGATTACCAGCACTTGCACAAACAACACCGTTTTGTAACTTTTCTTTCAGTAAACTTTGAATCAAATTGTATGCACCACGAATTTTGAAAGAGCGAATTAATTGTAAGTCTTCTCGTTTTACATAAACGTCACAATCATATTTCTCAGATAAAACTGTATCACGTTGTAACGGTGTTTTAATAACGATATCTTTCATGCAATTATGGGCCATTAAGATATCTTCAATTTTCACTCTCTCCTTTACCTTTTGCACCATTATATATCATCCTTATCTCTTTTAAATTGGCTCAATCAAAATTCGGGATTTTCAGAACAGCCCCTGTATTCGCCGATGTTACCATTTGTGCATAACGTCCAAGCCAGCCAGTTTTCACTTTCGGTTCTGGTCGTTTCCATTCTTTTTTACGCTTTTCTAATTCCTCATCACTCACCCTTACTTCTAGCAAGCGTTCTTCAACATCAATACATACAATATCCCCTTGTTCAAGAAGTGCAATCATCCCGCCCGCTGCTGCTTCTGGTGAAATATGTCCTACTGAAATTCCACGTGAAGCTCCAGAAAAACGTCCATCCGTTAATAATGCAACCTCAGCACCTAATCCCATTCCAGCAATTGCTGATGTTGGTGCTAACATTTCTGGCATACCAGGGCCACCTCTTGGTCCTTCATAACGAATGACAACTACATCTCCTTTTTTCACTTTCCCAAGCATAATGCCAGCAAGTGCCTCATCTTGTGAATTAAAAATAACGCAAGGTCCTTCAAAACGCTTTACCTCTGTTGCACCGCTTTTAATAACCGCTCCATCTTTCGCAAGGTTGCCTTTTAATATACGCAATCCTCCTTCCTCACTATGAGGGTTTTCGAGAGAGTGAATAACTTCCTTATCTTTAATCTCTGCCTCAGCAATATTTTCTCTTAATGTTTGCCCAGTAGCAGTTATTCGATCAAGATGAAGTACTCCTTCTTTCCGGCTCATCTCTTTCAAAATTGCACTAATCCCGCCCGCACGATCAATATCTTCCATATGCCAATTTGAGGCTGGACTTACTTTACATAAATGGGGTACACGTCTTGAAACTGCATCAATACGATTCATATCATAATCTAGTCCTGCCTCTTGTGCGAGTGCTAGCGTATGTAATACTGTATTCGTTGATCCACCCATCGCCATATCAAGTGCAAAAGCATCGTCAATCGCTTCTTCTGTTACAATATCACGCGGCTTAATATCTCTTTCAATTAAAATTTTCAATTTCTCTGCTGCTTGTTTAATTAACTCTTCACGTCTTGGATCAATTGCTAAAATACTCCCGTTACCAGGAAGAGCTAAACCTAATACTTCACATAAACAATTCATAGAGTTCGCGGTAAACATACCCGAACAAGAGCCACAAGATGGACAGCCATGATCTTCAATATCTTTTAATTCTTCTTCTGAAATTTTCCCAGATTGATAAGCTCCTACTCCTTCAAAAACAGAACTCAGATCAACAACTTCTCCTTTAGATGTTTTTCCTGCTGCCATCGGGCCGCCTGAAACAAACACAGTCGGAATGTTAATACGTAGTGCAGCCATCATCATACCTGGTGTAATTTTGTCACAGTTTGGGATACAAATCATGCCGTCAAACCAGTGTGCATTTACAACCGTTTCTACTGAATCTGCAATTATTTCACGACTCGGAAGAGAATAACGCATACCGATATGTCCCATCGCAATACCATCGTCAACTCCAATTGTATTGAATTCGAATGGTACCATACCTGCCGCACGAACTGCCTCTTTTACAAGTTTCCCAAACTCGTTCAAGTGTTTATGCCCTGGAATAATTTCAATAAAAGAATTACAAATCGCTATGAAAGGTTTATCAAAATCTTCATCTTTCAAACCAGTTGCTTTTAATAAACTACGGTGCGGCGCTTTATCAAAACCTTTTTTAATCATGTCACTTCTCATCTTGTCAAATCCCCTCTTACATATTTTTCATTTATACTCTCTTACTCTATTTCTTTACTAATTCTTTCGGTGCATGAATCCAACTCATCATTTCACGAAGCTCTGCTCCCACTTTTTCTAATTGATGATTTTGTTCTGCTTTTTTCATTGCGTTATATGTCGGACGCCCTGCTTGATTTTCTAAAATCCATTTCTTCGCAAATTCACCTTGTTGAATTTCTGTCAAAACACGCTTCATTTCCTTCTTCGTTTCATCTGTAACAATTCTCAATCCTGTTACATAATCTCCAAACTCTGCCGTATCTGAAATAGAATGGCGCATATTCGTTAATCCACCTTCGTACATTAAGTCAACAATTAGCTTTAATTCATGCAAACATTCAAAGTATGCAATTTCAGGACGATATCCACCTTCCGTTAACGTTTCGAACCCGGCCTTCACAAGTGCAGTTACCCCGCCGCAAAGTACAGCTTGCTCACCGAATAAATCCGTTTCGGTTTCTTCTTGGAATGTCGTTTCAATTACACCCGCCCGTGTACAACCTACACCTTTTGCATACGCTAATGCTACATGTAGCGCTGTTCCCGTCGCATCTTGATGCACTGCGACTAATGCCGGAACACCATTTCCTTCTTGATATACACGGCGAACGAGATGACCTGGACTTTTTGGCGCAACCATTGCTACATCTACGTAACTTGGCGGATTAATTTGGCCGAAGTGAATGTTAAATCCATGTGAGAAAAGTAACATTTGTCCTTCACGGAGATTCTCTTCTACTTCTGATTTATATACATGTGCTTGCTGTTCATCTGGCAATAACATTTGTACAACTTGTGCGGTTCGAACCGCTTCTGAAACAGACATTACTTCAAACCCATCCGCTTTCGCTACTTCATACGACTTACCAGGACGAACACCAACTACTACTTCTACACCAGAATCACGTAAATTTTGTGCTTGCGCATGACCTTGTGATCCATAACCAACTACTGCAACAGTTTTCCCTTGTAATAACTCTACATTTGCATCTTTCTCATAATACGTTTTCATATTCCATACACTCCTTATAATTTATTTACTTGTAGAACATCAATTAATTTTTTCAACTGACTAACAAGTAATGTCGCTTCATTTTCAGTACAAACTGCTGTGAGTTTCATTTCAGAAACACCACTAGTATCTCTTTCGTTTAAATGTAAAGAAGAAATATAATAACCACGTCGAGCAAAAATCCCACTTATACGTAATAAGACGCTTGGCTCGTTATGAATAACGAGTGAAAAAGTATGACTCATTCTTCCCACCTCTTCATAATCATTTCGTTATTCCCTTTGTTTGGCGGAACCATCGGAAATACGTTTTCACCTTCTTCTACACAAAAATCAACTACGACAGGACCTTCGTGAGCAAATGCTTCTAACATCACTTGTTTTGCCTCGGTTGAATTTGTTGCTCTTAATCCCTTTACTCCATAAGCTTCTGCTACTTTCACAAAATCTGGTGATCCAATTTTTGATTCTGATAAACGATTTTCATAAAACATTTCTTGCCATTGCCTTACCATCCCTAAAAATTTGTTATTTATGATAAATACTTTTACAGGGATGTTATTTTCAGCAATTGTTTGTAGTTCTTGAATGTTCATTTGAAAAGAAGCGTCACCTGCAATACAAATGACAAGTTCTTCTTTTTTAGCTAGCTGAGCACCGATTGCTGCTGGAAAACCAAACCCCATCGTTCCTAATCCTCCAGAGGTAAGGAACGTCCGAGGTTTTCTTGCTTTATAGAAGTGAGCAGCCCACATTTGATGCTGACCTACTTCTGTTGTGACAATCGCTTCACCATTCGTTAATTCACTTACTAAGTTGATCACATGCTGTGGTTTTAACTCAGATTCTTTTTGCTTATAAGAAAGTGGATATTCTTCTTTCCATGCCTTTACCTTCTGAAGCCATTCGTCTGTTTGTGTATAAATAGACATATGTAACAACATGTGTAACGCTTTTTTTACATCACCAACAATCGGATGTTCTACAGTTACATTTTTATGAAACTCAGAAGAATCAATATCAATATGTACTTTTTTCGAGTTTGGAGAAAAAAGTTCTAATTTTCCTGTTACACGATCATCGAAGCGAACACCTAATGCAAGTAGTAAATCACATTCTGTTACCGCCATATTAGCAGCGTATGTCCCATGCATACCAAGCATCCCTAGAAACAATGGATCTCCCGGCGGATATGCACCAAGTCCCATTAAAGTTGAAACGACTGGAATACGGTTCTCCCTTGCGAATTCGAAGAGTTCATCGGATCCACCTGAATGAATGACACCTCCTCCAATATAAAGAAGTGGACGCTTTGATTTTGAAATTGCTTTAGCCACCTCTCTAAGTTTCATGCTGTCTGGTACAAGTTCTGGTTTGTACCCCGGAATATCAACTTCTTCATTAAAGAAACTGGTGACTTTTGCATTTTGAACATCTTTTGGAATATCGATTAATACCGGTCCCGGTCGTCCGCTTTTGGCGATGTAAAAAGCTTCTTGCACAATTCGTGATACATAATTTACATCACGAACTTGGTAATTATGCTTCGTAACAGGTACTGTAATTCCGACAACATCCGCTTCTTGAAATCCATCTCTACCAATTAAAGGCGTCGCAACTTGACCGGTAATGACAACTAAAGGAATCGAATCCATATAAGCGTCTGCTAAGCCCGTAACTAAATTTGTCGCCCCTGGGCCAGAGGTAGCAAAGACTACCCCGACCTTTCCAGAAGCTCTCGCATATCCTTCAGCCGCATGAATGGCAGCTTGCTCATGACGAGTTAAAACATGTTTCAAACCACTTTCGTATAACGCATCGTATACTGGTAAAATCGCTCCGCCTGGATAGCCGAAAACGGTCGTTACACCCAATTTCTTCAAACATTGAATCACGTGCCCAGCGCCTGTCATTTCTTCATACTGTAACTTCTCATACGCTGTATACTGCTGCTTCATTTCCATTAACTCCTCTCCTTATTTATGCTAAGCTTTCCGTCAGCCCAGGAACACGTACTCCTCTTTCTCTCGTTAATTTTTTAAATTCTTCGGTCAATTGTTTCGTTACACTTCCTGGTTTCCCATCTCCAATTTCTCTCGAATCAACTTTTACAACTGGAATTAACTCCGCTGCTGTTCCTGTTAAAAATACTTCATCCGCTACATATACATCATGGCGAGTGAATGGTCTTTCCTCACACGGAATATTCAGTCGTTCACATAGCTCGATAACACTATTTCTCGTAATACCTTCTAATGCTCCTAAATAGGATGGCGGGGTTAGCACTTTTCCATCTTTCACAACGAAAACATTATCGCCAGAACCTTCACAAACATATCCTTGTTGATTTAACATAAGAGCCTCTAACACTCCTGCTTGTGCTGCTTCAATTTTTACAAGTACGTTATTTAAATAATTCATTGACTTAATACGTGGATCTAACGCGTCTGGCGTATTACGTCTTGATGCAACAGATACAACGCTTAGCCCATTATCATAAAATTCTTGTGGGAATAACTTTAATTGTTCTGCAATGATAATTACGCTCGGCTTCACACAACTTCTCGGATCGAGCCCTAAGTCACCTTTTCCTCTTGAGACAATTAAGCGAATGTAAGCATCAGCGTATTCATTTTTTTGGAGTGTATGTAAAACTGCTTCTTCCATTTCTTCTACCGTCATTGGAATTGTTAGTAAAATAGATTTCGCTGATTCATATAATCGTTTCACATGTTCTTTTAAACAAAATACATTTCCTCCGTAACTACGAATCCCTTCAAATACACCGTCTCCGTATAAAAAACCATGATCATACACTGAAACAACTGCCTTTTCTTTTTCTACAAATTCCCCATTCATGTAAATGTACCGGTTTCCCATCTCACATCGCTCCTCTTTTTTCTCTATTTTTGCAATCTATTTCTACATCGATTGCTGAGATGAGTATTTTTAACAGAATATTCAGTATATAACTTTTAAAAATATACTCGTCTCAACAATCGATTACTTACATACTTGTAGCAATCCATTGCTGAGACGAGGGAATCGTGGTACCACTCAGCTTCCTTATACTTCTCACGAAATATAAGCTCTGCAAGTCCAATTAGACTTTTGTTTTTCTATCGGGAACAACCCCGCTACTTTTTACTAGTTTTCAAAAGTAGTGCTCCAAGGTGATTTTCAATGATTGAATTGTTACCACCCTCACAGCCTCGGGGCAGCTCTCTGAAACAATCTTTATCATTTACTCTCCTCTTCTACGCATTCTCTTCTTCTATTTTTAAAAATAAAAACTCTCGCCTCAGCAATCAACTACTACAATTTAGTAGCTTTGATTGCTGAGGCGAGAGTTTCGCGTTACCACTCAGCTTCCTTATACTTCTCACGAAATATAAGCTTTGTAGGTCCAATCAGACCTCCGTCCTTTTACCGGAGACGATGCCGCCGCCCTCTACTCAGTTTCCCTTTCGCAAGCGATGCTCCGAGGTGATCTTCAATGATTCGATTGTTACTACCCTCACAGCCTTGGAGTAGCTCTCTGAAACGATCATAATCATCTACTTTCCTCTTCTTTGCATATACAACATATAAAGTTAGAAAATTCTTAATTAACTTTTATTTGTTACACGTATTATAGGACGTTGTTCTTTTCGTTGTCAATATGTTTTTTTCAAAAAAATCAAAATTCATTCTATTTATTTTTTCTCAAATCAAAATTGGAATGCATTACTTACATACACTCATATATTACTTAAGTATGTTTGCATTACTACATAAAGAAAAACTTATAAAGTTTATGAGGAGATGAGGAAACTATGTTAAAAGGGAAAGTAGCGTTAGTTACAGGAGCAAGCCGAGGAATTGGACGAGCGATCGCTAAACGTTTAGCAAATGACGGTGCATTGGTTGCTGTTCATTACGGTAGTCGAAAAGATGACGCTGAAGAAACTGTTCATGAAATTCGATCAGATGGTGGCCAAGCTTTTTCTATCGGCGCAAATCTAGAATCCTTACACGGTGTAGAAAACCTTTATAACGCTTTAGATACTGAATTACAAAAGCGCACTGGTGAAACACAATTTGATATTTTAATAAACAATGCTGGCATTGGTCCTGGTGCTTTTATTGAAGAAACGACTGAACAGTTTTTTGATAGAATGGTTTCAGTAAATGCAAAAGCTCCATTCTTTATCATTCAACTAGCACTACCACGTTTACGTGACAATAGCCGAATTATTAATATTTCATCCGCTGCCACCCGCATTTCTTTACCTGATTTTGTTGCATATAGTATGACGAAAGGCGCTATTAATACAATGACTTTTACGCTAGCAAAACAGCTTGGAGCACGAGGAATAACGGTGAATGCAATACTTCCAGGATTTATTAAAACAGATATGAATGCAGAACTCTTGAGCGACCCGATGATGAAGCAGTACGCTACTACTATTTCCGCTTTCAATCGCTTAGGTGAAGTAGAAGACATTGCCGATACTGCTGCATTCCTTGCTTCTCCAGACAGCCGCTGGGTTACTGGACAATTAATTGATGTGAGCGGAGGATCTTGTTTGTAAAAAACATATATTTTCAAATCTTTTTTATTGCGCAATAAAACAATTTATATAATACTATATAAAACATATACATTTAGGAGGATTACAGCAATGTCCGAAAAAACATACGAACTCGCAACCTTCGCAGGCGGTTGCTTTTGGTGCATGGTAAAACCATTTGATGAACTTCCTGGTATTCATAAAGTACTTTCTGGCTATGCAGGAGGTCATGTAGAAAACCCAACATATGAACAAGTAAAAGCTGGAACATCTGGACATTTAGAAGTTGTTCAAATTACATTCGATCCTTCTATTTTTCCTTATCAGAAATTACTAGACTTATATTGGCCACAAATCGATCCAACTGATGATGGCGGACAATTTTTTGACCGTGGTCCATCTTATCGTACCGCTATTTTTTATCATAACGAAACACAAAAAGGGCTTGCTGAAAAATCAAAACAAGCTCTTGCAGAAAGCGGTATGTTTAAAGATCCAATCGTGACTGAAATTCGTCCTGCTGCACCTTTTTACGAAGCAGAGGAATACCACCAACATTTCTATAAAAAGAATCCAGAGAAATATGCTACTGAGCAAAAGGAATCTGGTCGTGAAGACTTTATAAAAGAAAATTGGCAAAAAAAATAATAAAAACGCATCGTGCTTTTTGAGTACGATGCGTTTTTATTTTTGATAAAAGTACCATACAATTAATAGAACAATTGCTGTTAGTGACCAAAGTACTATCTCGTTTTTCACTCTATTCTTTTTCTTAGTCATTTCATTCCCTCCTAATAACTATTAAACATATTCAATTTTTTCTTTGTTTAATTATCCATCTTATATACGTGAATACATCCTTACAAATTCTAATAGCAAGACCACCAATAATTCCGATTGCAATGGAAATTACTAGCATCTGTCCAAAACTAAAAGAATTTGTGTACATTATGTAGAGAACGATACATATAAGTAAAACATCCGGTAAAGAAAGTAAAAACCTTTTAAGCATTCCTTTATCTCCTCTATACTTTTTAATTTATATCTTCTACTGTAACTTTGAAATAAAATTTGTTCAAAAATTCCATTTATACCCTCATTTTATGAAAAATAATAAGAATCCCTTTTCAAAAGAGATTCTTATTCAGCAGATTTAAGTTTAATTATTTTCTACATATCCTATTCCATAATTACTCCTAAAATAGAATAATATTACTAATGATTTATTGTAAATTGACTATTTGCCAGGCAACCGAATGTCGCGCCAGCTACCTACATCGCATTGGCCAAATTCATTATTACCTACCGCGATCACCGTGCCGTCTGATTTTAGTCCGACTGTATGTGCACAACCAGCCGCTATCGCTACAATATCTCTCCAATCACTTACGTTACATTGACCATACTCATTCCAACCCACTGCCACCACGGTACCGTTTGATTTAAGTCCGATTGTATGATTCGTACCCGCCGCTATTGCTACAATATCTCTCCAGCCACTTACATCACACTGGTTATGTTTATCATTCCCCACTGCCGTCACCGTGCCGTCTCGTTTAAGACCAACAGTATGACAACGCCCAGCTGCTATCGTATCTTTAGGCCACCGTTTCACTTTTAACATTTCTTCTTTCGGTGAAATATAATTCATATTTACCTCCTTCAAAATAAGCAACTGTTTCGAAATATATCTTTTATCAAACTTTATTTCATTATCAAGACCTAAATCGTAAAAAGTCATAAATAATAAAGAGTGATACATATTAGTCATAGATAATATGTATCACTTTTCACTACTTTTTCCGCAATCTCGCCCTTTAATGGAATAATAGATTACTTATAACTGGTTTGTTGAAATATTATAACCAAAAATATTTTTGTTGACTATGACACTGGTGTCATACTTTAGAATTAAGTTTGAACATCTGAAAGGAGGCATTTTCATTGAAGAAAAATGACCAAAGTGAGAAAGAACAAAATATCAGTCAAGTATCAGATACAGATGTATCTGTGATGAAAAACCCGAACCTTTCGCCTGTTACAGTTATCGGCCTGGGTCCCATGGGCCAGGCGCTAGCTGGTGCATTCCTGATGAACGGCCACCCTACGACATTATGGAATCGAACCGCCGAAAAAGCCGATTATCTTGTTTCTCAAGGGGCGATCCTTTCGAATTCGGTTACCGGCGCAGTCTCTGCAAGCCCTCTGGTGATTATTTGTGTTCTGGACTATAATGTCGTCCATGGAATCCTTGGCCCTGTGGGAGATGCCCTGAAGGGACGGACACTGGTGAACCTCACTGCCGACTCGCCCAAACGTGCCCGTGAAATGGCCACATGGGCTGCCCAACACGGAGTCGATTACCTCGATGGGGCGATTATGACCCCTACTCCGACCATCGGAACGCCTGCGGCTTCCGTCCTGTATAGTGGACCAGAATCCATCTTTAAGGTCCATCAACCGACCTTGGCAAGCTTGGGTGGCACCACTTCTTATCTTGGGACGGACCCTGGACGGGCGGCGGCATATGATGTGGCCCTGCTCGACCTCTTTTGGACCTCCATGAGCGGTTACGCCCACGCTCTCGCCCTTGCCACTGCCGAGAATATTCCGGCAAAGGAGTTCGCTGTCTATGCCCAGGGCATCATAGACATCTTGCCCAACATCATGGCTTATTTGGCAAGTGAAGTAGACTCGGGTCACTACCCTGGTGACAAGTCCAATATCATCTCAGCCTCGGCAGGAATGGAACACATCATCCATGCTGCTCAACACCACGGCCTCGATGTCAGCGTCCTGAGTGCTGCAATGGCCGTAACCCAGCAGGCCATCAACGAAGGCTATGGAACCGACGGATTCTCGCGCTTGACCGAACTGCTAAAGAAACCGTCCGTATAACATCATAGTCGTCTGTAGAGATCCCGGGTCCCGCCATGATCGCGGACTGGGATCTTCAATTATTGAGTTGTTTCAACTAGGGGCATTTCCATTTCTCATTCTTCTTTTATCCGTCATTTGCATGATTTGTTTTTCCAACCGATGCTTTACAACGTCCAATACACTGATTTGTCTGTTGATTTGATCCAGCTTCACTTGATAAGTTTCCAGCATTTCTTCACAAAATTCATAGTCTTCCGGACCATTATCCTCGCATTTCAATATTTCTTCAATTTGTTCCGTTGTCAGACCCAAACCCAAATAAAGTTGGATAATTCGAATACGTTTGACGGCAGATTCATCGAACTCGCGATAATCATTTTCAAGGCGTACAGCGGTAATTAGATTTTTTTTCTCATAATGCCTTATAGATCGGACACTTGCACCTGTCTTTTTAGACAGCTCGCCGATTTTCAATAGAAACGCCTCCCTATTAAATATTCGAAAACCTTATCTTATAATATGACATTAGTGTTACGGAAAATAATAACATATAGGTTTTTGTTTCATTGAAGTTGTTAGCGTTGAGACGAATTACAACCTTATCGTTAGCGAAATAGTATTTTTTTACATTAAATGTAGGAGAATGTATCCACTCATCTTTTTGTATCGTATTTTAGTTCATTAAAACATCCTATTCAATTAAATGACCCTTTTTTGAACAAACAGGGATGAAGAGCACTATTCTTACCCATAAACTTAATTTTTTTATATACCTCTGCATAAGCAACCTTCAATTGCTCTCTAAGTTGTTTGTTATCACCTTCTAATTTTCCGTTTCAGTGATTCAATAAGGACATCCTTGTTGGTATCATTTATTTCACGCTTAATTTGTTTTGATGTAGGTGCTTGTGATTGTTTCTGCCTTAACGCTTCAATCTGTTTACGAATATCGACATTGTTGTACAGTGGTGTTTTCGTTACACCCGATTCATTAGAGACACTGTTAAAATTAATTCTCTCATTGACTCGTATGAGCCGTTTAATAGCTTCGTCTACCTTCTGGTATTTGCTCTTCTTTCTTCATAAAGCTGTTTTAAATGCTACCCAAATAACAACTTGAAAGTCTTGATGTAAGTGGTTCAGTTTTTCAAATAATCGTTCTAAAACTGATTGGGAGATATGGTCATAAGTTTTTTGATTTCCGTTTATCTATTGAACTAATTATGCTCTAATAATCATAGTACAGTTAAATTTTCAATCTACTTTTTCAAAAAATAAAAACCTCCAGTTTAAGTACTAGAGGTCTTCCATTTTATTTCTTCAATCTCTCAATAAAATCCTGTAATTTATCAAGTGATTTCATATTTTGATTACAAGCTACACCGTCTTTACAAATATAGTTTCCCTTTTTCACGAAAGTTCCCGGTATATCACCTTTAATTTCAACTAAAAACATCCCTACTTCTTCATGTCCGTGACATAAAGAACAAATACTTTTTTTATTTAAACTTTGGAACGTTCCTTGTAGACCAACAAACTTATTTTTATCATTTTTCGCTATAATAAACTTCCTGCTTGACCCTTTATCAATCCAGCTTAAATAAGATATTTCTTTCATGTCCATTTCTTCCATATCAGGAAGTTTTAATTTTTTCGCTTTAGGAAATAATTTCTTTAACGTTTGTGCTGTAACTTCTTGAAACGGAATGACATACGGATTTATTTTCATTAAAAATGATTCTGCATCTTCTCTATTTTGAACTGTTAATACCGTATCAATTAACTCTTTCTGCTCATCCGTTAAATTCTCAAATACATGTATTATTTTTTCAATCGCAAGTGATTTTAACGCTTGAATTACACCTCTATCATTTGCCGTTGCATGCCCATTCGCTAAAATATAAGCTTGTGATTTTATAAAATTATATTGATCACTTCTAATAAACGCTTCCATCTTTATCACTCCATACAAATTGTTGTTCTAGTTCTATTGTATACAATGATTTAGCTTTTTGATATGTAAAAGATAACTTAGAAATGAACAATACATACATCGCTTATTCTCTACCGATTCATTTCCTGACAAAAGAAACCATCGTCTGTTTTCCATTCTGCATACAATACGTCTTCAAATTTAGTAATCCCTTTTTTCTTTATTTGTTTATACAGCCATCCTTCATCAAAACCTGCTTCCCTCAAATTATCCTTAACTACTTTCCCATCGCTAATTAATGAAATCGGTAAGTATACAGGCTTATGTTTTAAACTTAAATCATTTATAGTGGGAGATTCATATTTACTTTTTTTCAATACACTTATGTTTCCGTTAGGTTCTAATATCATATATTCAACTTCTCGAATTGAAAATATATCTTTTTGTTGTCTTAACATTTGTTGTAATTGGTTAATGTCCAAATGATTTGATTTTAATTGTTCTCTGTCAATATGCCCATTACGAATGATAATAGAAGGGTATCCTTCAAAGAACTTTCTTGTCCTTCTAAATTTTTGTGTTATTACTTCTATTGCGTAAATTAATATTACCCATACAAAAACAGCGTATAAAATAGACCATACTCTCACCTCAGGATCATATACAGTGTTTCCAACTAGTTCTCCGATTACAATCGCAGAAATAAAATCAAAAGGGGTTAGCTGTGATATTTGTGTTTTCCCTAATATTTTAGTAGCAATTAATAAAACAAAAAAACCAACAAAAAGTTCTATCGTTATTTGTCCAAGATGATTCATATGTGTTCACCTTTCTGTAATATGAAATATAACGTTTTTATTCCTATTCACATTTCTATACAATACTATTGCGATTCATTTTTTCTATTATCATGCCCATTCACACCCTATATATCCAATACATACAAAGCAAAAAGAGTCTAGTTCAAAATAATATTTGAACTAGACTCTTTTATGCTCATTTAGAATACACAATCTTTTTAATCGTTTCCCCAGAAAGAAAATATTTTTCTGCAAGTTGATGAATAGCAATCCCACTTTTAAACGCTTCTTTAATTGCTTTATTTCTTTCATCTAGTTGTTTTCTTCCGCCAGATCGTGTACCCCATTTATAATGTTTCGTTTCTTGTTTCGGAATGTAAATTGTTTCACCTTGTATATACTTTTGAATTTCAGTAATTAAACTCTCTGGTAAAACAGCATTAGCTTTTACGTATTTCATTTCTGCTCGCCCCTTATTTTTTATGGTTCATTTCAATAAGGTGCAAAGCCAAATATAAAAAATGATACGAGCTCATATAGGCGATTGTATATTACTTGTCTACCTCACGCAAAGTATCGCCATTTCCATACTTGGCTTTGCATGAGACGTTGCAGTGTCTGGCAATTGAATTATAATCGCCATATAAACACCTCCTAATATACCTTTTGCATTTTATTATATGATAAATTCCTTCTCCTTGCATCCACACCCTTCTTAAAGCACGAAATTACTTAGTTTGATATAATACTTTTTAACTGAATTAAAAATCATTGTGAGGTTACATTATGAAGAAAAAAATTATCATTACAATCGTTACACTATTCTTTATTATCACGGCATTATTCGGAACATACAAATTGATGAACGCAAGAAGCTTTCAATTATTTGGAGATTTAACACAACGCGTAGAAACAAATGAAAAAGTGATTGCTTTAACTTTTGATGATGGCCCTACTAACAATGTAAAACAAATATTACCGCTACTAGATAAATACAACGCTAAAGCTACTTTCTTTTTAATTGGAAATGAATTAGAGCAAAATTTATCGTTAGGAGAAGCTATCGCGCAATCTGGGCACCAACTCGGAAACCATACATATTCTCATAATAGAATGGTTTTCAAAACACCTTCTTTTATTAAAGATGAAATAGAAAAAACGAATTCATTAATCCGCCAAACAGGATTTACAGACGAAATTGATTTTAGGCCCCCTAACGGTAAGAAGTTAATAGGGCTGCCATATTATTTAAATAAAAACAATATCGAAACAATCACATGGGATCTTGAGCCCGATACTTTTTATAAATCTGCGGCTGATAAAATTAAATACGTTAATAAAAATGTAAAACCAGGTTCTATCATTTTACTGCACTCTATGTATGATGAGTCAAATGAAAATTTACAAACGATTGAAGGTATTTTAGATTCTTTATCTAAGAAGGGCTATCAGTTCGTAACAGTAAATGAATTGCAAAAAAGAGCAAAATAAAAAGGTAGCGTATCTTTGTATGATACGCTACCTTTCTTTTTATATAATGCCAAGTACATTTAAGAATACGATAATAATCGCAATTGGTGCGATATAACGAAGTAAGAATAACCATAATACGAATAGTTTATAACCTTTATTTTTACTTACACCTAGCTCTTTCATTAATACATCTTTCTTCATTTTTAAAGGAACAAAGATAGAAACTAATAATACACCAAGTGGCATTAATACGTTACTTACTGCATAGTCCGCTAAATCAAAGACTGTCTTCCCGAAAATCTTCAGATCACTTAATATACCGAATGATAATGCTGATGGTACCCCAACAACGAAGATTAATAACCCTACGATTAAGGCCATTTTTTCACGTTTCCCTTTACCTTTTGATGTTAACGATGCAACACTAATTTCTAACATCGAAATTGCTGATGTAATCGTAGCGAAGAAGAATAGTAATAAGAAAACGATGAAGAATAATTTTCCGAATGCCATTTTACTGAAAATAGCTGGCAATACGATAAATAATAGTCCTGGTCCTTGAGATGGTTCCATCCCAAATGCGAACACAACTGGGAAAATTGCAAGTCCTGCAAGTAATGTAATAACAAGAGTTAAGGCTACGATAGAAAATGCTGAACGTGGTAAGCTTTCTTCTTTCGGTAAGTATGAGCTATACGTTACCATAACGGCTACCCCAACAGATAATGAGAAGAACGATTGCCCCATTGCGTATAAAATAACTTCTGATGTTACATGTGAGAAATCAGGTTGTAAGAAGAAACGAACGCCTTCTCCAGCACCATCTAACGTAAGTGCACGAACGATTAATACAAAGAATAAAACGAATAGTGCTGGCATGAAATATTTATTTACTTTTTCAACACCATTTTGTACACCTTTACTTACGATGAAAATAGTAATAAGGATGAATAATAGCTGTGATCCAACTGCTAAATATGGATTGGAAATGATTTCACCAAACGTAGCTTCGTATGCTCCATTTCCTTCCCATAGTCTACCTGTAATTGCATTCCATAAATATAATAAAATCCAGCCTCCTACAACACTGTAGAAAGAAAGTAATATGAAACATGTTACAATTCCTAATTTACCTAACCAAGGCCATAACGTTTTAGGAGCAATCTCTCTATATGCATCGACAGCCTCTTTTTGTGTACTTCTTCCAATAACAAATTCAGCTAATAATAGCGGTAAACCAATTAATAATGTGAAACCGATGAAAATTAGGAAGAACGCTCCGCCTCCTCCAATGCCGGCCATATATGGGAATTTCCAAATCGCCCCAAGACCAATTGCCGAACCTGCTGCAGCTAATACGAAACCTAATTTCGATGTCCATTGCTGTGAATTCATTTGTTAATCTCCTCTCTATCTCTTTTTCTTTGTTACAATTCGGTATTTATATTGTTCTATCAATACTCTTTTCTAATACGTTCACTTCCTCCCTAATAATAAAAAAACGCCCCTACGTAAATACGTAGGGACGACAAAATTATCGCGGTACCACCCTAGTTGTGAAGAACACTAAGAAACCACCTAAATAAAAACGCCCCTACGCAAAAACGTAGGGACGATAAAATATCGCGGTACCACCCTAGTTATGAAGCCACACCAAAGTTAGGACCTAAATAAAAAACGTCCCTACGTAAATACGTAGGGACGATAAATATCGCGGTACCACCCTAGTTGTGAAAAAATCTTCACCACTTTATTTGATAACGGTATAAACTACCGTCTTTCATTTCCTCAAAATATGAGATTTATGAAAGATGCTCCAGGACGAACTTCACGAATAATCTATATACTGATTCACACCAACCATCAGCTCTCTGAAATAGGGAGATATTCACTACTATACCCTTTCATTGCCCAAATATTATTTTCCGAATTGATTACTATCATTTTTATCACACATTAAAAATAGTGTCAACTTATATTTCGAATTTTTATGTATTACAATCTATTTTAAAATTCGAAATATAAGTTTTAGTTTAGAAAACAAGTAGCTTAGTACATAACGAATTCTAACAGGCAATAGAAAAAGAATTACGTATTATTGATACTTATTCAATAATACAAATCATCTAGAAACATAACCTGTCTCTCTGTATTCATTTTTTAAGAGTTTGATGGATACCAAGAAAATTTCGCATCACTATCCAGTGGTCTATTTTTCGTTTCTTCTTTAATTACACGAAACCATTCATTTAGAATTTGAGTTTTGGGCAATTGAGCAGCAAGGCTATCTTCCCAAATTACATGTGAGAACCAGGCTTTCGTTTCCCATTCAAACTGCAATTGTGCGAACGAAATTATAGGGTGATCAGCTCCACGAAATTGCTCATTTACTGCATTTGAAACTTCTGGAGCTTGCGGTAACAACTCGTTCTGAATTCTATTTCTTATCGTCTCATTTTCTAGCTGATCCCAGAAATACAATTGCCCATTTATTTGATAAAAAATATCAAATGAAGCCTCACCTTTCTTCAAATTCAATAACACGAAGGCACGTTCCACATCATTGTCAGCCGCTTTTACAGCATTAACAATTATATTTTGTGCCATTGATACCCAGTAACTAGTCGCTTCCTCTACCGGTGATTCAACATACAATTCTTCACTTAATTCATGAAGAGTAGCTTCTTGCTCATTTACTTTTTCAACTTTTTTAAAAAACCTATTAAAAAACCCCATAACTTCCCCCTTATTACTATTTTCTATTTCACAAAATAAAAAATAGATTTTTCTTGCTCATCCACATTTACTCCTGGTGCGTATGTATGAACTTGTTGCAACACTTCTTCTATTAGCAACTCTAACTCCTGCACACTTTTTTCTGGATTCCCTATTAATGTGTCCGCCATACGTTCATATAATTTTTCAGGTTTAATAGTCATTCGTTCCACATTATTAGGCATCCATTTAAACGCTGGATGATGTACGTACATTTTATTCAAACCAAATAAAACACCGAATATGTTCCTTTGTACTTCGCAAATAACGTCATAAAGCATAAGCCAATCTTTCCGTTTTAAAAGCGCCTTTCGATTGTGCCAACGATTACTTAACCATAGATTTTCTGAAATCATCCGTTTTGCTAGTTCATCTGGATATGCCGCTACTTTTTCTTTTAATTCATTCACTTTCCCTTCTCCATACAAACTAACACCATCATGAATGGATGATACAATACATTGTTTTTCATAACTTATATCATATTGATCCACCACATCCGAAATCACTTTCTCTACTGTCTCTGTTAAAAAGTTACTAATCTCTAATTTAATTCCCTCTTTCGTTAAATACGTTTCCGACCATTCTTCTTCCTCATACGGATGATACGATAATATTGTCCCATCAATATGATGAATAGGGGCCCTACGATCCTCATCTTCTGGCGGTGTTGACCATAAAATATGTAATTCTATATCTGAATGTTCATCTTCAAGCTTTCTAGCTACTGAACCCGCTAAAATAATAGCTTCTACTTTCGGATTTTTCCTATAAATCTCTGAAATCTCTATCGCTTTCTCTTTTAATCCCATTTCATTTCCCCCTAAAATTGCAGTAATCCCCTATATTTCATTTATCTATTTCGATATTACAGCTTGCATTACCTTTTCAAATTCCTACTTAATCATATTTGTATCCAATAGCGCTGAATAACTTCACCAGTACGAGAAGAAACTACTTCATTTTCTAACACACCTCCAACCTTTTGAATCGTTTTAGCAGAACCGATATTGGATTTATCGCAAGTTATTAATACTTTCTGCAATCCTAATTTTTGCGCTTCAGCTAATGCAAGTTGTAGTTGTTTCGTAGCGTAACCGTGGCGACGTTTATTCGGATGGACACTATATCCAATATGACCGCTTTCCCGTAATAATTCTGGATTTAATCTATGTCTAATATTCACAAAACCTATAAGTTCTCCTTTTTCAAAACTTAAAAACTGACTAGATGACACTCGATTAGCTAGTAAATTTTCTCCTAGTTCTTGTTTACTCACTTTTTCAAACCATTCATCAAGAGAATCAAAGTTTTGTAAAGAACTACTTCCATGTGGTTGTTCCCCTGAGTGTAAAAACGCTTGTCTATACGCCGTAATATGCTCACTATATTCATGGATTGGTTTTAATAGTTTCATTGTTCTTCTCCCCCTCTTCATTCCATAAAACAAACACCTTAATAGCAGCTATTCACTATTAAGGTGTTTCTATCCTTTTTATTCAAATAACCCCATGCTTAAATAACGTTCACCTGTATCAGGCGCAATACATAAAACTTTTTTACCAACGCCTAGGCGTTTCGCTATCATGATTGCAGCGTAAACAGATGCTCCAGAAGATGGCCCAACTAATAATCCTTCTTGTCTAGCTAAGTTTCTCATTGTCGTTAAAGCCTCTTCATCTGCAATTTGAATAATTTCGTTATACACTTCTGTATTTAAGTTTTTCGGAATAAATCCTGGGCTTGTTCCTACTAGTTTATGAGGACCTGGTACACCACCGGATAAAACGGGAGATCCTTTCGGTTCCACTACTGCAATATATAAGTTTGGCAATTTCTCTTTTAACGTTTCACCAGTCCCTGTAATCGTTCCGCCTGTTCCTGCCGTTGCAACAAAAGCATCAAGCTCTCCATCCATTTGTTCGTAAATTTCAAGTGCAGTCGTATAACGGTGAATATTCGGATTAGCTGGATTTTCAAATTGTTGCGGGATAAAACTATTAGGTATTTGTTTTTGCAGTTCTAACGCCTTCGCAATTGCTCCTGGCATTCTTTGTTCTGCTGGTGTTAAAACTACTTCTGCTCCGTATGCTTTCAATAAATTAATACGCTCTTTTGACATATTATCTGGCATAATTAAAATCGCTTTATACCCTTTAGCTGCTGCATTCATCGCTAAACCAATCCCTGTATTCCCGCTTGTCGGTTCAATAATTGTATCTCCTGGTTTGATGAGACCATTTTCTTCTGCAACGTGAAGTAAATTATAAGCAGCACGGTCTTTCACACTGCGCGATGGATTAAACATTTCTAGTTTCACATACACATCTGCTGCGTCTTCCGGAATAAATTTAGATAATCGGACGACAGGTGTATCTCCTATTAATTCCGTAACGTTTTCACACAATTTCATAGCGCATCCCCTATTCTATCGTTTTCTTATCACTTGGCAGTAACCATGAAGTGAGTCCAATTAATGGTAGACAACTACATAATAGCATAATAAATTGCAGGCTATATATATCTGCTAATTTCCCAAGAACTACAGCACCTAGAGCACCAAGGCCGAACGCAAGACCTACAATTAGACCTGATACCATCCCTACTTTTCCCGGAACAAGCTCTTGCGCGTATACAACAATTACACTAAAACTACTTGAACTAATAAAACCGATACATAAAAATAAAGGTACGACCCACACAAGTGAGACATGTGGTAATAACAGCGCAAGTGGTGCTGAACCTAACATTGAAAATACAATGATATTTTTCTTACCAAATCGATCTGCTAACGGTCCTCCGAAGAAAGTGCCTAACACACCAGCAATCATAAATGCGAATACGAAATACTGGGCATTTTTTATAGATAAACCATAATGCTCAATTAAGTAAAATTGATAGAAATTCCCAATACCGGCACCGTACCAAGAGCGCACAAAAGTAAGAAAAACAAGAAGTATAATAACGAATTTAATGTGCGTACTTACAATTGCATTTTCCGCCTCAAGCGCAGCTCTCTTCTTCCTTCTTACAGCGCCGGTTGCTAATTCATTTTTGTACCAATTCGATACGAAAATTAATAATGCAATTCCTACTGCTGCAAATGCTGTAAAACCTAATGAACCAATTTGACCGAGTGGAACGAAAATTAGCGCTGTAAAAATAGGAGCTAAAGAATTCCCCGTGTTTCCCCCAACTTGATAAATCGCTTGCGCTAACCCTCGTTTTACACCTGCCGCCATATACGCAACACGAGCGCCTTCTGGATGAAAGACCGCGGAACCTAAACCAATAAATAAAACAGAAATAATAACAATAATAAAGTTTGGTGCAAACGCGAGTCCAATCATTCCAAGCATACTTGAAAACATGCCGAGTGGTAATAAAAATGGTGACGGCTTCTTATCTGAATACATACCAAACACCGGTTGCATAATCGATGACGTCATATTTAACGCAAACGCAATCCACCCTACTTGCATATAGGATAAATTCATCGTTTTTTCCAAAATAGGAAACAACGCCGGCACAACTGCTTGCATCGAATCATTTAAAAAATGCCCAAAGCTAATCGCAAATAAAATTCGATATATTGTCGGTGTTTCTACAGTTTTTTTGTGTGAAACTGCCTGCATATGTGAATCTCCCCTTTCTGTACAAAATATATATTTATTACAGTAGGTGTAATAAATTCTGACTTTTGAAACATTTCTATTCTATACTGCTTTCATTTCTTTTTCCAGAAATATAACTTAACTCCCGTCATTGGCTTGCATCCTTGTAACTTTCAGCGGTAAAACAGTACAAAAAAAGACAACCCAATCACATACTGGGTTGCCTCTTACATTAAATTGCAAAATGCTTATACTTCTCGTAATCACTCGTCTTACATTCTATTTGTAATTTGGTACCTTCGTTTTCGTAACTCGTAGATAAAACGTGTGCATGATTATTGAAATACGAAACTACCTGTCCTTGATCATATGGAATTAACATTTCACACTTCGTATATTCTTTATAGATGTGTGAGCGAATCATTTCTACAAGTTCTTCCATTCCAACATGTTTCTTCGCTGATAAATAAACGCGATCTTCTTGCACTTTCGGAATTTCAACATCTACCATATCTGATTTATTATAAGCATAGATCGTTGGAATATTTTCTACTCCAATTTTCTTTAACGTTTCATTTGTAATATCAATTAATTGTTCATAATTTGGATTTGCGTAATCTACAACGTGAATAAGTAGGTCTGCTTCCGCTACTTCTTCTAACGTTGAACGGAACGCCTTCACAAGATGATGTGGTAATTTACTTACAAATCCAACTGTATCTGTTAATAAAAATGATTTATTATCTGGCAAATCAATATTTCGTACAGATGTTTCTAACGTCGCGAATAACATATCTTTTTCAAATACTTGTTTTTCTTCTGTACCATTATAAATTTCAAGCATTGCATTCATCGTCGTTGACTTTCCTGCATTCGTATAACCTACTAATGCTACAACAGGTATTTCATTTTTCTTACGCTGCTTTCGCTGCGTTTGACGCTGGGCAACGAGCGCTTCTAAATCTTTATTCAAAACTGAAATTTGTTCTTCAATTTTACGACGGTCTAACTCTAACTTCTTTTCACCGACACCTTTATTTTTCGTACCAACGCCGCCGCTCTGTCTCCCTAACGATTCACGAAGACCGATTAAACGAGGCATCATGTACTGAAGGTGTGCTACTTCTACTTGTAGCTGTGCTTCTTTCGTTTTCGCACGTTGCGCAAAAATATCTAAAATTAAAATGGTACGATCAATTACCTTACAATCTAAATCCTCTTCTAAATTTCGAATTTGTGAAGGAGATAATTCATCATTAAAGATAACCATATTCGCATCTATTTCTTGTACATACGCTGCAACTTCTTCAATCTTTCCTTTTCCGATATAATGCGATGGATTTACTCGTTGTAAATTTTGCGTTACTTGCCCAATTACCTCTACATCACAAGCTTCCGCAAGATTTGTTAACTCTTCCATCGAATATGCAAAATCATCTTCATTACCTAAATTTACTCCAACTAAAACTGCTCTTTGTAATACTTCTTCCATATATTTATTCCTCCATTTCGATTACGTAAAATAAAAAACACAGGTCGCTGCCTGTGTTTTCGTAAACGGATAAGGGTTCACCAAAGAAATAGAAGAAAGCTATGCTTTCATCCTATTTTATAGTCAAAAAGTCCCAAGATTGTATACGTATCCACAGTAAGTGTTCACTTATACAATCCCATTCTATTTATAAAGGCAAAACAAAAAGAGGGCGTATTCGTCCCTCCCTCTTTTTCACATATAAGCTTAATAAAGGGTTCCTTTAAAATAGGCAGACCAATCCCGTTCACTCTGTACACAGACAGAGCCTTTGAGCGCTATTCAATTATTGGCACAAAGTATTGAGACGTAATCTGATTAAGATCAAAGGAAGCCCCTCCGTTCATTTTAAGTTACATAAAGTGTAGCATAAGTAATTCGCTTTCACAAGGTTTAACAACCTATATCACACTAAAGAAAATCTTTATATTTTTACTTTAATCGTCATTTTTTGCGAGTTTTTCTCACAACAAAAATAACAAAAACAATTATCAATTTTAGAAACTTCTCGTATATTATTTTTACAGCACTCGCCAAATTCCTTCATAGTAAGTTAAGTATTATCGTTTTAATACAACAAAAATCTTTATTGACATTTTTATAACCTAATATTAGTATCAGGTTATAAAAATAAAAGTTAGGAGATGTTTCTATGCATTCTAAATCTCGTATTACTGCAATTGGTACTTATGTTCCAGATCAAATATTGTCTAATAACGATTTAGAAAAGATGGTCCATACGAATGATGAATGGATTGTACAAAGAACAGGAATGAGGGAAAGAAGAATCGCTAGCGAAGAAGAATACTCCTCAAACTTAGCCATTAAAGCAATTAAAAATTTATGTACAACATATAAGAAAAACTTAGAAGATATCGACTGTATCATTGTCGCTACTACTACTGCTGATTACGTTTTCCCTAGTGTTGCTTGCCAAATACAACAATACTTCAACATACCTCATACACTAGCTTTTGATTTAAATGCAACTTGTGCTGGTTTTACATATGGACTACACGTCGGTAATAGCTTAATCACTTCTGGATCACATGAAAAAGTACTTGTCGTAGCGACAGAGACATTATCTAAAGTTACTGATTATAGCGATAGAACGACCTGTATTTTATTCGGTGATGGTGCTGGAGCTATTTTATTAGAAAGAGATGAAGACACCCCAAGCTTTATCGCTGCTCACATGGGAACAAACGGTGATGGCGGCATTCATCTATATAGAACAAACTTATCTACTACTATGAATGGCACACCACTGCAAACAAATGAAAAAATCGTTCAAAATGGAAGAGAAGTATATAAATGGGCAACACGTACAGTGCCAAAAGGCATAAAAGATTTAATACATACCGCAAATATGCAAGTAGATGATATAGACTGGTTCATACCCCACAGCGCTAATTTACGAATGATCGAATCTATTTGCGAAAAATCTCAAATTCCAATACAAAAAACATTAACGAGCGTGGAATATATGGGGAATACCTCTTCAGTCACCATTCCACTCGCTTTAAATTTAGCTATAAAAGAAGGAAGGTTAAATAACGGAGACACACTTTTACTATACGGATTTGGTGGCGGACTTACGCATTTAGGACTTATTGTAGAGTGGAATTTAATTTAAGTGTATAAAAAGAGGTTCTAGTCAGTAACTAGAACCTCTTTTTCATTTAATTTCTTGCCCCTTTTCGAGACCATATCACAACAGGAATAAGTAATAACGCTAACACGCCTCCAGCCAATGACAATGCCGCATAACTTGAATTCGCTACTACCATACCTGACATTGCTCCACCAGAAGCTCCAGCTAGCGCAATAAAAACATCTATTTTCCCTTGTGTTTTAGCACGTGTAGACGGTGTTGTGGAATCAACGATTTGTGCTGTACCACTTATCAATCCGAGGTTCCATCCTAGCCCAAGTAAAGACAGAGCAACGATTAATAATAATAAAGAATCACTTGGCGCTATCGCAGCTATGACACCCGCTGCAAGTAAAATCACTCCACCAGCTATGCTCATTGTAGTTCGGCCAATTTTATCAATTAACATTCCTGTAACGAGAGATGGAAGATACATTGCACCTACATGAAAACCTATCACAAGTCCTACTGCACTTAAACCGTGACCGTGGTGTCCCATATGAACTGGCGTCATCGTCATAATCGCAACCATCACGATTTGCGTAAATATCATTACGATTGCTCCAACTGTAATACCTCGTTTATTTTCTTTCGCTTCTTCTGTTATTGGTTGTCCTTTATATGTATGTTCCTGTTTATATCTTTCTATTATGTTAGCAATAATCAAAGGATCTGGACGAAGCATAACAAAAAGAACTAGACCCGCTAGTATAAATGCTGCTGCCGATAGTATGAACGGACCTGCAAGTTTAGGAACTCCAATTGAATGAGCAAAACTACCCATTACCCCTACTAAATTTGGTCCTGCAACTGCACCGAAAGTCGTCATTACCATCGTAATACTAACAGCCGTTGCTCTCTGCTTCTTATCTGCTAAATCTGTACCTGCATAACGAGCTTGTAGATTCGTGGCTGTACCGGCACCATATATGAGTAAAGAAATAAGTAAAAGAATAATGCTGTTCGTTAAAGCTGCCATTACAACACCAATTGCTCCAAATCCGCCTACTATAAACCCTGTTGCAAGACCTATCCGGCGTCCATATCGTTGCGAAAGCTTCCCTACTATGAAAGCTGCTAATGCCGATCCCAATGTAAACATAGCAGTCGGTAACCCTGCAAATGCATCTGTTCCAAGCATTTGCTGCGCAAGAAGTGCTCCCACTGTAATACCAGCAGCTAGTCCTGCACCGCCAAACATTTGTGAAATGCTGACGATTATTAACGTTCGTTTGTATAGTTTTTGTTGCTCTTCTTCTGTGTACACATGATTATCTATTAAAGCCCCTGCCTTATCTAGCAATTCCCCATCCTCCTTTTAAAATTAATCCCTCTTGTTAATGTACTATGTATAACGTTACATATTCAATGGCATTTTCCATTCATCCCTTTCATTCTAAAAAACTTTCTAATCATACTCGACTTATCCCATGCTATATTAAAAATACTACTATTCACAATATGCAAGGAGAAAACAATGAAAAAAACAGGCTAATAGCAGCCTGTTTTCCTTTACGCTTCTTCTACTATCCTTCCCCTTCTCTTTTTACTCAAAGCTTTCCCTTCCCAAAACAACAAACTTACGAAAGCACAAATTAAAATAATTGGCACACTTGCTTTATATAAATCTGTAAAACTCATAGCCATCTGATTCTTGGCATAATGATTCACATCATTTGAAAATGTGAGTACCTCTTTCTTTATACTTTCCTCTTGTTTTTCAACTTCTTTTGTCACTTTCCTCATAACTTCTTCTCTTTTTACATCTCTATATTCTACTGGAACTTTTCTTAATATTTCATCCGTCTTGTCGCGAATCAATTCTTCCTTTTTCTCTTTACTTAATCCCATTGTCATTGCATTTTGTTTCTTATTTATATTCGACTCTAAACTTTGATTCTCTATTTTCTCTTTAGTCATTTGTAAAATTTCAGTTTGCTCAGTACTATTCACATGAATAGTACGCACCTTTTCTTCTGCATAACGATATACTTTTTCTTTATTTACAGTTAAATTGTGAGTTAAGTTAGAGACAAATATTGCGACCGCCAATACAATTCCAACTTGTCGTAACATTGATACAACACTTTGAGAAGCAGTTAATAATTCTCCTTCAAATGAAGACGCACTTAAAACTATAATTGGCCCCACTACTAAACCATATCCAACACCTAATATCATACACGGAATAATAATTTCTATATTTGTTGAATGAACATCAATCATTTGCAACCAATAGTAGGAAAGCCCCATAATAAGAAATCCTGACAAAATAATAGTTACTTTTCCGAGTTTTTTAATTAAAGTTGCTGCAACTGGTGAGACAAAAAATATCATTGCTGAAATAGGTGTCACTAAAAAAGCCGCTTCAATTTCCGTTCGACCTTGTAGTTTCGTCAAGAACGTTGGAAGCAATACAGTAACTCCAATTAAAAATAAATTACTCAATATAACAACGATCGACGCTCCGACAAACATTCGATCTTGAAATAACTTTAAATTCACCATTGGGTTATGAATCTTTCGTTCTACTAAAATAAATAGAATAAGAGAAATAGTGCTAATTGCATAACAAGACAAAGCAATATTACTTTGCCATCCCCATGTATTACCTTTTACTAATATGAGAGTAAATGAAAAAATTGCTGTGCTACTTAATAGTAGTCCTATCCAATCTATTTTTGAGATAATACGTTCTTCATTTTTTATTTGTAGCATGATGCAACATAACACGATTCCTATTATACAAACCGGAACATTAACGAAGAACACCCATCTCCATCCTAAATTTTGCGTAATAATTCCACCTATTACTGGTCCCATAGCAGCTGACAATCCTTGTGTTACTCCTAAAATCGCAAGCGCAACATGCCTTTTAGCTAATGGCATAGCTGATACACCAATTACCATACTTGTTGGAAATAAAATCGCTGCCCCAATACTTTGTATAAAACGAGAAAAAATAAGAAAATCACCTGTATTAGCAAAAGCGCAAAGTACCGATCCACCACCAAAAATCACCAGACCCAGAATATACATCTTTGCTTTTCCAAAGATATCAGCTATCCGCCCTAACGGAATGGCAAGTACTGCAATCGTCATTGTATAAACATTTAATACCCAAGACATATTTTCTAACGAAGTATTTACACTCGATTGTATTGCCGGTAAAGCTATATTCATAATTGTCGTATCAATCATACAAAGAAAGATACCTAGACACATTAAAAAGACAATCTTAATACCCTTTGATTGCTCCATCTTTATATACCCCTTTATTTATTGTGAACGCGTTTTTCATTCTTCTGTTTTATTGTTTTCTTTCGCCTCTAACTCTTCTAATTTTTTCTTCAAAGTCTCCACTTGTGCACTATACGATGCAATACCTACATCTAGTGAAATTTCTTCGACGAAAGTAATACCTACTCTCCACTTTTCATATTTCAATCGAAGATCTGCAATGTACGCTTCTTTTCTTTCAATTTCATCTTTAATCCATTTTTTTATTGTTACATCATCACTATAGTTACCAAAATACATTCTCATTAAAAAATCCGAACGTAAAACATCCTTCTCTACAGGCGTCTGCATGTATTGATAAAACTCTTCACGTCCTTCATCTGTAATAAAGTACATTTTCTTATTCGGTTTCCCCTCTTGCATGACAACCTCTTTTTTTATTTTCCCTTCATTCTCCAATTGTCGTAACGTTGGATAAATCATTCCAAAACTTCCATCAAAAAAATGAGTAAATACGTCTTCAAACACAATTTTAATATCGTAACCAGACAATTCCTTTTCCATTAATAAACCTAAAACAACATCTCTTCCCTTCAAAGTAAAACCCCCACACATTATATAATCAATAATCATATTAACAATATTAATATGATTATTGATTATATACCTTATTCTTTTAATTGTAAAATGTTTCTAAATAAAAAAGCCCCATAATTTGGTTTCACCAATTCACAGGGCCATTTTCTTTTTTACTCTTTCACACCTACATCTTGCAAAACTTCAATATCCTCTTTCATTTCATAATAATAAGAAGGCAATTTTATACCATGTTCTAAGAAATAATCCT
This sequence comes from Bacillus cereus group sp. MYBK108-1, assembly GCF_051917185.1. Lineage (NCBI taxonomy): Bacteria > Bacillati > Bacillota > Bacilli > Caryophanales > Bacillaceae > Bacillus > Bacillus cereus group sp. MYBK108-1. The sequence continues at coordinate 85,201 of NZ_JBQAHZ010000001.1, forward strand.
CAATGAATGAAATAATAATTTTTAACGTTTTCACACGAGCATACAATTTATCGTTACTTTCAATAATATGCCACTTCGCATTTGGCTTACTTGTTTTTTCAAACATGTCTTCCATCGCTTCAACATATTCATCCCATTTTTCACGATTACGCCAATCTTCGTCTGTAATTTTCCATCTTTTCAAAGGATTTTTCTCTCTATCTTTAAATCTCTTTAACTGTTCCTCTTTACTTATATGGTAGAAGAACTTCCCCATTATGTAATGGTCATCTGTTAGTAGTTTTTCAAAATCATTAATCTCATCATATGCTCTCATCCACTCTTCCTTTGTAGCAAAACCTTCAACACGCTCAACTAACACACGACCGTACCATGAGCGATCAAAAATAGTAATTTGCCCGTACTGTGGAATTTTGCGCCAGAAACGTTGCAAATAATGGTAACGTTTTTCATGAGGTGCAGGCGCTCCAATTGGATCTACTTGGAACCCACGTGGGTCAAGATGTTCCGTCACCCGCTTAATTGCCCCACCTTTACCAGCCGCATCCCATCCTTCCATAACAAGCATAACCGCGATTTTTTCTTCTTTCAAAATTTGTTGTAATGCTAATAAGCGCCTTTGATATTTTTCGAGTTTCTTATTGTACTTAGATTTTGATTCAATTTTTTTCGTTAAGTCTACTTTAGCAAGATGTCCATTTTCCATAAAACAAATCCCCCTTGTTGTATGACAATGTTATTTTAACATATTTTTGGCAATTTTTTCATATCCTAAAAAGCTGTGTAGAAACATCTCTACACAGCTTCCCTCTCTAATTTCACATATACAAGCACATTTAACTACATTAAAATAAATAATTTATACGGAACTCTTAGTATATTCTTTTTATTAAAACATAAAAATAGCCCTTTTAAAAAGGGTAGCAATCTAAGTATAGAAAAAACAAATTTATTCTTTCTTACTACATACGTAATTATGCCAGCTATAAGAGTAGTGAATAATATATTAATTCACTACTCACAATACCCACTTTACATTATATGGTATATTAACTCGTAAAAAGAAGATAATAACAAGTAAATCCATTAAAGAATGGGAGCTCTAAAAAAAATGAAACGAAAAATATTAACTCTCTTTACGCTTATATGTTTAGCACTACCAATGCAAGCTAGTGCTTACACATTTCAGTCACTACCGATTGCGTCAAAGTCTAAACAATGGTATGTCGAAATTGATAAATCTCATAACTCAAACAAGCAAGCAATCCAGCCGAAACAAGGTGTATTTGATACGTATAGTTTACTCGTAAAAAACATCGGTCATGATGTATCAAATGTATCTGTGGAAATACTTGATAACAATCCTACCTCTAAAGCTACCTTTAAACCTTCTACACCTAATGAAAACATTTCTAAAAGTCATACAAGCTTTGACTACATGGTATTCCCATTAGACTTTAATAGTCATAATTTTAAAGTTGTGATCACTTGGGAAGAAAAGAATTTCTCTTATAACGGCCATCCGGTAAATGAAGGTAAAAAAATGAAACAAACATTTGTATTTAATGAAGAATAAGTCCTAATTTCTTTAGGGCTTATTCTTCTTTTTTGAAACCTACTTGTATCGCTTCCGTCACTTCTTTTGTGATTTCTATTTTTGTTGCTTCCATACTAATTTTTTTGTGCCAAATGTGTATGGAAGGCTTTTCATTACAAAGATGTTTTATTAATACTAGTTGATTATATGCTAAGTTATTTTCTATATAGGTCTAGCCCTCTTTTCCCATATAATCAATTAAATCGACGAATACTCGGTACAGACAATGCTATTCCAATTGTTAAAATTACTAAACTAGCTAGTGTTATAATAGTTATCTCGCCACCTATGACAGTAGCTAACCAGCCTACAACTACGTATCCTAATGGCAATAAAGCAAAAGAACCCAACATATCAAGGCTTGCCACTCTTCCGAATGCTTCTTCTGGTACAAGCTCCTGTAAACTCGTTTCCCAAATGAGTCCAAATATCATCATGCCAAATCCTTCAATTGCCATTAAGAATATTAAAGCGGGTGCCCAAGAAATGAATGGCATAATTAATAAAGCAATGCCACTCATTAAAACACCTCCATAAGCCAGTAATCCTCTCTTATGCCACAGCTCTTTCCCACCAAATATTAATGCGGCAATTACAGCCCCACCACCAGAAAAGGCCATGCCAAGTCCATACACGTAAGCTTCAAAATGATGATGAACATTAAATAACCATGGAATTAATACGACGATAATACCGGCATAACAAATATTTATAAAAGAAAAAACTAAAATTGTAATCCACAGCCACGGATGACTTTTTAAAACTAAAACACCTTCCATAAACTCTTGTTTGTAATTAAGCTTACTCTTTTCAATGGGTTTTACTTTTTTAAACTTAATTTCTTTTAAAAATAATAAACATAAAAATGATAATAAGTACGTTGCTGCATCTAGTCCGAAACCTATCCCTGCAGATGCAACCGATACGATTAACCCACCAAGTGCTGGCCCAATTAATCGTATACCTTGATTACTCATTTGAGTGAGTGCGTTAGCTGCATTACGAATTTCAGGGACGAATACTTTCGCCCTTACAGCAGAATATGCTGGTTGGAATATCCCTTCCATAAGTCCGTATATGGCAACGAGAATATATAAAATCGTAATTGTTAATAAATCCATAAATATAAGCGATGCAAGTAATAGCATTAATATACAGCGGATTATATCCGTAAATAACATTAACCTAACCCGATCAATTCGGTCTACAATTAAACCCGCAAATGGTAAAGCAAGAATATTAGGTAGCATGTACATTGCCATCGTCATCCCCATTACAACTGTTGAACCAGTTAATGAATACACAACAACTGGAAGTATGACCATAGTTATCGAACTACCTAAGGCCGAGAGTAATTGTCCAATCCATAAAAACTTAAAGTGCGTTGATACTTTAACTGGTAATAATAATTTTCCAATATAACCTAAACTTTTCTCCTTTTGTATTTCCCCTTGCATGTCTCTCCCCTCTTTTCAAATGACTATAGAATACATAATATATGACTGAAAATTTATAATATTATATTTCTAATTATATAAGAAACAATTATGTTATGGTAAAATTATCAAAAAAATATAAAGGAGAATACATCATTATGCCTCCAAATTCACATAACATCGAACATCAGATCTATACAATGTGTATGATCCAACGTAACAATGAAGTTTTACTCATAAAACGCCCCAACCATCGAGGTTTCCCTGGCTACATCGCTCCTGGCGGCAAAGTAGATTTCCCCGAAAGTATCGTTCAAGCCGCTATAAGAGAAGTAAAAGAAGAAACCGGATTACTTGTTTCGGATTTAATTTTTAAGGGATTAGATGAATATGTAAATCCGAAAGGGAATGTTCGATATATGGTATTTAACTATTGGACAGACTCATTTGAAGGTGAACTTCTTTTGAACCCTCCTGAGGGTGAATTATTATGGATACCAATCGATACAGCACTAAAGCTACCTATGCAAACTTGGTTTAAAGAAAGATTCCCATTATTTTTTGAAACAGGCACTTTTGAAATTCAACGTGTTTGGGATAATGAGCTAAATAAACAAATTTCTATGACAATTACCCATACATAAAAAAGCTTGGAAACCCATCCAAGCCTTTCTTACTTCTGTGCAATTTTTTCAATCTTATAATGAATATGTAAAAATTCAAGTCCAAATAGCCACATGCTATGATGAGCTGTTAACATTTTATCCTTACCCTCTGTAATGATGAAAGTCTCTGCTAACGGTAAACGGATTGTTAAGAACCGAGTATGTAAATAAATCCCCTCATCTCCCTGGCCATTTTCTCTTAACTTACTAGTAATGATTAAATCATGATTATCATTATATAGTTTCAAAATACCAGTCATATTCGAATAAGGTAAAGGTAAGGCGATATTCATATATGTCTCATTCTTATTTGTATGCTTTGAATAAAGAGCTACAAAAATAGATTCACCTGCTTCATTTTTCCTTATCCAAGCCCTTACATTCTCTCTTCCATCTTTCTCATCTATTACACTAATGATAGAGCCATGCATCGTTTCCCAATTGCCGCCCATCCCTAAATGTATTTGTCCTACATGCTTGCTCATTTTCTCATAACAAAATGCAAATAGGCGGAACCAACGAGCCCATTTAATATTTGATTGCAACTCATACTCTGTTGTATTTTCATAAAAACGAATAATACTTAAAGGTACCTTCGTCACGTCAAATGACTCACTATGAAAATCAGTTATTTGATCAACTAAACCGTTGTATTCCTTACTGTCTACTAAATTGCTGCTATATAAATAAGCCTCACCAATTACCACATTTCCTCTTAACTTACTCATTGGTTTCCCATAGTATTTATAATTCGGAACACTCTTTTCAATCACCCAGCCGATAAATGCCGGTAAAGCTACTCCAATTCCATTGACAACACCATGAATCCAAACCATTTGAGCAATTGTAATCGTCATTACATACTTCAAATTTCCGTATGAATATATAAGTGAGAACATAATTGTAACCATGAGTGTACTAGACGAAACGATTAGAAGAATCTTTGCACTGATAGCATTAAATTTTGCTCTCCAAACGTAAAATCCATACCCATAAATTGCACATAAATATAGGAACACTGCAAAAAATTCAAATATTCTTGAGTATGTAATTCCTATTGCAACTGTCATAGGTGAAATCATGATGATAAACATAATAGCATCATACACTTTACTTCTCTTTTCTCTTTTTCTCCCTATTAAACCAGCTGATAATGGCAATAGAAACGCCGAATAATGAAAATGTGCAGCTGTGAGTAAAACAATGTCAGAGCTAAAATGCATAATTGAAAGTTTTGCTACTGAAGCAAAAAACCAAAAACCACCTAAAAACAAATAAATAAACGCACTATCTATGGCGATTTCTTCTAACGGCTTCCATCCTCTTTCTAGCAATCTACGTACACCAAATAACGCAACAATTCCTGTATATACAAACCAAACTAGCGCAAATACATTGTAATTTGTGACGAAAGCTAGCATTGCACAAATTGCTGCGATTGGATATAAAAACGATACGAATTTATAAAATAATAAATACGATCCATCTCTTTTTCTTTTATCAATAATACAAAGTGACATTGGTATAAATAATAAAACAGATAATAATATAATTGCTTCAACAGGATTTATATTCGACCACTCATATATTAGAAAAACAACATAACAAGCAAGCCCAAATATTATATTTTTCATATCGTTTATTTCCTTTCCACAAATGTTCCCTTATATGAAAAAAGCGAGCCAATTAACGGGTTTCGTACTTGTACATGAATTCTAAAACACTGTAGTGTTGCATCATAACTTTCAACAATTTTTGCTTCACCATACAAAAATTTTGGTAACGGCATTTTTCTTCCAAACATATAAAACCATTGTTTCTTTGAAGAAATATGCATTGCCCCTAACTCATCGATATGAAAATGCAGTGTAGAAACGAGTAAATGTGGTTCGCCAAAATAATCTACAATTTCATTTTTGTTTTCATCAAACTGCATAACTGCATTAAAATATCTTTTCTTATTATGGAAATAAAAAGTACGGTTCCACCTTACTAATTCTTGTCCATATTCATCTCGCTCAGCTATGTTTTGTATCGTAAATGGAATTTCCTCTCCTCGTTCCGAGAAAAACATTCGAAACTTCGATGCAATTTTCAATATAAATTTCACGAAAAAAGAGCCACCGTAAATTTCATCCATCTTTCCTTCCCCTGTAAAACTATTCTCTTCTGTAATCGCATAACGCTTCTGCAATTCAGGATGAAGATTTTTATAGGTATCCTCTAATAATCGTTCATACATATTAGCCATACACTTATCCCTTTCTCGCTCTTTTGCAATTTTTCGCGCTTGGTAAATCGAAACTATTTATATAACCGACAATTGATAACCCCATTAAAAGAACATTTAATGTAATCGGATTAAACGGCCCTGTAAAGCTTGCGATATTCGTAAATCCTGCCGCAAATGTTAAAACTAGTAATACAATAATATGCAGTATAAATAATTTTCGTTTTGTTAGTGGCAACAGCCATACGACACCGAAAATTATTTCTAACACCCCAATTATTTTAAGTATACATACACTACTTTCATTTGAATCGATTAATAAAGAAAGCATCTTTACTTCTTCTAAATGAGTAAACAGTAGTTTTGGCACTATCCCTTGATATATCCATACAAAAGCAAATAAAAAACATACGAGCCAATACGTCATTGTTCTTCTAATTAGTAACCTAGGATGAAGCCCCTTTTCTAACCACAATTTTAAAGCATCAAAACTCCAAGCAGTCGCCCAACCTAATAACGGACGAAAAATATAGGAATCTACCACATTTCCTATACGACCAAATCTTGTATCATAATCATATTGTGTCTCAAAATGGATGTATTCTTTATTGGGCGTATACTTCCAATAACCACGTCCTATTTGAATAAGAGATAATGTATTATCCGTCCAAAATTTTAAAGAAGAAATTCTTTCACCAGTTTCTTTTCTTATTTCACCTATTGATTCCCCCTCTCCAACTATTTCAAGCCCAAATCCAATCTTTGTTTTATACAAAAACTTCTGTGGTTCCCCTTCTTTTTTCTCTAAATACGAAATTTCAGTAAAGCGAGCATCCCACTCTGTATGTATATGTGGTTCTTGCGTATATTCCCATAATTTTTCCATCGTCGTGTTCATTTTTGTCGCAACATAAATAGGCTGTTTCCTTTTCATTCTCCCCACCTCCTATGCACTATAAGTTTAATGTACATGCAATGAATTTATTTTGCTACATTTTTCACAAACTTCCTCAAAAAAAGAAAGAATTTTTAAAATATATATAAAACACTTGATTCCCCGAAAAATTTAAATTATTATAAAACAAATGTTACCAACAACTTCATAAATCAAACACTCTCGCCTAAAACGTGAGATAGAGGTTGCGATACTTATGAGTATTCTAATGGAGACACAGAGATGTCTATGAACTTAGATGAAAGGAAGTATTGCCGAAATTGATAAGTTTCTCTGCATTTATCAATTGGGGCTGTTTTCGAATAGAAACAGAACTGTCATATGTACAGACGTGTACGTATGAAGAGCTATCTACAAAAAAGAGATATCATTTTTTATGATATTCCTTTTTTGGCGGTTTTTTTTATTAGCTCCGTTTTCTGTTTCCCTTTTCCTGTAACAGCACCATCCTCACTTATTTGAGATGGTGTTTTTTGTTTGTCTTTCTGGTAACTACAGGAGTATTGGGATTTATATATTTCCTAATCTATTCTTAAAAATAGACGAAAGAAGGAATCTGTAATGGAAACAATTGTTCAAAAATTCGGTGGCACTTCTGTCGGAAGCGTCGAACGCATTCAACATGTAGCAAATTTAATTATTGAAGAATATGAACGAGGTCATAGCATTGTCTCTGTCGTTTCAGCAATGGGAAAAAGCACAGATGAACTTGTCGCACTCGCTAACGCTATCACAGAAAATCCAAGTAAACGTGAAATGGATATGCTTCTATCTACAGGAGAACAAGTAACTATTTCATTATTAACAATGGCACTGCAAGCAAAAGGCTATCATGCAATTTCATTAACAGGGTGGCAAGCTGGTATTACGACAGAATCTGTACATAGTAGTGCACGGATTACTGACATTCATACAGATCGTATTCAATCTTATCTTGCTGAAGGTACGATTGTTATTGTAGCTGGTTTCCAAGGAGTCAGTGAAGATTTTGAAATTACAACGCTTGGACGAGGCGGTTCTGATACAACTGCTGTCGCATTAGCTGCTGCACTAAACGCAAAAAAATGTGATATTTACACAGATGTGACCGGCGTATATACGACGGATCCACGAGTTGTAAAAGATGCTTATAAATTAGATGAAATTTCTTATGACGAAATGTTAGAACTTGCAAACCTCGGTGCTGGCGTATTACACCCGCGTGCTGTTGAGTTTGCTAAAAATCATAACGTAGTTTTAGAAGTTCGCTCAAGTATGGAACAAGAAAACGGAACAATTGTAAAAGGAGAATGTAACATGGAACAACAATCAATCGTTAAAGGTATTGCATTTGAAGATAATATTACACGCATCACAGTGAAAGGATTAGAACAAGGTTCACTTTCAACTGTTTTCTCTACATTAGCAGCGGCACATATTAATGTAGATATCATCATTCAAAGTATTACAAATGAAGAAACTGTTCATCTCTCCTTCTCCATTCACTCGAATGATTTAAGAGAAACATTAGAAGTATTGGAACAAAATCAAGAAACTCTTCACTACGAATCTGTAGAACATGAAAATCACTTAGCAAAAGTATCAATCGTAGGATCTGGCATGGTATCTAACCCAGGTGTCGCTGCAAATATGTTCACTACTTTAAAAGAAGAAGATATTCATATTAAAATGGTAAGTACATCAGAAATTAAAGTGTCTGTCGTTATTGACCGCCTTCATTTAGTAACAGGCGTTGAGGCGCTGCATCAATCATTTATGGCGAAAATTGAGCCTTTCGTGCAAATGAGCTAATTTGATATGTTTAGTAACGCTTATAAAAAAAACATATTAATCTACTTCCTTCCTATTAAATAAAAAGCTATTCGTTAACAAGATGCTATATGATATATTAAAAAACACCTTGTCACATTTTCCTATACTGTGACAAGGTGTTTTTGACTGAAAGGAATTTGTAACTACTTAGTAGTATAATTATGAGGATAATTAAATAATAAACTTTTATACATAAGGAGATAAGACTATGGCAAAAAACAAATTACTACGAATGGACAATGTCAGCATCGTTGTAGAATCCCTTGATAACGCAATCTCTTTCTTTGAGGAGATTGGCTTGAATCTCGAAGGTCGAGCAAATGTCGAAGGTGAATGGGCTGGTCGCGTAACTGGACTCGGTTCTCAGTGCGTAGAGATTGCTATGATGGTCACTCCAGATGGCCACAGCCGAATTGAACTTTCGCGATTTCTCACCCCTCCTACTATAGCAGATCACCGAACAGCTCCTGTAAACGCCCTCGGTTATCTACGCGTCATGTTCACCGTTGAAGATATTGACGAAATGGTATCCAGACTCACTAAGCATGGTGCAGAGCTCGTTGGCGAAGTAGTTCAGTACGAGAACTCGTATCGTCTCTGCTACATTCGTGGAGTCGAAGGAATTTTAATCGGTTTGGCGGAAGAACTCGGTAATAAATAAGCAAGTGAAGTTTTATAAAAAAGAGGGAATAGCTCTATATTTAAGCTATTCCCTTACTTCTATTAAAACAGATGAATGTTTTCTTTCTTGCAAGCTTCACGTAAATCGTCAGGCCATACAGAAGATTGAACTTCACCGATATGTGCTTTACGTAAGAAGTACATGCACATTCTTGATTGTCCAATGCCACCGCCGATTGTTAATGGTAGTACGTCTTCTAGTATACCTTTATGGAAATCATACTCACGTTTGAAGTCTTCACCAGTTTTCGTTAACTGCTCATCAAGTGATTTACTATCAACACGAATTCCCATTGATGATAACTCAAATGAAGATTGTAGTACTGGGTGCCAGAATAAAATGTCACCGTTTAATTTCCAATCGTCATAATCAGCTGCGCGTCCGTCATGCTTTTCACCTGAACGAAGTGCATCACCAATTCCGATAATGAAGACTGCACCGTGTTCTTTTGCAATTGCATGTTCACGATCTTTCGGTGTTAATTCTGGATATTTATCTTCTAATTCTTGAGAAGTAACGAAAACAATTTCTTCCGGTAAATACTTTCCAAGGAACGGATATTTTTCAAATAAGTGATCTTCTAAATCTTTGAATATTCCATAAATTGTTTGTACTGTTTTTTGTAAGTATTCAACAGTACGCCATTCTTTTTGAACGATTTTTTCCCAATCCCATTGGTCAACATAAATGGAATGCGTTGCATCAAGTTCTTCATCACGACGAATCGCGTTCATGTTTGTATATAAACCTTCACCAGCTTCATATCCGTATTCATGTAATGCAAATCGTTTCCATTTCGCTAGTGAATGAACAATTTCTAATTCTTCTCCTGAATGTAACATATCAAATTCAATTGGACGTTCTACACCGTTTAGGTGATCGTTTAATCCTGATTTTTTCGTTACGAATAATGGTGCAGATACGCGGAATAGTTCAAGGCGTTTTGCTAATTGGTCCTCGAAAAATGTTTTAACTTCCTTAATTGCGATTTGAGTCTCTCTTACTGTCATTAATGATTGATACATGGTGGTTTCCTCCTAAAATGTTTGGATGTTGTGAAAAGAAGCCAACAAAAAAAGCCCTTCTTTCCCAAAAAACTGGGACGAAAGGCTTTGGTTCCGCGGTACCACCCAAATTAGCAACAGAGGTTGCTCACTTATACAATACGGAGATGAAATATCTCGATACTGTTCTTCTTGTAACGGCGAAGTTCCCGGCTAAGTCTACTTTCCTATAAAGGATTTCGGTTAGCAACTCCAGGAGGTTCTTCATAATAGGCTTCGTATCAGGCTCACACCACCCCTGACTCGCTTAAACTACGTCCTACTACTACTCGTCCTTTCATAGTCGTTTTGTTGTCACATCTCTGAAACATTTTATTAATGATTATTCTATACAAAAAATAAAGAAAGTCAACAAAAAGTTTTAAAATGTTTTTCAATTCTTTATTTTACGGCTTTATTGATTGTTGTTAATTTAACATCTTTACTTTTTCTGCCTCGTCAATCCCAAAAATGTTTCACTGACCGAAACTAACGTATACACAACAATTAATGTGATCGTTCGGAATATAGAATCTGCAGTATTTCTTATTATTTTCATTTTCTTTATAATTCCTTTCAGTTTACTTGCAAATTCATGTTATACTATAGCATTCAAGCAGTTTATTTTTACTTACAGCAATCATAGTCATTTATAAAGAGTATTTTCTAAATCATTGACTATTATCAAATAAGATTTTTATATAACGGAGTGATCATATGAGTAAAACGAAAGCAAAACCGAAAAAAGGTGTAGGACAAGGTACAGGAAGTAAAGGATGGAACCGTTGGCAATCAAGTGCAAAGAAAAAGGCAGCTGCCAAACCATACAAAAGTAAAGGTACAAAGAAGTAATTTAAATAACATTTGATTTCTTTACTTTGCACAAAACAAAATATAATTATTACAACAAAAAGCTATGCTTTCACATGTGAAAGCATAGCTTTTTCATATTAAATCATTAAAATATCTCTTATTTCTTCCTCCGTAATGGATGCTAATTTTTCTTCTCCTGGCTCAATCACTTCAGCAATTAAATTTTTCTTACTTTCTTGCAGTTCATGCATTTTCTCCTCAATTGTTCCGTGGGCTACTAGCTTTATAACTTGTACTGTATTTTTTTGCCCCATTCGATACGCTCTATCAGCCGCTTGTTGTTCAACAGCTGGATTCCACCATAAATCGTATAATATTACTGTATCTGCACCAGTTAAATTAAGTCCGGTACCACCAGCTTTTAAAGAAATGAGAAATAGATCCCCTTCTCCTTCGTTAAACCGATTGCACAGCTCTACACGTTCCTGTGCTGGTGTACTCCCGTCTAAATAAAAGTATGGAATTGCTTGGCGATTTAACTCACGACCAATAATGGAAAGCATCTTCGTAAATTGAGAAAAAATTAATATTCTCTTTCCTGTACTTCTACATTCCTCTAAAATCTCTAACAGTTGTTCAAATTTAGCTGAACTTCCTTTGTAATCATCAACAAATAAAGCAGGATGGCAACAAATTTGTCGCAATCTCGTTAAACCAGCTAAAATTCTAATTTTATTTTTACGTAACGTATCTTTGTCTAAATGCTTTAACGTTTCTTCCCTTAACTTCGCTAAATAAGCAGCATAAAGACTCTTTTGATCGGGTAATAACTCCGATGATTGTAAGTGCTCTATTTTCTCTGGCAACTCATTTAATACGTCCCCTTTTAATCGTCTTAATACGAATGGTTTCACTCGCTTCGCTATATCTTCACGCCTTAAATCACCGAACTCTTTTCTTCCTGGTAATAATTCTGGGAAGACGACATGGAAGATAGACCATAGCTCTTCTAATGAATTTTCTACAGGTGTACCCGTTAGCCCAAAACGGTATTCAGCTTGAATTGTTTTCACAGCTCTTGCCGTTTGCGTTGTAGGGTTTTTAAACGCCTGCGCTTCATCAAGGAATAGTGTATGAAATGGTCTTGCATACAATCTTATATCTCTTCTCAGTAATGGATATGACGTAATTAAAACATCAAATTCCGTTATATCTTTCAAAATTTTCCGGCGCTCTGCTTGAATTCCATCTGCAATAACTGCTCTAATATGCGGGGCGAATTTTTTCAATTCACTAAACCAATTATAAACAAGAGATGATGGTGAAACGACTAATATCGGCAGTTTCTTTTCTCGAATCTCAGGCAAAACAGAATCTATAAAAGCAATGCTTTGCAACGTTTTTCCAAGTCCCATATCATCTGCTAAAATACCGCCAAAACGGTAATGAGCAAGTGTTTTCATCCATTCGAACCCATATACTTGATACTTTCTCATTTCTGCATTTAAAGTATTTGGCACAGCAAACTTTAATTTTTTCGGGTTTTGAATGTTTTCTACTAACTCTTGAACAGAATCATCCAAACTTAAAACATTGCCTTCATGAAGTCCGTTCATCCATTTTACACTTCGAATAAGCGGAACATTTACCTCTTCTCCATGTAAAAATTCTTTCCGAATACCTGATTCTTTTATAAACTGATTAATTTCATTAAACTCTTTACTCTCTAGCGATAAAAACGAACCATTCGCCAATCGATAATATTTACGTTTCTCTTCAAGGGCCGCTAATACACCTTTAATTTCTGCTTCTGGTATTCCTTTTATATCAAAACGAAATGACAACCAATCAATTCTTTCTTTTCTTCTCACTCTAATAAGAGGAACTGCATCCCCTTTACTAATTCGCAATTTGATTGCTGTTGTCGCATAAATATCAACTAAACCTTTTAATGTTGGCACAACGTGATATAAAAAGTTATACTCAGCTTCTTCATTATGCATAAAGTAACCGCCTTCTGTTTTTGCAAAAGCACTTTCACTCATAATGTCTAAAATCTCTTTTTCCTTTTTCTCATCACGATTAAAAACAGACGGCTGTCCATCCTCTTCTAGCGGATTAATCATGACGTTCCCATAGTGAAATTCAAGACCTGCTAATAAGCGATTTTTCACGCGGTCTAAATACAATTTCGCTTTTAGCGAAGGTGTTTCAACACGATCCGATATTACTTCATCAATGTGTACAGTTCCGAGCTTCATTAATCCTGGTACAACTTTCGCGACGAAATGTTCCATCTTACTTTCTGGAATATAAAACTGATTACTATTTGAGCGACTCATCATCTTTTGTAATTCAATAAGTCGCATACAATCTTCAATGTGTAAGTGATATAATTTCCCATCGTAAAGTGCATTGTTATACATATCCATAACTTGTACACGATTTAAACCCTCTATATGAAGTGTAAATCCGCCATTATTTCCCTTCGTAAATTCAAAGTGTAACGGCAACAACCCTTTTGAAACTTGTAATCCCTGAAACAGTTGTTCATTTTGTTTCAGCTGTACATATTCAGCTTTAGAAAGTGAAAAGAGCATATCTTTCCATGAAGCTGGTGGTATAAATATCATACTTTCATCTTGTTTCGCATGTACTTCTAGCGTATCTTCATACATTTTTTCGTTATGATACATTTTAATGAGCTGCTGAATAATCGCATCCGTTTCTTGTTTAAAACTATGTACATCTGGTGTATATGTAAATTCATTTGAACAATGAAAAGACTCTCTTTTCTCCACCTTAGAAAGAAATTCTCTAATATGATTTATGAAATACACTTTGGCAAGTTTCAATTGAATTCCAAGAAGAGCCCCACCACTTCTCGTAGCAACTGGTGTACATATAAACTCAATATCTAATATTTCACGTGTATCAAAACGGTGTTGTTTACTTTTTGGCCTCAGTGGTTTGTCTGCAAACAGCTGAAACATACCACTTGTCAATTGATCATTTCTGCTACTAGTGGAGCTCATTCCACCTGTTTGTTGATTATAGTTTATTTGTATTAATACTGCTGCAACATGTTGACAGTACGTTTGAAAAGACGCTAATGAAGGACAACTACATTTTGCAACAACATCACCCTTTTTGGCTTTTGCTACTGTAACATGGAAATCCTCGTTCCCTTTTACTGTCGCCTCACAAATTTCTTTATTTTCATCGTAATGATCTATTATCACTTTATTTGATTTATAATAGGCTTCACCTCTTTTATATGAGGTCTCTCCGCACACTTCTTTAATAATCGATTTATTCAATGTGAAACTCATCGCTTTGACACTTCCTTAATATAAAACCATTTTCTCTTACTTAACATTTTACATGCTCCACGAGAAAATATAAAATGTTGATTTAACAAAAGAAGATGCTTATTTATAAGCATCTTCTTCACTCTATCTCCATCAACCTCTTCGCCTCAAAATACAACACTTGAATAAACTTCTTCGTATTAATTCGCGTATGACCAGAAGATGCGAGTTCATCTTTCGTCATTTCTGTCATCCGTTTTCTAACTACGGTAAAATCGAAAAATTTTGGAGCATAGCTTTCAAATTTTGGATTTGAAAAGTCTGTTAATCCTAAAGAAGCCAAATGATTTAACGACTGATAAATAGCTCGACGTACTCTTTGTTCAGACGCTTTTTTCTCTTTATCAATATCCGCCTCTAAAGCTAGATCCCCTAATTTCCTTATCGTAATATGATGAAAAATTTCTTTTAACGCAGGAAAGCCAAACTCAAATGTCTGTGCCTTTTCTTGACCATATAAATATTCCAGCATACTAAGTAAATCTTTACTTCCATTCTCTCCCGCAATACCGAGTTCTGATAGTAAAAAGCGTCCTAAATCCCCTATCTTTTTTCCTTCTTGCACTGGTTCAGTACGCAATTGCGGCTTTTCCCACTGAAACACGTTATTCAATGATTTTTGAATATCATGTATAGAACGCTCCAATCTAATACGCTCCATCACTTTGCGTACAACAGATACAACTTCGATTTTGTTTAATGGTTTTGTAATATAATATTCTACACCAAGTGTATATGCCTCACCTATAAGCTGCTTCGATTCCACTTGAGAAATCATAATGATTTTCCCCGTGAAAGTTGACGCAATGTGACGAACTGTTTCAATTCCGTCCCTCATCGGCATCAACAAATCAATAAATAAAATATCTACTTTTTTAAAATTTAGTTGATCCGCTTCAATAAAAGCTCCGTCATCCGCCTCACCAATTACTTCTCCAAGATCTCCATCTTCAATAATTTGCGAAAGCATCGAACGGAAAACTTCATCATCGTCTACGATATAATAAAACAAATCTATTCCCCTTCCTGCTTTAAACTATCCTCTGGTAAACAAACGATAAACTTACATCCTCTTTTATTTTCTCGGTCTTCTAATTTCACTTCTCCGCCTAGCTCTGTTACCATTTCATTTATGTAAGAAAGCCCAATACCAGTTGACGGTGTTCCCGTTTGATCATACTTGGAAGTAAATCCTGGCTTAAATACTAATTTCTTATACTTTTGTGTAATACCAGGCCCATCGTCAATTACTTCAAAAAATATATGCTGATTTCTTTTATATAGCTTAATAATAACGAAACCTTTATCTTCAATTGCTTCAACTGCATTTGCAACTAAGTTATTAAAAATTGATAGAACTGTATACACGTGGTATGCAGCATGCTCACCTTCTATATGTTTAGAAAAACGTATATCCTTTTCTAGCATTTCAGCATACTTCTCGTTTATTCTAACAATCATCTCTGCTAACTCATGTCCTTCTACATATTCAGCCACATTTTTATCTAATAACAGTTTAGATAATCCTGCAAATATCCTTTGATTATCCTTTTTTATTTCATGCACTTCCCCCGCTATTTTCAATGCTGTTTTACTACTTGAATCAGCGCTTACTTGTAAATTTCGATATAGTTGATATGCTTCTTGTGTAATTAACTCCGCATTTTGTAACGTCTTTTTCAAATGAACAGATTCCACATATAAATTAGAAAGATGCATTAACATATTTTCATTTTCTTTTCGAACTTGCGATTCTTTTAATTTCGTTTCATATAAATTCATCATATTTAAAAAACCAAGTGCAAAGAAACTACGAAAAATAGCAATAATAATAAGTTTATTCACTTCAGAAATCGTTATTGTTGTACCTAGTACTAACATGTGATAAAACGCAAGTTCTGACATACTTGCAACAATTTCAATTGAAATTCCAAGGCATCCAATAATGATTGGTTTCTGATGGAACTTATTTACCCTACAAAGCGAAAAAAAACTGCCATAAATAAAATAATAGAAGAACACAGGATAACGCAAATAAAATGATTCTGTCATATGAAATGAACCTTGCATGATCCAGTCAAGACATACTCGGAATAAGACTACAGATATACCAACAAGAATACCTGCAACTCCTGCTGGTACTCTTCTTAAAAATAATAATAAAAAGAAGAATAGCGGTGTACCGAAGCTAACTCGAAACGTATCATTAAAGGGATGAAAGTTCAGCTCCCCAGCAATCGGAACAACGACCATTAATATAATTAAAAGGGACATATCTTTCTTCCATAATTGATTCCAATTCAAAGGTGACACTTCCTATACTTTTTTTCAGTAGTAAAAGTGAAAGCCCGCTTATTGTTATAAACGGGCTTTTTTTCTATATTCTAACCTTTTCTACCGCTTTTATTTGGCGATACTCTGGCTTCCACATTGCTTCTTGCACTGCCATCTTGATATCGTTATCACTTAAGTTCACTCTTGCAATACCTTCTGCAACTGCAACTTTCGCTACTTCAATTGCAACCATTTCTGAGATATTACGTAATTCTTCGACCTCTGGTAAAATAGGTGCTCCTGGCTGACTTGTATCTACCATACTTGCAACTGCTTCAGCAGCCGCTGCGAACATTCCATCCGTCATGACGCTTGCTCGTACTACAATTGTTCCAAGACCAAGCCCTGGGAAAATAAGTGCATTATTTGATTGTCCAATCACATACGTTACACCGTTATATGTAACTGGTTCAAATGGACTTCCTGTTGCAACTAACGCTCTTCCTTCTGTCCACTCGATTAAATCTGCTGGTTTTGCTTCAGCAAGTGGCGTTGGATTCGACATTGGTAAAATGATTGGTCTTTCTACGTGAGAAGCCATTTCTTTAATAATCTCTTCTTTAAATGCACCTGCAACAGTAGATGTACCAATTAAAATTGTCGGTTTTACATGTTTCACAACTTCAGCAAGTCCGATCACATCATTTTCTTTCCACTCACTTACTTCTGCTTCTTCTCTTGCGTACGGAATTTGGAAATCAAGAAGATCTTCCATATTATCTGTAACTAACCCGTTACGATCAATACACCAGAAACGCTTATATGATTCTTCTTCAGATACGCCTACGCGGACCATCGCATCTCTAACTTGATCTGCGATACCGATTCCAGCCGTACCAGCACCAAATACAACAACGCGGTGTTCACTTAGCGGTACACCAGAAGCTTTCACTGCCGATAATACTGCCGCAAGTGAAACTGCACCTGTACCTTGAATATCATCATTAAATGTACAAACATCATGACGATATTTATCTAAAATTTTTCGTGCGTTACGAGAGCTAAAGTCTTCCCAATGTAAAAGTGCTTTCGGGAATTGTTTGTTTACCGCTTGTACAAACGTATCAATAAATTCATCGTAAGCTTCACCTGTTATACGAGGGTGACGATTTCCAATATAAAATGGATTGTTTAATAGCTCCTCACGGTTTGTACCTACATCTAAAATTACTGGTAATACACGACTAGGATCGATTCCAACTGCAGCAGTGTAAACAGCTAATTTTCCGATTGCGATGTTAATACCACCAACGCCCCAGTCACCAATTCCTAATATGCCTTCTCCATCTGTTACAACGACTAAATCAATGTTCTCAGCTGTTGCACCGATATTGGTAAATGCTTCTTCGATACCTGATGAATCGTTAATTGATAAATAAACGCCACGTGGTTTACGATATTCATGACTATATCTTTGAATTGCTACACCGACAGTTGGTGTATATACAATCGGTAACATTTCACGTAAATGATCTGTTAATATACGATAAAATAATACTTCATTTCGATCATGTAACGCAGTTAAGTATACATTCTTTAATAAATCATCCGGCTGAGAACTAAATTGTTCGTATGCTCGGCGTGCCTGTTCTTCTAACGTTAAAACCGCTGGCGGTAATAACCCTTTTAAACCTAACTCTTCTCTTTCATTTTGTGTGAAAGCTACCCCTTTATTTAAAAGTGGTGTTGATAATACTTCTGCTCCTCTTAATGTTGTTTCTAATGCACCATTAGAAGCTACTGTAAACTTGCTCATAACATCCCTACCTCTATTCATATATAGCATTTCTATATTGTAAACAAAGAAGAGGGGCTTGTCCCCCCTCTTCTTTTAATTTTTCTTTAAAAGAGTTGCTCCTGCAATCCCTGGATGTGTCATTTCGAATGGATCTAGAATTAACTCTAAGTCCTCTTGTGACAATACACCATTTTTCACACAAAGTTCTCGAACGGATTGCCCTGTCGCGATTGCTTCTTTCGCAACGCGAGCTGCAGCTTCATAACCGATATGAGGGTTCACGGCTGTAATAATTCCTACACTCTTCTCAACATACTCTTTTAAGCGATCTTCATTCGCTTCAATTCCTTTTAAGCAATTATCTGTAAAGGCACGGAAACCGTTATTCATAATGCTAATCGATTGCAGTAAGTTGAAAACAAGTACTGGTTCCATCACGTTTAATTCTAATTGTCCTGCTTCTGAAGCAAGGCAAATTGTATGATCATTACCTATTACTTGGAACGCAATTTGATTAATAACTTCTGGCATAACAGGATTTACTTTCCCTGGCATAATAGATGAACCTGGTTGACGAGCTGGTAACATGATTTCTGCTAAACCAACACGTGGACCTGATGCCATTAAGCGAAGGTCATTTGCAATTTTAGACATATTCATCATACATACTTTCAGTGCTGCAGATACTTCTGTGTATGCATCTGTATTTTGCGTTGCATCTACTAAGTCTTCTGCACCAACTAGTGGTAGTTCACTAATTGCAGCTAAATGTTTTACAACTGCTTCAATATATTCTGGGTCTGCATTTAAGCCTGTACCAACTGCAGTTGCTCCCATGTTCACTTCATATAAGTGTTGACGTGATTGCTGAATTCGTTTCATATCACGTTCAAGTACACGAGAGTACGCTTTAAATTCTTGTCCAAGACGAATTGGCACAGCGTCTTGTAAATGCGTACGACCCATTTTAATCACATGATCGAACTGTTCTGCTTTTAATTCAAATACATCGTGCATATAACCCATCGTTTGTAATAAACCTTCTAATGCGTTTAATGTTGCGATATGAATCGCCGTTGGGAATGCATCGTTTGTTGATTGCGCCATGTTTACATGACTATTTGGACTAATATAATGATAGTCTCCCTTTTCCATTCCTAATAATTCAAGCGCACGATTGGCAATGACTTCATTTGCATTCATGTTCATTGAAGTACCTGCTCCGCCTTGGATTGGATCTACGATAAAATGATCATGCCATTTTCCATCGAGAATTTCTTGAGCAGCTTCTGCGATCGCGCCGCCCTTGTTCAATTCCAATCTTCCTACATCTGTATTCGCAAGCGCTGCAGCTTTTTTTACAACTGCGAACGCTCTAATTAAACCTTCATGGATTTTGTATCCTGTAATTGGGAAGTTTTCAACTGCACGCATTGTTTGTACGCCGTAGTATGCATAGTTTGGTACTTCTTTTTCACCTAAAAAGTCTTTTTCAATTCGAACACCATTTTTAACTTCAGTTAATGTTGCCATGATTATTCACTCCTTAACGATTTCTTATGCTGCTTTTGTTTCTTTGACTGTTTCTACATATTGTTTTGCTTTCTCATTATCGAATTCGCCTTCCCACTTCGACATAACAATGGCCGCTAATGCATTTCCTAATACATTGACAGATGAGCGAATCATATCTAAAATGCGGTCAATTCCCGCAATTAACGCGATACCTTCTAGTGGTAACCCCATTGAACCTAACGTTGCTAATACAACAACGAACGATGCACCTGGAACTCCCGCCATACCTTTGGATGTTAACATGAGAACGAATAATAACGTTATTTGCTCTGTCAGTGACATGTGCACACCGTACATTTGTGCAACAAATAATGCCGCTAACGCTTGATAAATAGCCGATCCAGTCAAGTTAAATGTATAACCTGTCGGAATTACGAAAGAGGCAACTGCCTTTGGACAACCGAACTCTTCCATCTTTCTCATTATATTAGGTAAAACAGCTTCTGAACTTGCTGTCGTAAATGAAAGAATAAGTTCTTCTTTTAAAATTTTCATTAATGTAAAAATGTTTACGCCAACCATTCTTGCATTAATACCTAATACAATCACAACGAATAGTATAACAGTTACGTATACAGCTAGCACTAGTTTTCCTAAAGGAAGTAGTGTTGCTACACCAAATTTTGCAACCGTAACCGCAATTAATGCGAATACACCAAATGGTGCAAATTTCATCACTTGATTTGTAACCCAAAACATCGCTTCGAGTACACCTTCAAAGAAGTTAAAAACAGGCTTTCCTTTTTCTCCAATTGCTGCGACTCCTAAACCGAATAATACTGAGAAGAAAATAATCGGTAATAAGTCACCTTGTGCAATCGATTCAAATACGTTTTTCGGTACGATATGAACAATCGTCTCAGCGAATCCTTGCTTCTCTGTAGCATCTGCTGTTTGTTTATAAGAAGAAATGTCACTTTGCTGTAAGTTATTCATATCAACGCCAGTACCTGGCTGGAATATATTCGCCGCGAGTAACCCCATTAAAATAGCGATCGTTGTAATGATTTCGAAATAAAGAATTGTCTTCCCGCCTAATTTCCCAAGCTTCTTCATATCGCCTACACCGGCTACCGCAACAATTAATGCTGAAATAACAATTGGTACTACAATCATTTTAATTAAGTGAATAAATATATCCCCAATTGGTGTGATATAAGAAATCGCCGTTTTATTGCCATAAAAGACTGCCCCTACTACAATCCCTAAAACAAGCGCGACAAAAATTTGTGT
Organism: Bacillus cereus group sp. MYBK108-1; assembly: GCF_051917185.1. Taxonomy (NCBI): domain Bacteria; kingdom Bacillati; phylum Bacillota; class Bacilli; order Caryophanales; family Bacillaceae; genus Bacillus; species Bacillus cereus group sp. MYBK108-1. The sequence goes on from NZ_JBQAHZ010000001.1 coordinate 106,685, forward strand.
TGCCAATCCGAATTTTTTCATTTATGTTCATCCCCTTCATGCGAACGCTTTCAATTTGAATTTATAAAAGCTACTCACACATCTTATAAGCGAACCTACAAAATCATACAAAAACCTACAAGTTCGTCACAAAAAATTCAAATATTTTTCTTCTTTTTTTCATTGACACCATTTTGTTAAAAAACGATAAAATAAACTTGATAAGTAATCAGATTGTTTCGTATAATCAAAAAGATATATACTTAAAACAACTCAAAATGAAAAGGAGTGGATGATATGAAAAACTATACAAAACAATTCGTCTTATCTTCTTCTTTTCTTTTTCATTTTCTTAAAAAGGAACAAGGGCATTTGCCTTTGTTCCTTTTTTTATCCTTTTCGGCAAGAAGACTCCCTCCGATTTGTGTTACGGGTGAAACTCAACAATTCAGGTGGAGATGAATTGCCGTCAGAAGGTAGGCTGAACTCTTTTGTTTCGCTCATAATAATTTTTTGAGTGCGAATGTTTGTTTTTTTGTCTTACGATATAATCTGCGTAGATAAGGAGAGGAGGGAATAGATTGTAAGACAACGAAATTGGATAATGCTTATCATTCAGCTACTTGAGTCAAAAGGAATTACGATGAAGAACATGTTCGCATGTTGTTTCATTTCGTTCCAAATATGGATTTGTTAAAAAATTTTTAATGAGTCCTCTAAGAAAGACGGTGAAAACAATGGCCAGAAAGAAAGCAGTGAAAGTATTACGTAAACAAAAGAAAAGAGAAATCATACAACGATTCACTCAAAAACAAAATATTGGGCGAGCTTGCTTGACTGCTAAAGAATTCCGCTTACTGCAACGCATGTCACATAGTTCAAAAGCATTGCGAAATGTTGGATTGTACACGATTAAACAAAGTTACTTGAATCATAATAAAATGGCTACTATAAGAGAAGTGGATACTGCCATGCAAGCCGATATGAATTACTGGGGCATTCAATCAAATTCGGTTCAAGCGATTCGTAGAGCCTTGTTTACAGAAGTGAAGAGCTTTTTTAAAGCGTTGGAACAGTGGAAGAAAAAAACTGAGCAGTTCACAGGGCGTCCTAAGTTTCCGAATTATTCTCGTTCCACTGACAAACGAATTATTGAAATCTATCAAGTGCCAAAAGTGGATGAGAACGGGTATTGGATGATTCCGATGAATGTTGCATTCAGAAAAAAATTCGGTTCTATTAAAATACGTATGCCAAAAAACTTAAGAAATAAAAACATCTCCTACATTGAGATTGTACCAAAGCAAAAAGGTCGGTTCTTTGAGGTGCATTATACATATGAAATGCACGTTTCTCAAATGAAGAAACCACCTACGACCACTAGTAACGCTTTGAGTTGCGATTTAGGTGTAGACAGATTGTTAAGTTGCGTAACCAATACAGGTGATGCCCTCTTAATGGATGGGAAAAAACTAAAATCCATAAATCAATACTTCAACAAAATGATATGTAATCTAGGGCAGAAAAATATGGACAATGGAATTTCAAAACGTATTATAACGAATAAAATGGCCGCACTTTGGCATAAACGAGAAAGACAAATAAACGGTTATATTGCACAAACAGTAGGTCTGTTGTTCAAAAAAGTGAAAGAATTCGATATAGATACGATTGTTGTAGGGTATAACGCTGGTTGGAAACAAAACTCTCATATGGGGAAAAAGAATAATCAAAAGTTTGTTCAAATCCCATTTCAGAAATTGATTGCAGCGATTGAGAATAAATGTGTAAAAGAAGGCATTCGCTTTTTCAAACAAGAAGAAAGCTATACTTCAAAAGCTAGTTTTCTTGATAAGGATCCGGTTCCAGTTTGGTCTAAGGATGATAAGACGCAATATCGCTTTAGCGGCAAACGAATTACGCGTGGTCTGTATCAAAGTAAAGCAGGAACATGTATCCATGCTGATATTAATGGTGCGCTGAATACATTGAAAAAGTCAGGAGTTGTAGAATTGGATGGCAATCTCAAAGTGAAAACGCCGATTCTATTAGAAGTGCAAAAACGTAAGGCTATTGCTTTGTGCATAGCTTAGTGGGTGCGTCAACCATCCATGTGTACGCGACTTGTCGGGGCTTGTAGCACACGCCGGATTCATCTGAGTGGTGGCTTCTTCCATAAGGGAGAACTGCTCTTTTTCGAAAGGGTGATGCAAGTGGGAAAACAATCGTTCGTTGTCAGTACCAACCAAAAACAGACTCGGGGTGTTACCATAAGGTAGCATGAATGCTAGAGCGTCAAACTGTCTAGCGATAGACGAAAAGACCTAGTGTTCGAACTCAAGCCCCCACTGAAAGGCTTTATCTCAGTGGGGGGAGTTGACTGCGATCTATATAGGGGGAATTGTTATGAGACCATATAAACGTGTCTTAATTAAATTAAGCGGCGGTGCACTTGCCGATCAAACTGGAAATAGCTTTAACTCCAAACGATTAGAACATATCGCAAACGAAATTTTATCCATTGTTGATTTAGGTATCGAAGTATCCATCGTCATCGGTGGCGGTAACATTTTTAGGGGGCATCTAGCTGAAGAATGGGGAATCGATCGCGTAGAAGCTGATAATATCGGTACGTTAGGTACAATCATTAACAGCTTAATGCTTCGCGGTGTTTTAACAAGTAAAACAAATAGAGAAGTACGCGTTATGACTTCCATTCCATTTAATGCTGTAGCTGAACCATATATTCGCTTGCGTGCAGTCCACCATTTAGATAACGGGTATATCGTTATTTTTGGAGGTGGTAACGGGCAACCATTTGTTACGACAGATTACCCAAGTGTTCAAAGGGCCATTGAAATGAATAGTGACGCAATATTAGTCGCAAAACAAGGAGTAGATGGCGTCTTTACAAGTGATCCAAAGCATAATAAATCAGCAAAAATGTACAGCAAACTAAACTATAATGATGTTGTTAGACAAAATATACAAGTCATGGATCAAGCGGCATTACTGCTTGCCCGGGACTATAATTTACCAGCACATGTCTTTAACTTTGATGAGCCTGGTGTCATGAAGAAAATATGTTTAGGCGAACATGTGGGGACGTTGATTAATGATGATGTTACGATGCTGGTGCATGAAAAATAATGATTTCCCACCAAAAAAGGGTGCCTTTTGTAGGCACCCTTTCCTAATTCATCATCACAAATAGAAGTCAACCAATCCCGCCACTTTCTCCTTACAACGCTCCCAAAAAGATAACTTCTCAAAAAACTCTTTCGTCATTTCTTTCGAATCATGAAAATCCTCTGCTAACGTCTTATTAACTTGTCCTACAATAGGACCACCATAAATATAAAAATTCATTTCATCATTTATATTGAAGCTACGCGAAGTAAAGTTTGTTGTACCAATAACGGTTAATTCATTATCAATAAGCATTAATTTACCATGGAACATTCCTTTTTTATACCCATATACAGTAATCCCATTATTAACAGCTTGACGTATGTATGGATACGCCGCTTCTTTTATAAGAGGTAGATCTGGTTTATATGACCAAAGTATTTTTACTGTAACACCACGCTTTTGTGCTGCGATTAAAGCATTCATGGATTCTTTATTTTTCGCTATAAAATACGGCGTTGCAATTACAATGGAGTGCTGAGCTTGTTTTATAAGATCTATATATTTTTCAGCGACGTGATGCCCATTATAACTAACCATAGTATGTAATGTATTCCCTTTACTAGCTTTATTCGTACTTCTCTTTATATCTTCTTTCGTATCTCGTTTCCAATCTAAAGCAAATTGTTCCTCTAAATCTTTTGCACCTTCTCCTTTTATCCGTACATGATAGTCTCTCCAGTACCCAAAGTGTTTATCTTTCCCTAAGTACTCATCCCCTATATTAAAACCACCTGTATAACCAATCTCTCCATCAATCGTTGTAATGCGGCGATGATTACGATGATGAAGGGAATAAAACCCGAATGGTAATTCCTGTTTTCTACTATATGTAAAATGCACACCATTTTTCTGTAATTCTTTTTTCATCTTTCTTTCAAATGATAAATCGTTAAGTAAATCGACAGATAAATATACGTTTACTCCTTCTCTTGCCTTTTCTTTTAATAAGTTCAAAAAAGTATGACTGCTTTTATCATCCGATAAAATAAAAAAATAAGTGTAAATAGATTGTTTCGCTTCTTTTATATCAGTAAATAACCGTTTATAAAATGACTTTCCTTCTACATATAATTGAAAATCACTATAATGAGGTGCATACTCTGTTGGCATGTTTTTCCCAGTTTCCATTTTCCTACCTAAATTAACATCAATATGCATACAAATTAAAATAAAAGCGAAAATAGCAATAATAATAGAAGTAATTCGTAATATTTTTTTAATCATTTTGATTTCCTTTCGCTCATTTTTCTTTCCATCCTTCTATTTTGGCATTCAAATCCAGATTTCATGCTTCATACAAAAAAGGATGTGACTTAACGTCACACCCTTTTCATATTAAACAAAGTTTCTCGCATCATTATTTCTTCCAAACTTATAAATAGCAATTAAGAAGAATGCTACCGCAAAGGCGAATAAGATTAAAATGTTTACATACAACTCTGAAAATGGAATTCCTTGCTGTAGTTTTGCTATCGTGTCTAGCAACCAACGCTGCGGAAGGAAATCAGCTACTTTTTGTACCGCTTTTGGCATAATGTCATATGGAAAATAACATCCGGCAAGTAAACAAGTTGGTACAATGACCAGATTTTGCATCGTATTTGCCGATGCTGAGTTTTTCGAAAAAGCGACAAGGACTAACGATATTCCAATCGCTATTAAAGCAAATAGCATGAGTACGCCAATCATCACTATGAAAGGCATATTGATATTCGTATGAAAAACATTCGTTAGGAATAGGGTTGTAATTAGAATTTGTACTGTTAGCATCATCATATTTACTCCGACATTAGATAATATAAATCTCTTCCCATCTATCGGTGTTGATAGGAGTCTAAAGTACGTTCTATTTTCTTTTTCTTTTAAAATAGAACCTGATAAGTTCGCTGCTGAAAACAGCATAAACATAATAAGGTAACCCATCGTTTGATTTGTCATATCTTTATTTTTCGAAGTATCTTCTAGCGTTGCAGTTTTCATCTTAAATGCACTTTTTTGATAGCCTGCGTACATAGTATCAAATGTACTTTGATCTGTTCCTGCTACTTTACTAATAGCTACTACATTATCAATATAGTTATATAAATATGATTTTATAAATGCTGTTACTTGATCACCTTTAATCGATGCAATTTCAATATGATCTGGTTTCCCTTCTCGAACACTTTTTGAAAAACCAGAATGTAATGTAATAACTCCATCAAGTTTTTTGGAAGTGAGTTTATCTTCTACTTCCGACTCCTTAACCTTACTCACTTTCACATGATTTAATCCTTCTAAAAACTTTATCGTATCATTTGCTATCGGCTCATTTTCCTTATTTACAATCCCGATATTTAACGTGCCTTGCCCCGCATTTCCGTATATCGAAAAAGAGATGAGTGTTCCGATTATCGGTAAACTAATAATAATGAATAACCCTTTTTTATTTTTCAAAAGGACAGATAGCGTTTTTTGTATGAGCCATAAAATATCTTTCATACTATAGCCCCTCCCGTCTACGTAATGCAATAATTGCAATTAATAAAAAGAGTGCTGAAATCCCAAGATTTAAACATATTACTGGCAGTACCGCTCCTACATCGTTTGCATAAATAATTTTCATGACAGCTGTGTTTGCCCACGTTAATGGTGATAAGTTCGTAATGAAATTTTCTTCTACTACGAAGTATGCACCACCAAAAATAGAAGCTAACTGTATAACAACAAGAATAATTGCTCTCGATGATTCAGCTGTTTTCGTAATATACCCGATCCCTAAACCAAAGCTAATTGCTAGAAAGACTTGTGTTAATAAAATAATAAATATGATTCCAAGGTGGTCGCCCCAATTCGCTTGAAATACAAATTTACTAAATAACATGACAAGTAATACGCAAAGGGCGTTTGCTACTAGGCTACCAAGTACTTTTCCAATGAATATTTCAGCTTTACTTATAGGTGCAGCAATGAGACGATCTCCTGTTTTACGTATTCGTTCTCCTCGAATTAAAGAACTCGCTCCCATCGCAGCATATAGTGCAATCATCGTTGTCATTACAACCGCATAGTAATCCATAGAACCTGGTTTTTTCGCAGCTTGTAAAGATGTTTCTTTTATATAATCATTATGATTTCCGTTTGAAATAACCGTACTAACCTTAGTAGGATCTACTTTTGCAACTTCGACCGCTACATTGTACTTATCAACAAATGTTGTAAGCATTCCTTCCACAATACTTCCCTCAATACTACTTTTGTCACTCCCATAAAATTTTGCACCATCTTTATTTAACTCTACATAAACAGCATATTTATTTTGCTTCACTTCTTCTTTCCCATCTATACTGCCAGAAGCTTTTTTAAAATGAACACCTGATTTATCCACTTCTTTCGTAAATGCTTCAAATGATTGAGAAAACGTGTTACTCGCTTCATCTTTATATAGAACTTGTATATCTTTAATCGATTGACTATCGCTATTAAATGCATTACTTAAAGCTGTTCCTAACACAAGCATAAGCACAATCGGAAATGCTAACATAAAAACTAAAGTTCTTACGTCTCTGAAATCTCTTTTAATATGCATAATTGCAATATTGAAGATGTTCAATTGATGAACCTCCCTTTACCTTTTCTTCATTTACTTTTTATTTATCTCGTAAGTTTCTTCCCGTCAATGTAAGGAATACTGTTTCTAAGTTGGGAGCCTGCTCCTCTAATGAACGAATTTCAATATCATGATTGATACAGTGTTGAATGATTTTATTTAAATTATTTAATCCCGCATCAGAATTCACTTTAATTACGTTTTCTTCAATTTGAACTGCTTTCACACCGTTTATCTCTTTTAATTTTTCTACATCTAAATTCTCTACCGATTTCACTTCAATCCAAATATCTTTCGTGTCAGTAATAATTGCTTTTAACTGTTCTTTCGTACCTTCTGCAATTACTTTACCATGATCTACTATCGCTATTTTCGTACAAATCTCTTCTACCTCTTCCATGTAGTGACTCGTATAAATAATTGTACTTCCCATTTCATTTAATTTGCGTACTGACTGCAAAATGTAGTTTCTTGACTGTGGATCAATTCCAACTGTCGGCTCATCCATAATAATTAACTTCGGTCTATGAGCAATTGCACAAGCGATATTCAGTCTTCGCTTCATCCCACCAGAAAAGTTCTTCGGATAGCTTTTCTGTTTATCACTAAGTCCTACAAATTGAAGAGCTTCCTCTACCCTAGCTTTTAATTCGGCTCCTCGTAATCCGTACAATCCAGCAAAGAATTTCACATTTTCATAGGCAGTTAACTCTTCATAAATCGCAATATCTTGCGGAACAATACCGATATTCATTTTCGCAAATCGATTATGTTTCTTTATATTTTTTCCTAGTATGCTAATCTCACCTTCATTACTTCTTAACAAACCAGCAATCATATTTATCGTTGTACTCTTACCAGCACCATTTGATCCTAAAAAGCCAAATATTTCTCCTTCTTTAATAGATAAAGACATATTATCAACTGCGATGAAATCACCAAATTTTTTCGTTAAATTTTTAATTTCTAATGTATTCATCATTTTCACCCCTATTTCGGTTTCTCTGCTTTTAGTATAAACAAAAAGAATGAACCTGCTCAGTGCAGAAGTTCATTCTTTTCACATGAGAATATTCACTTTTTTCATATGAGATGGTTCATCCTCGTACCATTCTCTTTATATTGGTAACAACATCGTTACTGAAAAACCACTTGTCCCATCTACAATAATTTTTCCGTTTACAGACGCCGTTCGCTCCTCCATCCCCATAATACCGAGACCTTTTTTAACAAGAGCTACCCCTTTTCCGTTATCCTTCACTTGCACCTTAACCATCTTGTTAAGCACATGAATATCTATAGAAATAACTGTCGCATCAGCATATTTCATTGCATTTGTTAGTGCTTCTGTAACATTCTCACCGATAATTTTCCACTGAATGGGAGAAATCATATCTAAGTTCCCTTTGTATACAAAAGGAATATTCACATCATTCTTACCGGCAAATTCCTCTATGAATAATTTCATACGATGAATGCCAATTTGCTCAGTTGGAGGCTTCATATTTTTTAATGTAATGCGAATACTTTCAATTCCATCTTTTGAAATGTGAATTGCATTTTGTAATAACTCCGCAGATTTTTCTTTATCTATTTCCATTAACCTTTTTGCTGCTTCCATTTGAATAAGTGCACCCGTCATCGAGTGACCAATTTTATCATGAATTTCTTGCGATAACCGATTTCTCTCTTCTAGCTTAAATGTGTATTCAGATTGTCTTATGTACTCTTTATTTTCATGTAAGCTTTTCGTAAGTCGTTGCATATCTTTTCGCATCTTATCATTTTGCGATTCAAGCTTTACTACACGCGATATATATCGCTCTGCAATAGTTAAAACGAGAAAAGAAAATGCAACAATTAATCCATAAGTCATTCGAATACTTTCATCTGCAATCGTAATTGGGAGCATCATAACAACAAAGCGTGGCCAATTCTTTTCTATGTAATGGAATGTAATTTCGTATAAGTTCAAAGGTAAAAATAAAATAAAAAATGGATGAACCCTCCATGTAAATAACATAATTATGCCAATTGACATACAGATTAATAATTTTTTATACGTATCTTTTTTAAATATAGAAATCATTACGTTTACAGAGAGGTAAATAAGTAAAGTAAATATAACCCAAGGTAAATTTACTACATTTGCGTAAATATAACTAAACACAATATATAAAAAGACAATTAATTTACTTACAGTTAGCCAAAATTCCATATCACTAATCTACTTTCCCTGTTAAGTAATAAATCGCAATTTGTGTGCGATGTTCAAGTCCAGTTTTCCCTAAAACTGACGTAATATAATTTGCAATTGTTCCTTCAGATATAAAAAGCTGTTTCGAAATTTCTTTATTCGAGAAACCTTTTGCAATTAATGCGATAATACTAAGCTCCCTTTCTGTGAAAAGGCTCTTATCAATTTTACATTCTTCCTCTTTACTTTCCATTAAATTAGACTTAATTTTATCGAGGACAACATCTTGCATAACAGTTTGACCGTTATATACTCCTTTTATCGCATCACGAATACGCTCCGGATCGTTATTTTTTAACAAATAACCTTTGGCTCCGTTTTTTACTGCATCCAAAATATATTCATCATCATCAAACGTCGTTAAAATAAGCGGTTTTGTTTTCGTCTCTTCACAAATGAACTTCGTCGCCTCTACCCCGTTCATATTTGGCATACGAACATCTAAAAGAGCAATATCAACTTCATGCTTTTTACAATATGCTACAGCTTCTTCCCCATTATTTACAGTATCTACCACTTCGAACTCTTCGTATGTATTTAAAATAATTTTCATGCCCTCTCTAATAAAAGAGTTATCATCCGCTATTAATATTTTAATTTTCATGTTTGTTAGTATGGCCCTTCCCCTACTAACATTCACATCCTTTCTTCCCGTAACATTTCCTACTTGCTCATTATATACTTCTCTTTACCATTTTTTCACACCTTTTTTCATCTAGCTCTCCTGCAAAAAATATATTATTCTTTTTTTACAATATGTGTAGGGTGACTTATCATTCTTTACGTCTATATAATAGAATGCGTCAAAAAGGAGGGAGAGACCCATTGAGGAAAAACAATTAATTGAAAAAGCACAGCAAGGAAGCGAGCATGCTTTTCGTATCCTTGTACAAACATATCGTCATTATATTTTTCAAGTTATCTTTTCTATTTTAAGACATGAAGAAGATGCGAAAGATGTTACACAAGAAGTATTCGTAAAAATTCACACCTCTCTCCCAAATTATCAATTTCGCGGATTAAAAACGTGGATGGCACGTATTGCCACCAATCACGCTATTGATTATAAGAGAAAGAAAGCTAGAGAAAACGAAGAACTCTCCTTATGTAAAGAAACAGAGGAAAATATAAAATCCTCTCATAACATTGAAGCTTTACTATTGACGAAAGAGCAAAAATTACTCATTGCTCAAAAACTGAGAGAACTTCCCGAAAATTATCGTGACGTCGTTCTCTCACATTACTTAGAAGAAAAAAGCTATCAAGAAATTGCTTTACAGGAAAATATCGAAGTGAAAACAGTCGAAATGAAACTGTATCGGGCAAGAAAATGGATTAAAAAACATTGGAAGGAGGAAGAGTTTCTATGACACATTATTCAAAAGAAGATTGGCGCAATTATACTCTAGATTTTATAGAAAGCAATGAACGTGAATCTATGGAAGAACACCTTTATGAATGTGATCATTGTTTAGCACTTTATATGGAAAGTATCGATGAACAACAGGAAAACCTTCCAATGATAAATGATGATTCATTTACGAACGAAGTTATAACGCAAATTGATTTTGAAACGCTACAGCCTAACGAAAATATAAAAACAAACTCACTAAAGCGCACCATTATTCACTACATAATTGCGACTGCGGCTACAATTATTTTTATGGTAAGTGGTTTATTCCAATATATTTTTACAGCGACATCAAATTTCGAGAAATCTTCAAAACATAACGAGTCTTCTATCTCACAACAAATTGTAAACAAATCGGTAGACACACCAAAAAAGGACGGAGGTTCAAAGCATGAATAAAAACCCCTTTTTAGCACTTGTATTAGGGCTAATTCCTGGGCTTGGACATTTATACTTAAAAAAGCTAGGACGGTTTATTTTATATAGCGGAGGATCTTTATTTCTATTCTCCTTTGCAGTATTTTGTACCATAGTAGTAAGAGAACGTGATATTGCTTTTCTTTCTCTATTTTTACTAGCTGTTCTATGGGTAATTAACTTACTAGATTTAGTTATCACCATTATAAAACAAACGAAAAAACAAGAAGCTGGAGAATTGATAAATTCCTCTAAAGAGAGCGAACGATTTTATATCATTCTCCTATCCATCATCCCTGGACTTGGCCATTTCCAATTAGGACTTATGCAACGTGGCCTTACATTTTTAGTAGCTTGTACAGGAATCGGAAGTATGATTATTTTCGTTGCACTTTTAACATCTCAAGAAAGTTTCCTTATCTTTCTCATGACGTTACCTGTTTTATGGATTTATAATTTCTTCGATGTTGTTCAGCAGCTCCAGAAAAAAGAACGGGGTGAGCAATTAGTTGACCGTACTATTTTCGAAGATTTTGAAGAACATCGTGAACAAGGAAAGAAAAGTAAAACATTCGCTTCTATTTTAGCAATGTTCCCTGGAGCAGGACATATGTATTTAGGCTTACAGCGCCGTGGTCTTCAGCTTATGGCAGCCTTTTTACTTTCCATATATTTACTCGACTTATTAAGACTTTCAGCGTTTTTATTTTTAGTACCAATCATTTGGTTCTATAGCTTTTTTGACGCTTTACAGCAAACCACAAAATACGGAAAAGAACGAGTTCAAGACGAACCCATTATCGATTATTTTATAAATCATCAAAGATGGATCGGTATCGGATTAATTACACTCGGTGGTTATTATTTATTAAATCAAACAGTCCTTCCTATTTTGGACAATTATTTTGCAACTATATTTAATATTCATCTTAGTGAACTATATTATCGCTATTTCCAAACATCTATCGTTGCGCTCCTTTTAATTGGCGGCGGCTTTAAATTATTACTTGGAAATAAAGAAAACAAAGGTGGGACAAGCGAATGAGGACTTGGCGTGTTGGAACATTCTCAATGGGGCTTTCTATTATATCGTTAGGATGCTTTTTACTATTTTCAGTCATAAAAGGAATTCAAGTATTAGATACACTAACTGCATGGTGGCCAGTTTTACTTATCATACTTGGAGCCGAAGTTTTACTATACCTTCTATTTTCTAAGAAGGAACAATCATTTATTAAATATGATATTTTTAGTATTTTCTTTATCAGCGTTTTAGGAAGCGTCGGAATTGCTTTTTACTGTTTATTATCAACTGGATTACTAGAAGAAGTTCGTCACTCTATTAACACAACGAGGCAAACGAGTAATATTCCAGACGGACAATTTGATATACCTGAATCTATCAAAAAAATCGTAGTAGATGCAGGGCATCAGCCTCTAACGGTAGAGGGAAATAATACAAATCAAATTCATCTTTTGGGAACTTATGAAATGACGACGAAAGCAAATGAAAAACTCAATTTAAAACGAGATGATTTCCTTTCAGTTCAAACGGCTGGAGAAACGATGTATATCACTTTAAAATCATTACCTGTTCAGCATACGTTATTTAATTCAGCACCACAGGTGAAACCAACGCTTGTTCTTCCACAAAATAAAAATGTGGAAATCCGTGCTTCAAATAACGAACTATCTCTTTATCCAGGTCAATTACAAAATAATTGGTTTGTACAAGAAAGCTCGAGAGTGTCTGTCCATCTTGCAAAAGAGAGTGATGTATCTTTAACAGCAGTAACGAATCAAAAAGAAACACACGGAAGCTCACCTTGGGAACAAGTAGAAAATTTAACGAAAAACGAAAATACTTCTTCAGAAGAACATCCAGAATTAAACAACCAAGAACATTGGTATAAAAATTCGATTAAAACTGGAAATGGGACGTACAAGTTAAATATTGAGAAAGCTTATAATTTGAATATGAGTGTTATTGAAAAATAAAAAAACCTTCCGCAATTGCGGAAGGTTTTTCTCATATAATCGCTTTAATTCCTTCTAACACTAATCCAATCATAAATCCGCAAACAGCCCCGTTTACTCGGATCCACTGTAAATCTTTACCGACGTTATTTTCAATCATTTCGATTAACGTTTTATCATCTAACTTATCAAGGTTTTCTTGTACAAGCTTACCAATTTTCGAATGGTTCTTCTCAACAAGACTTACAACTTGTTTTTGTAACCAATCTTCTATTTTTTGAACTGTCTGTTCATCTTCTTTTATTTTATTCATTTGTTTTTGTAAAAATGGAATAACATATTTATCAGCAAATTCTTCATTATTTACAAAAGCAACTGCTCTTTGTTGTACTTGCTCTAGCATCTCTTTTATTTTGTCAGTAGCATTCCAATTGGCAATCCATTTTTCTTTCCAATTTTCTAATTCTTGTAGTAACGCTTCATTTTCTTTTACATTTATAATTTCTTGACGAATTTTCGCTAATATAAGTTGTCTCGTGCTATTATCTGCATCTTGTAAGCTGTTAATATTGCTAATGATAAACTTCTGCAAAATGCCGCCAATTTTATCTTCATCTACAATATTCATAAATGATTTCAAAGTAAACTGCAAGAATCCATCTACTTTTATATTTTCCATTGCCTTCATACCTAAGCTACCGAGCTGGTAACGAGCTTCATCTTGCGCTGTCCAATCTTTTACCTTCACTAATATGTAATCAAGTGTCTTTTCATCATATTCTTGCACAACTAATTGATCAACAAGCACTTGTAAAATGTTACTTGTATTAATTGTATGCAAATATGTTTTTAATTCTTTTTCAATAATAACAGCTAACTTTTCTGTATCTATTGTAACAATTGCTTTCTCTGCAATCGTTACAATCCCCTTTTTCACAGCATCAGACTGCATTTCTCTCTCAGCAATTTGCAGTACCATTTGTGCTAACTGCATCTCTTTTACTTTATTCGTAATACTTTCTTTCGTCAGCCATTCATTTTCTAACGTATGAATGAGCCCTTTCGTTACTCGTTTACGATTTTTAGGTAACAAAGCTGTATGCGGAATTGGTATTCCCATCGGGTGACGGAATAATGCTGTAACTGCGAACCAATCTGCAAGCCCGCCAACTAACCCAGCTTCAAATCCCCCTTGTATAATCTCTCCAGCTATCGTTCCTTGAAAAGGGATAGAAGCCGCAAAGCCGACACCCATAACCCCAAGCGAAATACCCGCTATATATTTAGTCTGTAATGACATCGTATACACATCCTCTTATTATGTAAAATAAAGCTTTTTGTTGTATTTATTCAATATTAGTTATCCTTTATATATACTATAAAGAACTATTGTGAAAATAACAAAGATTTTTATGTACATGAAAAAATGAGGCTACAACTAGCCTCATTTTTCTTATATCGTTAATTCCAAACCTTTCCTATAATATTCATCCATTATATCGTTTGGAACCATACTTCCACCCGTTCCCCACACAATATGAGTACCTTTTTTCACCTTCTCTGTTAACTGTAGCTTTTGTAAATACTCATCTTCTTTACATACTTTCACTGGCCCTATCATACCTGCTAGTGCAGAAGGCTCTAAATAAATATTCTCCGTATCAGCTAGCTCTTTTAACAATCTATATAACTCTTCATCGCTTACTGTGTAATTCCCACTCAAAAATGGTTCCATCGTTTTACCGACAAATCCAGATGGCCTTCCTACCGCAAGTCCATCCGCATCTGTTACATTATCAATTCCGATATCTTGAACGGAAATTTTGTCATGAAGGCCTGTCATTAAGCCGAGTAACATACAAGGAGAATGTGTTGGCTCTGCAAAGTAACAATGAACATTATCTTTATACAATAACTTTAAACCGAATGCTACTCCGCCAGGTCCTCCTCCTACTCCGCACGGAAGATAAACAAATAAAGGATGATTTTCATCTACTACAACCTCTAACTCTTCTAATTGCTTTTGTAATCGTGATGCTGCTACTGCGTATCCTAAAAATAAATCATGCGAGTTTTCATCGTCTACAAAATAACAGCTAGGATCCGCATCCGCTTGTCTTCTTCCTTCTTCTACTGCTTTGCTATAATCATCTTCATATTCAATAACGTTTACACCTTTACTTCTTAATAAATCTTTCTTCCATTCTTTTGCGTCTGCTGACATATGAACAGTTACATTAAAACCTAGATTCGCACTCATAATCCCTATGCTAAGTCCTAAATTCCCTGTAGAACCTACTGCAATTGAATATTTCGAGAAAAACTCTCTACATGTATCACTATCTAAAACGGAATAATTATCTTCTTCTGTTACCATTCCGTGCTGCAATGCTAGTTGCTCAGCATGTTTCAACACTTCATAAATACCGCCCCTAGCTTTAATTGATCCTGATATTGGAAGATGACTATCACATTTTAATAATAATTCTCCTAAAATAGGTTGCTCATATTTTCTCTCTAAAGCTTCTTTCATAGAAGGTATTTTCACTAAAGGTGATTCGATTATGCCGTTCGCCCCTTTCGTTTCAGGAAAAACTTTCGCAATATATGGTGCAAAACGCTTTAATCTCTCTTCCGCATCTTTTACATTCTCTTCATTAAGTGGTGAATCTTTTATTGCTGTTTCATACTTTTCTATGTTTGGATTTATCCAAAATACTTCTTCTGTTGCAATAAGCTTATTCACTAATGGATATTCTGCTTGTAATGCCCCTATTTCTTTCATTTTGTTTCCTCCTTATATCCTTGTAGCTCACCATACAATAAATTATAATTAAATTAATTTTAATATAGTTTAACACAAATAATCCTATTAAGTTAATTTTAATTTAATTTATTTAAATATAATTTAATAATCATTAAGGAGATTTTCATTATGGAAAATATAGATATTGGTAAAAAAATTGAAAAACAAAGAAAAGAAAAAGGTTTAACTAGTAAAGAACTAGCAAAGATGGCCGATATTACACCATCAATGTTAAGTCAAATTGAGCGCGGGTCCGCTAACCCTTCTATCCAAACATTAAAAGTGCTTGCTAAAGCTCTTGATGTGCCAACATTTAGCTTTTTACTTGAAGATACAAATACAGACGATTTAATTGTACGTTCCCATAAGCGAAAGAAAATGATTATTGATAATTTATCATATGAAATGCTTTCACCTGATTTCACTGGAAATTTAGCAACAGCAATTATGACCGTCCCGCCTAATACAGCTTCATCAGAAAATGTGCTAGAACATAAAGGAGAAGAATTAGCATTTGTCTTAGATGGGAAAATCACATTATATTTAAATGAGGATGAATACGTATTAGAAACTGGCGACAGTGTAAAAATACCTGCTTATTTAAAGCATAAATGGGTGAATCATTTTGAAAAAAACGCGATAGTCTTATTTTCTGTTACTCCGCCGATTTTTTAATATATCAATAAAAACAGGATGATTCTTATAAAATGAGGATTATCCTGTTTTTATTAAATAAGAAAGTGAAATTTTTGTTAAAAACTTAACAGTTGGACCCAATCCGAACAATCCTCCTAAAAACATATTTACAAGTAAAACTATCCCTCCCATTGATGCTAACGTATCATGAGTTAGATTCATCCCACCACTACCAGAGGCATTTGTAATATTCACATAAAAATAAGAAATATGTAAAAATTAATTAATTTTTCAGAATTTTGTTGAAAAATATGGTAAAATCACTCTTATACTTCTTCTATTTTGCTATTATAGAAATAATTAAATTAGGATACTTTTATCGAATGGGGGAATATATAATGAGTGTGTTATTAAAAGGGCATGAACAGATTGTCAACGAATTAAATATTTTATATCAAGTAATGGTAGCGGAGCAATTAATTGAAGCGAAACAATTAAAAGAAAAAATAGAGAAACAGATTAATAAAATTGAAGCTGATCAAACTCTATCGCTTTACTACTCCCTACTAAACTTTAAATATAAGGTCCTAACCGATTGGACAAACATTAAGTATGATACTTTTAGTCAAATTGTTCGTTTAGACAATCCAATAACTGAAGACTTTATTACTTATTATTATCACTTTTTTAAAGCTGAACATGCTACCATTATTGGAAATTATGATGAAGCAAAAAAAGAATACGAAAAAGCTGAATCCCTTTTAAAACATGTACCAGGCGAACTAGAAGAAGCTGAATATAAATATAAATTTGCTATATTTAATCACCATACAAACAAACCACTTACAGCAATCAATTATGCAAATCAAGCTAAAGAGATTTTCTCAAAATATCCACGTTATGAAATTAAAATAGCTCTATGCGAAAACATTTTAGGCTCATGTTCTGTTTATTTAAAACAATTCGAACAAGCCGAAGAGAACTATAATTCAGCAATCAATATTTTACAAAAGCTGAAAGACGATACACTAATCTTAAAAGTTCGAAATAACTTAGGTTGGCTCTACTCTTCTCAAAATCTATCAACCCTTGCTATTAGACATCTTACAATAGTTACAAACAAATTACCTAAACACCTAAAAGCCAATTTTCTACAAGCCAAAGAACATTTTAGTTTAAATGAAAAAGAACTTGCAAACGATTGGGTTCAAAAAGGCTTAGAAATTTGTAATGAATTAAATAATCAAGAATATAAACACCATTTCACTATCTTAAAAACACAACACACTGGTATTCTAGACGACTTAGAAAACGCAATCATTGCAGGCACTACATATTTTAACAGTAAAGAATTATACGATTATGTACAAGAATATTACGAATTATTAGCAGTAGAATTTCATAAAGTGAATAAAATAGAGAAATCTCAAAAATATTTTTTCAAAACTTACGAAGCAAAACAAAAATTATTAACTAAGGAGGCACTAAGATAATGAAAAAGATTAGTTTAGCTATTTTAACCTTTACATGCATACTTGCTTTTGGATTTAATAATTTTACTGAAAGTCAACAAGCAAAACAACTTCCAAAATGGGATACAGATAAACAAGAAACACATGCAGACCTATAGAAACCTAAAAACCCCTAATAAAGGGGTTTTTTAGATTTCTACAATATAATGATTTAGCATATGATGAAGAAATATGCTTATAAAAGATAGCCATACAGATACTCTCTGTACATGGCTATCTTTTATTTTTTCGGCACCAACAAAATCCCTAAACTAATAATACAAAAGCTCATTATTTGCTCTGCTGATAGACCAAACAGAACCGAATTTTGTTCACTAACAAGCGAAATAATAATATGAGCAAACCCCTCAATAATTAGAAAAACACTTATATTCTTTCCATTTCCGAGCCTTTCATTTTTCATCCATAACAAGCCCATTATACAAAGAGCAAGGATGATCTCATATACGAAAATAGGATGATATAAAAATTTAGATTCATATATATTCATTCCCCATGGTAGTGTCGTTTGTACACCTACTTCATGATGGAATAGAAAATAAAAGATAATGCACACACACAATCCAAAAGGGAGTACATCAAGTAAAATACGAAGCAAAAATTGTTCCTTTTTACTTTTCCAAAAAATGTATACACTCGCAATTACGCATCCTACTACAATATGTTGTATACTTCCAATAGCTAATATTGCTTGCACCGGCGCCCCAAAAGCCCATACAGGATTTAAAATTGCTGGTGCAAACTTCCATACAAATACGATGATAAGAAAAGCATTTGTTACGGCATCCATCATTTTTTCATATGATACATTTTGATACTTCATCTTTCGTTTCATCAACATAAAACCAAATAGACTTCCAATTATAAGAGATATGGGTTGTAACCTCACAATCCACTCCATCGTCACCAAATCTCCTTTTAATTCTCAATCAATTTCTTAAATTTCTTTTCTAATTGATCTGGTGGTAATACACCTCGTACATGATCTACTATAATTCCATCTTTATTAACAAAAAATGTCGTCGGTAAAGAGAATACTTTATAATCTAGTCCAGCTACTCCGTCCATATCTAGTAGAACAGGAAACTCAAAACCATAACGATTAGCAAATGCGCTTGCTTCTTGTACTGGGTCACTAACAGTTGCATTCACCGCAAAAATTTCAACATCCTTTTTATATTTATCATACATATGAACTAAGTCAGGTGCCTCCATTTCACACGGCCCACACCATGATGCCCAAAAATTAATAATATACGGTTTTCCCTTGGCATCATTTAACGACTGTAACTTTCCGTCTAATCCTTTTAATGTGATGCTAGGTGCTTTAAAACCGACTTGTGGTAATACTTCTTTCTCCTGTAACTCTGCTTGTTTCGCTTTTCTTTCCTTCTCTTCTTTCTTTGAATTATAAAAGTTAACCCCCGCCCAAACGAGTGCCCCTACTAATATAATAGCAATTATTTTCTTCACTTTTCTTCCTCCTCATTTTTAAAAACCTGTAAATCCACCGAATAGACGAATAAAGAATGCTGTAATTTTCGTCATTTGATTTGTATACAATAAAATACCTGTTACAATCATCATTCCACCGCCAATTTTCATCATGACATTGGCATATGTAACAATCCATTTTACCTTCCCAATAAAGAATGCCATCACGAAAAATGGAACCGCAAACCCAAGAGTATACGCTGTAATATAAAGAAGCGCCCCTTCAGGATTCGTCGCGCCAAGCATGAGTACAGCTGAAAATATCGGTCCAACACATGGCGTCCAACCCGCTGCATATGTCATACCGACTAAAATCGAGCGAATATATCCAGTCGATTTACTTCTATACTGCACCTTTTTCTCTGCCATAAGCCACTTAGGCTGAAACAAGCCCGTCATAAATAGCCCCATTAAAACAATAAAAATCCCACCAATTTGTTGAATCAATTTTTGGTTAGATGAAAATGTTATTCCAATCCAGCTTACCGATAAACCTAACGCGTAAAATATAACCGAAAATCCGATCATAAAAAATACTGTATGTATAATCGCTGATTTTTGCATAATCCCACGATTTTCTTTTAAATCTTGGATAGACACACCTGTAATATAAGATAAATAAGATGGATATAGCGGTAAAGAGCACGGTGATATAAATGACAATACTCCCGCCCCAGCCACAAGCCAAATTGTTAAATCTGCTGCATTCATTTTATTCCCCCTTAAACACTACAATGAGTAGTGTTTATTCTTAAAAAAAGAGGCTATATGCACTCTCCGACAATAAGTACAACCGACATACAGAATAAACCTACTGTTACATATACCGAATTCGTATGTAACGGAATAGTAAGCTTAACAACCTTTTCATTTAACACTTGCTCGATTCGTAAATTTATTGCTGTTTTTGCAAATGAAGCTGTAACACATCGATTTTCCATTGTCTTTATTTTAATTAATTTTAATAACGCGCTACCTAACTCAAATGAAGATTCCATTTTTTGCATCGCATATTTATCAGCAGCTAGCTCCTGATACGTATGATATCGCTGTAACAACCCTTTTAATATCGGTATGTACATCATTCCTTCTGCTAATAGCGTAAAACAAAATAATTTTAGCGGATCCCAATTCTTTTGATGATATTCTTCATGGAAAATAATCGCATCAATTTCTTCATCTGAAAATGTTTGAAGCAACCCTTCCGACATGACAACTTTCGGACGAAATAGCCCAATTGTAAATGCCGCAACTTCCGTAGTCGGCAATATATATATTTGTTTTCTTTTTCGGACGAAAGGGATAAGTACTTTTTGTAATTTTTTACTATAGAAAAATTGTCGCCAAATTCTTTTGCACACGATTAATACAGTAAGTAGTAATAATCCAGCGATTATAATACGAATCAGCGATAATTCTTTCATATGTTTTTCTAACTGGAACAAGCAAAAATTTGAAAGAAGGAACATCTTATTTTGAAACAGAAATGGATATGTAACGTAATACACTAACATACTGAAAAAGAGGATACTAACAATTACTGCTAACAATACGATTTTACGCATTTGCCATTTCATTTCATTAATCCTCTCTTTTTAACTGACTCAATTTGTCTTCTAACTTTTTTATTAAAGTCGGATCAGCCTGCTCTAACTCATCTAACATATGATTTACAACTAAATCTCCAAATTCCCCCATCAATTCCTGTGTCATTTTCTTCGTTTGATTGGATAAGAATTCTTCTTTTGTTTGTACAGCACGATATATACCACTTCTTTTCACAGTCTGTTTTTCTAAGTGTAATTTCTCTACTAACCTGTTCATAACTGTCATAACAGTGTTAAAATTCACAGGTGATTCTTCACTTAATTTCTGCTGCACTTCTTTAATAGTAATACCATCGCTAGACCAAACAATCTCCATAATTTTCGCTTCAAGCGGTCCAAAGAAATGATTTAACCCGTGCTCATTTAACTTATAGTTTTGAGTAAACATTGTACAACTCCTTTCACACTACGAATTGTAGTATAAATTAAATGAAAGGTCAAACGTAAATGATATATATGAAAATTAACTACCCATAAATACATAGGCTATTCCATTCATTTTAAACCTAATTTTTCTCCAAATGTATCAAAAAGATACTGCTCTAATATTTGTACACTAAACTTCTCATTACGTCCAAGTGCAAATAATTCCCGATCTTTCGCTACGATAGTATCTAACGGAATAGCTACATTATCCACTATTTTTGTAATTTCAATTATATTACTTTTTACATTTACTTCTGTTTTAAATTCAACGTTTTCTAACACTATATGTGAACGTCTTCCTGATGCAAAAAAAGTAAAATTAGGATTTTTAACAACGCCAATTTCAGTCTCTAACGCATATAAATAGTGAAAAATTACATCTCTGTGTCCATCTTTTATTATTTTTTCATCCTTCTCATCGTCTAAGTATTCTTTCAGCTTCGTTGTAAATTCAAATCGAAAATCCACTTTTTTCACTCTCCTTCTTTGTATTTCATATTAAATAAATATATTGAAATAATTTTAACATATTGTAATACAACTTCCTATTAAAAGTAAAAACTGTTTTAAAAAATCGCTATTATTTCCGATACCCTTTTAAAATATAAGTATAAATTCAATATGAATCAATGCGTCATTATATCTATTTAAACATATTTTTTCCATATTTTGAAACATTAGTATGAAATATTATATATCAATGTATGGTTTCTAATGCATTGGTATATAGTCAGTAGTTTCTTTACTATTCCGATATACTTAAGCTACATTTTCTAATTATTGATTACATTACGGAAGGAATGTAACTCTCTTCTATCGAATTTTTATATAACAAAAATAATTAGGTGGTGCTTTACTATGAAATTAGCTGTCATTGGTGGCGGTGATTTACAAGATTCAAATCACTTGCCTATTAATGAACGCCTTATAGAATTAACAAATAAACAGTACCCAAAAATATTGTTTATTCCAACGGCTAGTCATGATGATGAAAGCTATATAAAATTATTTTTAGACACTTTTGAAAAACAATTACATTGTGAAGTACAAATTTTACGTAGTACAACAGATTCACCTTCAAAGTATGAAATAGACGAGATGATTCATTCAGCCGATTTAATTTATTTAGGTGGCGGGAACTATATTCACATGCTTACGCAATGGAAAGAACATAGACTCGATGAAAAATTATTATTGGCTCTGCAGCAAGGAACACTTATTGCTGGTTATAGCGCTGGTGCTATGTGTTGGTTCACGTCTAGTATCCGATCAGATTATGAAGGTTCTGGTTATATAGAGAGTAACGGATGGGGTATTGTTAATAAAAGATTTTGTCCACATTATAATCAATTAAACAGAATGAACGCCTTCCATTCCTTTTTACAAAATCATCAAGGGAATATAGAAGGAATTGCACTGGAGGATAATTGCGCTTTATATATTACAGAGGAATCCTTTGAGATTATCGGTGAACCGGAAAAAGCGTGGGAGTTTTATATGAGTGATAAAACACTCATTAGACAACATTTTGATATAACTTTAAAAAGCTATTTATAAACCTGAACTTATGAAAAAATGTCCCTAAGTCTAATAACTTAGGGACATTTTTCTATTTAACTAACTAATCGTGTAATTCGTTTCTTTTGCCATGAAAGCTTATAATATGCATACTGTAATATTAAGCTGACAATAAATGCTGCTGGATACCCGATCCAAATGCCTTCTATTCCAAGACTTGTATGGTAAGAAAGATAATATGCTACGGGTACTTCTACAAGCCAAATTGAAACAACTCCAATAACAGTTGGCCAAAGTACTGTACCGCTCGCTCGCATTGTCGCACTAATAATTTGTGCATGACCGAAAATTAAATAACTCCATAATGTAATCATAACTAAGCTATGAGCAATTTCAATTGTAGTTTGACTCGTTAAAAATAGTGATAAAATGTCTCTTGAGAATACGTAAATAAGAGATATTAACACACCACCGATGACGTAGTTCATAATAATTCCGGCCTTCACAACTTTCTGTAATCGATCAAATTGATTCGCACCAATCGATTGTGCCGCAAAAATGGAAACTGTAATACCAAGGCTAACTGCTGGCATTTGTACATAACTTGCAACTTGATTCACAACGCCGTAAGCAGCTGTTGCATCCGAACCGTAACGATTTACAAATGCGATTACGGCAATTTCAGATAATGAAACTAATATCATATTAATACTCGCTGGAATACCGAGCCTTAGTAATAGCTTTAATAACTCCCCATCCATTCGAAGGTATTTTCTAACCGTTCCATCTAGTTGTAATGGGTGATTTTTCTTCTTTAAATACACAAGCATGACAATAAACGTAATAACTGTAGATATAACAGATGCATAGGCCGCTCCATACACATCTAATTTCGGAGCTCCTAACCATCCAAAAATAAGAATCGGTAATAAGATCATATTTAGCGCTGTACTTACAATTAAAAAGTAAAATGGCGTTTTAGAATCTCCTGTACCTCTCATAAATGTTGTATATGCGAAATATAAAAATAATACTGGCATCGATATAAATAAAATCCGTGCATAATGTACACTTATTTCAATAATATTTTCTGGCGTTCCCATTAGACGCATAATATCCATCGCAAAAATACTGCCTATTATCGCCAACACAACTCCAATAATAAAGGTAAACGTCAACGTCGTACCAACGATAGCTTTTAAACGATCTTCGTTTTTAGCACCAAACGCCTGACCAATTAAAATAGAGCTTCCTGAACCGATACCAATTACAAATGAAACGAGCAAGAAAAATAATGGGAAGAATGCTGATATAGCCGCTAAATCATTAACTCCAAGCCATCTTCCTACTACTACCATACCAAATAATTGTCCAACTGATTGTAGTACATTACTTAATAATAACGGTACTAAAAACATCGACATCGATTTCCAAATCGGTTTACTCTCACTTTCCAACTTATGTGACTCCGCACCTTCTTTATTGTTATCTGCAGGTGGTTTCAAATTTCATTTCTCCTTTTATTAAACATCTATTTTCAATCTCTATCTCTTTGTATAGTTGTTATAATACTGTGCTTCTATTCATTTTCTTTTCGTATGATTATAACTTCACCCAATATTGACTTCCATCGGCTGTTCGATCTAAAAATCCATATTCGATTAAATATCTTCTTAAAGTTACAAAATCAGGGTATACATTTTCTATCACTGTATTTACTTCTTTTTCAGTATACTTTTTATTACTATCAAACTTCTTCACTAAATGGCGCAATATAATTAATTTACGCTTTTGTTTCTTCGGAAATTTAGAGAGAGGTCCATCTAATCCTTCTGTAAAATGAGCTTTTAATACTTCATCATTTTCTTCTTCCGTAATATTGTATCGATCATCCACCATCGTTGCTGTTCTATGAATTGGCACAAATTTCGTTTGTACTTTTGATTTTTCTTCTGATAATTCCATTAGCGCTAAAAATACTTTTGCTTGCTTCATTTTCTCTCGCAGTGTAAATCGATGATTACGAATTGTTGATGTACTTCCGCCATCCATCTCTTTTACAATTTCTTTATCATTCAGTCCCATATGGAAAAACTGAACCATTTTCTTTTGTAAATCCGTTAAACCAGTAAATTTCTTATCCATATTTAACAAATAATCAAACATAGACGTATGCTCATTTTGAATATGCAATTGGACGAACTTCTCTGCTTCATACAAAATTTGGTTATCTTGATAAATAACACCTTTAATAAATGTTTCACCACAAGCTAAGCAAATGTACTCCTCTTTTTCTTCATCAAACACATACCCTTTCTTTAATTCCTCTATTGACGCATCCCAAAACTTCTCTGAAATATCGCTCATACTAAACACTCCTTAAAAATGTTTATTTAAAACCAAACAAATCAATATATCGTTTATTATCACTTCATCATCTTATCACAACACAAACAAACATTTCAACGTTTCGTTTGCCCATTTTATAAACTTTTATAAAACATCTAACAAAAGGGTTTAATACAACGAAAAGCGAATATGTTTATACAAATTCATTTTATAGGATGTGAAATAGAACATAAATATTCTTTAAGACCCTTAGTTTACCGTTAAACAAATTGCACAGAATACATATGCGATTAGTGAATATGGAACTGGTATTCACTCATTCCAAAACTTCAGTATTCAATTTTAACTACAAAAAAGATGTTTTCGTATAAGAAAACATCCTTTACTTTTTATATATTCTATTTACAGTCTCTACTAAAACCTTACTTGCTTGTACAAATGTATGCTTTCGATTTCTATCTTCAACAAATTTATTAGCACAACTACTCATAATGATCATACAACTAATTATGACTAACGCTATCTTTCTATTCTTGTAAGTCACTTTATGCCACTCCACTATTACAAAACTTCTTTTGAATTTATCCCATCAAGAAATTTTACATGAATAATAAAACGCGCGAATATGCAATTCTGCATATTCACGCGTTTTATCACAATGTTATGATTTAATTTAGTTAAAGAACAAGTATACCGAGGTGACTAACTTGAAATTTAAAGCGAAAAAAAATCCATTCCACGTCATTTTCATTACATTATTTATAATTATTTTTTTCGTTTCGTTATTCTTCCAAAATGAAAATTCTATTTTTTTCACTCTCATGATGCTATTAAATATCGTGAATCTTTCTTCATTCTATTTCTCTCACTACAACATAACGGAATCATCTCTTGTTGTAAAACACGGTTTCATTTTTCATACTGAAATTCCATTTGAAGATATTCGTCACGTTAAATACTCTGGTAAAAAACTTCATTCAAAAAAATGGACTAGACAACAATTAGAAATCCATTACAATTTATTTGACTCAGTGACCACTTTCGTACCACTAGAAGAAGAAAAATTCATTTCACTCTTAAAAGAGAACTGCCCACAGATGAAAGTAATGAATACGCCTGCTAACAAATAATATATTTTGAAGCTTGTAGTATTGCAAGTAGATGAAACATAAAAATGAACATCAAAAAAGCCAAGATTCTATACTAAGAACCTTGGCTTTCTCTATTACTCTTTTGGAGCAATCATTTTCTTTGGATCTACAATTTCATCAAATTGCTCTTCTGTTAGTAGCCCAGATTGCAATGCTGCTTCTTTTAAAGTTAACCCTTCTTTATGAGCATGCTTCGCAATTTTCGCTGCATTTTCATATCCGATATGTGGGTTTAGCGCTGTTACAAGCATTAGTGAACGATTCACATTTTCATTAATTACTTCTTCATCTGCTTCAATACCAACTGCACAATTGTCATTAAACGAAACAATTGCATCCGCTAATAAGTGAGCTGATTGTAAGAAGTTATAAGCAATAACAGGTTTAAATACATTTAACTCAAAGTTACCTTGGCTCGCAGCAAATCCGATTGTTGCATCATTCCCCATCACTTGCGCTACAACCATCGTTAATGCTTCACTTTGCGTTGGATTTACTTTCCCTGGCATAATAGAGCTTCCCGGTTCATTTGCTGGAATAATAATTTCTCCAAGACCACTACGTGGACCACTTGCAAGCCAACGTACATCGTTAGCGATTTTCATTAAATCCGCAGCTAATGCTTTTAATGCACCGTGAGTATATACAACTTCATCATGGCTCGTTAATGCATGGAACTTATTTGGTGCAGAAACAAATTGTTTACCTGTAAATTGACTAATTTCCTCTGATACCATCTCACCAAATTTAGGATGAGCATTGATACCTGTTCCAACCGCAGTTCCACCAATTGCTAACTCTTTCATATATGTATTGCTCTCTGCAATCATACGCTCTGTTTTTTCAAGCATACGGTGCCATCCGCTAATTTCTTGCCCTAAAGTTAACGGCGTTGCATCTTGTAAATGTGTACGACCAATTTTTATAATATGTTCAAATGCAGTTACTTTTTCTGCTAAAGTTTCTTTTAATTTCGTAATTGCTGGTAATACGTGATTTTCTACTGCGATTACACAAGCTACATGAAGCGCCGTTGGAAATGTATCATTTGAACTTTGTGACATGTTCACATCATCATTCGGATGAATATGTACGTCAGATCCCTTCTCTTTCAAAATTTGATTCCCACGATTTGCAATTACTTCATTCACATTCATGTTTGACTGTGTACCACTACCTGTTTGCCATACGACAAGCGGAAAATGTTCATTCCATTTCCCTGCAATCACTTCGTCCGCAGCTTCTACAATTGCTTCTGCTTTTTCTTCTGATAGCTTTCCTAATTTTTGATTGCTAAGCGCTGCACTCTTCTTTAAAATTGCAAATGCTTTTACAATTTCAAGTGGCATTTGCTCTGTTCCAATTGGAAAGTTTTCTTTACTACGTTGTGTTTGTGCTGCCCATAATTTATCAGCTGGAACTTTTATTTCTCCTAATGTATCTCTTTCAATTCTGTACTCCATGTTTTCATCCCCTTGAAAATATAATACCTACATCTCTTATAATAACAGACTTTCTCTTAAATGATAAGAATTCTCACTCTTATATATAGATATTCTATATTTATTTTAAAAAATTCCTCTTGACCTAAACTTAAGTTTAGGCTGTATCCTTTCCATTGTAACCTACTATAACACTACTGGAGGAATTCAATATGAAAAAATATGCTTTTATAACAGGTGCAAATAAAGGAATTGGATATGAACTTGTTCGTCAATTAGCAGAAAAAGATTATCACGTATTTTTAGGTGCTCGTAATGAACAACTTGGACAACAAGCCGTAGAATCTTTAAATGTTTCAAACGTTTCCTATATTCAAGTAGATATTTCAAATTCACAATCCATTCAAGAAGCAATAAAGAAAATTTACGAAATGACTGACCACTTACATTTATTAATTAATAACGCAGGCATAGCGCTAGACTTCAATACACTACCTAGTGAATTAAATATTGAAACTTTACGCCAAGGATTTGAAGTTAATTTTTTTGGAACTTTCCAAATGATGCAAGCCTTTTTACCATTATTAAAGAATTCAAGCAACAGTAAAATAATAAATGTAACAACTGACATGGCCTCACTAACAATGTTTGCTAATGGTGAAACACATCCAATTAATACACTAGGATATAATTCTTCCAAAACAGCTATTAATGCTTTAACATTAGCTTTTAGTAAAGAATTTGCCACTAACGGTCCAGAAGTATTTGGGGTAACTCCTGGTTTTACAACTACGGATCTTAATGGAAATTCCCCTGGTGGCCATACAACCACTGAAAGTGCTAAAATTATTATTAAATATGCATTAAGTGAAACAAACTATAATGGTAAAATACTTAACAAAGATGGCATTATACCTTGGTAATAAAAGGATGAATGATATGTATTATACAATTGGGCAAGTCGCCAAAATGCAACATTTAACTATTTCTCAAATACGTTATTACGATAAACAAGGACTGTTTCCTTTTCTGCAAAGAAACGAAAAAGGAGATCGAGTTTTTGATGAAGAAGCACTGAAATATTTAGAAATGATTTTGTGTTTAAAAAACACCAGTATGCCAATTCAAAAAATAAAACAATTTATCGACTGGTCTATGGAAGGAGAATCTACCATCCTTCAAAGGTTAGCATTAATGAAACAACAGGAGACCAATGTCTTACAGCTCATGCAAGACACTGAAAAAAACTTAAAAAAGATACAACAAAAAATTGCTAAATATGAGAATGAAATAACTTCAGCAAATGCTATTAAAAAATAAAAAAATCACCTTCTACATATTGTAGAAGGTGATTTTTATTTTATGATGCTTGCTTTCCTTTATCTGCATCATCTACATACCAGATGAATTTGCCTGTATATCCGTAAATAACTGCTAAAATTAACGATACGAAGCTTAACCACATAAACGGAACGTATGAGAACGTTGCTACACCTAAAATACCAGCCATAAAAATACCATTATCAGACCATGGAACCATACCTGAAGTTAACGTTCCACCTACTTCTGAGTTACGCGCTAATACACGACGGTCTATTTTTAATTTATCATAGCTATCTTCCATAATTTTTGGTGTTAAAATTAGTGATACATACATCGCACAACCAAATATATTAGCTAAGAATGCCACAATTAATGTAGACAATGTTACATTACCTGCAGAATTTAATTTCTTCTCAAATTTTGATACAATTACTTTTAAAACACCTAGTTTTTCAAGTAATCCACCAAATCCTAAACCGAAAATAATAACGGCTACTGAGCCAAGCATGCCGTTAATTCCACCACGGTTTAATAACTTGTCAACAAACTCAACACCAGATTGAATTGAGAATCCGTTATAAGCTGTTCCAATCGCCTCTCCAAAGTTCATCCCTTGGAAAAGAGTTGCCCAAATTGCACCAATTAAAGCTCCCATTGCAATTGTTGGCATAGACGGTTTCTTCATCGCTAATAGAACGATAACAATGACCGCCGGAACAAGCATCCATATTTTAATATCAAATTGCTTTAATAAAGCTTCTTTTAAAAATTCTACTCGATTCAAATCTACATTATCGCCGCCATACATCCAACCAGCTACAGTAAACATAATACTAGTAATAATATAAGCCGGAACATCTAATACGAGCATAGCTCGAACGTGAGCAATAACATCTACTTTCGCCATAGAAGCTGCAAGAACTGTGCTATCAGAAAGTGGTGATAATTTATCGCCGAAATAAGCTCCTGAAAGAACTGCACCAGCAACAAGCGGAAGTGGTAAACCAAGTCCTTCACCAATCGCCATCATAGCAATACCTGCTGTTCCCACTGTTCCCCAAGACGTTCCTGTTGCGATAGAAGTTATAGAACAAATAATTAATGTTGCTAATAGGAATATGCTAGGGTGAATAAATTCTAATCCATAATAGATTAATGTTGGTACTACCCCACCAGCAATCCACGTTCCAATTAAAGCACCTACTGCAACTAAAATCAGTATTGCTTCTAATCCGTTAGAAATCCCTTTCGTAATTGCATCTTGCAATTCTTGATAACGAAATCCTAATCTTAATCCAAGCGCAATTACTAAAAACCATGAAATAAATAGCGCTAATTGAATTGGGAGATCAAAAATCGTTTGGAAGGAAAAGACAACAGCAAGAAATAGTAATAAAAGAACTATGATTTCTAGCATCGATGGTAATCTTACACTTTTCATTTTTTTCTCTCCTTACAAGTCGATAACATGACGTATGTCGTCTTACATGTATGTAATATACAATTAGCGAAGACAAAACAAAATTTTCATATTATTTCGATTTATTTTTCCAGTATAATATATTCACAACCCTTTCTATTGTAAAATTAGATTACGTTTTTCGCAATGAAAAATATAAAAAATGTTGTATTTTTATTTATCCCGATATTTTCGGCCAATAAGACCTCCGCCTTAAAATTCAGTAAGTGCAAAGCACTTAGGTAAGAAATTAACTACTGTAAAATTCCGAATCGATATGAACATATTAAAGCTTCACTTTATTTACAAGGAACAATCCCATACTAACTTTTTTAATATTTGCTGCAACAAAACTTTTTACAACTATCTTAACTTTTTAATTCACACCATTATTTTCTACGCAAAAAATAGGGCACACATCCTTAAAATGATGTATGCCCTATCTTTATTTATACATATTTTGTATTTCTTCTTTATTTTTAAGTATTTCCTCAAACTTATCACTACAACCCTTCGGAAATAACACTCCCAGTCCATATGAATGCGCAAATTGAAAATGAGGGCACTTCGCTTTTACCTCATCCCAAAACTTATACACGCCGAAATCACCACTTCTAACTTCAATATCATGAAATAATACAATACCGTTTTTCGCGACTTTCGGTAGCCATGTATTATAATCGTGAGAAACAGCTTCATACGTATGATAGCCATCAATATGCAAAAGATTTATCGTTTCATCTTGAAACCGGTCTACAGCATCATCAAAAGTAGATCGAATTAAATTTCCTATATTAAGGTAGTTATCGCTCACTACTTTTTCTACTATTTGAAAAACCCCTTCTCCATATGGACCTGTATGCCCATCTCCAGCCCAAGTATCTACTGCAAAGCATTTAGTCGATAACCCTCCATCTTTTACTCCTTGACAAAAACTGAAGAAAGAAGCACCTAGATGTGTACCTAACTCAACTAAAGTTTCCGGTTTTTCAAATCGTACTAAGTCATATGCAAAATCTAAATGTCCACTCCACGCAGATTGTGACCGAATAATAGGACTAAATGTTTCAAATTCAAATGATGGTTTATGAGTAACCCAGTTCATCGCATAACTCCTTCTGCACATATTTTTAACAAACCAAATTACTCTTATCTTTATTTTTTTATCGCCTTGATTATGATTCTATTTCATGAAAATATGAAGAATTTATTCTTTTCTATTAAGGTAAAGCATCATATACATATGGGTCAGTTGGCTTATTAATTTTCTCGATTTTGTTTACTTTTACAAGTGGAAAGACTGTTCCTTTATATGTCGTTTCATCTAATAATCCTGTTATTTTCACCCATGTTTCTTCTGGAGTTTTTTCAATATTTTTCCCGGTAACAATCATCCCCCAGACTGATGCATCCGCAATACAACAAGTTATACCATATCGAGCCACTACTGCTTTATTACCCGTCACATCTTTATCCTTATATATAAACCCTAAGAATGTAATTTCTTTCCCTTTAAACCAATTAACATTTTGACCAATTACATTCATTGTTTGAACATAGTCCTTATCCTTTACTTGTAGTTTACGCTGTCCTAACATACTTTTTACTACTTGCTCTTCCGTTTTATAAGTCGTTGATAAATTTGATGTTTCTTCTGGATCAACGGATACTTCTCGCCCATCAAACTTAACCTGTTCCCCCTCTTTTTCGTTCCTTTCTAGACTTCTCGCCTGTACACTTTGATTCATACCCCTTTTTCCTGCTAAACTTCCATCAATTGTTACACTTCCAAAGAGAAAAGCACTAACTATCGGAACGACAAATAAAACATATACAAAGAAACTTTTTATCCCTGATTTTGATGTTGTATGATGTTTACAACAATTACAATCATGCTGTTTTTCTCTTCCATCTCTCCAAACTTGTACAATACCAAAAATTAAAATTACTACAAAAGCTATATACGTAAATTTGATCATTTTTGGAGCGATAAAATTATAAATATTCCCTGTTACAAGTAGTTTAAATAAGAGCATTGCTAAACCAATTAAAATAATGCCACGAATATAGCAATGATATGCCTTCTGCTCCTCTTTCCCCATTCTTTCTCACCTCCTATAACATTATGATTTGCAGGATGGTATACACAGATACAATGACAATTCCCATCAAAAAGAATACAAATCTCTTTTGAAAATATGCAAATAGCATTAACGTATTTTTCATATCAAGCATAGGCCCAAATACAAGAAATGCGAGAAGTGCCTTTACCGAGAAAACATGTCCAAAAGATGCCGCTATAAAAGCATCGGCTGCAGAGCAAATTGATAAAACATAACCAAATCCCATCATAATAAAGGGGGCAATTACTTCGTTATGTGCTACTGCATCCAGTACATTCCGATCAAAAAACGTTTGAAATACACTTGCTAAAAAAGCACCAATCAATAAATACTTACCAGTATCAAAAAACTCATCTACAATATGATTCATAACATCTTTCCAACTCTTTTTATTGCTTGTTTGAACTGAAACCTCTACATCTTTTAAAACATTTCTTTCGCGATAGCAATAATACACAATTAGACCTATGAATAGAGCAACTAAAATTGTTATCCCAAAGCGTGCATATACAACGTAATCATTTTTTGGAAACGCATATACAGTAGATAAAAGAACAACTGGATTCATAATGGGTGCACTCAGTAAAATAACAATGCCTACATGAAGTGGTAACCCCTTTTGAATGAGCCTTCTTACAATTGGTATAATGACACATTCACACATTGGAAAAAGAACTCCCACAAATACTGCCGGAATCATTGCAACAATCGGAGATTTCGGCATTACTTTTTGAATCATATCTTCCGTCACAAACACTTGAATACATGAAGAAACAATTACCCCTAATAAAATAAAGGGTATTGCTTCAAAAATGATACTTAAAAATACTGTATTCACATTCAACCATTCCTGTGGCATATTTTTGTGCAAATTTGCTAGACTTGTAAAATCTACAAAAAATAATAAAAAGAGAAACATAGCGATAAGAGCTATGCCTACTAATTCTTTTGAAACTCTATTAAAGACCAAGCTTCTCGCCTCCATTTTATTTATATTTAAACATGTGCTTGTCCAAATGCTCCATACTACAGCACAAATTTTATAGTCTATTTCTATTCTTAAATCGTAATCATTATGATTTATTCTTGCTTTTTCTTTTCCCATCGTTTAACATAAAACGTAATCATTACGATTTAAAGGAGAGATCATTTCATGAAAAAAGTACCTATCACTGTATTGAGTGGTTTTTTAGGATCTGGAAAAACTACCTTACTACATCATATTTTGACTAATAAGAATAACTTAAAAGTAGCTGTCATCGTTAATGACATGAGCGAAGTAAACATTGATGCATCTCTTATAAAAAAGGGTGGTTTTTCACGTACGGAGGAAAAACTAGTAGAAATTCAAAATGGCTGTATTTGTTGTACACTACGAGAAGATTTAATGATAGAAGTGAATCGTCTTGTTGAAAATGGTGATATTGACTATATTATTATTGAATCTTCTGGTATAAGTGAGCCTATTCCAGTTGCTCAAACGTTTACTTATACAGACGAAGTTCTTAACATTGATTTAACGAAAAATTGCCGCCTCGATACGATGGTTACAGTTGTAGATGCAAATAGATTTTGGGATGATTTTGCAGACGGAGAAAGTTTATTAGACCGAAAACAAGCAATCGATGAAAATGATACCCGGGAAGTTATTGATTTATTAATAGATCAAATTGAGTTTGCAAACGTAATTATTCTTAATAAGATAGATTTACTAGAAAAAGAAGATGTGATAGA
Source organism: Bacillus cereus group sp. MYBK108-1 (assembly GCF_051917185.1). Classification (NCBI taxonomy): domain Bacteria; kingdom Bacillati; phylum Bacillota; class Bacilli; order Caryophanales; family Bacillaceae; genus Bacillus; species Bacillus cereus group sp. MYBK108-1. The sequence continues at coordinate 141,107 of NZ_JBQAHZ010000001.1, forward strand.
GCTTCATCATTTACTAAAAAAATTAAATCCTAATGCAAAAATTCTTGAATCTTCGTTTAGCAAAGTACCATTACAAGAAATTTTAAACACAAATCTATTTAATTATGAAGAAGCCAGTCAATCGGCTGGCTGGATACAAGAATTAAACAGTGACCATCATACACCGGAAACGGAAGAATACGGTATCAATTCCTTTGTTTACCGCCGCAAATATCCTTTCCATCCCGAGCGCCTTATGAATTGGCTAGAAAAATGGCCTTTAGATGTTGTAAGAGCGAAAGGATTCTTCTGGCTGGCATCTCGTAATAATATGATAGGGCTTCTATCTCAAGCAGGTTCCTCTATTACAATTCAAGGAGCCGGTGAATGGATAGCCGCATTACCTGAAACTGAAAGAAATCAAGTGATTGCAGAAGAACCAGAAGTATTAAAAAACTGGGACGAGCGATATGGAGATCGAATAACTGAGCTCGTATTTATCGGTATTGATATGAATCGTTCTGTGATTGAACAATCATTAGATGATTGTCTATTAACAGAAAAGGAAATGGGACAAAAGTGGAATACATTTATTGATCCTATCCCGGCTTTTACTTATACTTCATAATAATTAATAAAAGGCTTCAGTAGAATGAAGCCTCTTTACTTTATAGCACTCTTATTTAATAGGTTTGCTTTAATTATAAATACAATTGTACCTAAAACAATTAATATAGCATATACGATACCAACTACATCCCCTATTTTTTCTAAGCCAAGCGGTAATATTATAGTAGCAACTCCAACTATATAAGAAAATGCTCCTGAAAGCTTCGCTAATTTATTTTTATCTCCAACAAACGTTTCTTCTTGATATCCTGCTAACAAAAACAACCTCTTTTTCACATGTATTTGATACCCTAAAAAAATGATAAGTAACCCAACAAATAAACAAACTAAAAATCCAGCTAACATATACTTCCCCTCCTCTACAATATTTTACTATACATAAAAAAAATAAAATTAGAAATTTCAGTTTATTAACGAGTTATTCTGTGATATATTGCATATTGTATTCAATTTATATTTTTAGAAAGGAGAATTTTAAATCATATGGATTCAAATCGATTAAAAGGAATTATAATGGTCATAATCGGTGCTTGTTTATGGGGCTTGTCTGGTACAGCTGCACAACAGCTTTTTCAATATGACAATGTTTCAACCGAATGGTTAGTTACGATCCGTTTACTTATATCTGGAATTATTTTGCTCATTATTTCCTCATTCGGAACGAGAAAAAAAGAGATATTTGGCATTTGGAAACAAAAATCTGATGCTATTAAAATGATTTTGTTTGGTCTATTCGGTATGCTTGCTGTACAGTATACGTATTTCGCTTCAATTAAAGAAGGAAATGCTGCCGTGGCAACATTATTACAATATTTAGCTCCTATATTCATCACTGTATACTTACTTTTCAAATGGAACGTTCGTCCATCAAAAATTGATTTCATTTCAATTACCCTTTCATTAGTAGGCACTTTTCTCTTACTAACAAACGGGTCTGTTCATAACTTGGCTGTTTCTACACCAGCTATTATTTGGGGTATTTTATCTGGATTATCTCTCGCTTTTTATAGTTTATATTCAAAGGAATTGTTAGAAAAATGGTCTTCCTCCGTTATCGTTGGATGGGGCATGATTATTGGGGGTATTGGTGTAACGATTGTACACTTTATTTCTACAAACGAATTCATTTTATTATCAACTATGAAATATGTAAAACTAAGTACCCTACCGCTCATCACATTTGTCGTCATTTTCGGGACACTTATTGCCTTTTATTTATACTTAGACAGCATACGATACCTGACTCCGAAAGAAACAACATTATTTGGTTGCACAGAACCACTCGCAGCTATTATTTCTTCTGTACTTATATTGCACGTGCCATTTCAATCTTTTCAGTTATTAGGCGCTTTTTGTGTCATTGTAATGGTGCTCATCTTAAGCCAAAAACCGGATGAAGGGAAACAAAAATTAAAGCTTGTTCATGCAAAAAAGGAAAATATACAATGAAAGGATTGAATTCACTATGCCTGTCCCTCAAAATTATAAAAAACCAGGAAGAATTTCAGCAAAATCACTCGTTTTAAATCAACTACAAAATTGGATTATTGAAGGTGTACTGAAGCCCAATGAAAAAATTAATGATGGGGAATTGGCTGAGGCACTAGGAGTAAGCAGAACACCTGTAAGGGAAGCACTTCAAATATTAGAGCTTTCTGGATTAGTGGAAATGGTACCAGGGCAAAAAACGAAAATTGCTCCTATTAAGTTAGACGACGTATCTATCATTTATGAAACGATGGCTGGTCTTCATTCTATTATAGGAAAGCAAGCTCTTCAAAACATTACAGACGCTGATATTCAACTACTTTCTGAAATAAATGATCATTTTCAGCACTCTATAGAGAAAAAAAACGCAAAACAAGCTTTAAAATTAGATATACAATTCCACAATACAATTTCTTCTATTGCTAAAAACCAATATATTGAACCCTTTCTAGAAAATATGCAACTTCACGTTTTACGTCTTGAATATTTGTTTTTCCAAAACTTTGTTCCAGCAAGTCAATCTATTGAAGAACATCACTCTATCATTCAAGCATTACAGAAGCAGGACGAAAAACAAATGGAACAAATAATGACCCAAAACTGGCTCCGTCCCATGAAAGAAATACAAAAAATAATTTCTACGAAATAAAAAGAGAGCTGGTTACACAAAATCGTAACCAGCTCTCCTTTTACTAATCTATATAGCTACGCCTGAATATTTGCATAATCTTCCATATCTTCGTACTCTTTTTCCAATTCCTCTAAAGACAGCTCGTATAATTGTCGGTCGCGAATCTTAAACACACCTGCTCCAATTAACTCATCAATTAAATGCCTCTTACGATTTTCAACAGCAAAACGGAGTTGACTACTCATCTTTTAAAAAACTCCTTTCTACGATCATTGAAAATGATAATCTTTATCAATTACCACTTTTGATTATAAAAGATGACTCTTTATAAGTAAAGTAATTTCATGAAATATTTACCTTGCAAAGTATTTGTGGCCACATTATATATATGTATGCCGTGCGAAAAATGTTATGACACTTTTTCTTATCCTTTTTCTTTCATACTTTGCAAGTTGTCTCATCGTGATGAAATTCACCATCTATTTCTACTTGAATGGTGACATGTTCTACATGAAATTTCTCCTTTAATACATACGTAGCCTCTTTTAATACACTTTGCGTTTCATTCCCTTTAATAATAAGATGACATGTTAATACTTGAAAATCTGATGTGACAGACCATATGTGCAAATCATGAACTTCTTTGACAATCGGAATATTTAATAACGTACTTTTTACCTCTTCAACATTTATGTGCTGTGGTGCACCTTCCATTAATATATGAACCGTATCACGTGTTACACGCCATCCACTAATAATGACTAAAATAGACACAAGAATACTAGCAATCGCATCTGCAGCAGTCCATCCGAAAAATTTAATAAGTAACGCAGCAATGATCGCTCCGACGGAACCCAATAGATCGCCTAGTACGTGCAGGAAAGCACTTCTTAAATTCAAATTACCTTTCACATCTCCGCCTCTCATTAATATCCAAGCTGATAAAATATTAATAAGCAGACCAAGGACTGCAATAATGAGCATCCCATTACTAGCAATCTCAACTGGTTCTTTAAAACGACGGATTGCTTCAATAAAAATGTATACCGAAATGACAATAAGAACGACACCGTTACATAATGCTGCTAACATTTCGACTCGCTTATATCCATATGTTTTCACAGTTGTTGCTGTTTTTTCTCCGAGTTTAAACGCAAGTAAACTTAAAGCTAAAGATACTGCATCACTTAGCATATGCCCCGCGTCAGATAGTAGTGCTAAGCTATTTGTTACAAATCCACCAACAACTTCTGCAATCATAAAACTTGTTGTTAGTAGGAAGGCAATTAGTAACGCCTTTTTATTTTTTGAATGACCATGATCATGCGAATGTCCCATACTTATACTCCTTTAAGTACAATATCTGTATGTTAGTATGAAACAAACTCCCCATCTTTATCCCGAATCGACTGATTGTAAACGCCCGCTTCCTCTGTATACACACTTCGCTACTTTTTAGACAATCCCTTTTTCTCAAATAAAAACAAGACTACTTCTTTTTTATTTTCATATTGTTTACTAATGAAAGACTTTTTAAGGAGGTTACTAAAATGAAACGTTTATTTCTCTGTATGGAACGTGAACTTGTTGTAGTGAAAGAACAATATGATAACTATGAAACGACTTACCACTTACAAAATATGCAACCTACCTGTATCGCTGTTGATCCGTTCCACCCAAACCGTGTATATTGCGGAACATTTGGACGAGGTCTATGGTTAAGCGACGATAGCGGGGATTCATGGAGACCCATTGGAGATTCTTATCGTTACTTTGATTTCCCTAAAGAAGATGGTATTTTGCACTCCTCTATCACTTCCATAACAATAAGCTCAAATGAACAAGTTAACGGATATGGTGTCGTTTATGTCGGCACAGAACCGAGCGCTTTATTTCGCTCTGAAAATGGTGGTGAAACGTGGACTGAACTTAAAAATATGAAATCATTATTATCTTCTTATACGTGGGCTTTCCCGCCTAGACCTTTTACCCATCACGTACGCTGGATTACAGTTGACCCAAACAACCCTAATACAATACACGTTTCAATCGAAGCTGGTGCTGTTATTCAAAGTAACGATAAAGGGCATACATGGATTGATAAAAAATTCGGTGCCCCTATCGATGCACATCAATTGCTTATGCACCCTGAAGCACCAAATCGCCTTTATGCATCATGTGGTGACGGATTTATGGGCGGACCTGATCGTGCATATCTTGAAAGTTATAACAATGGAAACAGCTGGATCTCATGTAGTGAAGGACTTGAACATCATTATTTATACAGCATGGCAATTGATCCAGCTGATTGTGATACGATTCTCGTTTCTGCCGCGCCAAGTGCTGATCTCGCTCATCATCGTATCCCTTATGAATCTTATATTTATCGAAAAACGAAAGATACTCCGTTCCAGCAAGTACAACAAGGACTACCATCTGCAATCGGTACAGTCATTTCGATGTTTGCTACAAACGAAGCCGAACCACATACGTTCTACACGTTAAATAACAATGGCGTCTTTCAATCCAATGATAGCGGCGAATCGTGGGAACAACTAAACATTCCGTGGAAAGATGAATATAAAACGCAGCATCCGCATGCACTACTCGTTACTAGTTCTTAACGAAAAAGAGACTGCCTAAATGGTTTTAGGCAGTCTCTCTTTTATTTCTTTAAATCAATGACAATATCATCTAACACAATATCTTTACTCTTCGCTTCTTTTTTCGGCGCTTCAATTTTCTTCTCGATTCCATTAATAAATTCCACTCCACCAAAGTTTTCTGGTGTATGAACTCTTAAATTAACATGAGGTGTAATAATAAGTTTCGTTGCATTTTCGCTCAGTTTTTGGAATGTAGCACTCCAACTACTTTTATGTGGCTCTGCTACTGTACTACTTCCACCATTGCCTTGACCTGCATATCGATTTCCCAAATTATCTTTTATTTCTAATTCCACATCAGCGCTATCCCATATACTTCTTAACGCCTTAGATTCTTCTTGATTATAAAAAACGATAAAGGACATCGAGGTTACTTCCATTTTGTCTATATTTACTTTTATTAATTTATTTTCAGAACTTCCTTTAAGTTTCACTTCTTTACTGTCCATCGCATTTAAAGAAAGCGCAAAATTCCAGTTCCCTTTAATTGATTGTGTTCCATCTACTGTTTCTATCTTATCTATCTCCCACTTGACATTTGCAGCATCCATTTTTATACCATCAACATCAGTTGCTGTACTCATACCTACGTATTTCTTGTCATCCACTTTTGTAATTTTAGAACTACCAGTCGTACCATTAAATCCGGCAATTTGTAAAAATTCTATTACATTTGGATTTTCTCCTAAATCCTTATCACTTTCAATAGAATATGTTATCGTTACAGTTCTTCCATTAAAAACAGCATCATTGAGTGTAACCTTAACTCCATTACTCTCTCTCGTCATATTCAACTCAGTCGAAAATTCTTTATAATTTTCATATAACCCTGTTCTACCATTATCTAATAATCGGAATATGTCACCGACAATTGGCAATCCCCCCGCATATGTAGGAAATCCGATACCGAGTGTTGCAACTGATAATCCTACTAAAATAGATGCAGCAGCCACACCTTTTTTCCAACTTTTCATCTTTTTCTTCGTACGTATCGATTGTTTTACATTTCGTTTTACTTTTTCCTTTTCAATTTCAGAAGCCTCAATTTCTTCTAGTTCTTTTTCGTCTATATCAATATCATTTAATAGTTCATAAATGTCTTTCATATTACACTACCTCCAAAACTAATATTCGTAGCATTTTGTTGTAGTTTCTTTTTCCCACGGTACACTCGATTATCAATTGCTGCCCGAGTTAATCCTAACTTGTCACCTATTTCCTCTGTCTTCATACCAAGTAAATATTTCATAATGAACACCTTTTGATCTAGCGGTTCTAATTGATTAATGAGCTTCAATAATTCTTCCCTATCTTCCATAACGATTAATTCGTCTTCTGCTGATTTTTCTGTACTAATATGAAACTCATCTGAAATGATTTCTACCGTTTTAGTCGATTTCCGGTAATAATCAATTGCTTTAAACTTTGCAATAGCTGCAATCCACTTTTTAAAATCACTCGGCTCTCCATGAAATTTATTTGCGTTATTCCAAATGGAAAGAAATATATCGTTTATACATTCCTCTATGAGTCCATCATTTTGAATGGGAAGTAGAACTTTATGCGTGATCCCCTTTATGAGTGGTAAGTATGTATCGACAACAAATTCTAACGCGTCTTCTTTTTGCCGCTGTAATCTTTTTATAAAATTTTTCTCATTTGATTTCATGTAGCGATTCCCCTTATTGTTTTGTAAAAGCTTTTACACCCTATATAACGTCTGAGAAAATTTTTTCTCTCATCTTTTTATTTTTTGTATGTAATGGAATACTTTCCCTTAGCCATTGTCTCACATAACTATGCGTTCAAAGAAAATTTTCTCAAGTCTGTAATTTAATTCATGTAGTACACTATTTATATAGTCACTTTTTAACTTAGTGTACATTTTATTTCGTTAATCTACTATTTTAATTTAGGAGATGAGATGTGTATGTGTGGAATTACAGGTTGGGTAGATTGGAAGGAAGACCTTTCAAATCAACATGTTATTTTAAAAAAGATGGCAAATAGTATTGAGCATCGTGGTCCAGATGCTGAAGGATTTTGGTTTTCACCTCATGCGGCCTTTGCACACCGGCGTTTAATTGTAATTGATCCAGAAGGCGGGACACAGCCGAAGACATTCCGTGCTGGTGATTATACGTATGCTCTTACCTATAATGGAGAAATTTATAATTTCCGTGAACTTAAAGAGCAGCTTCAAAAATGTGGGCATGCATTTGAAACCCATTCAGATACAGAAGTATTACTACATGCTTATTTAGAATGGAAAGAAGACTGCGTGCGATATTTAAACGGAATTTTCGCTTTTGCCTTATGGGATGATCAGAAGCAACAATTGTTTTTAGCACGAGATCATTTAGGTGTAAAACCACTCTTTTACACAGAAAGAAATGACAGTATTATTTTCGGCTCTGAAATTAAAGCATTATTAGCGCATCCATCTGTCCCTGCTGAACTTGATGCGGGTGGAATAAATGAAATATTTGGATTAGGCTTATTTCGCACTCCAGGATGTGGCGTCTTTAAACATATTCAAGAAGTACGTGCTGGACATTCTATAACATTTACACGTCATAAAAAAGTAGTTACGAAGTATTGGAATTTAGAAAGTAAGTTCCATACAGACTCTATAGAAGATACATCTTCGCATATTTTATCTATTTTACAAGATACAGTAAAAAGACAATTAATTGCCGATGTTCCTCTCGTTTGTATGTTATCAGGCGGATTAGACTCTAGCGGTATTACTGCACTTGCGGGTAAAGAATTTGCTGCGGAAAATAAAACACTTCATACGTATTCCGTTGACTTTGTAAATAGTGCAAAAGATTTCGAGCTGACATTTGCTCGCACTGGTTTAGACGCTCCTTGGGTAAAACGCGTTTCTGAACATGTAGGGACAGCGCATCATGATATTATTGTGAATGCTGAAGAATTAGCAAATCACTTATTCGTTCCCCTTCATGCGAAAGATTTACCGAGTGCTGGTGAAATGGAAACTTCACTATATTTACTATTTTGCGAAATGAAAAAAGATGCGACCGTAGCTTTATCCGGTGAATCGGCTGATGAAGTATTCGGTGGATACCCTTGGTTTCATCAAGAAGAATTACTATATGTAGATAAGTTTCCTTGGCTAACAAATTGGAAAAATACATCTCCTCTTCTACTAAATGAAGTAAGTAACCAATGTAATCTAGAAAACTATATTGATACACGATTCCAAGAAGCGATACTTGAAGTACCTACTCTTGAAGGGGAAAGTAAAAAATCCGCGAAACAACGCCAAATGTTTTATTTATTTTTAACAAGATTCCTTCCTTTCTTACTTGACCGTAAAGATCGTATGAGTATGGCTGTTGGATTTGAAGTTCGTGTACCGTTTTGCGATTATAGATTAGTTGAATATTTATGGAATGTTCCTTTCAACATAAAAAGTATTGATAATATTGAAAAAGGCATTTTACGTAGAGCACTACAACCAGCTTTACCTGACGATGTACGTAATAGAAGAAAAAGCGCTTATCCAACTTCACAAGATCCACACTACTTACAAACAATCCGTAATTTAACACTTGATATGTGTAGCATTAAAAACAATCCTATTTTCTCACTTATTAACCATTCTATCTTACTTTCAATTGCTGATCAAAGTAATAAAGAGATTAACAATTTTGAAGCAAGAAGTGCCATGGAGTATATGCTACAAGTAAATGAATGGTTAAAAACATATCACATCCATATTGCTTAACAAAAAGGAGTTCAAGGATAAAAACCTTGAACTCCTTTTATATTAATTAGCACATTGTTTATTATCAGTATCAATAGACCATCCAATAATCGTGGCACAGTCTCTACCTTTCCACTGCAGTACATTTGTTAATACGGGCTCAATCTGCAAGCTATTTCCGTCGTGTAATATTTCTACTAAAGATTGATCATCATCAAACCTTCGTTTGTCACACTCTAAAATACCGTCCGTTGCCATTACAATGTGATTCATTCCTTTTTCTAATCCTCTTACACCTGACGTAAAGCAAGGTGTATTTGCTGCAAAAATATTTTTCCTGCCAATATATTCGTAATTCTTCCGTTTATTTAATCGTCCTTTTCCATTTTTCGTTTTCTCAGAATGGAATAAATACGCGAAACAATCACCAACTGATAACCAATATAAAAATTCGCCTTTTCGTAAACAAATTAAGCAAGCGAGTTCCTCATCATCTTGATCACACTTTTTAATAAATAACTCATCTGTAAATAACGCTAATAAGTACATATGTGTATGATGGAAAGCTAAATGTATTGGATATGAGAATAACTCTTTTAGTTTTTCTTTTCTTTCCGAAATCGCTTCTATTATATAATCTATATTTTTTGTTTTGTGATGTGTATCAAAAATCATAACAAATTCAAATTGTAATTCAGGATCCCACCAAGCCAGCACCGCATCTCCTCGTTCATATGCATCACTCTCTTGATTTCCCCCATATACGCCGACTGAAAGAGGACCACATTTTTCAACATGTATTTCATCTACATACATCTGTTCATGACTAATCCATTTGAATGTATTCACAGCTATCATCCTCTCTCTTGCTAAATGTATACCTTTACACATAGATTACCTTATATTTCAATAAAAATAAACTTTTTCAACATTTTTTATCCAAATAAAAGGGTTTTATTTCTGAAATCACGAATATATCTTACTATACGATATAAAAAGGAGATTTATTATTATGTACAACATTAATCAACATTGGGAGAGCATTTATTATCACTTACGATACGAATACGAGGACAACCTTTCCCACCAAGCAATTCGTATTTTACAAATCGTTTCTCGTGAGAAAGATATAACAATTGGAAAAGTCGCTACTGAGCTTAGTCTTTCTCATAACACAGCATCTGAACATATAAAACGCCTTATTCAAAAGGGTTTCATCGTTAAAGAGAGAAATAAAAAAGATGAAAGAGTGGTAAACCTTACATTAACAATTGAAGGAATTGAAGTATTAGAAAAACATACTTTACTAGATAAAGAAAAGATAAAAATATTAGAATCACAGTTATCAACAGAAGAACAACAATTAATTGAAAAAGCATTTTCCTTATTAGCGAAGGAGGCAAAATATGCATTTCCTCGTTAAAATAATCGTTTCGGCACTTATTATCGGCGTTATCACTGAAGTCGCTAAACATTACAGTACGATAGGTGGCTTTATTGCTGCCCTTCCTCTCGTGAGTTTACTTAGTTTATTTTGGATTTCATTCGAAGGCGGAAATAAACAAGAATTGAGTCAATTTGCTTTAGGGGTATTATATGGATTCCCCGCATCAGCACTACTATTATTTATTGTCTATATTGGTTTAAAAAATTCATTTACACTTAGTACATCTGTCCTACTTGGTATAGGTGTTTGGTGTATCGTTTTTGCTTGTCAAAAATTATTTCAAGCTTAGGAGGAATTAACATTCATAAATTTGTAGAAATAATGGGGCAAAATATAGAAGTACATATAAAAGGAGATGGTAAACAAACTGTAGTCATTCAAACCGGAATGACTTGCTCATTTTATGATTGGTTTCCTATTATAGAAAAGCTTTCAGAGCACTTTACAGTTGTTTCATACCATCGCCCAGGTTACGGAAAAAGTGATTTAGGCAATCAGCCGCGTACAATAAGGCAAGTTACAAAAGAGCTACATATGTTACTAAACAAACTAGCTATTCAAGAACCATTTATTCTAATCGGTCATTCCTATGGAGGATTATGTGCACAACATTTTGCGATGTTACATGAAGATAAGCTGCAAGCACTTATTTTAGTTGATTCTACTTCGATGAACTTACACCGTTTAGATGAACTTCATTTACCAATTTCTGATCAAACTGATTCTGATGATGTTTGGTTTCAAAAATATAATATGTATTCAAAAATGGATGTAGACACACTTTATAACGAACTAAAACCTATTCTCACCGATCAATCAAAACAGCAAATTGAATTCTCTACCTCGCCTTCATTATATAAAGCGACAGCTTCTGAACTATCGGAGTGGAAAAACTGTGCTCTCTCACTAAAAGAGCTATGTAAAACATTAGAAATACCATTAATCGTTATCGGTAGAGATCCTCAATATTCTATTACTCAATTGACTAATGGTGGCATGCCAAAAGAGGAAGCAACACAACTTGAAGCAATGTGGCAAGAACTAATTCACGAACAATTACACCTCTCAACTAACAGCCAATATATTCTTGCCGAACATGCTAGTCACGGTATAGAAAATGATCGACCAGATATTATTATTGAGGCGACTCATTTCTTACAAATAAAAAAAGGAAGCAACTAAAGCTGCTTCCTTATTTATCTATTCATAATCTTCTTCATCATCGATTTCTTCGTAATATGAACTTCCATTACTTACATATATAGGGCCATTCGCAACATCAATACGTAGTACCCACACCCATGGCACAGCTAAACGTTTATGTATCGCTCGCCAAAAGCTCATTGATTTTCTTTCGTACTCCTGGAACTCCTGAAGTAACTCTTTGTAGGAGGAACCGTCTAACTGAATATTTGCTTCTAACAAACGAGAATGGGCATAGTACTGTAACTCTAGTTCAGCAGCAATTTCCATTTCTTCTTCCGTTGCCATACCAATGATTGTTCCATCTTCTGGTGCAATTTCATATACGTTTTGAACTTCAATAAGCCCTTCTTTCTCTTTCTCAAACATGTAAACAGCCTCCTTTAACATATATTTTTTATGTTACAAAGTCATACTTCTACAATAACTTCTCTCTTTCCTCTTTTTTTGATAAACTTTTACAAAATATTTAACCGATGACCTGTTTTCTCTATTCTTTCAGCAGAAATGAAACGATTTTTATCAAAATTTAATTTATACACATCAGGCATATGAAGTGTTTTCCAAAACTCAAAATCATATTTCGAATTAAAATAATTCATGAGTAATACCATAATATTTCCATGCGTACCTATTACAATATTCTTACCTTCATATTGTTTTAATATATTTTGCATACATATTACAGCGCGCCTTTGTGCGATATCATTCGATTCTCCGCCTTCGTATGCAAAACTCCAATCTTCCCACACATTCTGCATAGCATCATTAAAATTTGATACTGGCTCTGTGCTCAATAATCTTTCACGCAAATCTTCTTCTGTTTGTATTGATAATTTATATGTATTCGCAATTCCTTGTACAGTTTGGATTGCTCTTTTGTACGGACTAGAAATAACAACATCAATATGTTTATCTTTTAATAAATGTGTTACATTCTCTGCATCACAGTGCCCTTTTTCAGATAAAGGTCGTTCCCGTTCTTCTTTTGTATATGTAGAATGGGCATGGCGAACGAAATATATTGTTGTCATTTTTCAACCTCCTTTCTTATTTTCAATTTATATTCAATAATAAGATTGGAAAATCCTGTATTACAAAAAAGCACTTTTCATAAGTGCCCCTTTGTTTACATAATAAAATTATTTCATTATAATTTATTTCTGAATTCCTCACTTATGACAATATCTCGAATAAAGTAATCCATATTACTTAGAAGCTTTTCAAATGCTTTTTCACTCAAATTGTTCATCATAAAGACAATCTCAATCTTATTCCCTTTTTTATCAGTACCATAGAAACTATTTGTTAATACAAATGCAGTAGAACCACCTTTCTGTCCAGCAAATTCGAACATACCCTCTCCTACGGTTCCTTTAAATATATTCTCAATCTCACCTTGCATTTGTGGTGTAAAATAATTTCTGCTATTTATCTTTTCCAGTAAACTCATGTAATCCTTCGCATTTGCACCTATAAACCGATCTGACCAAATACGCTGAAAGTCCATATCGGCTTTTAAAGATATCTCGCGTTTTGTCCATTCTTTCTCGTCTTTCATCCATTCATGTATTTGCCATACATGCTTAACATATTCATCATTAGACATATTACGTAGCTTGTCCAATGCTTTATTTTGAGGAATATGCAGTTCTTTTTCAACATAGCCCCTCATATATAATGCCCCTGTATACGTTGGATAAAATTCATCGTGACTATTTAAGCCTAACTCTTTCAAACTTTCATTTATCCGCGCTGCTCCAAGCTTGTCTAATAAATATGATGCATTCGCATTCGAACTATAATGGATCATTCCTTTCACTACTTCTTCTAAAGAAGTTTGACCACCCTTCACTAACTCTTTAACTTTTACATCATCTAGCCATGCAGGGTGTGCACCACCATCAGTATTTTTCACATAGTATTTTTCTAATTCTTTCAATGAAATTTGCTCGTCTTTTCTTATTTTCCCTTCATCTACTTGCTTAGCATATTCAATTGCTATAATGATTTTCGACATACTTGCTAGCGGTAGTTTTTCTTTTTCATTTATTGATGTCAATGTTTCACCATTTCTTTTAACAATTAAAGAAGTTGTTTTATCATCCTTATGTTCTTTTATGTAATTTAGCACATAATTAGAGTCTTCTTTGGAATTGACATATTCCTTCACTGAAAAGAAAGCTATACAGCCTACTATAGTAATTCCAGCTATAATTCCAACAACTTTTAATCCCCTCATGATACTCCCCCTAAAATAAACATATTATATATTATACTAAATAAATCTCCCTTTTTAAGTAATAATTAGATTATTTATACAAAAACACTTCTTTTCTTAAACAATAAAAAAACATGCCTTCATTAGGAAAGCATGCTTTGTGATATCCTTCACATTTTTTAGTTAAAAAATAAATGTTTACTTACCATGATGTAACATTAAATCACTAAGTTCTTCTTCAATGTGATTTAATTTCGCAACGCCTTCTTTCCATTTATGAATATAACGTGAAACCCCAACAAAAAACAAAACAATAATTGTGGAAAGAATAATACCATATACGATTGCTACAGTACTCATAGTTACACTTCCTTATAATTAGTAATGTGGTTATTAGTTATATTTTTATTATAAACCTTTTTCTTTTAAAATACTTCGATTTCAACTTTTTGTAACAAAATTGATTTTTCTAACATTTCGTTCGTGAAAATGGCATATTTTTCACAAATTATACAAAACTTCACCATATGTACTATTACCATATGAGTTATATTATTAAATAGAATAAAGGGGATGATATACTATGACGACTTGGTTTATTGTAATGTTAGTTGTATTTGGAGCATTTAAAATTATCGTTTCTAGCCTTCCTAACTCTGTTATTGAATCCATTATTAGTCGCTTTGAAACACATCCACAACTCGAAGAAGAGAATGTGACTGTTACAATGAACGGAAATAACTTAGTAGGCGAACAGAAATCAAAAATTATTCATGATTTTAACGAAGGTTTATTTTTAGATCGCTATTATGCACCACCCCATAATGAAGGCACTCCTTTAATTATCAATGCAAAACGTGGTAAAAAAGATTTTACATTTTATATTTATAGTCATGAAGAGCATGTTGATGTTGTAAAACAATATAAAAAGAAGGTAGTTGCTTATAGTTTACGCTCTAAAAACCTTCAAAATAGTGATATGTTCGTGTCAGCTGATTTAGCTTAATACTCATATATAAAAAGGAATCCATGGCATATGGATTCCTTTTTACTATTTACTGAAAAATAAGCTCTGTCTTCAAACTATCTTTCGGTAACAACCAGCCTTTTTTCTCTAAACTCGCCATTAATAATTCCCTTTGTTTTGTCGCAATACTTTCTTCATTTGTTTTAAATGACACTTCTATTACGAAGTCATCTTCTAATTTTCCTGTATTACTTAATGGCCAAATTTCAATATTTGCTTTTATGTTTTCAAACTCTCCTGTATATCGTTTCATTAATACAGGACCGTAAATACGGGAATTCTTTAACACCTCTTCTCCCCAATTTGTATACAACCATTTGTTCATTTTCCCTGGTAATTTTTCTATTAACATGTTTTGAGCAGCTTGTTTATTTGGTAAATCAAGTATTCCATATCCTTTAGCACTGTAACTTTTCTTATTTGAAATGCTTAATGTTTTCTTCTCAAATCCCCAATCTATTTCCGCCTCATAACTATCCGTATTACTATCGAATCCTTCTTTTTTAGCTACTTCTAGTGCATCTTGAATTACACCATTTAGAATAGGATATCTTTTTTTATATGTTAGTTCAAAATCTTTACTAAATTCTTTCTTTCGAATTCTAGCAAACCAACCTTCCTCGCTTAAACTTTTATTCGCAGTATCTAAAAATTGCACTTGTATTCTTTCATATTTTGTACCAGCCTGGAAATGTTCTAACACCTCTTGCTTCATCTCTTTGTTATCACCTAATACTTGTTCTGGCTTCAATAATAACTTTACTTCAAAGCTAGGTTTCATTGGACTAGCAGCAAACCCTTCCTTAACGTTATAAAGGAAACAACAAAAGAAAATGCTTACGAATACAAATACTTTTTTCATATACCTATCCCCTTTGTATTTTAAATGACTTCTATACGTTCCATTGCAAGTGAATATACATTTTCATATCCTGCTGAACTTAGCTTTTGTTGTAATCGATCCGTATCCTCTTTCAAAGCGTGCACTAGCACCGTATGTTCTGGTAATAATGTATTTAACATCTCTTTAACGTCTCTTATACTTTGGTGAACTTTATACGCAACTCGATTCACCCTACATGTATTCCTTACATGCTCTTTCATAACTTTTTCTGCAAAACTCCCTTTCGCAATATGCCCAGTAAAAATAACGGCATTCCGTTTTTCATTCCGAAGTTGTTCATAATATAACTGCGCTCGTTTCGTTTGCATATTCGCATCACTCATTACAACTATTCCGTAACTATTTTGCATACTAATATCATTATCCATCACTATTATGTTTCTTTTTAAACTCTCCATAACCCATTTAAGTTCTTCATTATTTTTTATCCAATCTTTATATACGAACATCTCTTCAAATCCAGCCAAAATTTCTTTATCTACTATAAGCGGAAATTCTTTATATCGTTCATATAAATACAATACTATATCTTGTGCCCTACCAAGTTGTGGCAGCGGTAATAATGCTATTCCTTTATTTTGCATAACTCGTTCAATTTCTGCACATAGATTGTCTAATCTTTCATTTTGCGAAACATCCTCTGTGTGATAAGCGGCATCTACAATTGCAACTTTTATATTGTGGCCCAATTTCTCAGGTAAATTAGCTCGTAGTATATTAGACTCTGCTGAATAGTCGCCTGAATAAAATACGTATGTATTACACATATCAACTAAAAACCAAACAGCTCCTAATACATGCCCACTATATCCCCATTGAAACCGCAATGTAGGAGTAATTTGTACCCATTCATTTGGATTGCTAATCTCATCAATACATACATAATTTAAATCTTTTATGTGTTGGTCGCTATAAGGTAAATTCCACCCTTGCATCACATTATAGTTTCTCCATTTTTCATAATATAACGGCAGTTGCTCCTTCGTATAACGAGTCGTCCAAATTTTTTTCTTATAGCCATACTTCGCTAATAAAGGTAAACCCATCGTATGATCTTCATGAATATGTGATAAAAATACCGCATCTAAAAATGGAACAGCTTCTCTCTCTATTTTTGGATAACTATCCTCATAAGATCGATTAATACCACAATCAAATAATATTTTCGTCTCTTTATTTTTTACAAAATAGCAGGAGCGACCGTATTCTCCTGCTCCTCCCCATACTTCCACTCTCATCATACTACTACCCCTTTTCGTTTTTGCTCCATATGTTGTAGCAGTAATAAGCATATTGTTGTAAGTCCAACAGAAACAACGGCCATCGCCATGCCTATAGATACTTCACCCTGTTCAAATTGGGCAAAAATAAACGTTGCTGACGTTTCTACTGATGGAGGTAATACGAGAAGCGATGCTACTAACTCTCTTATCGAAATTGTAAATGTCATCGCCCATCCAGCAAGAATGCCTGGGATAATAAGAGGCAATATTATTTTTCTAAAAATATAAATATAATTTCCAGAAAAAACACTTCCTGCCTGCATGAGAGAATCATCAATTTGTCCGAGTGATGATTTTACATATTGCACCGTGTAAGGTAAAAACAGCACAACATACGTTACGATAACCATGACTGGTGTATTGTAAATTGACATAGGCATATATGGTGAATTCCAAAATAGAATAAGACCTACAACCATAACGATTCCTGGTACCATATTCGGTAACATACCGCACATATCAAGCCATTTTTCAGAGGTTTTTTTCCCCTTTCGAATCATAAGTGCCAAAAAGACTCCAATCATTACCGCGATAATCGCTGTTACGAGTGAAAAAAGAAAACTATTCCATAAAGCCTCTAATCCCGGAGATCCCATTGTAAATAATGCTTCATAATGGCTCGTTGTAAAGTTATTTACATGTAAGCCGCCGCCTCTTAATTTTGACAAAGAAGCAATAAGTATAGAAAAGTATGGAATTCCAATTGATACGATTAATAAACCAATTACATACATCCATGCTACAACGCGCGTAAATATAGACAAAGTATATCTTTTAGATTTCACACCTTTTCCACTAACTATTGCATATGAATACTGTCGATTCAATACATTTTGCATATACCAAATAAGCATACAAGCACTAAGTAATAAAGAAGATAATGCTGTTGCACTACTAAAATCAATTGGCCAACTCGAAATAAATTTATGGATTTCTGATGTTAACACGTGGAATCCTATTCTACGTCCGAATGTAGCCGGTGTTCCAAATTCAGCAATCGTCTTTACAAAAATGAGTAAAGCACCCATTACATAACTTGATACTAATAACGGCAATATTATTTTTCTTAAACGATAGAAAAAACTTCCGCCATGAACTGCTGCAGCTTCTTCTTTACTACTCCCAATCTGAAGTAACGTGTTTTTCAGCATGAAATAAAGGAATGGGAATAAATGCAGACTCATAATTAAGACCATACCTCCTAAACTAAAAAACGATGATGAAACTGTCTTTAGCATCGGAAAAAATTGTTCAAAATAGCCGTTAGGTTGCATGAACAAAATCCAGCCCATTGATCCAATATACGGCGGTGTCATAAATGGAATCATAAAAACAATATCTAACTTACTATACTTTCCTACATCTGTTTTGCTCATAATAAACGCCAATGGAAATGCAAATATTGTAGCTCCTATTACAACGAGTACACCTAGAAGCATCGAATTCAGAAAAATCCCAGCTAATCCACCACTCTGCATCACTTCAAAAGGCTTTAAAAAGTTCCAACTACTATTTTCATATATACTAGAAAACAAAATAAGAAAAAGGGGAATGACGATTAACATCGCCACAAGCAATAACGCTACCGTCATTCCAACTTGTCTTACTGATACGAATCGATTTACCATGGAATCACCATCTTATTGAAATACTTTCTTAAATTGTTTTCCTATTTCATCTTGCTCTTTCTCAACTGTTTTCCAATCAATATTTAATACTGGAATCTCTTCTACATTTGGTCTATTTTCAGCTTTTATATCTGTTCTACCAGGCAATAAATACGCTTTAGAAACTTGTTTTTGTACATCATCGGATAATAAATAATCAATAAACTCTTTTGCGCCTTCTACATTTTTACTATCCTTCATAATCCCCGCTGCGCGTGGACTAATAACTGTTCCGCTTTTTGGATATACGATATCAACAGGTTCACCCTTTGCTTTTGCGCTGTACGTCATATAATCAACACCCGCAATTACCATATCTTTCGCACCTGTTACAACTGGGTCTAACGCTTCCTGATTTGCTCCTGCTACTGTAACTTCATTTTTCTTAAGCTGCTCAAATAAATTCCATCCATCCTTTCCATTCTTTTTCACATATCCTGTTACAAAATCTAAAGCTGAACCTGAAAGTGCTGGATCTGGAAGATTCACTTTCCCTTTCCATTCTCCTTTCGTTATATCGCTCCAATCTTCAGGCGCTGTCTTCACATTTTTTGTATTGTACACAATCCCTAATGCTGAAGCACTATACCCGAAATAATGTCCTTTATCATCTGACCATTCAGAACGCAGCTTATCAGCTTGTTTCGCTTCTTTATAAGCTAACGTTTGACCCTCTTTCTTTAATCCTTCCATCGCTGGTAATGATGCAAGTACGACTACATCAACGACTGGATTTTTCTTTTCAGCTTCCATTCTCGCTAAAATTTTACCAGTTGTCCCTTGAAACATTTCCACCTTTATACCAGTTTTCTTTTCAAAGTCTTTTTGAATTTTTTCTGCTAACCCTTTTGGCCCTGCACTATATACAACAATTTTCTTTTCAGTCGTATTTTTACTTTTTGCATCTGCATTGCCTGTCTTTGAACTACACCCTGTTACTACAGCCGAAAATAATAAAGTACATACAAATAAAGACTTAAGCGAACTGAATTTCTTCATACGATTCTCCCCCTATATGATGAATACATTTTTTTGGCACATATAACGATACTGGTTTACCGATGCTTAATTTACTATTGTGATAAGCTGTCCATATTCCGAGTGCCCCCATGTTTACTTTTATTTCATACCGTTCTCCTACATATGTAACGTGCTGAATTTCACCTGTATACATTTCGCACACTTCATTTTTCGTCCAGCTCACATGCTCTGGACGAACCATTTTTTTACCCTCTACAAGCCAATTCGCCTTACCAACAAATTTGGCAACAAATTCATGAGACGGTTTCACATAAATATCTTCCGGTGTTCCTTTTTGTAATACTTCTCCTTGTTTCATGACAATAATTTGGTCTGACATTGACATTGCTTCTGTTTGGTCGTGAGTGACATACAGTGCAGTTAAACCAATGGAATGAACGATATCCATAAGCTCTATTCTCATTTCTTCTCGCAAAATTGCATCGAGTGCACTTAGCGGTTCATCAAACAAAATAAAATGAGGTTTTGTTACAATTGCTCTAGCGAATGCGACACGTTGTTGCTGTCCACCAGAAAGTTCGTGTGGATACCGTTTCTCCATACCTTGCAGGCGAACTCGCTTTATCGCATCTTCTACTTTTTCTCGTAAATGATTCGTTTGCTTTGTAGCTTTTAAACCAAATGCAACATTTTCAAAAACAGTCATGTGCGGCCATAAAGCAAAATCTTGAAATACCATACCGATATTCCGTTCATGAGGAGATGTCTTTATCTTTTTTGTAGCAGAATACATGCACTGGTCTCCAAAATATATTTCTCCTTTATCCGGTTCTTCAAGCCCTGCTATCATTCTAAGTAAAGTCGTTTTCCCACACCCCGAAGGCCCTAAAAGTGTAGTGAATTCCCCTTGTTTCATTACAATCTGCAACGGCTTTAACGCCTGTGTTTTTCCAAATGTCTTTTCTAATCCACTAATTTTAATATCCATTGCTTCACCTCTCTCCCCTCATTCTTAACCTGCTTTCATTCTATATGGAAGATTTATACTGAATGTTAATGTACTGTAAAGATTAAATTAAAAAACTTCTAATAAACTATTTATTTCTATAGATTTTTTCTATATTTAAAATAAAAAAGGCGGCAATTCATAATGAATCTCTTAAAATTAGAAATTGTAGTACTTATTAAGAAATACAAAAAGCTTACAATCGTTGCAGAAAAACTTGGCGTTAAACAACCAACTATTACTTTTCATATAAAAAGCTTAGAAGAAGAACTCGGTGTGTCTTTATTTGAATTACGTTCTGGAAGGTATTTCTTAACAGAGGCTGGTGAGGCTTTGCACCATTATGCTTGTAAAATAGATGCACTTATGAAAGAAGCTAGACGTGTCACGCAAGAGTTTAAAGATTTTCATAAAGGTGCTATAACAATCGGCGCTAGTTATGTACCAGCGACTTATCTTTTGCCAGAAGTCGTTCATCAATTTCAATGTGAATTTCCCAATATAAAAATAACGCTACTAGTGAAAACAGCCCCTGAAATTCGAATGATGCTACAAAATCACGAAATCGATCTTGGGATAATTTCCGCTGCTCCATTTGATGAACCACTTTTAAAACAAACGAATATAATGCCCGATACACTTGTTCTTGCCTTTTCCAAAGAACATCATTTTTCAAAGAAAGACAATGTATCGTTACAAAATATAAAAAAGGAACGCATACTATTGCATCGTAACCCATCTACAACGAGAGATTTACTTACACAATGGACGTTGGCGCACAACATTACATTCCAATCTGAAATTGAATTAGACTCATTAGAAACGATGAAACAAATTTTAAAATATGGTAATGGAATTGCCTTTATTTCTAAACTTGCTATCGAGCAAGAAATACAACGAAATGAGCTATGCTATATACCAATCCCTGAATTTGAATTTCAGCGTAATATTTATACGATTCATCATGAGGACAGATGGAATTCTAAAATCATTTCTTTTTTACTACAAAGCATCACTTCATTTGCAACAAAAAATTAAAAGGCTGTCGTTATGCACGACAGCCTTTTAAACTATAAATCTATTTATTTTTCTTTGCCTCAATTTTTGCTTGCGCCTCTTCAGCCTTATCTAATGCTTCTGATACTTTCTTCTCTTTTTCTTTCACTTCATCTATACTATCGACAGCTTTAATAATTTTATCGATTCCTTCTTCTTCTACCTTTCTACGCTTTGCCACTCTTTCATTTACTTTCTCTTCCACATCTTTTGCTTTTTGAAGCATATTCTCTGCATTTGATGTTACAGCTTTTTCAAGTTCATCATCTTTTTTCTTTTGTAACACTTCATTTGCAATGTCTTTCGCTTCTAAATACTTACCGTCTTTTAATGCTGTTGCTCCGTGATCCATTTTCTCAGCAACTTCTTTATATGATTTCGCTTCGTTTCCTGATTTCTCTTTTTCTGCTTTTTCGAACCACATTGTTGCATCACTATACTTTTCATCTTTCAATGATTGCATACCTGTTTCAATATATGTGTCATAATTGCTACATCCAGCCATTACGACTAATAGAAAAAGCATAACAAAACTTAATTTTTTCATGCCGTTGTCTCCTTTTCTTTGCAAGCTCACTTTACTTTAACATACATGAAAAAGAGTTTCAAAAACTAAAATACTAATTCGGTCACTTTTATAATGATAAGTCGAATTTTCATTATTTTCTTATTTTTAAGCGGACACATCTACTTGTTTTTTCGCCATATGTTGCTTTACTCCAACTAATACAACTAACAATAACCCTCCGCCTATTGTCATCATAACAATGCTAGTTGGCAACATATCTAATAGTAGTCCATATACAATCATACCAAGTGGTGCGATTGCAGTCGCAATTGTTTCAAGTAGGCCAAACACACGCCCTAGGTAGCTCGGATCTGTCGTTTTTTGCATATGTACTTGCATTGGAATGTTTACAATCATAATTGCTATACCAGTTAACATCATAAAAGCAATATAGTAAATAAAACTTGCTACTTTTGGAATGATAACTAACAACGGAAAGACTGTACATAAACTTAAACCTGCAAACAAAAACAGTCCAGTATAAATAGAACGAAACGGAGTATTCACTTCTTTACGCACTGATAAAGCAATCGCTCCCATTAGCATCCCGACTGCTAACATTCCTTCTACAGTACCGAGTTGCTTTGAAGATAAATGCAATGTATGGACGATAATGTAAGGAAGTGCAACTGTTAGACCACACGCAAAAAAGTTTACCCACAATGCTATTTTCATTAAACCATATATTTCATGTTGTCTTTTTACATATAAAAAACCTTCTTTTATACTCGTCAAGAAATGCTCTGTACTCTCAGCCACTTCTTTTTTATATAAATCAAATACGATAAATAATTGCAAAATAACCGCTAAAAAGAACGTAATACTATTTAATAGGAAAAACGATTTAATTGAAAAGAAACCATATACAACTCCGCCAATAATCGGTCCTAAAATATTTGATAAAGAAGCCGCCGTTTGATTTAAAGCACTCGCTTTTTGAATACGTCCTTCATCTACTAAACTCGGAATAGACGAAGTTAATGCAACAGAATAAAAACTTGCACAAATTGATAATAATGCTGCTGAAATATAAATAAAAAGAAGTGATGGTCCAAATATAGTAGCAAGAATAAACATACTAAGCATCGTTAAGCTACTTAATAAATCAGTACCAATGACAAGCCATTTTCGATTCACACGGTCTGCTACAGCACCAGCAATTGGGCCACAGATCATCCTTGGAAGTGATCCGCAAACGAGCGTAGTTGCAAACCCCATCCCTGAACCAGTAGTCTTTAATACATATAACCCCATTGCGAACGTATAAATACCTGCGCCTAATAAAGACGTCATTTTTCCAATCATCATTAAAATAATATTTCTCGTTGCAATCTTCATTCTTGAATCATGTTGTCCTATACTTATATCTTCCATTTTTGACTCTCTCCCCTTAAAAGTTAAATTGTGTTAAACTTATTATATAATCAACTTTCCAATTTTCACAACAAAAAGTTAAATACAATTAAACTTTTTAAATATAAAGGAGCAACAATATGGCAACTCTCGGCGAAAAAATTAAAGCATTACGAAAAGAAAAAAAGCTTACGCAAACAGCACTGGCAGGTTCGGAACTGACAAAAAGTATGCTTAGTCAAATTGAAAATGGAAAAGCTACACCTTCTATGAAAACATTACAATATATTGCGGAAAAACTTGAATGTGAAACGAGCTTTTTATTAGAAGAAGATGAAGGAGAAATTGTAGAACTCATTCAAAAAATGGAGCAACTAATAAAGGCAAATAAATGCGATGAAGTATACAAGACTTTACTACCTATCGTTCAAACAGAGCTACCTTCTACTTTAAATACAGCTCGCTTATATAAACAGTTCCTAACAGGAGCAACTATTATGAACGATTATCATATTGAATATTACGTTGAAACTGCTGTTTCTATATTTGAAAAATATACTTTATATCGAGAAAGCACTGAAACGAAACTACTGTTTTACTATATGCTCTTCAAACGTAAAAAATATAAAGAATGTTTACAGATGATTGCTATAATTCGTGATGAATATAAAGCGAAGAATTTAGAAATGGATCTCATTACACATATACAATTATACTTAAAAGAAGCCATTATTTTACTCGCATACGGCAATTATGAAAAATGTGAAAAAGTCATTTTAGATGCACTTGCATTTTCAAAAAAACATCAAGTGTATTATAAAACAGATGAATTTTATCGCATTTTATCTTACCAAAAAGTCATTACAGCTGATAAAGAACAGTATTTATATTACATAAAAAAATCGGAGCAATTTGCCATTTTTACAGAAGATATTCTATCCATTGCGATTATTGATATTTTAAAAGCTTACTACTACAACACAATTACTAATGAATATACAATCGCATTAGAACATCTAGAACAATTCCGAGAAAAACTAAAAGATGAACCAATCTTTCAAGACGATGGATTATATTATCTTGAAAAAGGAAAATCTTTGTATGGCTTAAAACGTTATAAGGAAGCTTTGGCAATATTAAAACACGCTACCATACCAGATTATATGAGTCATCCACTTGATCAATCGTGGGTATTAACAGCTGGGTCTTATCGTGCCCTGTGTCATATAAAACTTCAAGATAAACCAGCTGCTCTGAAAGAAGCAAAAGAAGCAGTTCAAACGATAGATGGTTATCCTGATTCCATCTTTTCTTCATTTATTAAAGAAACATTACAAATAATACAAAAACTTTAAGAATGTCTCTAAATGGTATATTATTCCTCTTTTTTAGCAAAGATAATAATGATGGGAGGAATATAAATGAATATACAACGTGCAAAAGAGCTTTCTATGTCAGCAGAACAAGCCAATGTCAATTTTCAAGGCATGCCTGTTATGATTCAACACGTCGATGAAAGCAATGAAACCGCCCGCATATATGAAGTAAAAAACCCAGGACGCGAATTAACTGTTCCAGTTAATAGCTTAGAGGAAATATAAGAAATGCCACTTCTCTTTTGAAGTGGCATTTTTCTTCTTTCAGATTACTTATTATAAATTTCTTCAACCCTTTATTTTACATGAGCTGAAAAAATAAGAATTTTCTACTTCTTTTCTTTTTGTGACCTGCTAAAATACAAACTATGGATTAATTATTCGTACTATACATTAAGGAGGAAAAATAATGGCATCTACTTTAGAAAAAAACAAGCCTTATTATGCAGTTATATTCACTTCTAATTTATCAAATGATACAACAGACTATAATACCGTTGCCGAAGAAATGGAGAAACTTGCAAAGCAACAACCTGGATTTTTAGGTGTAGAAAGTGCAAGAGGTAATTCTGGACTCGGAATAACAATTTCTTATTGGGAATCACTTGATGCGATTGAAAATTGGAAAAAGAACACCTTACATAAAGAAGCGAAAAAAAGAGGTCGTGAGCAATGGTATGAAAACTTCCACCTGCGTATTTGTCTTGTTGAGAAAGAATTTAAGTTTCATAGAGGTACTTTATAACTATGAAGGAAAAATTAGCTCTCGTTATTGTTCATGAAATATATGGTGTGAACGACCATATGCATCACGTTACCCAGCACTTTACTTCATCTCATATAGATGTATTCTGTCCTAATCTTCTACACTTACAACATGCATTTCATTACAGTGATGAAGAAAAAGCATATGAACATTTTGTAAATCATATTGGATTTGATGATGGAAAAAAGCAAATTGAAGAATTCATTTCTCATCTTTCTAGTAGTTATACACATATTGGACTTATCGGCTTTAGTGTTGGAGCTACCATCTCATGGCTATGTAGTAACAATCCGAAAATAGATTTTATTATCGGATGCTACGGTTCCCGTATACGTGACTATGTTCACATAAAGCCTACATGCGCTACACTACTTATATTCCCTGAAAAAGAAGCTAGTTTTTCAGTATCCGCTTTCATTCAAACATTGCAGCAACAGAATAACCCTTTATTAGAAATAAAACAACTACACGGTGAACATGGATTTCTAAATCCGTACACTGAAAAATATAACGGGCACTCTACAAAACAAGCATATAATGTAATAGATTCATTTCTTGTAAAAAACACTCTTATACAGGAGATGTAAATGACACTTACATTACTCTTACTTATTTTCATATTCATTGCCTTTTTCTCAGTGCTAACTATTATTTTCGTAACCGTAAAAAAGGGGGAGTTTTCCAAACGGCCCTACTTACAATCTATTATCGTTTGCATTTTTTTTACAAATTGGATTTTATATTTATCAACTTTTTATGCGTTACTTCCCGAGAAAGTTAGCGAGTTCCTATTCCTACCCATTTGGTTTTTCCTTTGTATTTTAGGTTTTATAACTTTCTTGTGCGAATGGAGAAATAATCGTGTATTTTCCATATGTATCGTTCTTCTTTCCTTTATTAGTTTTTTATTTGGGTTATTGTTGTTAGTTCTTTTGGGGATGTAATAGAAGAAGGAAGAAAAGCCAACTTTCAACTTTTCTTCCTTCTATGTTTACCTTTAGTTTTCACTGTCACTGATTCACAAGGTGTATAATATATTTGAGGTGTCGCCTTATCAACAAACATCATAAACGTAACGAAACCGATAATAAAGAAAATAAACAACGTTAACAAAATTGCTCCTATCGTTAAAAGTATCATAACACCACCCCTATATTTTCATGTTATTACACCTTTCGCTATTATATGAGCGTAATCCTTTTTAGAAAAAGAAACGTAACAAAATAATCACAACCACTCCTGTTAATACTGTACCTAATAAACTACGAGTATATATGGCTACAAGAAATGTTGGAATTGCTGCGATCAGGTAATCCCATTGCACCGTCTCATGCATAAATAATACTTGTGCTAAAAGTGCTGCTAATATTGCAATTGGTATGTAATTTAACCATTTTAAACCCCAGTCTGGAATTTGTAGTTTGCTAAATACGAGTAGAGGTAAAATACGTGGCACGAGTGTAACAGCTCCTGCTGCTAGTAAAAGTAATAATACATCTAATCTCATTTCCATTTTTCAATCACCACTCCAATCGTCGCAGCTAGTAAGGTTGCGATAATAACCGCTATACTATCTGGCATAAATAGGTGTGAAACGTATGCAAGTATAATCGCTACAATTGCAACACTTAAATGAATTGCTAGCTTTGGTTTACTACTTATGAGCTGAAGTACAAATAATCCGATAAACATTGCTGGTAATGCATAATCCATCCCGTATGTATGTGGATCTGGTATCCACTCACCAAATAGCCCGCCGATAATAGTAGCAAGAATCCAGTTTAAATAAGCCGTTACATTTAGCCCAATCATCCATCTTTCGCCTAAATATCCTTTTTGCGCTGCATGCTGCACTGCAACACCGAACGTTTCATCTGTAATTTGAGAACCGATTAGTAAGTTTTTAAATAGAGGCAGTTTCATAAAGTATGGCGCAAGCGCAGCACTCATAAGAAGGTGGCGCAAGTTAACAAAAAATACAGTAAAAATAATTGCGGAAGCAGGAGCACCGGCTGCATACATACCAGCTAATATAAATTGGGCAGAACCTGCATAAATTAAAGTCGACATAAACGCAATTTCAATGATGGAGAAACCAGCTGTTTTTGCAATTACACCAGCTGCTATACCGATGCTCAAGTAACCAAATACAGTTGGTAAACAATCTTTTACTCCTTGCTGAAATGTATCATCACTCTGCAAAGCTACATGTGCCTGAGCTTTACTCATCTCTATCATCCTCCATTCCTTCTAAAGTTCGTTTTCCTGTTACGACATGAACTAAATCTATATTTTCACGCCATAACGTATCTAACTTATCCGCCCCAAATTCCTTCGTGATTTCTTCAACCATAATATCGTGCCGCACATACTCTGTAGCAACGAGAACTAGCGCTGGGTCATACGTTGTAACGGCCCATGAAGTGCTATCATTTGAAAAGTTCGCAATTAATACTTCCTCTCCATCACGAGCAATAACAGTTAAATGACCACCCATTCTCTTTTCAACAACGTGGGGCGTCATATAATTATGGTGAAATGTCGCTCCTATCTTTGTTTCTGGAGCTCCAAATAAGATTGAGAATATATTCACACCTTCCTCTTCCTTTTGATGTATGTATGGCTCAATTTCATGCACTTGATCTTCCCATACAGAAATCCATAACTCTTCCTTTGCTCTACCAATTATATTGCATATTTCTTTTAAAACACGATCATTTGAGCGAATATGCGAAATTACATCAATCTGTCTTTCTTGTTCTAAACCATTTAATTTCTGGTCTAAAAACTCAAAGGACTTTTCAAAGTCTTTTCGCATTCGATTCATTAATTCGGTAGCTGGTACTGGTACATATTTAACTGGTTCAGAAGGTACAATATGCACCGCTCCTTTATCCATTAACTTACCGAGTACCTCGTAAATCATAGAACGAGGTACTCCTGTTTGTTTACTCACTTCATAGCCTGTTACTGGGGAATGTTTTAACAATCCAATATACGCTTTACATTCATACTGGGAAAATCCTAACTTTTGTAACTCCTTTATAATTTCATCCATCGGTAACCCCTCACAATCTAAATCGCCCTTACTTCAAAACGACGATTTTGCTTCCCTTTACTTTTTACTTTATCAATAACAAGTGTTCCTATTTCACTCGTATTTTTCACATGTGTGCCTCCACAAGCTTGTTCGTCTAAATTTTCAATTGTAACAATGCGGATTTCTTGGATAGTAGTTGGCAGGAGATTTATTGCTGTTTTAATCATTCCTACAGCATTTTCTGCTTCTTCGCGGCTCATATAACGAGTAGAAATTTCTTTATTTTGCTTAATAAGTTTATTCACTTCCTCAACAATTTCTTCTACTTCCACGCTCGATAACTCTTGTAACTCATTAAAATCGATACGTGCTTTATCAGGATAAATTTGATTTCCGGTGCATAGAGCTCCATACTTTTCATAAACAACAGCTCCGATAAGATGCAGTAAAGAGTGATGACGCATTAAATTATGACGTCTTTCCCAATTTATCTCTAATTTAACTGGACCTAATTTTACTTGAGCTTCATCTTTTATATAGTGAACTATTTCTCCTTGCTCCTTCTTTACTTTTTCAACTTCAAATACAGACCCATCTTGTACAATGACACCCGTATCACATTCTTGCCCTCCACCAGTTGGATAAAAAACTGTTTCCTTTACAAATACTTTATTCCCTTCTACTTTTATCACTTCTGTTTCGCAACTCGTTTTGTATGCATCTTCTAAATATAATGCCGTTGTCATACTCTCACCTCTTTAGTAGTTATAGTTATACCTACTAATATAAAAAAGAAGCTCCACAAAGTCAATTGATAATTCTGAAATTTAAAATTAATAAAAGACTCCTTTATTAGGAGTCCACTATCTCAATATTTCATTTGCTTCTTTTTCATAAATTTTATCAAATGACGTCATAACGCGCTGTGATGCTTGAATCATCTTTTGATCTGTCATAAGATCGGCCATCTCTTTCGTCATATCTACATTTGAATTTTCTAGCATATGATTTTTTACTATTCCTGTTCCGTTCGGTAAATTAGCAATGTTTCCTTCTGCTAATGTAAAGCTTTTATTTTCACGTTGCACGAGACGAGCATTCGTTTCTGCATCTACTGTTTTTGTTTGTAACTGTGCAATTACTATTCTCTTAATATCTGGTTTTTGCAAAGTTCCATCGTTAACTTCTCTATAAATTTCTCCATTATTAGATACGAAGAACTCAACATTTTCAGGAATACGAATACGCTCATTATTGACATCCATAACATAAGCACCTGAAGATGTTTGTAAATAACGATCACTATTTAATGTGAAACTACCATCTCTCGTTAAAAACGTTTCATCATTTTTAGAAGTAACAAAAAATGATGTTGTACCGGCCGCGCCGTCATCTAAAAAGAAATCTGTAGCGCTATTTGTCATTTGTATATTTCCTTGTACTAAATTCACATGCGTTGCAGCTGGTACTACAGCGTAATCGACCGAACCGATATTTGTTACCGCCCCATCTCCGCGGCGATATGTGTCTTGTACATCAAATACTTTAGACGTCATATTTTCTGCTTTAAATCCTGTCGTTTGAGCATTTGCAACGTTATTCGAATGAACATTAATGCGCTGCATGTAATTCATCATGCCCATAGAACCTATATAAAGACCGTTCATATTCGTTTGAATAAGGCAAGCGCCTTATTCTTCACCTCTTTTCTACGATGTTTGTAACATTTGTTTTGCTAAATGTTCAGCTGTAGCGATATGTATATTTTTCTTTATGTCTTGGCCATCTGTCATTAATACAATAGGAGCTGATGATACTGCTGGAATTTTCAACAATTCGCCACTACTTGCTGTTTCATCAAATTTCGTAAACACAATACCATCTATATGAATATCTTTAAAGTTTGTAATAATTTCAATCATATCTTTACTTTTCATTGAAGCTGATAACGTTAAACAAATATAATCTGGTTCTACTTGTCCCATCGTTTCAATCATTTCTTCCACTGTTTCTGACGTACGATAATTTTTCCCTGCTGTATCAATTAAAATATAATCGACGCGTGCTTCTTCTTTAAAATACGTAAGCGCTCTTGTCATTGCAGCTTCATCACGTACAGCAATTACTTCCGATCCAATTGTCTTTACGTTATCTTGCAATTGCTGCACTGTCCCTATGCGCGAATGATCGGTCGTTATAAAACCAACTGTTTTGTTCTTACCGTGAAATTGCCATGCCATTTTCGCAAGCGTCGTCGTTTTACCAACACCAGTTGGACCGATTAATGCAATTGTTTGTACTTCTTTTTCAAAGACGTTTTCCGTATTAAAATGAGATTTCATATCTTCCAATATGTACCTGACAACTTCTTCTTCCGTAATCATCGTTGCATTTTCAAACTTTATTTTTAACTTTTCAGCATATGCATGAATGAAATATTGTTCCACATCGTTTTGTTCTAGCATCCGAATTACTTTTTGAATAATAAACGGTACAGATTCTTGATTTTCTTTCTTTGGAGCTACTTCTTCTTTCTTTACTGGAACGACTTGTTTCACAACTTTTTTCTTTTTCGTTACTTTCGTTATTTCCGTTTCTTTCATCGGTTTCACAACGACGATTCCTTTTTCAAACAGCTTTAATAGTTTCTCTTTTTTTCTTGCCCATTCTTCACTATTTCCTGTTTGCATCGCCGCGTATGACATAGGAGTCGTTACGTTTTCTAAATTGTGCAGTACTGATTGAATTCCATTCGCCTTCACAATTTGTTCTGAAGGATCATTCACAACATCCATTAACTGTTCATGAAATTGAGCTGTACCTTCATTCACTTCTTCCTGTTTTTCTTCTGGAAAAGCAACTAACATTTCATAATCCTTTTTCCAAAAAAACGGTATATTTCGTTTTACACTTTCATCGACAACGTAATAATAATCTGTACCATATTGGTCAAATAACTTTCGATACAATTCATTTTTCGAAGCTGCTTTTATTCGCATTAACGCTTCTTTCTTTTCTGTACTTTCCATTACTTCACCCCCTACTATTCAATATAGGCAATTTGATCCACAACAATTTCTGGTGCTAATTCGCTAATACAAAGTACTTGTGCTTCCACTTGATAACGTTCTAGCAGTCTTACAATCGCAAATCTAAAATCTTTTCTACGTGTTAATAACACTGGTTCTCTTCCCATTAAACGTGCTTGTTTAAAGACGCGCTGCACTTGCTCAACGACACGTGTTTCTAAATCTAAATCCCAGTTTAATAAGTAACCTTGATATGAATTATTCACAACATCCGCATCTAACTCGATTGAATCAGAGAAGAGCGCTGCATATATTTTTCCGTCTGGATTTTTCGCATTTTCACAAATAACTTTTGAAATACATTCACGAACAAATGATGTCACACCGTCAACGTGGTTTTGATAAATTTCTTTGCCGTCAATAATACCTTCAATAATTGTTGGTAAATCACGAATAGAAATACCTTCTTTTAGAAGTTGTTTAATAACATTTTGAACGAGTGATAAATCAATTTCTTTCTTCTTAATCTCTTCTAATAGAACGCCATTATCATTTTCAAGCGAATTAATTAAGTCTTTTACATGTTGGCGCTGAATTAATTCGTGAAGATTACGTCTAACGACAACATCTAAATGTGTAATTAATATGCTAAGTGGCTCTAACACTTGATAGCCTTTCATTTGTGCATCTTGCACCATATGCTCTAAAATCCAATATCCATCTTCACCGAAAATTGGATCTTTCGCTGGCTCTGCATCTAAATCAGCCATTACGTTTGGCGTTTTCAATGCTAATAAATAACCTGATTTTAAAACACCCTCAGCCGCCTTCGCACCTTTAATTCGAATAATGTAACGTCCGCGTGGTCTAAAACTCGTATTATCTTTAAAGTTAATTCCAGGAACGTTAATACCAAGGTCAGTAATAATTGACTTCCTCATAAGAACAACTTTATCACGCGCTGTTTCCCCGTTAATTTTCTGCTTTACAAGTGCTGCTAAATCTAAACCGAGTTCTACTATAATTGGATATTTATCCGTAAATACTCCAAATGAATCTTCCACTTGTTGCAGTTGCTCATCTTCGCCTTGAATCATTTCTATTTCTTTTTGAAGCTCGTCTTCTTTTTCTTTCTTTATTCGATTTTTATTACGAATGCCCAAGAAGATAATCGTTCCGCCAACAAGTGCGAATGGTAGAAACGGTAGCGGAGTAAAAATACCCATTGCGATAAACAAACCACCGAGCGCATATACAACAACTTCATGTGCTAATAACTCTTTAAAGATTCCTTCCGTTACCGTATCCGGTGAACCATCAAATACACGCGTTACGATAATACCTGTTGAAATCGCAAGCATAAGCGATCCAATTTGGTTTACGATTCCGTCACCGACAGTTAACTGTGTATAATGAAGAGCCGCATCTGCAAAGCTCATTCCTTGCTGCATCATTCCGACAATTAAACCGAAAATAATGTTTACGAATAAAATGACAATCCCGAAAATAACGTCCCCTTTAATGAACTTTCCGGCACCATCCATCGCTCCATAAAACTCTGTTTCCATATTTAATTTTTTTCGTTTTGCTTGTGCATCTTTTTCTGAAATAATACGCTGGTTTAAATCAGCATCGATAGACATTTGTTTCCCTGGTAAAGAGTCAAGTGTAAAACGAGCTGCTACTTCAGCTGTACGCGATGCACCGTTTGCAACGATAAACTGGAATATGATTAATACTGTAAAAATAACGATACCAATTAATAAGTTTCCGCCAATTACGAACTGGCCGAACTCTTCAATAACATGACCGGCATTTCCGTCTGTCAAAATCGCTCGCGTCGTCGAAACGTTAATCGATACGCGGAAAATCCCGATTAATAACAACATCGTCGGAAATGACTTTAATTCATCCCACTCGTTAATACTTGTCGCTCGCATATAAATAAGTACTGACATACTTAGTAGAAAAACGATAATGATATCAAGTATAAATGGTGGAAGTGGAATTAAGAGCGCCACTACGAATGACGCTGCTAAAAAGATAGAAAAATAGGTTCTTGCAGAATCTATCTTAAACAAAGAGATCTCCTCCAAACGCGCTATTATACTTCAAGTTCATTCGTCTGAATTAAATAGCGCATAACTTCAATTACAGCTACATATAAATCTTCTGGAATCGCCTCATCTTCCTCGACTTGATAATATAAAGAACGAGCAAGCGGACGGTTTTCCACCATTGGTATTTCTTGTTCACGGGCAAGCGTTCGTATATATAATGCGAGCTCATCTTCCCCTTTTGCAACGACAATTGGTGCTGCATCAACGTGTTTATTGTAACGAAGTACGACCGAAATATGAGTCGGGTTATTTACAATAAATGTTGCGCCATCCATCTTCTTCGCAATTGTTCCTTGCAAGATTGCATGCATAAAGTTTTTTCGTTTCCCTTTTACTTGCGGGTCCCCTTCATTATCTTTATGCTCTTGTTTCACTTCTTCTTTTTTCATCTTAATATCTTGTTCGTACTCCCATTTTTGATAAATAAAATCAATAATAGAAAGAACGATTAAAATAATTAAAATTGCTAAGAAAATAAATTTAATTTCCCTAATAATTTCAGTAAGTGATGCAGTCCAGTTAAATCCAATCATACTGACGATTTTCTCTAAATTCTTTTTAAAAAGAACATAAGCGACGTAACCGATTAATCCCATATAAAATAGTGCTTTCAAAATATCAACTAAACTTTTACGACTAAACAGTCTCGTAAAATAGTTTTTCGGATTAATACGTGACGCCTTCGGTTTAATGACTTTAGAAGAAAATAGGAAACCGACTTGAATCATATAATTGAATAAATGAAAAGCGTATACGAGTATTAATATCGGAGCCGATACTTTCAGTAATAAAATCCCCATTAAATAAAAATACTCGGTTGAATCTGTATTTTTTCCAATTTGATCAAACAGCACCGCTACGGAATTCGCAATCTCATACCCTAGCCAATCTCCGAAGAAATAAACGACAACTGCTAATACGAGAATGGAAAATAAATTATTTAAATCTTTACTCCGGGCAATATTCCCTTCTTCACGCGATTTTTTACGCTTCTGCGGGGTGGCCTTTTCTGTTTTATTATCCTTTGCCATGCGCGTCCCCCTACTTCGTTAAGAAAAAGTTAAATAGTTTCGTATATTCTTCAAGTAATACATCCGTCATATTTTTAAACACATAACCGAGCATCGGTACACTCATCGCAATAAACAAAATACCACATGTAATTTTAATTACATATGCATTCATAAAAACGTTTAATTGCGGAGCGTTTTTTGCAATTAAAATTAGAACAAAGTTAATGATGAATAAACTTCCCATCAGCGGCAGAGCAATTTCAACCGCTGATGTGATCGCAAATAATAGCGTTGCGAGTAGACTATCTAAAAAACTAGTCGTCAGCAATTTTGAAATCGCCTCTGTATATTGAAACGACTTTAAAATCGTGGCAACGAAATAATTAATGCCGCCAAGTGAAATAAAAATAATGAGAAAAAATATATCAAAAATGGTTGATAGTAAAGTAGACTGTGAGCCCGCATTTACATCAAACAAACTTGCTTGTGATAAACCGATATCAAAGTCTAAAATATGCCCTGCCATTTTTGGAATGTTCCACAGCATTTCTACAATTTTTGAAAGTGATAATCCAATTACAATTTGCGTTCCTGCATAAGCTGCAACGTCCCAAACTGTCTTGATGTGAGAGACATCCACTTGATCGGCCACTGTAATTGAAAGAGCAAGTCCAACTGTAACCTTCGCCATTGCTGGAATGGATCGTCCTGAGAAAAACGGTAAAAAATATAAAAATGAAGTAATGCGGCAAAACGCAAAAAACGTCGCCGCCCATAATTCCATATTCATTTCAGTTCACCTATCTTAGTACGAACGCAATAGCGATGGGATTTTATCAAATAAATCTAAAATAAGCGTCGTTAACTCTTGAAACATCCACGGTCCTAAAATGATAATAACGAGGACAATACTCGCCATTTTCGGTAAAAATGTCAGCGTTTGCTCTTGAATTTGCATCATCGCCATAATGACAGCGATGATAATAACGACAATCATACTTACGCCGGCAACCGGCATTAAAATCATAACCCCTTTATAAAAAAAGGTTTGAAAAATATCTATAATTGGTGACGTATTCATTTATATGACTCCTATCACATAGCATCAAACGCTTCAGGCGACCGTTTTAAACATAATGTCGACGATTTTTGTATATCCACCTAAATATACGAAAACAAGTATTTTAAACGGTAAACTTAAAATCATCGGCGGTACCATCATCATCCCGAGGTACATTAAAAGTGTACTAATAATCAAATCTATAAATACAAACGCTAAATAAATGAACATCCCTGTTAGTAAACCCTTTTGAATTTGCGTTAACGTAAAGGATGGTACGAGTGTAAATAAGGAAAGATCTTTCAAATCTTTTGGCAACTCTTCTCCGCGTACTTTCAACATCATTTTTAAATCATGCTTATACGTATGCTTTGACATATATTCTTTCATAATAGGAGCTGTCGTCTCCGCAGCTTGACTTACCGTTATTTTCTCTTTCGTCATCGGATCCCACACATCGCTCTTCAGTTGCCCAAGTACAGGCTGCATCGTAAAGAGTGATAAAAATAATGCAAGTCCAACAAGCACTTGGTTTGGTGGTAAATTCATTACCCCAAGTCCTTGACGTGTAATCCCTAGAACGATCATAAAATAAGTAAAATGTGTAAATAATAGAACGATAGAAGAAGATAATGATAAAAGGGTAACGAGTGCAAATAGTTGTACACTTGAATTACTCGTAAACTCTTTTCCATTTTCGAAATTAATAAAACCGTTCGGGGCTGCATACGCTGGATTTACAAAAATAATTGAAAAAACGATAGAAAATACGAAAATAACGGCTAATAATGATAACTGTTTCTTTATTCTCATGATGGATCCTCTACTTTTTTCGTTTCAGTCTTCACCGCGTCTTCTAGTGCTTGTTGAAACTGATTTCCTGTTCCGGTTAATTGCACAGACTGTACACCGTTATTACTAATAACAGTGAACACTTGCTTTCCGTCCACTTCAAATAAAAAGGCACTCGTTTGATGATTTAAATACACGCCGTCTTTTACTTGTATATGGCCATTTTCACCCTGCTTAAAAAACTGCTGTTTGCGCGTCTTTTTCGTCATATAATATGCACCGTAACCGAGCGCACCAAACAGTAAAACGACTTGAAATAAGGTCGTCATATACGACATATGACTCCTCCTCTACTCTTTATCTTGCATTTGACTTTGCGCTTTCATGAGCGCCGCTTGTTTCTTATCAGCTTCAATTTCAGAAATGATAATACCGAATTTCTCGTCCATTACGATTGCTTCACCGATGCCGACTTTCATATTACTTAAATACACATCTACTTTATGTCCTAAGTTTTTCTCTACTTCCAGAACATCGCCAACTTTTAACTGCTTCACATCACCAAGTGTAATAGATGACTTTCCAAGCTTTACACCAAGTTCAATCGAAATATCTGAAACAGTATCAATATGTGCTTTACCTGCTTCATTTCGCTTTCCTGCAAAATCTTCTAATCCCATTAATGACACGGGAGATACTTCATGCTTCATATGGATCCTCCTACTCTACAAAACTTTTAAATAGGAGCGCCTTACGCGTTCCATCTTTTCCAATAAAACAATTAAATTTATGCTTTCCATCTACATAACCAAGTAATTCATCCGAAACTTTCGTATGAAGCGGAATTATATCGCCTTCTTCAATTTGTTCAATCTCACTCATTTTCATTTTCTGCTCACCAATTGCAACGTGAACAGGTTTGTACACTTGATTTACTTTCACTTCCACTTCAGACGTATACTTTTTACGTTTATCTGAAGAATGTTCGACAATATTTTCAGACGTTAACTTATCCATAATTTCTTCAACAGATAAGAATGGAATTCCGATACGCACCGTCGTATTCCAAAAATCTGTTTTCATATTTACGTTAAGTAATGAAATGATATCGCTCGCTGTCGTAATCTTTAGTGCATTCGGATCTGTTTCCGTCGTTACAAATTTCGGTTCAATCGCAACAACACTTTCAAATGATTGCTCTAAATTTTTACAAAGAAGCAAGAATATATTATCAAGCGTTAAAAACTCAAACGCTGTTAACGGTCTGCGCATCGTAAAGTTACGTTTACTATCTCCGCCAAGCCAACATTCATGAATATAAATAACGAATGCTAAATCAATCTCAATAACAATTTCTCCAAGCTCTGGTAAACCGAGATCAATTACGCAATATAAATAATAATCTTTCGGCATCTTCTCCACATACTCACTCGTAAATGGAACTTGCTCAACTGTTGAAGGCTCTAGTTCAATTGGAATACGCATACGCGCTGATAACGTCTGTGACGTCTGTTTTCCAAACGTAGAAGCAATCGCTTGCAAACTACGTAAATGCTCAACACCGAACTTCTCTGGTCTATTAAAATCATACTCTTGAAATTTCTCTTGCTTTCCTGCTTCTTGTGCGAAAGCTGGCATTTCCTCGCCTTCATTTACCGCCTTCAGCAGGGCATCAATTTGCTCTTGGCTTAATTTTTCGCCACTCATGACAATCCCCTTCCCTACCTTTTCAATTCAACGATTTCAACGTACATCTTTCCATTCTTCGTCAAAATCTTTCCGGTTCCAATCTCTTCATTCTCAAGCATAAGACGCACCGTATTTTTCGTTGAATTTTCAAGACGATACAATGTACCTTTCGTAATATGAAGCAGATCTTCAATTTTCTTTTTCGTATTTCCGATTTCAAAATAAATTGTTAACGGAATATCATCTTGTAATTTCAAATCTAGCCAACTCCCATATCATGTTCACGAAAATTTCATGTTCTCTCTATATATGAAACTTCTTATTTTGAAACGTCGATATTTAATATTTTTTTAATATATCCTTGCGTTTCTTTAAATGGCGGTACGCCTCCGTACTTTCTCACATTACCAGGACCAGCATTATAAGAAGCAAGCGCCAATACTAAGTCGCCGTTATTTTTCTTTAAATAACCGCTTAACTCTTTCACGCCACCTTCAATACTTTCAGCTGGTGAAAAGGGATTCTTCACACCCATCTCCTTCACATTCGCTGGCATAAGCTGCATAAGACCCATCGCACCGGCATGTGACACCGTTTTCGGATTAAAATTAGACTCTACTTCAATCATTTTTTGAATTAACGTTTTTGGAATTCCATATGTACGACTTACACGATCAATAATATCCTCATACTTCCCTTCATTGGAAGAACGTATTTTTTGAATATTATACTTCTTCGTTAATCCCCACGTATCAGCAGCCTCATTTTTCGTTTCTGGGAAACGTCGTTCAAACTCTTTTTGCGCAACTTGCACTTCATCTGCTTTCTTCGTTTCACCCTTTTCTTCGGGCTTACTCGCTTCATCTACTTTATTAATAGATTGTTCCGGCTTATTAACAACCGTTTCTATTTTCGTAGATTGTACCGGCTGACTCATATCCTCTACTTTTGCCGGCTGCGTAGTTTCTTTCGTCTCCTTCGCAGGCTCACTCTGCAACTTCTCTTGAAAACGACTACTAACAAATGCTTGTGGACTACTTAGCTTTTGCTGAATTTGCCCTTTCTTATATGCAAGCACTTCTTTTACTATATTTCCAACTATCATAATATCACCTTTTCGGAAAACAAAGATAATCTAATATTAGAGTTTTTTTTTAAAGTTTGCAATAATCCTTTTAATAATTATGTAATAAAAAAATGAATATATTGTTAAACTGTTATTTTTTTATATTTATTAATTCGAATTTTTAGTTGACACCCGCTATGACAGGGATTACAATAAATCTCGAAATTGATTTTTTCGCATATTATCGTTTTTCAATTTGCAGAAAAGTCAATATAAAAAAATGGGGGTTTCTTAACATGAGAATTAATACAAACATTAACAGCATGCGTACTCAAGAGTACATGCGCCAAAACCAAGCTAAAATGAGCAACGCTATGGACCGTTTATCAAGTGGTAAACGTATCAACAACGCTTCTGACGATGCAGCAGGTCTTGCAATCGCAACTCGTATGCGTGCTCGTGAAAGTGGATTAGGAGTAGCAGCTAATAACACGCAAGACGGTATTTCATTAATCCGTACTGCTGATTCAGCAATGAACTCAGTATCTAACATCTTACTTCGTATGCGTGACCTTGCAAACCAATCTGCAAATGGTACAAATACTAACGAAAACCAAGCTGCATTAAACAAAGAGTTTGATGCATTAAAAGAACAAATCGATTATATTTCTACAAACACTGAGTTCAATGATAAAAAATTATTAGATGGTTCAAATAAAACTATCGCAGTTCAAACATTAGATAATGCTGATACAAGTAAGCAAATCAACATCAACTTATCTAATGTTTCTACTAAAGAATTAGGACTTGATACTTTATCTATTGGAACTGATAAAGTAGAAAAAACAGTATATGATGCAACTACAAAAGCATTTGCTGATCTTGGAGCAAAAACAGGTGCTAATAAGGCCGCATTTGATGCAGATGTAACTGCTGCTATGAAAGAATTCGATAAGGTTAAACCATTCATGTCTGCAGACGATGTAAAGAAAATTGAAACGAAACTTGAAGACTACAATAAAGCAAATGATGCTGGTGCACAAGCTGCTGCACAAGCACTTGGTAAAGAATTTGCTACATTAACAAAACTTGAGACTACAGATCTTAAAGCTAATGCTTCTGGTGCAATCGCATCTATCGATACAGCATTAAAAAATATTGCTTCTAACCGTGCAACTCTAGGTGCTACATTAAACCGTCTAGACTTTAACGTAAACAACCTGAAGAGCCAATCTTCTTCTATGGCTTCAGCTGCTTCTCAAATCGAAGACGCTGACATGGCGAAAGAAATGTCTGAAATGACTAAGTTCAAAATCTTGAACGAAGCTGGAATCAGCATGCTTTCTCAAGCAAACCAAACTCCACAAATGGTTTCTAAATTATTACAATAAGCCATTTGAGTTAGTTTCCTGAATAAACCTCTCTGCTTGCGGAGAGGTTTATTTTTTCTATATAGATAGATTGAAAGATTTTTTAACTTAAAGAGAAGCTCTAGCCATATTTAGTAGCGGTCAGGGCCTATTTTATTCTCGTTCGGTGTATGAAAACAAAAAGATAAAGTGAGAATAAGTCTCTTTTTCTCTTCATAGCCGTTTATTAGCTTTTGAATATTGATTATATCAATCTATAAGGAGTGTCTATTATGCGTATTGGTACGAATGTTTTGAGTATGAATGCTAGGCAGTCGTTGTATGAGAATGAGAAGCATATGAATGTTGCAATGGAGCATTTGGCGACTGGTAAGAAGTTGAACAACGCTTCGGATAATCCCGCAAATATCGCAATTGTTACTCGGATGCATGCGAGAGCAAGTGGTATGCGTGTGGCGATTCGTAATAATGAAGATGCGATATCGATGCTTCGCACGGCGGAAGCTGCCCTTCAAACTGTGACAAATATTTTACAGCGTATGCGTGATTTAGCCGTTCAATCTGCGAACGGTACAAATTCAAATAAAAACCGTCATTCGCTGAATAAAGAGTTTCAGTCTTTAACAGAACAAATTGGCTATATTGGCGAGACGACTGAGTTTAATGATTTATCTGTATTTGACGGTCAAAACCGCCGTGTTACATTAGACGATATCGGTCATACGGTACATATATCAAAATCTATTCCCCCTTCCCCTACACAACATGACATCAAGATTTCAACGGAACAAGAAGCAAGAACGACAATTCGTAAAATCGAAGAGGCTTTGCAAAGTGTGTCACTTCATCGTGCCGACCTTGGCTCTATGATAAATCGTTTACAGTTTAATATTGAAAATTTAAATAGCCAAAGTATGGCGTTAACAGATGCTGCATCTCAAGTTGAAGATGCAGACATGGCGCAGGAGATGAGTGATTTTTTAAAGTTCAAATTATTGACTGAAGTTGCGCTTAGTATGGTTTCACAAGCGAACCAAATTCCGCAAATGGTTTCTAAACTACTACAATCGTAAAAATTCATCTTCCTTCTTTGGAACGATTCCATACAAAATAAAAGGGAAATACATATAAACTATGTATCTCCCTTTTATTTTGTACCCAAATTTTATTACTGTGTTACGGTCATAACTTGTCCGCTACGATCAACCATAATTTTCATTTTACCGTCCTGTGCATTATATAGCCCTAGTTTATGTAATTCCATTTTACAATCTTGTACGAAAGTTGGTAATTTACGAATTTGATCAATATCAGAACTTGTAATGAAATGAATTAAAAGCTGCGTCATACCTTTAATATCTTGTACAAGCTCTTCTTTCTCTCGTTTTAACCTTTCGTTTTCTAGTTGTAACGACTGCAATTCACCTTCTAAGCTACGTGTATTCTTTTCTTCTCTAGAACGCCCTGCTGCCATGCTAGAAAGCTTATAAATACCTTCCATAAACTGATGTAGTTCGTCTTCTTTTCTTTCACTACACTGATTAATTGTTTCAAAGTTATCAACGATACCAGATATAACTGTTACAAGATTTTTTTCATCCTCTTTATGCTGGATTTCTTCTTTTAATTCGTACTCGTTTTCTTGTTTTCTTGCAACAATTGTCTCTTTTACTGGTATATATTTTCGCTTTCGTCCTGGTTTTTGTTTTTCAATATTTTCAAACGGTATTTCACGTTTTTTCAATTTATAATACGTATTTTGCAATTGACTTTCTGTTTTTGGAAAAAGATTTAGTTCATTTTTACTTACGTATTTTGAAATATTTAAAATGTTTAAACCGTGACGTTGACAAAATTGATATACTGCATACAGTAGCTCTAGTTCAGACTTCAGCCATGTAATTGCTGATTTTTCATATGCTCGCATCCCGCCATTTTTTTCTATATCTATTTGAAATAATACCATTCTATTATGCACATCAACTAATTCTTCATACTTTACTTGGAATTCTTTTTCTATTTTTTTTAATTCCACCTCTAGTTGCATATCGTTCATTTTATTATTTGACATGTTTTGTAAAAGACCTAATACATTAATTGCTGTGTGGTGATACATAATCTGTGCCACTCCCCCTCATCCTTTCACAATTCTCATCTGACTCCCATGTCTTTTAAGAAAATAGCAATTTTTACATATCCATATTATAACAGTTCGAAATTATCTGTCAAATAATTAACATACAAAAATGTATAGAAAGTATAAAAAATTGGAAAATGTTTTTTATTAATATGTAAAATTGCATATTAATTACATTTAATTATATTATATGGTATTTTGAATATTTTTTCACCGAAAAAATTTGCGTTACCACGAAATATTACTAAAATAACCATCGAAAATACGTTTGCTTATATTTTTAAATCAAAAATCTTCAAATGAAGATTTTTTCATACATACAGCGCCAAACACCCCAGAAACCTTTCATTTTTCTACCAGCTTAAAGTATAGAATACTAAAAAGGAATTAGCCATATGTAGCATTGGCTAATTCCTTCCTCTCTCTAACAGAATAGAGTTATAACCCCAGTCTTCAAATCCTCAATCGAAGTCTCACTTCTTCTTACCTAAAACTACTTCATACCTCTGAACTCACATCGAATGAGACTCTATTAATCACTGAAAACTTCCTTACATAAGTAGTTCCTCTATTCCTACTAAATAGAAAAATGTTATACTCCAGCTCTTCTACTTACCTATAACCACTTCATATCTCTGGTCTCAACATCGCATAGGGCTCTATTAAGCACTGACCGCTCAACACTTGGCTAGAGCTTCTATTCCGGCTAAATAGAAACTTTTAAAGTACTAACTTATCAACTAAACCAATTAGCTCTTGAATATCTGGCTTACTTACTTGAGCATTTGCTCCTACAGCTTCACCTTTATGGAATAATTCATTTGTAATTAATGAAGAGAAAATAATGACTGGTAAACGATTCATTACTTCACTATCCTTAACCACTTTCGTTAAATGATGTCCATCCATTTTTGGCATTTCAATATCCGTAATTAGCAAGTGAATATGTTCAAACATTTTTTCGCCTTGCTCTTTCGCTAATTTTTCAATTTGTGCTAACGCTTCTGCACCATTGCTGAAGAAGTTCATTTTCGTATATCCAGCTGATGATAATGTTTCTTCTAATATTTGGCGAAGCATCGCTGAATCTTCTGCAATATAAAT
Source organism: Bacillus cereus group sp. MYBK108-1 (assembly GCF_051917185.1). Taxonomy (NCBI): domain Bacteria; kingdom Bacillati; phylum Bacillota; class Bacilli; order Caryophanales; family Bacillaceae; genus Bacillus; species Bacillus cereus group sp. MYBK108-1. The sequence goes on from NZ_JBQAHZ010000001.1 coordinate 185,512, forward strand.
TACTTTTTCAGCTCGATCTGTTTTTTGTTCTAACCCTGCAATTGATTTATTGTCATAACCAGTGCCGCTAATTTCACATACAATTTTTTCATAATCTAATAGTAAGATGATTTTGCCATCTAGTTTTACAATACCAGATGTCGTTTCTTCTAGTCCCATAGATAATGAAGCTGGTTCATCAATTTGTTCCCACGAAATACGTTGAATACGATGCACTTCATCAACGCGGAAAATAACTTTCATTTGGTTTAATTCTGAGATGATAAATTTCGTTTGATCAAGTGGCTTTGTTGACTTTAAATTAAGAGCCATTGCCAAGTTAATAACAGGTAAAATTTCACCACGTACTTGAACAACACCTTCAACTGCATGATGAGATTCTGGCACAGTTGTAACAGGGAATGGATTAATGATTTCACGTACTTTCATAACATTAATACTAAATAGGTTTTCACCAACAGTATACGTAACAATCTCTAATTCATTTGTTCCGCTTTCTAATAAAATACTTTGTGCTTGTGACATAAAGGTGTCGCTCCCCTTCCATTAATTCCGTATATCTAATTATTAAGCTTTATAAAAGAGAAAAAGTCAACTACCTATATAAAAAATATAGATAGTCGAACGATTCATTTTATTAAAAAACAATTAATCTTGTATAAACGAAGCAAGTGCTTCTAATAACACTTCTTGCGCTCCTACAATTTCTGTCGGCATTGCTTCCCATTTTTTCGAAAGCTCCGTCTCTACTCTTATTCTCAGCTCAGAATTCATTTCTGCTAGCACATATTCTTTCGTTGCTATATCAACATCAAGTAGCGCGAGTGCATATAATTCCGGGTCATTTATTTTTTCGAATAATCGTTTTAATACTACCGGTGCTATATGTTTTAATTTTTCAATATGAATTTCCTTATCCGAAAATAGTAACTCATATTGAATAAACGTAACATTTTCTTTAATCACTTTAAAATAACAATTATTTTTTTTATCATTCACAAAATAACCGTTTGGATCTGCGATAATACTTTCTACTTTACGAATTAAATCTGGCAAACTATTCGCCGCCATTACAGTCCGCTGTTCAACCTCACTCGGCGAAATGAATGTAACGCGATACTTATTTTGCGCCATCCTCCTCACCTCTCCTTTTATAGAAATTCAGTCTAATTGTATACTACAACTATCTTAAATTAACTTAAAACTATTTTATATTACCACTTCTTACACTACCACACTACTCTAGTAACGCTACATATCTCTGGTCTTACACATCGGTCGGGACTCTATTAGGCACTAACCGCTCCAAAACATCGCCAGGTCCTCTCTCAAAACCTAAAAAGTGCTTTTAAGAACCTTTCAATAACTCTATGTTATTAAACCAAAACGCTATTTGCTGATCCGTAATGTTTGGCAACATAACAAAAAACTCACGACACTTCATCTCATCCTTAAACAGTTGATACTTCCAAACGCTATCGCTACCAACACTTATGAAATAAAACTCATGGATACGGCCAATGATTGCTTGTTTTTCGCCAAATGAATACGGAGGCACTTGCTTAATTTCAAATTGATCTGGTAAATATACATGCTCTTCTCGTTCTATTTTTAATACTTGCTCGGCAAGTTCACGTTTATTTTCGAAAAAAGGCAATTGTAAAATTCGCTCTTGTCTTGTCATACGAATAAAAAACCCTTTCTACTCCATTACATTTTTTCATTACGATATATTATCGAATTAAGTTTACAACTTCATTTAATACTTCATCTGAAACTTTAATTACTTTCGCATTTCCTTGGAATCCGCGTTGGTATAACATTAAGTCAACGAACTCTACAGATAAATCTACGTTTGCACCTTCTTGTGCACCACCACGTACTTTACCCGCACCGTTTTGACCAGATGCACCAAGAGCTAAAATACCTGTTGTATTCGTCGCTGTATAGTTACCATTACCTGTTTTCATTAGTCCGCCTTCGTTCGGAAACATCGCAACAGCTAATTGACCTGCAGATTTCATACTTCCATCAGAATATTTTACCATCACATATCCACCGTCAGCAATGAAGCAATCTTTAACCGTCGCTGCTGCTCTACCATCTACGTCTGTTACTGATAATGTTTTATCTGTTGGATGGTTTGTTAAATGACTTAAGTCTAATTTTATAGAGCCACCGTCAAATGGAATGTTTGCTCCTTGCTCTTTCGGATTTGGATTTCCAACAGCATCAAATGTCATATTACCACCTGCACCTGGAACATCCTTAAACTCTGTTTCTTTTTTCGAGTCATTACGCATTTGTACTTTATATGTATAATTATGTTCACTCGTTTGTTTAAACTCTACACGCATTGTCCATGTATTCCCTGCATTATCATATACAGATAAATCTTGTGTAATTTGTTTTTCACCAGTTGGAATATTCCCTTTAATTGTCCCTTTCGATGTTCGAATACCACCAATTGCTGTTCCCATTGGAATTTGCAACGGTCCTGGAATTCCAGATAAATCAACTTCACCAGTTGCCTCATTCGCAGGGTATGCAAACACGTATTGACCTTCGGTATTCGTAATATAGTAATCTGAAGATATCCCAAACGTACCTTTACGAGTAAATTCCATATTTCCGCCTTTTGAATCACCTACAACGAAGAAACCATTACCTTCCATTGCGGCTTGTGTTTTGCCACCAGTTAACGTAATTGTACCATCACTATAATCCGTAACAGTACCACTCATTTTCACACCGTTACCAATACTTTTCGGATTCGTTCCTGCGTATTTACCGTCACCTTTTGCACCAATCGAATTGTTATATAGTAAATCATCAAACATTGCTTTTTGTTTTTTATAACCTACTGTTTGTGCATTGGCAATATTATTTGAAGTTACACTTAATGCATTTTGTGTTGCATTCATCCCTGTAATACTTGTATATAACGCTTTAATCATAACGTATGGACACTCCTTATGAATTTGTAGTTTTTACTTCTTCAGTTACTTTTTGATCGTCTTTCTTTGCGTCTTCTGGGTTCGTTTCCCCAATCGGTTTATCAGACACTCTCTCAACGAAACGAAGAGATACAACTTTATTATTAATAACGAGCTGTACATCGTTATTTTCTGCAAGGCGAACTGTCTCTACTTGACCAGTTACTTTGTTTCCTTCGCCGTCAACACCTCTTACGTATTTCCCTAAAAACTTCATTCCACCATCAAGTGCTGTTGAATACATCGTTGATTGCAGCTTATCTACTGCTTTCGTCATATTCTGTACTTGTTCCATAAGAGATAACTGCGCTGTCTGATTCATCATTTGATTCATATCCATCGCATTAAATGGATCTTGATGTTGGAAACTTGATAAAAACAATTTTAGGAAATCATCTTTCCCCATTACCCCAGGAGTCTTTTGCGCTCCTGCTGAAACTCCATTACTTTGTTGCACTGGCGATTGTACACCATTAACAGGTACATTACTTTTTTGCGCTCCTGCTTGTAACGGAATATGATTTGTACTCGTTGTATTTAATCCAACTGTTGGCACGCTTTATTCCTCCAATAATCCCGCAAATTCTGTTGATTGTTGTTTTTCATGATTTGTATTTGCTAATTTCTGTTTTTGCCTTTGCTCTTGTTCTCGCTGTTCTTTACGATTTTCATCTTTATCTGAATAGCTAATTTGAATATTGATTTCTTTTTCTTTTAACTTTAATTTCAATTCATCAAAAATGATTTCAATACGTTTTTTCGCATCGTGTTTTTCCATTTCTACGTGAACGTCAATTTGATCTCCATGTTTTTTCATAAACACTGTTAATGTACCAAGTTTTTCTGGATTTAACTGAAATAAAACACGTTCTTGTTTCACTACAAATTTTTGCAAGGCTTCTACTTGCGCTTCCATTTTCTTTCCTAAGTCAGGTAATGAAACTTTCTCAGCACCACTATTTGATTTCCCTATTTGTTCGGTACTCGTCGTTTTATTTAATAACTCTGCACCTGCAGAGCTCGAATCGTTTAATGCATCACCTTCTGGCAACTCTACCTTTGCATCATCGCTCTCAGCTTTCGGAAGATCTACATCTTTAAATTCTTCTTGTTTCTTTGCAATATTACAAGTTTCTGTTTCTACAACCTTCAATGCTTGCATCGTTTGCTCTGGCATCTTCATTTTGTCTAATACCATTTGCATTGTATCTTCTAAACATATAGCATTTTTGATATTCATATTTGAAAGAAGTTCTTGTAATTGTTGTAATTCAGCTGCAGGTAATTCATTAAGTTTAATATTGCCATATTCTTTATATAGCTCTTGTATTTTTTGTATGTATTGATATAACAATTCCGGCTGCACATGTAATTGCTCAATTGCAACCATTTGCTCAGATACAGCTAATAACAACTGTTCTGTCTCTTTTTTTTCTTCTTTCTTTACAATTGGTTCTTCTTTCGTTACCGATGGTTTAGAAAGGTTATATTCTTTTTTCTCTTCTTTTTGTGCTTCTTCTCGTTTCGTTTTCTCCGTTTTCGGCTGCTTTTTATTTTCGATTCTCATCGTACGATCGAATGAAGAATCTTCATTTTTCGATTGTACTTCTAGCCCTTTTTCTTTTTGCGGAGGTAAACTTTGTTGCACCGGTAATACAGACTGTATCACTACATTCACCTCATCCATTCATACACATTTTCAAATCAAGAAGCATTTTTTCTTCCAGCTTTTCTTGTGCTTTCGCAAGCTTTTGGCAATCTTCTTGATACATCTCATCAATGACACGTTCTTTTTCTTTTACTTGCTCTAAAAGGCTTTCATTTTTTTGAATAAAACCTTCCGTTTTTTTAATTTTTCGATTCCATTCTTCTATTCTTTCAGGTGAAAACGTATGTGAAGAAAGCATGCCAGCCATAATACGTTGCCCAGTTTGTACGACTTTACTACGCGATTTCACAACATATAAATCATATTCTTTTTTTTGTTCTATTTTTCTTTTTTCAGCTGTTAATTCATACACTTCTTTTAAAATATGTTCTTTTTCTTGATTTATTTGCAATTTTATTGTGTCGTACTGCTGTTTATCCACCTGTTTTCATAGCCCCTTCCTATTATAACGTTCTCTTTTTCTATTATATAGTTTTTTTCCAAAAAAATCTGTGAAATATTAAAAAACAAAAAAATAAGACCTCTTGGGCAGAGGCCTTATACTATATGGTGTATCGCTTCAACGATATCATCAAATGGGAAACTATCCGATCGGCCTTGCTTTAAAAATGTATTTATGCCTTCTACTTTATTTTTACATTCAAAAATATAAGCATTTTCTTCATTTTCTTGAATCGTTCCTAGCTTAAAATACAATTCATTTTCTTTATAAATTGATAAAATCTTTCTCATTTCATTTGCAAGTTGCCAATGATGTGGCGAAACAATTTCTTCCATAATCCTACTTACTGAATCTAATACTGAAATTGCAGGATAATGACTAAGCGTTGCAAGCTCACGCTTTAATACGATATGTCCATCTAAAATACCACGTGCTAAATCTGGTACAGGGCCATTTAAATCATCCCCATCAACAAGCACCGTATAAATACCTGTTATAGATCCCTTTTGTGTTTTCCCAGACCGCTCTAACAACTTCTTCATATAACTTTCCATTAACAGTGTTTTACCACCAATCGGTAACTCTTTAACAGCAATATCAACACTTCTTCGTGCATCGGCAAAACGAGTAACAGAGTCCATCATAAGTAATACGTTATTGCCCTGATCACGGAAGTATTCAGCAATAGACGTTGCGAGTTTCGCTGCACGAAGTTGCATAAGATGACTTTCATCTGACGTCGCTACAACAACGACGCTTTTTCGCATCCCTTCCTCGCCTAACTCTTTTCGAATAAAGTCTTTTACTTCCCGGCCACGTTCTCCTACTAAACTAATAACGTTTATATCAGCTTTTGCATTTTTTGCTATCATTCCAAGTAAAGTTGATTTACCAACACCTGACCCAGCAAAAATACCAATCTTTTGACCGATACCAATTGTTAGCATAGAATCAATTGATTTTATTCCTGTTTCAAATACATCGGTAATCTCTTCACGTTCAAATGCATGTATAGGCGGTGCATCTAGTTTTATTTTCTGTAATGGAATGTTTTCAGCTTCCTCATTTAACACTTCACCATTTGCACTTAACACTTTTCCGAGCAAGTGATTACCACGTGGTACAACAACATCTTCTGAAACTAGTGTCACTGAATCTCCATAACATACTTTTTCTGTCTGTTCAAATGGAAGTAGCATATTATTTTCTTTTTCAATGGCAATCACTTCACATAAGACGTTATGTTCTCCAACGAAGCAAACATCTCCGATCTTCGCTTTCGGCCCTTTTGCTACGAAAAACTGTTCTTGTACACTATGAACTTTGCCTACTTTCGTATACAGCGGTGTTTCAATGAACTTATTCCATTTTTCGTTCTCATTCATTAACAGGCGGCTCATACATTTTGCTCCTCAAATAACTTCTCTTCTTCCCATTTCTGACGAAGTTTCGCAAATATAGGTGCAAATTTAAATTCAAAGAACTCTTTCTCTTCTTCCAGAACAAATTCACCAAACTGCAGGGAGAAATCATATTTCCATTCTACTAATTGTAGTAACCAATATTCTTTCGTATTCTCCTTCTCTTCTTGAATACGTTCAAACGTTTCTGGATGTACTGTAATGATTAATTTTTCAAACGAAGTTGGCAATGTTTGCACGATGCCAGTTAAAATAGGTAACACATCAAGCAATCGTGAATCTACCGCTTGATTCACGATTTTTTCTGCTAAATGAAATGATTGATCCCATAATAACTCTGTCCATTCATATGCTATTTCTTGTTGTTCTTTTTGAAACTGCACACGCGCTGCTTCCATCTGTTCCATTTGTTCATGAATATGCATTTGAAATTGTTCTTTATCTTGTAATAACTGTTGACGCTCTCGTTCTAACATTTGCTGCTCTTGCCTTAGCTGATTCATTTCCATATGTAATGATTCTTGCTGGGCGCGAAGCTCTGCATGATCAGCTTGTAATTCTTCCTCTTCTATTTGGACTGAAGCTGGTTTTGGAAATTGTAATTCATACGTTTCTTCAGAAAAAGAAACAGAATTCTTCGGAATTCTGTTTTTAAATAAGGACATCCTCTTCACCTCTTTGAACGATAATTCTTCCTTCTTTCTCTAGCTTTTTCACTGTACCAGTGATCGTTTGCTGCGCTTTTTCAGCATCCGTCATCTTAAGCGGTCCTAAGCCATCTAATTCTTCTAGAATCATCTCTTTACGGTTTGAAGACATACATGTAAATAATTTCTCTTTAATTTCTTCTTTTGCAATTTTAAGTGCTTTCGCAAGAACACCGTTATCTGTAATTTCTTCTAATACACGGCGAAGCGCAAGATCTTCAAGACCAAGTAAGTCTTCAAAGACAAACATATTTTCTTTAATTCTCTCAGATAACTCATAATCGACTTCATCCAGCTTTTGAAAGACTGTTTTTTCAACACCTCGTGAAACATTATTTAAAATGTTTACGATTGTTTTCAAGCCATCAGTTTTATTAATTGCACTAAATGCCATATTATTTAATTTCGATTTTAACAACTCACCAATTTGATTAATTAATTCACCATCAACTTGTTCTAGTTTCGCAATACCCATTACCGTTTCTACTCGTTTATGATCTGGCAATCTCTCAATTAATTGAGACGCAAGTTGCGGTTTAATATAAGAAGCGATAATTGCAATTGTTTGTGGTGACTCATCATTAAGCACTGTAAGAAGTGGCTCTAAATCTGTAAGTGAATTTAAGAATTCAAATGGATTATCTTTGTTATACCAAAGGTCTTCCAATAATTTTTCCAGTTCGTCTTCTGGCATATTTTTAAATATGCGACGAATATATTCTTTATCTGGAGTGACTAAGTTCAATTCTTTTACATTTAGTTCATATAAGAACTCTCCTAGTACATTCTCTAACGTTTCTGGTTTATATACACGAAACTTCGCAATTTCACGAAGTAATACTTCTTTTTCCTCAGCTGTCATATATTCAATGACTTTTGCTGCCACCCCTTCGTCTAATGTACGAATGAGGATGGCAGCTTTTTCTTTGGAGGAGATTTCATCTAACATCGTTGTTCCTCCCTTACTGTCCGTTTAACCATTTTTTAATTACTTTTGCAGTACCTTCTACATGTTCTTTCGTAGCATCCTGCACTTGTTCATCTAACGTTGGTTCTTTCGGTTCTTCTGGTTCAGGTTTTGGCTCTATTTTTTCTTCAGGAATTTCCAAGATACTTTCATTACTTGCAGCCACTTCCTCTTCTGCTAAGTATTCTTCATATTCCTCTTCTTCTTTCTTTCTCTTACGTCTTGCTAATAAGAACCATACTAGACCACCGATTGCTAATAAGCCAGCTGTAATTCCACCGAATAACCACCAGTTCATACCACTTTTTTCTGGCTCTTTCTCTTTTTCAGCTTTCGGCTGATCGAACTGAACAGTTACAACGTTAACTTGACCATTTATAAAGTTACCGTTCGGATCAGCTTGAAGTCCTGCCGCTGTTCCTATTGCTTCTTTAAAAGTTGTCATATCAATTCTACGTTTTACTAACGTATCATTATCTACCCATACAACAACATTTGTTTTCGTTAATTCTGGGTGTTTCTTAATTGTTTCAACTGTTTTATCTATTTCATAGTTTTCGATTTTGTTACCATTTTTATTATCATAGACAACTTTACCATTTTGATTATTGTTCGTACCGTAGTTTGGCACTTCACCGTTCGCTGTAATACCAGCACCTTGCTTCGTATCTGCCCCTTCTTGCGCAGTAGAGCTTTCCTCTTGCTCTTGTTTACTACGAAGTACACCTTTATCACCATATTTCTCTGACTGACGTGTAACTTCATCGTAGTTTACAGATACTTTCGTATTCACTTTATATTCATTCGGTTTAAACATCGTCATTAACGTTGCATCAATATCTTGCTTTAATTTACCTTCAAGTTGGTGCTGCATCTCTACTTCTTTCTCATAAGAAGAGGAACTACTAGAATGTGCTTCATCTGCTCCTTTTGAGATAACACCTTTTTTACTATCAATAACACTTACTTCTTCTGCTTTCACACCAGGAACCGCTGCACTAATCATTTGCTGTATACCTGCAACTTGATCAGCTGTTAACAATTGTCCACGTTTCACTCCAACCGTAATCGCCGCTGTTCCTTTTGCTTTTTCTTCATCAAAAATTGTCTCTTTTTCAGGCAATGTAATTTGAACATTTGCCGTTTCAACTGTCGCAAAGTTTCTTACAATATCTTGCTCCAATTGCTTCTTCGTACCAACAATTTGCTTCATTTTTTTATCTTGTTCACTTGAACCGAGCGAGCTTTCTAATAAAATTTCTTCACCGCTTTTCGAATTAAACGGTAAGCCCATCCCATTCATTTCTTTTCGAACCCATGGAGCATCATTCTTTTGCACACGAATTGAACCATCGGCCGCTAATTGATAATCGACACCTAACTTCGATAATTCTGCTGTAATCTCTTGTTTATCTGTATCATTTAAATTTTGATATACAACAACATATTTATCTGGCAAGGTGAAGTATAAAAGTGCTCCTGTTACAATCGCTAAAAGCGCAGCACCAATTACTAACTTATGCCACGTTTTTAACGATTTGATAACATTTTTCATCTTTTCCATTTAAACACACCCGTCCACTTTCCTAAATTTGCATATTAATTAGTGACTTATAATTTTCAATAAGATTATCACGTACGAGAGCAGCTGTTTTCATTTGAGACTCAGCTTTCTTTTGCTGAATTAAAACGTCATGTGTTTCTCCTACCCCTTTAGTTAGTAAATCATATACTGCTGTTTGCGCATTGTTTTGCGTTTGATTCATATCTTCCAATAAATCAATAAACTTTTTCCCCGGAGCTACAGATGTTTCAGAAGTTTTCGGTGCACCAATTGACTGAATTGCTCCAAATGGTTGTGTATGTAACATTGGTTGAATTTTCATATTACGATTTTCCCCCTTATCCTCGGCCGATTTCTAAATCTTTATCAAGCATTTTTTTATTCGCATTTAATACACTCGTATTCGCTTCATACATTTTTTGAGCAACCATTACATTCGTCATTTCAGCAGTTACATCAATATTTGGATAACGTACATATCCTTCTTCATTTGCGTGCGGATGCGTCGGATCATACACTAAATTTTCCGTTTTGTCTGCTTCAATACTTTTTATTTTTACTCCATTAGTAGGAGCCCCATCTAACATACTTGCAAAACTATTGTTTGATTCTAACACCACACTACGACGCTCATATAAATCTGCCCCCGGAGCCGCCGTCGTATTTGCATTTACAATATTGTTAGAAGTAACTTCCATCCACTTTCTCGCTGTCGTTAGCCCTGAGCCACTTGCATTAATTGCCTGAAACATCCGTTGTCTCTCCTTCTACTTTTAACGTCCGCGTGCCGCTTGGTTAATTGCATATTGTGTATTAATTGCGTTAATTGAAATACCGTATAACTGATTTGCTTTCATTAAATCTAGCATTTCTGTCGTTACATCCACACTATTTCCGTCTTTATTCGTTTGCATTGATTTTGTTTGAATCTTTGCATATGTATTTTTCGTATTTACTGTCGGTAAGTGCATTTCATTCGTTTGATATAAATCTGGATTGCTCTTTAAATCAGCCGCATTATTTTTATATAAGGCACTACTTTTATTCATCTGCTCAGCAAATGTTACATCTTGTGCTTTATAGCCAGGTGTATTCGCATTTGCAATATTACTAGAAACAGTATTTCGTTTCGTCACTAAATAATTCATATAATGGCTTACATCACTCACTAAATCTGGCATATTCCACACCCTTCCTTTTCTAACGTAATGATCCACTGATAGAAGTTTCACTTCATTATTTATTTTCTTATATGCGTTTATTAAAATATTTACTATTATGTACCCTTACATATTTTATTCCATTTTTTCATTGTTGTCTTTAGAAAAATACAAAAATATAAAAAAGAATGCAAAAAACTGTATACACATAGTAATCTATAGAACATTTCAATATATAAACTACAAACTAAAGTCCATTTTTCTATTATTTAGATTACTATTATTTTTTCATCACAGTCATAAAATGAAACCTCAATCAGCGGCGTTCTTTATGTAAACGAAGGAATAGACCCCCTTTTAAAAGGGGAATCTGTTTCCAAACGTTATTATTAATATTTACCGTAAAATGAATTAGCCTTCATTCGCCCATCATTTGTCATAATCATTTCTTCCAAAATCTTTTGCCTATCCCGAATATGCTGAGCTGCCTTAATAATGAACGGGCTTACTTCTGCTGCAACTTGCGCACGCGTTTCTTCATCCAATGTCATCATCCAGCGATTTAACATCTCACTCTTCTCAGCAAACTCTCTGTCTGACACTTGCAATTCACCGATTTCATTAAAACAGCTGACAAACGTCCGATAAATATCATTGTTCATTTTCAAGTGCTCCGCGGTAACCGTCTATTAAATCTTGTAACACTTTCACAATTGCATCAATATCTTTCGCTTCACGCGTTACTTTCATCATTTGAATTTGAATGCTAATCCAATCATATAAACCATAGAGACTATCATATAAATCTTTCGTAATTTCAGGATTTAATTGAAGCTTTAGCTCTTCAAAAATACGTTCTAATTTTTCAAGAAGTGCGTCCCCTTCTTGTAGTTTAAAAGTATGTAAAAGTTCTTCTAAATTACGAAACTCTACAATACATCTTTCATAAATAAAAATTGTATTTTTAATCGGATTACTCGTCATAATATCATTTTGCATATAACGTTGCCATGCTTGCATACGATCACTTCCTCAACTTTCATTAATCATCACTTTTTTGTTTTGTCATTGCTTTAATTGTTTTTAGTTGGCTATCAAGCGCTGCTAATGTACTCTCTAGCTTTTGATACTTCTTCACAATTTCATCTTGTTTTTGCAAGTTTTGCGTCTCAATATCTTTAATCTTTTTATCTAAATCACTTACACGTGAATCAATGTTTTTAACTCTCTCGCCGACTACACCTTTATCACCAAATAGTTTATCAAGCGGTTCTTCCATCATTTTTCCTAAACCGTTAGAACTAAAGAAAAATTGCTTCGCTGCATCTGGCTTCTCTTTTAATGCTTTCGTTAACTTTTCGTCATCAACTTCCATCGTTCCATCTTGCTTTAATTGAATACCAAATGTGAATAAATAATTACCATCTTGAGAAAATGTTACGACATTGTTCATTGCCTGACGCACACTTTGCATAATAGCTTGACCTTGGAAAGCTCCACCTTTTCCAGCAAAGATATCTACTGTAGAAACAGCTTTATTATAATCAGCTACCATTTTTTTAATAACATTCGATGCGTCTGTTACGTTTGAGTCATTTACTGTAAACTTTAGATCTATACCTTTTGCTTTTGGATCTGTTGTTGCACCAGCATCTGGCGCTCCTTCTACTTTCGGCTCAGTTACCTTTAACAACTCAATTTTCACACCAGGAAGAGCTTCAATTGTATTAGTAGAACCTTCCCCTTTGATACCATTAATAGTATACATAGCATTTTGTGCTTCATTGATTGTATTGAGCGCTGTGCCATCCGCCTTAGCTAAACCCATATCTTGAAATAGTGTAGATGTGCTCGCCTCAAACTTAATCTGTCCATCTGTTCCCTCTTTTTTCGAGGTCATGAAAATTTTATTTCCAAGTGTATAAGCTGATACGCCATAATCTCCATCATTAATCTTATTAATTAAATCTTTATATGTCATATCAGTTGTTACTTTTAGTTCTTTACCACCTAGTTTTAATGTTTCATCTTTAGGAAGCTTTGCATTTATATCTTTAATTTCATTTGAAGCTATTTGATGACGCTGTGCAAGCTGTGTAATTGTCATATTAAAAGTACCAGCAATCGCACCACCATCTGCTTTTACATTAATATAACCGTCTTGTGATGTTGTTACCTTTTTCTCATTCCCTTTAAAAGCCGCTAAGTTTTTAAAAGTTTGTGTAAAAGAACTAAATTCTGATTTTAAACTTGTATATAGTAGTTTATCATTTGTAAGGTCATTCTTTTCTTTCGTATATGGTGTTTTCCTCATATCTAAAGCATTCATTTCTAATTCGACGAAGTTAGAAGTATCGATCATATTATTTCCGAGGTTCCAAATTTGTTGTCTACCACCAATACCTGTCATCGTTGTTCCTGCCATTTTTCTCACTCCTTATAGATTACATGTAGTCTAAAATACTCGTTTTACTCATCGTACTAACCGCTTTAAGCGTCGCTTCATATGTTGCATTTATATATGCCAAGTCAGAAATTGCGACCGCTAAATCAACATCCTCAATTTCTTTACGGTTTTCTTGAAGTGCTAAGTTTTGCTCACTTAAAATTGTTTTAAACGTCTCCATTGTGTTCATTGTTGAACCAACTTCAGTCGTACGGTTAATGATGCCATCTAAGTTTTTCTTGTTTTCTCCTAATAACGGTTGTAACGCTTTTTGGTCACCTTTTTGCATCGCTTCGCTCATCTGTTTTAACGTTTTTATTACCGGGGATAACAATGCTTCTCCATTACGGAATGCTTTTAATTCATAACCATCATTTAGTTGCCAGTTCACATCATTTTTTCCGCCCTGGTACGTACCATCTTCTGTAAATGGTGACTTTTCTGCACTATCACCACCGAAAATATAACGACCTTGCTCTTTCGTATTCGCTAAATATACAACTTGTTTTAAAATTTGATCAATCTCTGCACCGATGGCTTTCAATTCTTTTTCACCATTTGGCTCATTTAATGCCTGTACCGTTAATTGATCTGCTCTCGTTAAAGATTTAAAAATACCTTGTAAAGTATTCTCAGTTTGTGTTAATACATTTTTTGAGTCAGCTAAATCTTTTTGCATTTGTTCAATATTCGCCAATGAATGTTGAATCGCAAATGATTTACTCGCTGCAAGTGGATCTTCACTCATAAGAAGATTTTTCTTCCCTGAAGTTACTTGATTTCTATGGTATTGTTGTTGCACATTCAAATCCATTAACTGATTCTTTGCCCAGTTTGCATTTTGAAATGTAGATACTCTCATTTCTATCTCCTCCTTATATATTTCCAATCAATTATTATCACTTATCGAATAATCGAAAATAGACTATCAAACACTTCATTCATCGTAGTAATAGCTTTAGAGTTTGCGACGAAATATTTTTGGAAGGCCATTAAATTTACCATTTCCTCTTCCATATTTACACCTTCAACGCTCATTTTTTCTTGTTGAATACCTTCTAGTAAGTCGCCATGAATTTTTTGATAACCATTTACTGCACTTTTATCAGATGCAACACGAACTATAAATTGGTCTAATGCTTGTTTATAAGAAAGACCTTCTTTATAATCGTCATCTGTAACTGCTGCTAGTTTATTTGCTGTTTCAGCAGACATTTTCATTTTCGAAACATCTTTTTGGAATTCTGGATTTAACTTCATCTCTTTCGCATAATCTCCAACGAAGAAATCTTTTCCCATCACTGTATTCACTTGATTTTTCATTGAACTCATTAAGTCTTCGAGATTTTTTTTATAATCAACAATCTTCGCTTTCGTATCAATCGCTGATTTTATCGCCCCGCTAGTTACAGAGATTTCTGAACCGTAAATCTCAACTGACATTGGGTCTTTTTCTTTATTTAATTGAAGTGGATATGTATCTTGTCCATTTACTGTTAAAATACCATTCATTCTAACACTCGCGATATTAGGATTCATAGATTCATAAGATACTTCGATGTTTGCATACTTAGACATCTCTGTAACGATGCGATCTCTTTCGTCTAGAAGTTGATTCGGTACTTGTGTACCTGCTTGTCCAATTTTATGATTCGCTTCTGCTAAACTAGCAGCAAGACGATTAAATTCATTAACATGCGCCTCAATATCTTCTGCTGTCTGTGCTTCCACTGTATCTAAGTTTTTCGCAAGACGATTCACTTGACTTGTGAACTTCCCAGTTTCAGAAATTAATGTATCGTAGTAGTTTGGTTGTTCTGGATTTTTTGCTACTTCACGAAAGGCATTAAAGAAACCGTCCATTAAACTAGATAATGAATTCTTTCCTGTCGTTCCAACCATAGACTCTACACGTGATAAAGTCGAATTCATGTAGTTATAGTAAGAGAGTTGAGATAATTGATCATTAAACTGCTTCGTCTTTACCTCATCAGTAATACGGTCAACACCTAGCGTTTGTACACCGTAACCAATTCTCTGTTCTGGCGTATGACCATTGCTTGCTCCAACAGATCCGTAATTCACCATTTGACGCACATAACCCGGTGTATGAATATTAGACAAGTTTTGTTTCGTTGTTTGTAACCCCATTTGAGCCGCTAACATGCCCGATAGCGGTGTATTATAATCAGATAATCTCATAAAGCTTCACTTCTCCTTTACAATAGTTCGTTCATAAAGATTTGCGAATTATTGTTTCGCTCTAAATTATATTCAGAAACAGAATCCACAATACTTTCTGTAGTTTTTAATAGTACGTTTAAGTAATATTGATTTTTCAAAAGAATCATTTTTACATTCTCTTCTAATTCAGTTACGTTTTTTTGTAATTCTTTCATTTTTTCAATTTCTTCTTGAGAAAAATACGAAAATAACGCACTTACACGAAACGATTCAACTCCTTGTTCTTTACAGAACTGAACAACCATTTCTTCAAATGAGCTTGATAACCCTTTTAAACCATCAATGTACTGCAATTGCTCTACTTGTAACTTTTGAACTGCATTTACATTTTTATTTTTTAAATTCTCATATATTTGCTCTCCAAGCGCTTGAATATTTTCATACGCTTTTTGTATAATAACAAGCTTTTCATATATTTGTATGTACATATAGCTTCCTTCCTTTTACAAGACTAAATTTACAATTAAGCCATGGATTTCTCCAATTTGATTTAACATTTCTAAATGTCCTGTTTTCGTATTAATTAAATTCATAACATCTTCTAATTCATTCAATCCCATTTCTGCCTGTTTCACAATCGTCATTTTCTGTGAATATCCGTAACGCGGGTGACGAGACATGACATCTTTATACTGCAATACATTATCAACGTAAAAATTCAAAAATGATTTTACTGTATTTTTGTATTCCATTACATTATCAAGCGTTAATTCCATTTCAATTTTCTCTTTAATTTCTCCAATATTATCGACAAACGCTTCCATTTGTTCTAGTAATTTATCTTTTTTCGGATCTGCATGCAAATTATCCGAAAATGCAAGTCCTGTCCTGACATTTGCTTCTTTCGGCATTTGAGTAGCAGGCGGTATATGCGATAAAATTGGATTATGCGAGATAGAACGTAGCATATATATCACCTATTTATTTTTTTATTTCTTCCTAAACTTAATCGTAAAATCCAGTTATTTATAATTATACTCTGAACAGTAATATTTTGCAGTTATTTTTTATAAAAGATATGTTACAATTTAGCATGAGGTGGCACAATTCTATGAATATTTTCCTTTGTGGTTCAAATCAATTAACAGCATTAGATCAAGAAGAAATTAAAAAATTTTTAACTGACTATGCTCACAAACATAAAATTTACATATTATGTTATAAATCTATTGAAAATGAGGTTCTTCGTTTTTTCGTTGAGAATGAAAGACTCGCTCAAAATTTATGCCTTTACACGCTGCAACCATTGCAAGCAATTACAGATGAATTTCAAGAAGTCGTTGATTACTTAAAAAAACACGGAGCCGAATATGTTGCTTTTGATCATCCTTCTGACTCCATTTACCGATCAGATTATATGTTTTTTGTTAAACAAATTATTGAAGACACTGATTTAGTTCTCTGTTTTTATAATGGGGACAAACATACATCTGTCATCCCTGTCGATGTTGCAAAAGAAGCAGGTATTGATGCTGTCATTTATGATTTACCAGGATTACATGAAAAGCAAATGAAAAAAAGCTTTGAACAAAAAATTCGTATGATGTAAAGGGGGAGGCACAATATCATTATTGTGCCCATTGTAAATATGATAATTGAACAAGATTATGATCATTTTATCGCGAGTTTTAAACAACAATTCAATATGGACATCGCTTCATATAAACAAGATAGAATGCGCCGTAGAATCGATGCTTTCATTTCGAGAAAAGGCTTCGAAAACTACACTAATTTTTTAAACAAATTACGCGCTGATCAAAATTTATTTTTAAATTTTATTGACTATATTACAATTAACGTTTCAGAGTTTTTTAGAAATAAAGAACGATGGCAAACTTTAGAGTCGAAAGCACTACCAAAATTACTCGAACAAAATAGCGGAAAATTAAAGGTATGGAGTGCCGCTTGCGCTGCTGGTGAAGAACCGTATACACTCTCTTTAATTTTATCGAAGCATCTTGCTCCATTTCGTTTTGAAATTCAAGCAACAGATCTTGATTTTCATATTTTAGAAACCGCAAAACGCGGTCAATATACAGAACGTTCGTTAAAGGAATTACCTAATGATTTGAAAGAACGTCATTTCACAAAAGAGAATGATCTATATTCATTGCATCAAAACATTAAACAAAACGTCTCGTTTAAACAACATGACCTTTTAATGCAGTCATTCGATACAAATTATGATTTGATTATTTGTCGCAATGTAATGATATATTTCACAGAAGAAGCAAGAGTAAAACTTTACGAAAAATTTAGTCGTTCTTTACGAAAAGGCGGTGTACTATTTGTTGGTAGTACGGAACAAATTTTAACACCCGAGCGTTACAATCTTCAGCGATTTGATACATTCTTCTACGAAAAAATATAAAAGAGGTCGTCACAATGGAGTGACGACCTTTTTACATAACTCGAATTAAAATAATACCGACAATCCATACAAAGAGAAAAAGAAGCGTCATAGACCATTTATGTTCTTGCATCGTTTGTTTCAATGCCTGTGATAATTGTGTCATGTTCATTTCCGCAAGCGCTCTCCATACACTTACATCCCGATCTTTAGCAATGCGGTCTGTAACACTAATTAAAATTGTTTCGTTAGACAATTTCGTTATATAAGCAGTAATAACCGTTACCATCAAATTTATATTTCCTTCTGAAGAATCACTTTCCACTCTAGAGATAAGTGCACTCACATCTAGTAACGGAATATGTACTTTTCTACCAAATGATAGTTGTACTTCAGCGAAATCATATGTTCCATCTAACAAAGGAAGTTCTTTTATATGCGCCTGCTTAACAAGCCCTTGTAGGCTTCTAATTACTTGTTCAAATATTTTTTCTGTTTGCTTACCTTCTCCAGATAACGTGTGTAACTTTTTAAAAAGTTGTAACACTGTATCCATCTCTTTAGAAAGCATTTCCTTCATAATCTTTCCATCACTTAAACTTGCAAGTAAAATACCTATTTCATTATTTTTCGAAATAATTTTAGACTGTCCAGTAAACACTAAATTGCTACGCTTTCGTTCTTTCTGGATTTCATGCTCCGAAATAGCTGCAGGCTGTTTTAATGGTTGTAACGCCTTATCTTCAATTGTCGTACGTTTAATCTCCATTTAAGCGCCTCCACTACTATGAAATAATTAGCCCCATTCTTTATTACTCTTTAAAACTAAAAACAGTACGAATAAACCTGACATGATAGTAAACACATCAGAAGCTTGCACTCCCTGTTCACCTTTTTCTTCTTTCTTGTCTTTCGGTTCTTCTTTTTGTTCTTTCTTTTTAGAGGCAACTTGTTTGTTATTTTTCTCTTTTTGGTCCTTCGCCTTATGTACTTCCTTGTTGTCTTCGAACGGCTCTTTTATAACGTAAGTAAATTCCTCTTTCTCTTTCAACGGTTCTTTTATAAACTTATTTACTTTCTCATCTCGCTTCAGAATTTGAACAACTGGCAAATTTTCTTCTGGAACCGGGTTTTTGACTTTGGAATCTTCTTGCTTCTCATTTTCTTTCTTATCTTCTAATTCATTTTCTAGTTTATTATCTAATTTATCTTCTTTCTCTTCTATCTTTTTATCATCTTCATTTTTTGGCACCAAAACAGAAATGGTATATTCACTTTCCTCAACAAGTTTATTACCTGCTGCATCTATTATCTCTACAAGTAATTCGTATGGCCCAGCCGGCAATGCTTCTGTTATTTCAAATACTTTTTGCCAATCCATATCATGCTTGTTGTAGTCTAATAAAAACGAAAGCTCTTTATTTTCTTTCCCTTTTAATGTAACGCGCACTTCTTTTACAACCGATTCTATATCTGACGCTTTTACTCGTATATGTATAGAATCTCCCTGTTTTCGTTCAACTAAGTTCTCTTTTACTTCATCAATAGTAACTTTCTGTAACTTTGGCAATTCTTTATCTATAGTTGGCGTTTCATTTTTAATACGAATGAGCGGGACTTTCACTTCATTTTTTATGAGCTCTTCTTTCTCATTCTCTTTGTAACTTTGAACGAGCTGAAGATTCCAATCACCTTGCAAATCAAAATCCCCTGCTTTATAGTTAGCAACCCAGCTCTTCGTTTCTTCATCATACTCAAAAGATAACATTCTTTCTTGCGCATATTGCTCCCCATTTTTTTGTAACTGCAATATACCTTTCATACTTTGAATGTTTTTCCCATTTGGTTCTACAGCAATTCGCACCTCTTCGCCAACTTTAAGCTCCGGCTTATTTACTGTAATAATTCCCTGTTCTGTTTCTATCTTTCTTTCACTCAATTGTTTATTTACTACTTCTTGTTGTTCTGCTTCTTTTTGTTTCTCTTCATCTTGCTTCGTTTCCACTTGCTCTGACGATTCTTGAGATTCCTTATTTTCTTCTTGTACATTCACTTCATTTATTTTTTGATCTGACTCAATTTGTTCCTCAGCCTGACTTTGCAAGGGGAAGAACAAGCATACATGTATGCATAGCCAACTCATTAGAAAAAACTTTACGTTTTTCATCTACTAGTTCAAACTCCTATTTCAATGCCTTATAGTGATTTCGTCACTTTTACTCCGAAAAATCCATCTACATTTACAAGTTCACCATACGCCACTAATACATCATTTACATAAATACGAATTGGTTCATCAATATCCTCATCTAGCACAACTGCTTCATTTTCTTGTAAACTTAATATATCTTGAATCGTTTTCACTGTACTTCCAAATACAAATTTCACGTTCATTTCTACATTTTGTAGAATGGACGTGTCCATATATACTGGTTCCATTTGTTTTACTTCTTTAAATTCAATAGGTTGCACAACTGGTTCTACAATTTTTTCTTCTTCAATTTCTTCTGTGGCAATCTCTTCTTCTTCCACCATTGGATACAGAAGTCGCCTTACCATTTCTTTCGCTTCAGAAATTGGCAAAATTTGATACATTTTCGATTGAAGCAGATCACCAATTTCAAGATTGAACGTAATTTGAACGAGTTCGTCCACTTCCATTGACTCTCCCAAATACTCCATTTCTTCTTTTAACGTTACAAATTTAACATTTGGCGGCGTCATGTCCATTTTTTCTTGGAACATTTCTGACATCGCCGTAGCAGCATGACCCATCATTTGGTTCATAATTTCTTTAATACCGCTCAGTTCTAATTCAGTAAGCTCTTTTTCCGGATCAACTTCCCCTGTTCCCATCATCATTAAATCTACCATTGTTAAGGCGACATCTTTCGTAAATACGAATACATTCTCATTCTTTAGCCCTTCAACAAAGTCGACGTTTAAAATAACAAATGGCACTGGTACTCCATCATAATGACGAACATTGATTGCTTCCACATTTGGTGTACTAATTGTAACTGGCTGATTTAAAAGCGTTGACAATACTGTTGAAGCGGAACCAATTGAAATATTTGCAATTTCACCAAGTACATCTTTCTCTTCTTGTGTTAAATGCTCTTTTTCAACTTGTTCTTCTACAATCTCAGTTTCCACTACTTCTGCTGGTTCGACTGTTTCTTCTACTTCACCAGATAATTGCATTAATTTATTTACCATTTGTTTCGCATGATCAACTGAAACAATTTGTACAAGTTTAGAGTTTACAAGATTATCTATCTTTAAATCAAACGACACTTTAACAATCGTATGATTCCCATCGATTTCAGAAATTTTCTCCATTTCTTCTGATAACTTTACAACTTTAATCGTCGGCGGAGACATATCTACTGTATCTTGGAAGAATTCCGACATAGATGTAGCTGCGAATCCCATCATTTGATTCATCGCTTCTTGTACAGCACTTAGCTCTAATTCGCCAAGTTCTTTTCCGTCCTCCACTTCACCTGTTCCCATCATCATTAAATCAGCAATGGATAATGCAACATCTTGCTTAAGGACAAGAAGGTTTTCCATATCCAATCCTTTTGTAAAATGAATGTTTAATACAACATGTGGAACTTCGACATCTCTTGAATCATATAAATCTACCAACTCTATGCGAGGAGCAGTAATGCTTACTTGCCTATTTAAAATTGTTGATAATACAGTCGAAGCTGAACCAAATGATATATTTGCAATTTCGCCAAGAATATCGCATTCTTGAGGCGTTAAATGCTCATTTTCTTTTTCTAGCACAATCGTGCTCGTATCCCCTTTTGTGTGTTGCTCAGGCATTTTCCCTGCCTCCTCATTTCTGTTTTTCTATCAAATAATATAAACTCTTATTTTATTTTAGCAAACTCATTAGTATAAAACGTTACTATGTATCCCATTATTAGATTCGTAGCAATTAGCCAAAAAGCTCCCCAATTGTATACAAGTGGGGAGCTTTCCTTCATTCCTATTATAAACCTTCTGGGTTTAAAATGAGGACCACTCGTCCATCACCGAGAATCGTCGCACCAGAGAAATAGTTAGAACTCTCTGCAAAGAAGTCACCTAATGACTTTAAGACTATTTCTCTTTGACCGATAATTGTGTTTACAATAAGTCCATAGCTGCGATGTGTATTACGAACAATTAACACAGGAACCATTTGACCATCATATGACGCAAACGCCTCATCTACTGTTTTTTCACCAAATACAGTACTTAAATGTTTCACTTCAATAATTTGATTACGATAATTTAACACATCTTTCCCTTGTAAGGATTGGATGTCTTCTCTCTTAATTCGAATTGCTTCAACGATATTTCCAAGAGGTAAAGCATAACGCTTATCATTCGTTTGAACAAGCATAGATTGAATAATAGACAACGTTAATGGAAGTTCAATTCTAAATGTACTTCCCTTTCCTTCCTCAGAATCAATAATTAAATGTCCACCTAAACTATGAATCGTATGTTTTACAACATCTAATCCGACACCGCGTCCAGAAAGATCTGATACAACTTCAGCTGTACTAAATCCTGGTTGGAAAATAAGATCAAACACTTCACGATCTGTTAATCTATTCGCATCTGCTTCAGTTACAACGCCATTTTTAATCGCTTTTTCTAATACTTTCCCTTTATTAATACCGTTTCCATCATCCGTAATTTGAATAACGACATGATTTCCACTATGAAAGGCTTCTAATTTAATCGTACCTGTCTCATTTTTACCTGCATCACGTCGTTTTTCAACAGTTTCAACACCGTGATCGATTGCATTTCGAATTAAATGAACGAGCGGATCACCGATTTCATCAATAACAATTTTATCTACTTCAGTATCTTCACCTGTAATTTGTAAATCGATTTTTTTCCCTAAATCTTTCGCTAACATACGTACCATACGCGGGAAACGATTGAACACAGTTTCAATCGGCACCATACGCATATTTAATAGTACATTTTGAATATCTTTTGAAATATCGCCTAATCGATTTAAATGTTCAATTAGCTCCTTGTTTTGAATCGTTTGAGCCAATTCATCAATGCGCCCACGTTCAATTACACTTTCTTCAAACATATTCATTAATCTTTCGATTTTCTCTAATTGAACACGAATTGAACGATTCTCCACTTTAGCATTTTTCGTTTTTGTAGTACTTTTAGCTGGCATAGCACTTGAAGGTTGATTCGTTGCCTCTATTGGTGATTCTACCTGCGTAGCCACAGCTGGTTGTAGCTTTTCTTCTACTTGCACAACTTCTTGTGTAACGACTTTTTTAGAAGCTACTTCCTTCGATATAGGTTCTCCTTGCTTTACTTCCACTTTCTCAATTTCAGAAACATGAAGTACTACTTGTTTCAATTCTTCTATACTACAATCCGTATCCATAAATACTGTAAATTCAAATCCGAAAGCATCTGCTTCAATTTCTTCAATACTCGGAGCTGTTTTTTGTATATTCCCTACATTTTGCAATGCTTCAATACACATAATGGCACGTACTGCTTTTAAAATCGCTTGCTGTTCAACTGTTATATGCACTTCATGCGAAACTGCATCATCGTTGTCTATATGATTTTGCTCTATATGTTCCGTAGGAGTTTCTACATTGCCGTTCAATAACGCTTCTAATTTCTGTTTAGTTGAGGCTACATCAATATTGCCCATTCCACCTTGTTGCACATCTGCAACCATCTTCTCCAAATTATCAATGCACTCAAAAATCACATCAATAATATCCGCATTTACAACTATATTTCCATGACGAATTTCATCTAACACATTTTCCATCTTATGCGTTAAATCAGCCATCTCCGTAAATTCCATACTCGCAGACATACCTTTGAATGTATGAGCGGAGCGGAATATTTCTCCCACAACATCCATATCAGCAGGATTTTGCTCTAACACTAGCACATTTTCATTTAGCGACTGTAAATGTTCTTCTGACTCTTCGAAAAATATATTTAATAGATCTGTTTGCATTTTTATCCCCTACCTGTCTAACAAACATTTCATTTATGTATAACAATTTAGTGTTTTATAATGAGAAAAAAGGGGGCCACACGTCGATCCGCTATCACTGTTTTGATTCCTTGTGGCACCCCTTCTATATTAACTATTTGCTACTTTTGTTAAAGCTTCAATTACACGATCGGCTTGGAATGGCTTTACAATAAAGTCTTTTGCCCCGCCCTTAATTGCATCTAATACCATACCTTGTTGTCCCATTGCAGAACAAATAACAACCTTTGCACTTGAATCAATTTTAATAATTTCTTTTAATGCTTCAAGCCCGTCCATTTCTGGCATAGTAATATCTAATGTTACAATATCAGGTTGAAGTTCTTTATACTTTTGAATCGCTTCTACCCCATTCTCTGCTTCGCCTATAACTTCAAAGTCAGCATTACTTTTTAATAAGTTTTTAATCATCGTTCGCATAAACATCGCATCGTCTACTACTAAAATTTTATGTGCCATTCTTTTTAATTCTCTCCTTCTATGTATAAATATATCTTAATATTTCACCTTATCATTCTCACTCATTATACAAAATAAAATGATAAAATTTAATATTTTTTTTAAAGAATTTTCGTATTTTTATTATTTTATTATTAAAATAATAATATACTACTCTTTTATATAAATAACAACGCGACGGTTTTTTTCCCAGTTTTGCGGTGAATCATTTGGTACAATTGGCTTTGTGTCTGCATATCCTACCGCAGCTAGCCTTTTATCATCCACATTATACACTTCAATTAGATGGTGAATCATATTTGCCGCTCGTGCTGAAGATAACTCCCAATTAGAAGGGAATTTCTCGTTATGAATAGGTCTACTATCTGTATGTCCCTCTACAACAATTGGGTTAGGTACGGATTGAAAAAATCCAACTAATTGACTTATTATCCCTTTCGCTTCGGGCTTAACGTTTGCATCGCCTGTATCAAATATTAAATTATCTACTATAACGACGCTTACCCCTGTATCCTCCCGATATACATTCACTTGACTAATACCGTTATTATCTACATACGCTTTTAACTTCTTATATAATTCATCCATTCTCTTTTTTGAGATCATTTTTTCATCATTTTTTTCATGTGAAATATCTGGTATTGTATTTTCCATTACTTTTGCATCTACTTGCCCCGTATCACTAAACTTTTCAAGCATCTTTGACAATTTTACTGCATCTTGCTTTGATGTAGCAACTAGTAATACAAAGAAAGTTAATAATAACATCGTTAAATCTGTAAAAGTCGTCATCCAACGAGGCGATCCCTTTTGCGGTCCTTTACTCATCATACCACTCCTTGAAATATTAGGCTGCTCCTTTTACCTTTTTTACCTTTGTTTCGTATACGTATGTATCCAGTTTCAACTTTAATTTAGAAGGGATTTGTCCACGATACAATTCTGAAATTGCTTCTATTACAAACTTCTTCTCTGTATATAAATCTTCAATACCACGATATACTTTTTCCGCAAGAGGGATTGCAATCATATTCGCAAGTACAGACCCATATAATGTCGTTAACATCGCAACTGCCATCCCTGTACCAATTTGCGATGTATCTTGTAAGTTTTGGAGCATAATGATAAGACCAATTAAAGTCCCTATCATGCCCCAAGCTGGAGCAAAATCACCAATTTTATCTAATAATGCTGCTCCTTTTCTTAACTCATACACTTCCGTTTCAATATCTTTCAATAACACTTCTTTTAATTCATCTTCATCGTAACCGCTTAACATTAATCGAATTCCTTTTTGAATAAAAGGATTATCCACTTGCTCTCCATCTACCTCTAAAGAAAGCAAGCCGTGCTTTTTAGACTTTTTCGAAAAATCGACAAATAAATCCGTTAACTGTTCTAAATCTTCTTCTCTTCTATGTAAAACAGTAAAAATGCTTTTCGTATATTTTTTTATTTCTCCAAATCGATATGCCACAACAATTGTCGCTGTTGTTCCCCCTATGACAATTAAAATAGATGAAACATCTAAAAAGTTTTTGAAAGCTTTTATTCCACCGCCGCCAAGCATAATTGCCGCTATCACTATAATGAAACCTACTATAATGCCCACTGGGCTAGAAATATCAAACTTCCTTTTTCTTCTTTGTGGTCTAGCTAATACTTGATTTTTCTCTCCCATATTTCTGCCCTTTCCTTTCCATTTTTATATAACATTTTTTTATTTTAATAATACGTTTTCACATATAACATGTATTATACGCTTATCATCTGTTTATCGCAATATACTCATGAAATTGACACATTTCATTTCTATATTAGAATTATGGTATGAATAAGTGAGGAGGATCACGATGGAACACAACATTTTACAAATCATTGCATTAGCAGAAAAACTAAAATATGAAATGCGACATAGCTGGCTTTCCAACGGACGTCAAGAAAGTGTTGCCGAACATACATGGCGCATGTCTCTAATGGCCATTTTAGTTGAACCTTATTTGGATCAAAAAGTAAATATTGAGAAATTACTTAAAATGGTTATTATTCACGATCTAGTCGAAGCCGAAGCTGGTGATATCCCTGCATTTGATACAATGAATAGTCATGAATTACAGCTACAAAAACAAAAAAATGAACTAGAAGCTATTTTAAATATTAAACAAACATTAACAGGTTCTCTCGGTGAGGAATTATATGACTTATGGATGGAGTTTGAAGCGAAAGAAACGTACGAAGCAAAAGTTGCTAATGCACTCGATAAACTTGAGGTGAAAATCCAGCATAACGAAGCTGATATTGATACGTGGCTACCAATTGAACATAAAATGACATTCCAAGTAGCAAAGCATACAAACTTTGATTCTTTCCTATCTAAATTACAAAAAATCATTGAACAAGATGGAGAAAAGAAGTTAATTGCTGCCGGCATTGATGTTGAGGCATGCAAGCAATAATGAAATAAGACACTCAACAAGAGTGTCTTATTTCATTATTGTTGATATAGCCTGCTTATAAATAAGCTGTTGTTTTCCATCCACTAAGATTAAAACTGTAAATTTATCCACTCCAACAATTTCTCCTACTATTCTAACGCCACTCTTTAAGAAAATTGTAACTGTACCTTTTTCTTCTTTTATTTGTTTATACAATTCTTCCTGTAAATGTTCCAATTACTGTCCTCTCCTTTCTGTGAAACATCTTAATATAAAAAACTATAAATTTTTTATTTATGCACTTTGTCTTTTATGTTCATAAACTTATTAATAAGTATATCTAAATCACGACTAAATAACAAAACTTTATCATGATCCAATCCGTGTCTCGCAACAAGTTGAATTAACTCTTTCTTTTTGTTTTCTATTTTATTTTTTAATTGTCCCATCTCCATCTCTATACTAAAACTCCCTTTTCCCATAATATTACTTGTAAAATTATAGTACATATTCTCTCATAAAAAAATAAGAAAATGGTTTTTTTTACAATTTTTTATTTTTTATGCCTAAATTATGAATTACGTAAAGGTTTATTTACAAATCACTAACATGCAATCCTAATGAATCTACAGGCATTTGTCTAATTATAAATGAGACTGGCTCGTTTTCTATACAAAAAACATACTGTATATAGTAGTCCATGAACCATATAGATTAACTTACTAAAAAGGAGGAAAACATATGAGTTATGGTGGAAGTTGCGCTGGTTTCGGCGGTGGATTTGCTTTGCTTATCGTACTATTCATCCTTCTAATCATCATCGGATGTAGCTGTTGGGGTGGCGGCGGATACGGATATTAATATATCCTATCCTTGACAAATGAACGAAAAACTATAGAAAAACAGCTCATATTTGAGCTGTTTTTTTCATACTTTCGTATGAATTTATATCCCTCTTATTTGCGATTTCAACTAACAACATATTGTTTACTATGGAATAAGAAACATTTTTCACTGATATAAAAGATGGTTATACATACATATTACAAACAAAAATCATTTTAACATTAATTCTTGTCGGCATTTCATGGGGCATTATTGGAGGCGCTTATCAACTACTTCTAACGATCTATGCCGAAAAAATTTTCCATACGAACATTGGGATTTTATATACGGTTCAAGGGGCTGGGCTTATGATAGGAAGCCTTCTCGTTAATCTTTATATATCCCATAATAAAGAAAAAATGAAAAAAGTATTCGGTTGGGCCTACTTATTACAAGGAATTTTCTTTCTCGGATTCATTCTATCTGATCAACTTATTATCGGTATCATTACTTTATTCTGTATGCGTATAGCAGGAGGAATCATCATTCCACTTGATACGACATTACTTCAAACTTACACACACGAAAATATGATAGGTAAAGTTTTTTCATTCCATTATTCTATTTACGGATCTCTTATTCAGTTATCGATGTTTTTTACAGGAGGGCTGTTAGAAATTCTTTCTCCTCAAATGATTGGCAGTTTATTAGCTACATGCTGTATTTTTGTAAGTTTTATATGGCTGTTCTTGTTTTATCGCGGGGATCTCAGTGAATAATTTAATGATAATCAATAAATTTTGATCCCATTCATTATTTGTTTCCCCATAATAAAATTGTTTCAAAATGTAAGTCGGATTTTTTAGTTAAAGAGCCTTATATGGCAATACTATTTGAGAAAAAACTAGATATTTATGTTAAAATACAAATGAGTTTGTGAAATATTGCACTTAAATAATAGACTTTAACTAGTTAAACTTGATTAAATAGGAGGGCTGTTTTGGGTATCACATTCATTTTCGTATGTATTATATTAGTGGCTTCTATTCTGCAAGCAAGTACAGGTTTTGGCTTTTCCATAATGGCAACCCCCTTCTTACTTATGTTATTTCTACCACAAGAAGCTATACAAATAAACATTATTTTATCTTTAATTATTTCCATTTCACTCATTTGGAAAATAAGAATGGACGTTGATTTTGTTCTACTGAAAAGGTTTATTTTTGGAAGTATAGTTGGTGTTCCTTTTGGCATTTTAATTTTCATTTCCGTTAACATAAACACTTTTAAATTAGCAGTTAGCATCCTACTCTTACTATTAACATTATTGCTAATATGCAACGTTAAGGTTAGATCAACACAATCTAGAGATTTCATAGTTGGTGGATTATCTGGTCTTTTAACGACAAGTATCGGTATGCCCGGTCCACCCCTGTTACTTTATTTTACAGGAACTGATACTGAAAAAGAGAAGTTAAGAGCAACTACATTAGCTTTTTATTTGTTTATATATTTCATTAGCCTAGTAACTCAAATACTCTTTACTGGCACAAACAAAACCATTTGGGAATCAAGTTTTTATGCCATTCCAATTGTATTTTTAGGTTTGTTTATAGGTCAAATTATTTTTAAATGGCTTAATCAACGGATTTTTAAAATATTTACGTACATTCTTTTAAGTTGTACAGGGGGTTATCTTCTTATTGAAAGTTTGAACTTGTTATAGAAGATGCTTTAGATTGTGCCATAACAGATATGTTCAAACAAAATTATTGCTGTATTTTCCGGCAGGGTATTCCATATCAAAACTTAAATAACTTTATTGACAGTTTACAATTAGCAATAATCTTTCTTTCATAAGATAAACATTTCAAATCAAATACTAAATAAAACGATAAAAAGCGGCTATTATGCCGCTTTTACTTACTATTGGCATTTCATTCTCATTTTCTATCACTTTTGTAAAAAATTATTAATTTTTATTTCTATGTATATGATAACAAACAAAATACCTAAGTTCAGAAAGAATAAACAACTTTCTGGCCTTAGGTATTTCTCCTTCCCAAAAAGACAAACCTACATCACAGGTTTGCCTCTTTACTCACTTCTTATTTAATCCTTTTTCACTTAAGAACTCTTTCATATGCATTCTTTTTTCTTTAGACATAAACGAACTCATTGATTCCGTCCATGTTACGTTTTTCTTGTTTGATGATCTTTCTTTATAATACGCGTTCATCGTTTCATCATATTCGTTTAGTAATTCATCATATTTTTGTTCATCATATCCATTTTCATGAAGAACTGCTGCTACCGGTAAACGTGGTTTCACTCCATGATCTTCATCTGGTACGCCGACTGTCATTCCGAATACAGGATATACTTTATCAGGTAAATGAAGCAGTTCACTCACTTCTCTCGGATTATTACGAATACCACCAATATAACAAATACCGTATCCTAACGATTCTGCTGCTAGTGCTAAGTTTTGCGCAAAAAGTGAAGCATCTACCGTCGCAACGATAAAGTCTTCTACTCCCTCATGCTTTATCTCTGTACTATGTTTTTCACATGCAATTTCAAGTCGTTTTAAATCTGCACAACAAACAAAAAATGCTGCACAGTCCTTCACATGACGATTTCCGGATAGCTCTGCTAGTTTAGCCTTTAATTCCTGATCTGTTACATATATAACAGAATACGCCTGTACAAAATGTGATGAAGCTGCATGTTGCGCAGCGTGCACCATCTTTTCTACTACATCTTTCGGAATTGATTCTTCTTTATATTTACGAACTGAAACATGTTGCTCCATCTTATGTATGATCTCATTCATGAAAATCACTCCTTTTTTCTCTTCATAATGAAAAATTAACATATCTTTTTCAATTTTCACAACTTATAAGCACAAAAAGAGCAATTCTTTTTTTGAACTGCTCTTTTTTAAAACGTTTATCAATACGGTAAATGAAATTATACTTATCATATTACGCCGTTTTCAAAACTTTAATACCTTTTACGATATTCCAAATGAAGTAGTAAATTCCTACAAGAATGAACACTGCATATGTGATAGCCATTCCAATTCCAGCACCGTCAGATTGATTGAAACCTAAACCGTACATACCTGATACTGCTAGTCCTCCAAATAAGATTGCGTATGGGAAAACATGTGACCAAAATGCTTTTTTCGCGTGATACTTCACTTCATCTTCTGCAACAAAGTACACGATAATTGGTAGTAAAAATGGTGCAAAAAAGATACTAAAGTAACATAACGAAGATAAAATATTATTTCCTTTCATCCGATTCACCTCTAAATAGTTTTTGTTACCTTCATTATGTCAGGAAATCATTCTAGAAACTATCGCTTTACCTTTCACGAACGTGACATATTTGTAAGATTTTCCTCAAACTAAATCCCGCCTGAAGTTTCAGCCGGGATCACTTTCACTATATTCGATTCATAAACCAATACTGTGTGATTGCTAAATATTCTCGTACATTCGATGGAACGATGATTGGTTTCGGTGTTTTTGCCGGAAGACCTTCTAATTGTAAACCTTGTTTTGCCGCTATTTTTTTCGCTCTAAACATGTGAAAATCGTTTGTTACAATCATACCTTTTTTCATATCGGCTGGAATTAACGGTTTTGAGAATGTAATATTCTCATCTGTACTCGTAGATTTGTCCTCCATTATAATGCGATTTTCTGCGATATTTTGTTTTATTAGTCCTTGTTTCATTGCTAATGCTTCTGAAATGTCTTCACCTTTTCCTTGTCCTCCAGATACGATAGCGATTGTTTTCTCATGTGATTTTAAATATTCAGCTGCTTTATCAATACGATATTGCAATGAATAAGATGGTTTCGTCCCATTTACTTTCGATCCTAGTACAATTATGTAATCAGCATCGTAGGTTGCATTCATATGCCCATGCTTATAAATGTGATATTGTAAAAACCCCGCATACACGGCGCAAATCATTATAACAACTAAAATGCCCTTCATTATTTTCTTCTTTCTCATATTCATATACTCCTATTTTCTTTTACTTCCTTCATGATAATATCCATTTATTTGTTTGTATACAGACAGATTCCAATAAACCCTAATTTATCCTCTGAAAGGTAATATTTATATTACTTTCGGGAATAGTAAGTACAACTTTACACGAAGGAGTGTCTCTATTGCTTCTCTTTTTATGTAACGTGTCGTTCTTTTTTATCTTATTTTTACTATCGCTTAAGTTACTCGGTAAATCCGCGTTAGCACAACTAACTCCTCATGATTTTGGGGCTATAATCTTTTTATCTTATTTAGCTTTCCAGGCCATACCCGTCTCTGGTGCTTTACAAGCATTTCTCGGTATGGTTGTTATCACATGTTTACATTTACTTCTTACAAAATTAAGCCTATTCAACAAACTAAATCGTTTTATTCTTGGACACCCTATCATTTTAATTAAACATGGTGATATTATTTTTGAGAACTTACAAAAAAGTAGATACCCCATTGCAGAACTACTTTCTAATCTTCGCGTTGCAGGATATCCAAGTGTTCATGAAATTGAATACGCTATTTTAGAAGCGAACGGCGCTATTAGTATTTTACCAAAAAGAGAACTTGTACCATTAACTCCAAAAGATTTAAACATAGAAGTTAAGTATGCTGGATTACCAATTGCACTTATCGTCGATTCACAAATTCAATACGATAACTTAAAGTTAATACATAAAGATGAAAAATGGTTATATAAAGAATTAAAAGAAAAAGGAATTACAAATATTAAAAACGTTGCCTTTGCTTCTGTTCAAGAAACAGATGGATCTTTTGCGATTAGTTTAAAGGAATAAAAAATCCCCTTAATTACTTAAGGGGATTTTCTTCATCATATCGCTTCTTTCTCTCCTGCCATATTTAATGGAACAGGATGTTTCATGCGATTCATCGTAAATACGATAATTGCTGTCATTACTTCAGCAACTGGCATAACGAGCCAAATTCCATTTATACCAAATAATTTCGGCATAATCCATAACAATGGAATAATAAATAGTAATCCTCGGCTCATTATAATAAGTACTGATTTCTTCGTTTGTCGCACTGATTGGAAATACTCTCCATACACAATGTTATAACCTAAAAATACGTATTGGATAAAGAATAAGCTAATACCTGTTAAGGTTAACTCCAATAATTCTGGAGATTGAACATCAAATAAACCAATGATATATTTCCCGAAGAATAATCCGACAATTATCGCAATGCCTCCGAGGACAACTGCAATTTTCACAGCAAACTTCAATCCTTCACGAAGTCTCTCTGATAAATTTGCCCCATAATGGAAACTAGCAATTGGCTGTAATGCTGCTCCAACACCAAAGAATAATAGTAATGTCATTGCATGAATACTATTCACCATCGCATAGGAAGCTACTCCTACTTCTCCTGCATATTGGACGAATGCGATATTAAAACCAATCGTTACGATTGCAACCGTACTTTCTGCTGTAAAACTTGGGAAACCAATCACCATAATTTGTTTGACAGTATCCCATTCAAAATGGAATTTCGTCCACTTTAAAATACTACTTTTTCTAAAGAAATGAGTTAATAATACAAGGAAACCAATCGCTGCCGAAAGAATAGTCGCTGAAGCAGCACCTGTTACGCCCCATCCAAAGATAAAAATAAAGATATAGTCAAACACTATATTTAATACAGCTGTTACAACAAGACCAGCCATTGCTAAATTAGGATTTCCATCATTTCGTATGAATGTACTTAAAATATTTTCTAAAACGTATATCATTCCAAATGTTAATAATACGTGTAAATAGTCTAACGCATATGGTAGAATCACTTCATTTGCACCAAATAAGTATGCTAAATCTTCTATTCTCCATAAGCAAATCGCTGCTAAAATCCCTACGATAACAACTGCTACCGTCATGGATTGAGTAAAAATAGACCTTGCTCTTTCTCGTTTATTTTCGCCTAATGCAATGGAGTATAACGTTGCCCCGCCCATTCCGATCCATAATGAAATAGAGAAGAAAATCGAAAATGCTGGAATAGCCACGTTCACTCCTGCTAAACCGTTCGCCCCAACTCCTCTACTAATCATGACCGCGTCAATTACAATATTCACTGACATTAATACCATTCCAAGAACGGCTGGTATTAAATAAGAAATAAATAAGCTTTTTATCGGTTTTTCTCTTAATTTTTCTGTTGCTTCCATACTCTAATATGCTCCTTTTTTTCAACTCTCTTTTCTTAGTTTAAACCTTCAAGTAACTTGAAGGTCAAGAGAGAATTAAAAAAACAGGTAACTGACTTATACTAATGAATGTAAATTTGTAATCAATTCAAAGGTTTTCATCTTATTTTTTCACTACAGGAATTTGAATTTCTGTTACTTGCTCCTCTGGATTTTCTGTTACAGACCAATCAATCAATCCAATCTCAATCGAATCTCCATGTACTTCGTAACCTTCTTTATCAATGTATGTAAGTAACTCCTTGTACGTTGCATCTGTTTCTTCATACGGTCCATGATGATAAGAGCAAGCATATAAACCTTCTTTAATTTCATCTGAAGTATGCACTTCATACGGCATATAATCCAAAAGAATAAATACACTGCTATATGCTTGAAACTCATTTTGCATTAATCCTTTTTTCGCAACAGTTACACCAATATCTCCAGAAAATAAACTATCATCCATTTGCCTCATATTTTTTTGTAACGAATGGATGTAGTACTCAAACATATCATC
This sequence comes from Bacillus cereus group sp. MYBK108-1, assembly GCF_051917185.1. Lineage (NCBI taxonomy): Bacteria > Bacillati > Bacillota > Bacilli > Caryophanales > Bacillaceae > Bacillus > Bacillus cereus group sp. MYBK108-1. Next base: position 220,049 of record NZ_JBQAHZ010000001.1, read on the forward strand.
CGTCGTATTTGGAGCAACCGCAATTGCTGTAATTTTTCGCTGCGGAATCTCTTTAATTACCATTTGTTCAGCTTTTGCTTTTGTTGCTTTCTTAATTAAATGAATTCTATGCTCCATTTTCGCCAAAGCATACTCAATTTCTCTTTGTTTCTTCAGCATCATCTCTTGTTGTTTTTCCAGTAAATTGAGTGCGTATGCTGGATTTCTTTCATCAATATATTTCTTAATTTCCTTTAACGGAATATTTAACTGGCGTAAAAATTTAATCGTATCTAACAGTGAAAATTGATCGATTGTATAATAACGATAATTCGTTTGAGGATCCACAATGGACGGATGAAAAATTCCTTTTTCATCATAATACCTTAATGTAGATTCTGCGATATTATGCATTTTCGCCATTTCTCCAATTGTAAAACGTTTATTTAATAACATCTTTTATTTCCTTCCATTTCTATTTATTTCATTATATGTTCATTTTCTCTTCAAAACAAAAAAGAATTCCCATACGAGAATTCTTTTTTACTATTAAACCTCTATTATTATAGGAAGAATCATCGGCTTTCGTTTTGTATTTGTATATATATACTTCCCTAATGCCTCTCTTACCTCCCTTTTCAAAATACCCCAGCTATTCACATTCTCTTTCTTTAAATTATTAATCGTAATAACAGCTAATTTATTTAATTCTCTTAGAAATTCTTCTGAATCACGGACATAGACAAATCCACGAGAAATAATATCTGGACCTGAAATTATTTCTCCATCCACTTTATTAAAAGTAATAACTATAACGAGCATTCCATCTTCTGAAAGTTGTTTACGATCACGTAATAATGCATTTCCAACATCTCCAATTCCTAATCCATCTACATATATATTTCCTGCCTGTATTCTTCTAGATTGAATTGCCACTTCATTACTTATATCTACAACATCTCCATTACGTACAATAAAGATATTTTCCTTTTCAATACCAATTGATTCTGCTAACAAACTATGGTGATGTAGCATTCTAAACTCTCCATGAATTGGAATAAAATATTTTGGCTTCATTAATGTAAGCATTAACTTCAACTCTTCTTGATATGCATGACCGGATACATGCACTCCAGTAGAACTACCTGATCCGTAAATCACCTTTGCTCCTAATGCAAATAAATTATCGATAATTCGAGAAACGTTACGTTCATTTCCTGGGATAGGGGTCGCGGCTATAATAACCGTATCTTCTGGTAAAATATCCACTTGTCTATAGTTTCCACTAGCTAAACGCGCTAAAGCTGCCATTGGTTCTCCTTGACTTCCTGTACAAAGTATTGCAACCTGCTTTGGATCTAAACGATTTACCTCATTTGCTTCAATCAACATACCTTCTGGAATATGTAAATAACCTTTCTCTAGAGCAACCTCTACTACATTTACCATACTTCTCCCTAGCAAAGCTAGTTTTCGATTTGTTTTTATACATGCTTCAACTATTTGCTGAACACGATTCACATTAGAAGCAAACGTAGAAATAATTACTTTTCTATTTGCTTTCATAAATATTTCCTCTATCCGTTCTCCTACTGACCTTTCTGATGGAGTAAAACCTGGACGTTCTGCATTTGTGCTTTCAGATAATAAAGCTAGTACACCTTCACTTCCTATTTTAGCCATTTTATGAATATCAGGATGTTGATTATTTACTGGTGTTAAATCAAATTTAAAATCACCTGTATGTACTACAGTACCTTCTGGTGTATGAAAAACAATACCGAGACAATCCGGAATACTGTGGTTCGTTTTAAAAAAAGTTGCCTTAATAGAACCACAATCAATTTCTGATTCTGAATGAATAACGATTAATTCCGTATCATTTTGAAGATTGTGTTCCTTTAATTTAATTTCAATTAAACCTAACGTTAACTTTGTTGCATAGATTGGTACATTTAGTTGTTTTAAAAAATATGGTATTCCGCCAATATGGTCCTCATGCCCGTGCGTTACTATTAAACCGCGAATTTTTTCTTTATTTTCTTGCAAATATGTGACGTCTGGAATTATTAAATCAATCCCTAATAAACTTTCATCTGGAAATTTAGATCCACAATCAATGACGACAATATCATTTTCATATTGGATAGCATACATATTTTTTCCTATTTCATTTACTCCACCTAAAGCAACAATAGACAAGTTATTTTTTAATGCCTTCAAATTATAAATCCTCCCTTTCACAGTTATAGTTCGTGAAATAGTATGTAGAATTTATTATTTGTAATGGAAAAGGACTTCATACTATTTTATACATATAAAATTCACACACTACTCTTACACCTATATCCCAATAAGACAGCTTCTTCCTCAAAAAGCTCCCATTTTTTCATTGATTTTTTATAAAATCTATTATATATTAATTACAGGTTCAAATTACGAGTTCAAAAGAACTTGTAATAAGACCCTTTTGTTTAATGGGTTTTACATATTTTCATTAGGCAAATTCCGAGAAATCGTATGATAAAATTAAAAATGACGAGGAGAGGATCAGATGGAATTCGAATTTTTCTTTCAAATTGCACTTATTTTATTAAGTACAAAGCTTGCTGGTGATCTTAGTGTTAGATTAGGTCAACCTTCTGTACTAGGTAAATTAATTGTCGGTATCGTTATCGGTCCAGCTGTATTAGGTTGGATTGAAAATTCAGAGCTTCTAACTCAATTAAGTAATGTCGGGGTTATTCTCTTAATGTTTATGGCTGGACTTGAAACAGACTTAGAAGAATTAAACGCAAATCGTAATTCTTCTTTAGCAGTTGCACTCGGAGGTATCATTCTTCCATTCGTAGGTGGTTACGTTTCCGGCCTTGTTATGGGAATGGAACAAGGAAACGCTGTATTCTTAGGATTACTTCTATGTGCGACAAGTGTTAGTATTTCCGTACAAACACTTCGTGATTTAGGTAAAATGAAAACACGTGAAAGTACGACGATGCTTGGAGCCGCTGTATTTGATGACATTCTTGTTGTTATTTTATTAGCATTTGCAATGAGCTTCTTAGGTACTGATGATGTTAACTTAACAATGGTTATCTTGAAGAAAGTAGTATTCTTCGCTTCTATTATTTTAATCGGATGGAAAGGTGTTCCTGCGATTATGCGCTGGTTATCACCACTGCGCGTATCTGAGTCTATCGTGAGCGCGGCTCTTATCATCTGTTTCTCATTCGCATATTTCGGCGAATTATTAGGAATTGCTGGTATTATCGGTGCTTTCGCTGCTGGTATTGCAATTTCTCAAACAAACTACAAACATGAAGTAGAAAAGAAAGTAGAACCAATTGCTTACGCTATGTTCGTTCCAGTATTCTTCGTTAGTATCGGTATGAATATTACATTTGACGGTATCGGCAATCAAATTTGGTTCATCTTAGCATTAACTGTTATCGCTGTATTAACGAAATTAATCGGCTGTGGATTCGGTGCACGAATGACTGGATTTGACGCTAAGTCTTCTGCAATTATCGGTGCTGGAATGGTTTCTCGTGGTGAAGTTGCACTTATCATCGCAGGAACAGGACTTTCTTCAGGTCTATTGGCACAAGATTACTTTACAGCAATTGTTATTGTCGTTATTTTAACTACAATGATTACACCACCAATGTTAAAATACACTTTTGGTGCAAAAGATAAAGCAATGAAAGCAAGTAAATAAATTTACTATAATAAAAGGAGATTGCTATTTTATAAGATAGCAATCTCCTTTTTGTTTTATCTTTAAACAATCCCGTTCTTTTTTAACCATTTTTCAAAAATAATTCGTGCTTCATCATCATTAATATCATTACTAAATGAATACACCTTAATACCATAATCATCTATATATTCACCCAATTTCATTTCCTCCACTTTCTTATAAAAATCGTCTGCCTCATAGTGCGGAATATAAGCATCCCAAACTGGTTCATTTATTCTTTTGTACGCCGTCACTTCTAAATCATATCCGTCTTCATAATATCCGATGTGATAATGTTTGTTAGGATCATATTTCTCCATTAAAAGTCCCCTCCTACTAAACAAGAGCGAGCCTTATATTACAGCTCGCTCCTCTCTCTATTTATTAAATACGCTCCATCGCTGTCTTCAACGTTCCAACAACGAAAGCAATCTCTTCACTTGAAATAACAAGAGGCGGCGCTAATGTTAAAACGTTATTATATCCTGCTGTTGTCATACCGTTTCGTCCTATAATTAAGCCCTTTTCTTTACAAGCATTTACAACACTTGCTATTTTATCATTATCAATTGGCTCTTTCGTCTCTTTATCATTTACTAATTCAATCCCAACTAATAGACCTTTTCCTCTAATATTCCCAACAAGTGGATGTTCCCCAATTTCATCTTTTAGTTGCTCTAATAAAAGGGAACCCATTTGTGCAGATCGCTCAATTAAATTTTCATTTTCCATAATCTCTAAATTTTTAAGTGCTAATGCACAAGCTGCTGGATTTCCACCAAATGTATTAATGTGGCGGAAAAATTCATATTCTCCTTTACCTTTAAAAGCCTCATATATTTCTTTTTTCACAGCTGTTGCAGATAATGGTAAATATGCGCTCGTAATACCTTTTGCCATTGTAATAATATCTGGCTTCACATCATAATTCATAAATCCGAATGCTTTTCCTGTACGTCCAAAACCGCAAATCACTTCATCACTAATAAGCAAGGCACCGTGTTTTTGACACGTCTCATGAACAGCTTTCATATAGTCTTGTGGTGGCATTAATATGCCCCCGCCTGTAATAATAGGTTCCATAATAAACGCAGCAATTGTTTCACTTAATTCCCACGTCATAACACGATCGACTTCTTTCACACATTCTACATCATAAATATGCTGCCCTTCAATTTCAGGCATACGGTAACAATCCGGTGGTGTTACATGTAAAAAACCTGAAGCAAACGGCTCATATTGATATCTACGCTGCGCTTGTCCCGTCGCTGCCATTGTCGCCATTGTATTCCCGTGATACCCACGGTAACGTGACATAAATTTATAACGATGTGGTTCACCTTTTTGAGCATAGTATTGTCTTGCTATTTTAAAAGCTGTTTCGTTCGCTTCTGAACCACTATTTGAGAAGAAAATAACATACTCTCCCCCAAGCCACTCATTTAACTTTTCAGCAAGCTTTATAGCTGGCTCATGGGATTGTGACATTGGAAAGTATGATAATGTTTGTAATTGCTTATAAGCCGCTTCTGCGAGCTCTTTTCTTCCATATCCACTATTCACACACCAAAGGCCACTCATACCATCTAAATATCTTTTTCCTTGTATATCTTCAACCCAGCACCCTTCAGCTTTTGCCCCTACCATTGTACTATTTGGACTAAAGGGACGCATTCCGTGCCAAACATATTGCTCATCTTTTGCTAATAATTCATCAGTTTGCTTCGTTTTCATCATTACTTCCACCTTCCATAACAACTTATTTTTCACAAAAGCTGCGCTGGTGCCATGATGACTTAAATTTCTCCCTGCTATTTTCATTCCACAAAATTAAGACAAATCCTACTTACAAATCAGTAATATTTACAAGAAAATGACAAAAGAAAAAAGAGCTTTTCTTATCTATCGAAAAGCTCCTCTTTTATTTAATGTGAAGACGCATCGCTAATGCCATGACCAGTATTAGATTTCACTAGAATTTCATCAAATTTCGCTTCATCTTCTTTCTTACTAGATAAAACCGTTCCTAAATATGCTGCAAGAAATCCGAGTGGAATTGAAATAATTCCTGGTGTCGTATATGGGAATAACGCTTCCCCAACAAAAATAGCTTTTCCAGCTACAGGGTTCCAAACATTCGGACTCAACGCTACGAGAACAATTGCTGATACGAGACCTACAATCATACCCGAAATAGCACCCGTTGTATTAAAACGCTTCCAATATATTGTAAATAAAATTACTGGTAGATTTGCACTCGCTGCAACTGCAAATGCTAATGATACTAAAAATGCTACGTTTAATGTTTGGGCAAATAATGCAAGTATGATAGATAGTATCGCTACTCCAATAGATGCATAACGAGCCATGGATACTTGCTCTTTTTCCGTTGATTTTCCTTTACGAATGATTTCATTATAAAAATCATGAGCGAATGCTGATGCTGCTGTTAATACAAGACCTGCCACTACAGCCAAAATGGTTGCAAAAGCAATTGCTGATACGAAAGCAAATAAGAAGTCTCCACCTAACGCTTTGGCTAATAAAGGTGCCGCCATATTACCAGCTGGGTTCGCTTTAATAATCGCTTCATTTCCTACAAACGCTGCCGCACCAAATCCTAAGAAAATCGTCATAATATAAAATGCACCAATTAACCACGTCGCATATACGACAGATTGACGTGCAGTTTTTGCATCACGTACTGTAAAAAAGCGGACAAGTATATGTGGTAATCCAGCTGTACCAAGTACTAGTCCTAAATTTAAAGAAAGTGTATCAAGACCATCCTTATACTTTACACCTGGATTTAAAAATGAATCTTTTAAAGGTGTAGCTGTTTTCATTTGAGCGAACATTTCAGTCACGCTGAAGTTGAATTTTGCGAAAACGATAACAGAAATAATAAACGTACCAGCCATAAGTAATACAGCCTTTACGATTTGTACCCAGCTCGTTGCTGTCATACCTCCAAAAATAACATACACCGTCATAAGTGTTCCAACGATTAATACAGATGTCGTATATTCAATCCCTAATAATAATTTAATAAGTGCACCCGCGCCAACTAATTGTGCAATCATATAAAAGATAGAAATCGTCATCGTATTAAGAGCTGCAACTCCGCGAACTTTTTTCGCATCAAAGCGTGCTGCAATCATATCCGCCAAAGTGTACTTTCCTAAATTTCTAAGCGGTTCTGCAACAAGATATAGTACAACTAGATAAGCAACTAAAAAACCGATACTATAAAAGAATCCATCAAACCCAGTTAATGCGATTGCTCCAGCTATACCGAGAAATGAAGCAGCAGACATGTAATCTCCAGCAATGGCCAGACCATTTTGCCAACCAGTTAATCCCCCTCCAGCCGTATAAAATTCACTCGCATTTTTCGTTTTTTTCGATGCAAAATAGGTTATGACGAGCGTACCAAGGACAATAATTAAAAATAGTGCAAATGCAGTAGTATTCAAGTTCAGCCCCTCCCTTTTTGCATATCTTGCAGAATTTTTCGGGAGATTTCATCAAATGATTCTGCTTTTTTGCTATAAATCATACATAGTGCCCATGTCATGATAAATTGGGAAAAAGCAAATACCCACGCCCATGTAACGTCTCCAAATGCAGGTGTATTAAGCACCTTTGAATACGATGTTAGAATAGGTAATGCGATAAAAAAACTAAAAAAGAAAATACTCATTGGAATGATAAACTTCTTTTTCGTATTTAATAACAATTGAAATTCTTCCGACTGAACGACCTCTGTATAATTCACCTCATTTTGCAACTTACGTGCTGACGTATCGTCTCGTTTCATTAACCGATCCCCTCTCTTACTTGAAATACACTTCCCCCTTGCATACCTAAAGGCTAAATTTTATAAATATTCAGAAACTTATATTCATTTTAGACAATCCATGCATTCATGCAAAGATTTTTTGATAGACATTTTTCGGCAATTTCCCCTAAATTTTTAATATACTTTTTCAAAATAAAGTGACACTTTACTTATTTATCCTCATTAAGACAAAAGCAGTGCTTAACGCACTACTTTTGTCTTTTTTTCCTTTTCTAAATTACGAGCCGTTTCGCTTAGCTCAACATCTTTTCCGTCTTTCAGTGTTCCAAATATAAAATCGAATACTGGATTTGAAACACCAAACCAAAACTTTTCATTTTTATAATGGTGTAATATATGTTGTTTTTTTAGCCATCTTCCAAACTTAGTGACGGGACGAATCGGTCTATGAGCAATATAATGTTTCCATTCGTAAACGAGCAGCATAATAATCATTCCGATTCCAAATGAAAGTGTAATAGTAACACTTTTTGTAATACCATATGCTATAAGTAAATATATAGTAAAACTAGGTATACTAAACCATACAGGTAAAAACAAAAGTTTTAAATCATCTGGATATACGTGGTGATCATAATGCAATCTTCTTAACATTTTTAATAGAAATGTGTTTTTAGGTGGCTTTATATGGAATAAAAAACGATGTGTCATATATTCATTAAGTGTATAGAAAACAATCCCAAACATACATGCTAACATGCCAAACCACGTAAAAAATTGCATTTTTAAAATAATAATGAAAACAAATAGAATGCTATACATAATAACGATATCATGTTGTAAAAAGAACTCTTTCCCCACTTTCTTCATCTTGTTTCCCCCTTTTCCAAAAAAACAGCCGCAACATATCGTTACGACTATTTCTTTTCTATTCTTATTCTATTCACTTTACAAATTTGCCTGCTGTTCTATTGTCGAGAAAAAATTGTTTGGTCCAAATATATTTTGCTTCGGAATAATATGTTCCACTGCAAACACTGTTACTCCTCCTCTTTGCACTTCTCCAATAATGAGCCCAAATATTTCATGATTTACTGCAAACGTCGGTTGCTTTGTTTGTAACAATCTTGCAGCATTATGAAATACCGCTTCATATAGTGGATTTCTATCAGTAATTTCTTTTCGGATTTTTGGCGCTAACGTAATTATAATTTCTTTTCCGTCAATAGTGGTTCGATACATAAAAATCTCCCCTTCAATCTTATGTGAACAACTGTAAAGCTTTGTATGCAAAATGTATAGAGTAACCTACTAAAATAATACCTGCTCCGGCTGTTATGTAGCCAAGCGCTTTTGGTTTTAATAAAGTTCTTCCAAAATGTACAGAAAAAGCAATATTTAAATTCCATAAAATAATACCAACAATAATGCAAAGACTGTACAAAAAAGCTTCTTGTTTCGTTACCTTCGTAAGTAATGAGCTAAGTGTACTTCCGTATATACCAAACCAAAAAACAAGATTTAATGGATTGGATATCGCAATTAAAAATCCTGCCATAAACGATTGCTTAAGGCCACCTACCTCTTCTTTTTTATATTCCATATTCGAGTCGAAAATTCCTTGTTTTACACTTTGAAATCCTAAATAAAATAACAAGAAAAAACCCGTGCAATACATGAAGGCTTGTACATATGTATACATAAACACAGAAGATAAACCGAAATAAATGAGCAGCATAAATAAAACATCTGCAGTCATTCCACCAATTCCAACAACCCAAGCGTGCCAAAACCCACGTTCAATTCCTCGTTTTAACATTTCAATATTAATCGGCCCTACTGGCGCAGCTAATGATATACCTAATACGATTTGCTGTATAATTGCTCCAAACATCGCTCTATCCTTTCTACTCTCTTTACTACTAGTTAATGATGTAATTTGAAAAAATAGACTAGCTTTCATAATAAAATACCCTTTTTTATCCAAAATATACAAAAGAGCCATCTAGGTGATGGCTCTTACTTTTCTATCCTATGAAGAAAAGGACATTTCCCTTTTATTGGCTCTACATCGTCTCCTATGAAATATTGTTTCCATTCACGATGCTCTGGGTCACCATAATGACTAATGTTAGGATGTTTCGGCAATTGATCCCACTTTTCAACTCGCTCACGAACCATTTGTCTTGAATATGCTCCTTTAGGACGATCTCCCTCTAATCCATCAAAAATAGTGCGTGGCTGAAACCCAATAACGAGAGAATTCCCTAAATGTCTAGTTTTTCGTTGTTTATAAGCTGGCGCATTTCCAAATGCGAATATTGGCTCACCACCAAATGAAAATTCCCATAAATAATGGTCTGGATCTTCAGGAATTTGCTTTGGCCATGCTTGATTATCGTTTTCATGTAAATACTGTAACACTTTCCAAAAGGAATAACGGTAATATTCGAGTGGCTGTTCTTCACATTCCGGTTCTACAAAAAGGAAAAAGCCCCTTCTTACAATCGGCCTCTCTTTCATTAACTCTAAAAAAGATAACATTGTATGTGGTAAATGACTCCAATCATTATGAGAAAGAAATGAATAACGAAGTTCATTCTTTTTCAAAGCTGTTAAACCGAAATAACATGGAAAAGTTGGTTCTAACACAACATTTGAAAAAATCTCAAATTCTTTTGCAACCCAATCCGGTATGTCGGTTCTCGTTCTCATTCCTTCATTATCTAATAAGTAAGACTTATTCATTCTTTCACCTCATTATGTATAGCATTCAATTAAGAATATTACATACTCGGCCTGTCCTATACCTATTTAAAAATTTGACTGAAAAATTATTTAAAAATACAAAAAAATAAAATCGCTTACTTGACTAAATTCTCCCAATTCGTGTATATTTAAATTAATCATTTAGCAGAATATTCAAGAATATAGCATTTTTAGTTTATATTATTTTTTTAAAATGAATTTCACTAAATGAAAATAGTAAACGCTTTTAGGAGGAATTGTAACATGCAAGGAAAAGTAAAATGGTTTAACAACGAAAAAGGTTTTGGATTTATCGAAATGGAAGGCGCTGACGATGTATTCGTACATTTCTCTGCTATTCAAGGCGACGGCTACAAAGCTTTAGAAGAAGGTCAAGAAGTATCTTTCGACATTACTGAAGGTAACCGCGGACCTCAAGCTGCTAACGTAGTAAAACTTTAATCCAACATATAACAGGAGGTTACCTTACTTGGTAACCTCCTTTGTTATTCCTTTGTATATTTCCGTTTTACAGAGCAAAAACTATGTGAAATGCGCACTATACAAAGGAGGAATTATTAATGGGATCAGAAGTAAATGATTTTGAAGAAGTGAAATTCCGTGTAGAAACAGCACAAAAAATGGTAGGATCAGCAACAATTTCAATGGATCCAGATACATTAGAGCATGCTACTACTGCTGTAGAAGCAGCTCGCTCTCAGCTTGAAATTATGAAATCTGTTGCAACTGATTTAGATGAACCATTTTTAATGAATGAGGAAAAGAAATTAAATAAATGTGAGCATCAACTAAACGAAGCAAGACACTAAAAAACATCCAGAGAATTTTCTCTGGATGTTTTTCATGACAACTGGTCCCCATACTTTTTCAATGTTTCTCCAACTGTACATTGCCTTATACAAAATGAATGAGCATAATATTTACTATTTGTCTTTCGATTATGTTCTCGCAAAAAACAGCCTTCACAATACGTTTCTAATAAGTCATTTACCTCTGTAATGAGTTGCTTTTTATCCACCTTTGCACCTCTCTATTCAGTTATTTCTTTATGACTATCAATAACTGTTCCTTCCAATGCTTGCGTAGCTAATTGATGTGCTTCTTTATTTTGTTTTCTAGATATCGGCTCACATATAAGTTTTAATTTCATTTGCTTCGCCTTTTGCTCAATTTGGTCTAAATAATGATTTAAATGTTCATCATAACAAGGCCATTCTCCGGCTAATTGCTGCAGTACCACTTGTGAGTCTCCGCGAAGTGTAACTGCTTCATACTTAATCCCTAGTTCCTCGAGTATATTCATACCGTATAATAATGATGCATATTCCGCTTCATTATTATCATATATACCTTCTATATATGCATTGCGGCGAATGCGGTAGTTTGTATTTCCTTTTTTATAATACACACATATACCAATGCCAGCTTCTTTCGTTTGCACATCATACCCACCATCAAAATAAACGAGTATTTCTTGGGGCTCTTCCTCTACTTGCTTACTTAACTTTTTCATCTCTTTTAATGACCATTCTGCGTCCATTTCATCATAAAATGAAAATTCTTTTACTCTTCCTGTTTTCTCAAAATCCTCTGCAAATTGAAGTACTTCTTCTATGTTCATATACCCTGTCGTTAATTCCGTCTGCAATCCGCGCTTCGTTTTATACAACCAATGAATTTTATATTTCATACTACATTCCCCTTATGTAAGACTTCTTATTTATCCGGCTAATTGAAGCCTCACTTTATTTTATTATATTTTATCAAGAGTCACAGTATTATATTCAATATAATCACATACAAAAAGAGCCATCCTATATAAGGAATGGCTCTTTCATCTATTACATAAATCTTTCAAATTGTACTCGCTTATTAATCCAGTACATTACAGGCATACCAATCGCCATTACTACGAATTCACCTGCTGCACATGTTAACCAAGTCCACATAAATGGTAGATCAAATGCAAGATGAAGTTCAATTGCAATCATAAACATTGTAATCGTAAAGATAACTGTATTAAAAATCATACGAGCCCAAACACCTTTAATAAACCGCATAGAAATAATCGTTGCAACTAATGCAAGAATAGATTGACCTACTCCAAATACTAAATCATAAGCGATCATAGGTGAGAAAAAGAGATTCGTTAAAAATACACCTAATACAATTCCGTAAATTGCTTTCTTGTTAAATACAACGAGATGATTAAACATCTCTGAAATACGAAACTGTACATTCGTAAAGCCAAATGGCTGAATAAGCATAGAAACAGCAATATATAATGCCGCTAAAATACCATTACCGACTAATGTTCTAATATTCATGACAAAATCTCCTTAGTTTTTTTACGTGGGATGGTTTCGAACCACGTTATTCGTTTTTTAAGCAACAAGATTATATTTTACGTGGTAGCCCCTCTTTCGTCAATAGATTCCTATCGTGAACTACCTTTTTTCTTTTAGACAACGTATAATAAAGCATATGAAAGATTTAGGAGGTTTCACTTCATGACAGCAACAATTCAAAATAAAAAAGTGATCGTTTCCATTTCTGACAAAGGTGCAGAATTACAGAGCGTTCGCTTAAAAGAAGACAACATAGAATATTTATGGCAAGGTGATTCTACTTATTGGGGACGCCGTGCACCAATTTTGTTCCCAATTGTCGGTCGATTAGTAGATAATACATACTACGTAGACGGTAAACCATATTCATTAACACAACACGGTTTCGCTCGTGATCTTACTTTCTCCGTGAAAGAACAAAGCGAAACAAAGATCACTTATATCGTTACTAGTAATGAAGAAACATTAAAAAAATACCCATACGAATTCGAATTACTCGTTTCTTATGAGCTAGATGGACAAAGTGTTCATGTAACATATGAAGTAAACAATCCTACTTCTAAAGAAATGTTCTTCTCAATCGGAGCACATCCTGGATTCAACTTCCCTTTATTGGACGGTGAATCATTTACAGATTATCACTTATCGTTTAATGGTTCGGAACGCTTAGAAACAAGCGTATTAGAAGGACCTTATCTTTCAAACAAAAAGCAATTAATCGCTGAAAATACGACTGAATTGCCACTTACATATGATTTATTCAAAAATGATGCACTTATTTTTGAACATATGAATACGAATGAAATTTCGATTCGTTCTCATAAACATAATAAATTTGTAAAAGTGGAATTTGATGGATTCCCATTTGTTGGCGTATGGACACCAGGGGATAACGCACCTTTCTTATGTATTGAACCTTGGTATGGAATCGCTGATGAAGTAAATCCAGCAAAAGATTTCAAGGACAAAAAGGGAATTCAATCTTTACAAGCGAATGAAACATTTACATGTCGTTACAGCATCACAATCGGATAACTACTCTATCCCCTACTTCAAAAAGCATTTAAGTAGGGGATAATCTTATAATTTGGAGGTTTCTCATTTTGATTGAAGTATATATTGATGGTGCATCAAAAGGAAATCCTGGTCCTTCTGGTGCAGGAGTGTTTATTAAAGGCGTTCAGCCGCCTGTACAATTATCAGTACCACTTGGAACAATGTCCAATCATGAAGCAGAATACCGCGCTTTACTTCTAGCATTAAAATATTGCATCGAGCATAATTATAGCACTGTCTCTTTTCGTACAGATTCCCAGCTTGTCGAACGGGCTGTTGAAAAGGAATACGCAAAAAATAAAATATTTGCACCTCTTTTAGATGAAGCGCTGCAGTACATAAAAAACTTCGATCTCTTTTTTATTAAGTGGATTCCAAGTAGTCAAAATAAAGTAGCTGATGAATTAGCTAGAAAAGCTATCTTACAAAATTAACGGGGGTATGAGTGTGAAAAAAGAGTGGATTGCTCCTCTTGCTTTATTATTTGTCTCTTTCATTTGGGGAGCTACGTTTGTTGTCGTTCAAAACGCTATGTCTTTCGTTGGTCCATTTACGTTTAATGGTATTCGCTTTTTATTCGCTGGAATTATTTTATTATTCGTTCAAATTATTTTCTCACAGAAAACTTCAAAACAAGAATTAAAACATAGTAGTTTAGCTGGATTAATGGTTGGGTTCTTCTTATTTGTCGGCTATTTATTACAAACATTTGGCTTACTCTATACAACTTCTTCAAAAGCAGGTTTCTTAACTGGGCTAAGCATTGTTATGGTCCCAATCTTATCATTTATCTTTTTAAAACAAAAAGCCACCATTTTCATCATACTTGGTATTGCTGTAGCTACAACAGGTTTGTACTTATTAACAGCTGCTGATTCTTTCCAATTAAATATAGGAGATATACTTGTTCTTGGTTGTGCAGTCGCTTTCGCTGCCCATATTCTTATTAACGGCTTCTTTTCTAAAAAAATATCACCTTTATTATTAAGCACATCTCAAGTATTAGCTGTTGGTATATTTTCTTCTATTTGCGCTTTCTTGTTTGAAGATTGGGAAAAGTTATTTTCAGTATCACTATGGACGAATCAATCCTTTTTATTCGCACTCTTTCTAACTGCCCTGTTTGCAACATCTATTGCTTTTTTCATTCAAACATCGGCACAAAAACACACTTCTCCAACGAGAGTAGCAATTATTTTCGCAATGGAGCCCGTTTTTGCTGCATTAACAGGCGTTCTCGTTGCAAATGAACAACTTTCTATTTCTGCTATTATCGGATGTCTATGTATTTTTCTAGGCATGATTTTTGTTGAATTACCTTCCAAAACAAAAAAAGAAGCGCAGGCTGCGTGAAGTTACGCTTGTAACTTCCGCATAAAAGCCTTAGCGCTTTTTTTATCTGTAATTTCTTCCTCTTTCAATCGTTCTAATAACGCAACGAAATAACTACCATCAAACTGCAATTGATGTTTAATTGTGGCTTCTATTGCTGCGTTCACAATCCCATCAGACGCACCAGTATATCCTTGTCCAAACATAATAAACCCTTGTGCTTCCTCTGATAATTTAAATCCTTTCGTATGTAAGAATGAAAGATAATCTTCTACTGTTTGCATGTTATTCCCACCTACTCAAAAATTCTCCATCTCCTATCATACATGTTTTTACACGCTATGAGAATGAAATTTCTTTGACAACTTTGTAAATCAATCTTCTACTTCGCTTACAATGGAGGATTTTCTAACAATCTGAAGGAATATGTACAGTGGAACTTATTTCATATTAAAGGGGAGACACGATGAAACAAGCACTATTAATTATCGACGCTCAGCAAGAATTAATTGATGGAAATGAGCAAGAAAATGAAGTTTTTCGTAAAACTGAGCTATTATCTACACTAAATATAGCCCTGCAGAAAGCAATAGATTCAAATGCTCTTATTGTTTTCATAAGAGATATCGATGTTGCTTCTGGTAGTGGCGAAGGATTTGAAGTACATAATCAAATTCAAGTACCCCAGTCTGCAATCTTTATTAATAAAGCAGCAACCAATTCATTCTACGGCACTTCTTTACTTGAACTTTTAAAAGAAGAAAACATTAATCATATTGTTATAGGCGGATGTAAAACAGAACATTGCATTGACACTGCAGTTAGAGCAGCAACTGTACAAGGATTTGACGTTACATTAATTAAAAACGGTCATTCAACAACTGATTCTAACGTATTGTCTGCAGAACAAATTATTGGTCATCACAATAAAACTTTACACGGTCATTATAACGTTGATCATTTTTCTATGGTGAGAGATATCGAGGAAGACCTCTTTCAGCCGACTCATGATCAATATCGTGATTAGCGAAAAAGAATCCTTCATTCAGAAGGATTCTTTTTCACCCAAAAATTTGTGCTGCAATGCTATATAACTCATTATTCCTTTTTAATAATTGACCGCTATTTTTCATCATAATTGGTGGTGTATTCACCTTTTTAAAACCAGCAATCTCTAATTCTTTCGTGAAATCTTTCTTTCCTTCTGGTACATCCATTCTTAATCTCCCATTATGCCCTCTTGCTAAATTATGTACTATTCTCATTGCCATCGCATTATTTTTAGCAACGACTGGTCCTATTATTTTATTTTCTGGCGTTTGTATGCTTAAACCGTAACCTAATACATTTTGTTCCTTGTCCTTTACAACGATACACTGTTCACTTTGCATAATTCTTTTCTTTAAAAACTCTTTTCTATTTGTTCCAAACGCATATTCATCTATTTTTATTATTTTTTCTAAATCACCCTCTTCATAATTCATCACATAATCTTCATTTCTTACACAATAATGTTTCGCATTGTATGAGTTACATATGTATTTAGAAACATAACTTACTGCCCTAAATCCTAACTTTTCATATAAAGGTTTCCCTTCATCCGTAGCAATAAGCATAATTGGAGTATGAGCTGATACGCTTTTAACGCACGCTTCCGTTATTATCTTTCCAATCCCTCTCCCCTTATAATCTGGATGTACAATCACCATTCCGATAGATGCTAATTTCTCCCCATATAATATTATTGCCGCGCTAGCAATTAGTTCCTCTTTCTCATTCCAAACACCGTATACAATCCCTGCGTTAAAAATAGTCTCAATTTCTTCTCTGTTATAATCCCAACCAATATAAGAAGATAATGATACAATATCGCCTATTTGTTCTTCCCTAAGACGCTCCAACCTAATTTCTAATTCACTCATACTCCATCCCCTTATCTAGACATTTAAATCATTATTACGAAATCAACTTGTACATGTTTCCCTTTATTTGTCACACACATATGTTATTTTGACCAAGACTATATTGTAAATGAGGTGACAACATGCCCATTACGAATCGATTTTCTACCACCACTAACGGCGCACTCGCTATTACAGGTAATACTTTAGGCTTAAGTAAAATCAGCAATCAAAACCGTGCTGGTACAATCGGGGCAATTGGTGCATTCGCAACTACGAATACTGCTTTACAAGTAACTACTTTTCCTGCTGGTACAACATTAAACTATACACAAAATAGTTCTACCGCTATTTTAAATATCCCTGCTGGTAGTGCTATTCTTTACGCAGAACTCGTTTGGGGTGGAAACTATTTATCTCGTGATCAAAACATTACGAGTGTATTAGGAAACCCAGTTTCTTTTACAACACCTATTTCAACATACTCGATTACTCCTTCAGCTGTTACGGCTTCAAATCAAACTTTCGTTTCAAACTCTATTACATTTGGCTTTTACACTCGTTCAGCAGACGTAACAACTCTTATTCAAGCGGGAGGTGCTGGTTCCTATACTACAGGAGCGGTTCCTGGACTTGTAGATCCTATAGATGCTTCTAATGGAACAATTAATTCGGCTGGATGGACACTTATCGTCGCTTATCAAAACGGGACATTGCCAGCAAGAAACTTAACCATTTATGTAGCTGGTAACCGTGTTTCTGCTGATACTGGTAGTGCAGATGTAGCTGTTTCTGGATTTTTAACACCTTCAGGAGGACCTGTAAGTGGACGATTATTTTTAAGTTCTATTGAAGGAGATGCAGATATAACAGGGGATCAAGCATTATTTGGACCAAATTTCAGTTCATTAAATGCTTTATCTGGGCCAAATAATGCTGGAAATAATTTCTTCGGTTCTCAAGTTAACAATGCTGCTGGAAATTTAGATACAACTGGAACATTTGGAACGCGAAATCAAAGTGCTTCTACAGGCACAAACATCTCCGCTGGAAGACAGGGCTGGGACATTACTTCCATTGATATTTCTCCTTATTTAACAAATTCTCAAGTGTCCGCCGCAATCCGTTTAACGACTAACGGAGACGCTTATATGTTGAATACAGTCGGTTTACAAATCAACATAAATTCACCTAATATTCAAGCAACGAAAAGCGTAAATAAAAGTGTTGCGGCAATTGGAGACGTTCTCACTTATACAGTTACTATCCCTAACACCGGACTTCTTCCTGCCAATAACGTTATTTTTACAGACATCCTCCCTAACGGTACTTCCTTTATACCTGGCACTGTAACAATAGATAATGTCCCACAAACGAACGCAAATCCGGCCGCTGGTATATCTCTCGGAACCATTAATAATGGTGCTTCTCGTACAGTAACTTTCCAAGCTACCGTCGTTTCTCTTCCAAGTCAAAATCCTATCTCTAACACTGCTAATATTACATTTCAATATACACCAATTGCCGGAGGAACAACCTTTAACGGTCTTGCAACAAGCAACTCTGCTGGAACACAAGTTAACCTTGCAGATATTAATGGCACAAAATCAGTTAACAAACTTTTTACAGATATTGGTGAAACGTTAACATACAGTATTGCCTTAGCTAATATAGGAAATATCGTTGCAACGAATGTGATATATACGGATCCGATTCCTAGCGGGACTACTTTCATTCCAGGAAGTGTAACTGTGAACGGAGTTACTCAAGCTGGCGCAAATCCCGCTAATGGTATACCAATTGGTTCAATTGCCGCAAATTCCATTACTACTATTTCATTCCAAGTGCTCGTTCCTTCTATCCCTCAAACAAACCCAATATTAAATAGTGGAACAACAACATATCAATACATTCCTGTACCTAATCAACCTGCAGTAAGCGGGACTGATACGACGAATATTGTCTCCACTCAAGTGAATAACGCCACTGTAACAATGGCAAAAGCAGTAGATAAAAATTTCGCAGATATTGGTGATACACTAACGTACACCGTTTCCTTTACAGGTACAGGTAATACAAATGCGAACAATGTTATTTTTACAGATATCATTCCTACTGGTACAACTTTTGTTCTCAACAGTTTAACAATAGATGGCACGACACAAGTTGGAGCAAATCCCGCTACTGGTGTGAATATAGGATCTATTCCAACTGGTACAACAAAAAATGTTGCATTTCAAGTAGTTGTAAATACAATACCCGCGTCAAATATCGTATCTAATAGTTCAAGCGCTTCTTATCAATATACCGTCAACCCTAGTCAATCACCCGTTACCAAAAACATTTCTTCTAATCTCGTTTCCACTCAAATTAACAATGCGAATGTAACATTAACAAAATCAACAAATAAACAATTTGCTACAATTGGCGAAACAATCAGTTATACAATTCTTATTACAAACAGTGGAAATACAGCTGCTACTAACGTGCAACTAACAGATCCACTTCCAAACGGAACGATATTGACTCCTGGTTCTGTAACACTAAACGGAGTTTTACAAAATGTAGATTCTCTCGTTGCTTTACCTATCGGCACAATTCCTGGTGGGGCTACTGTTACCCTTTCTTTCCAAGTAACAGTCATCAATATTACGACCCAAAATCCTATCATTAATAATGCTTTCGCCTCTTATCTATATACTGTAAATCCAAATTTGCCACCAACTTCAAAAACAGCAAATTCTAATTCTGTTACATCAACAATTAGACTAGCAAACCTTCAAGCTACTAAATCTGTAGATAAAACGTTCGCAGAAGTTGGCGATGTATTAACTTATACCTTCGCTCTTACAAACAATGGAAATGTTACGGCGAACAATGTATTACTATTCGATTCAATAGCAAACGGTACTTCCTTTGTATCGAACAGTGTTATAGTTAACGGCGTTACTCAGCCGGGCGCAACACCAGCTAGCATTAATATTGGTAGCATTAATGCTAATACTACGATTACAGCTTCATTCCAAGTAGTAATAACTAGCATTCCAAACCCAAATCCTATTTCAAATAGCGCTTCTATTTCTTATAACTTTATCGTTGATCCAAACGCTCCCCCTATAAGTAAGAACACAACTTCAACCACTACATTTACTCAAGTAAATGACGCAAATGTCATTTCAGCAAAAACAGTGGATCGAGCGTTCGCTACTGTTGGGGATGTATTAACTTATACCATTCTTTTAACAAATGCAGGAAGCGTTACTGCTGATAACCCAACTTTCGTAGATACAAATCCAGATGGCACTACCTTTATCCCAAACACTTTCCTTATTAATGGTGTACTCCAAAATAACGCAGATCCGAACATTGGTGTTCCATTGCCTTCCATTCCTGCTAACGGTGAAATTACTGTTTCTTACCAAGTAACTATCACCTCTTTACCAGCTCAAAATCCAACAATAAATTCATCTAGTACACAATATAGCTTTACTTTAAATCCGGACGATCCACCAACTATAGAAACATCTGTAAGTAATACCGTAAGTACACAAATTAATTTAGCAAATGTAGTGATTGTCAAAGAAGTAGATTTGACTATCGCCGATGTCCGGCAACCAATCACATATACAATTTCTTTAGCTAATCTTGGCAATACTACAGCAAATAATGTTATTGTTACTGATATAATCCCAAATGGCACCACTATCGTACCAAATAGTATTTTTATAGGTGGTGCTTTACAACTAGGTGCAGACCCTAGTACCGGTCTTCAAGTAGGCTCCATTCCTTCAGGTGGTTTTACAACGATTGTTTTTCAAATAAGTGCAAATGGGCTACCTTCACCAAACCCAATTCAAAACAGCGCTTCACTGCAATATAGCTTTATCGCTGATCCAAATTTACCTGCTCTTGTTAGAAACGCTGCTAGCAATATAGTAACTACACAAATTAATACTGCTAATATCGTTGCTACAAAACTAACGAGTACAAACTTCGCTGATGTCGGTGATGTCATACTATATGCAACCATTTTAACAAATAACGGGAATACCCCTGCTGCTAATGTAACGTTTACAGATATCATTCCAGCGGGTACCCTCTTCATTCCTAATACTGTAACGATTAATAATTTCCCTATAGCTAATGCAAATCCTGCTAACGGCATTTCGATTGGTACGATAGGAGCGAATTCATCACGCACCGTTGCATTCCAAGTTTTTGTACCAACTATCCCTGCTGTAAACCCAATTACAAATCAATCAAGCACAACATTCCAATATACGTATGATCCATCCAAACCTGCTGTGATGCAGATGGTTGCTTCTAACACTGTACAGACAACTATTAATAACGCCTCAATTGCCGCTACTAAATCTGCAGATAAACAGTTTGCTAACGTAAATGATATTATTACGTACACGACTACTTTAACGAATAACGGGAACACACTTGCATCAAATGTAATATTTACAGATGTAATTCCAAACGGAACATCGTTTATTCCTAATAGTGTTACTGTAAACGGGAATACACTGCCTAATGTCAATCCAGCAAGCGGAATTGCAATCGACCCAATAAATCCGAATGCAAATACAATCATCTCATTCCAAGTACAAGTAAATTCTATCCCGAATCCAAATCCAATCCCGAACCAAAACAATACAACGTACCAGTATGTCGTAGATCCTAACTTACCTCCAGCATCCGCCAATGCATTAAGTAACGTAATAACAACTCAAATTAATAACGCTACGATTGTCGCTACAAAATCAGTAAATACGCCAACAGCTGCAATCGGAGACATTGTCACCTATACAATTACGTTGACAAATACAGGTAACATCCCTGCTAGTGCAACTCTTTTAACAGATGGACTTGGACCAGGTGCATCCTTTATTCCAAATTCCATTACGATAAATAACGTATCCCAGCCTGGATTAGATCCTTCATTAGGTATTCATTTAGAAGATATTTCACCCGGCGGCATTACTTTCATTACATTCCAAGTGAAAATCCTCGCCATTCCACCGAGTGGAACTTTAACAAATAATGCTCTTGTAAACTACGAATATGCGGTGAATCCAACTGAAACACCAGCTGTTGGCAGTACTGTTACAAACACGACAGTTACACCAATTGTTGACGCTACTTTAGTAATAAATAAAAATGCTAGTACAACTTTCGCTACAATAGGAGATACGATTACATTCACCTCAGTTGTTACAAACACAGGAAATACTACTGCGAACAACATTATTTTTACAGATTCAATTCCAAGTGGTACTACCTTTGTTCCAAATAGTTTTAAAATAAACGGTGTAACGGTCCCGAATACAAATCCACAAAACAGTATCCATATTGGTAACTTAAATGCAAATGCATCGGTTACACTTAGTTTTCAAGTAAACATTACAACTCTTCCAAACCCTAATCCAATTCCGAACCAATCATCGCTTCAATATAGCTTTATTGTTGATATAAATGAACCGCCTGTTTCACGAACCGTTCAATCCAATAAAACTTTTACACAAGTAAACTCTGCTTCCGTTATCGCCACAAAAACTGCTAGCAATGCATTTGCTGCTGTTGGAGATACAATTACGTATACAACTACTCTCACTAATAGCGGAAATACTACTGCAAACACACCTGTTTTTATCGATATATTACCAGCTGAACTCTCATTCGTTCCTGATAGCGTACAAATTAATACCATCCCACAACTTGGATTTAGGCCTGATAATGGTGTTCCTTTAGATTCAATTCCAGTTGGAGGAACGACAACAATTAGCTTTCAAGCTATCGTTGGTTCAATACCAGCTACAAATCCAACATTGAACCAATCTAGCACAACATACTCTATCATCGTTAATCCTACCCAGCCGCCGGTGACAGAAACAGCTACAAGCAATCCAACTTTAGTTCAAATTAACGAAGCAATTATTCAAGCAACGAAAAGTGTGGATCGACTATTCTCTGACATCGCACCTGGAAATTCATTTTTAACGTATACTGTTTTATTGGAAAATATAGGGAATGTAACTGCTACGAATATCCTTTTTACAGATTCGATTCCAAATAATACAGTATTTATAGAAGATAGCGTTCGAGTAGGCGGGGTTTTATTATCTGGAGTAAATCCAGCAAATGGAATACCAATTGGGGATATTATTGCAGGAGATTTTATAAACGTTACCTTCCGCGTGCAAGTAGTTAGCATTCCAAATCCAATTTTCACAATTGGACCTGGGGGGCCAAACTCACCGGTTGTAAATGGAGCTTCCATTGATTATCAATTTATGACAGGACCTAATTTACCACTCGTTTCAAGAAGTACGACATCCAATCCTGTTTCGACACAAATAAATTCTGGGGAAATCGCACTTGTTAAATCTGTAGATAAAGCTTTCGCTACGATTGGGGATACACTTTCTTATACAATTACATTAAGTAATCCTGGAAATGTTACTTCACAAAATATAATTTTCACGGATGTTTTACCTGAAGGAACAACTTTTATTTCCGGATCACTTACAAACGATTCTGGTACACAGCAAATTGGAAATCCAGCTACTGGGATTCAAATTGGAAATATAAATCCCGGTAGTACGGCTAATATTACGATAAATGCGCTTGTAACAAACATTCCAAGTATAAATCCTATTTCTAATTTTAGTTCCACACAATTTGAACATGTAGTTGATCCTAGTCAACCTTCTGCGTTACAAACAACGATATCAAATACAGTTTCAACGACCATTAATAGTGTAATATTAACTACAACAAAAACTGTTGATAAATCTATTATTTCTATCGGTGATACCATTACGTATACAACGACTATTACGAATACAGGAAATACACCAGCTACAAATGTAACTTTTACGAGCACCATTCCAGCTAGTACTACATTTATACCAAATTCAGTCACAATAAATGGAATTCAGCAGCCTAGTGTGCAACCAGCACTTGGAGTAAACATACCAAATATCGCTCCTGGTGAAACAGTAACCGTTACTTTCCAAGTAAATGTTCTTTCTGTTCCCCCTTCAAGTTCAATTATGGGGAATGATACCATTTTATATTCTTATACTGTCGATCCAAACGGAACTCCTGTTACAACTTCTACTTCAACGAATATCGTTACAACCCCTGTATTAGATGCTATCATTACGATGGTGAAATCCGTCGATCAAACACTTGTAACGCTAGGTGATACCATTACCTATACGACCATTTTAACGAATAGTGGTAATACAAACGCTACAGATATTGCTTTCATTGACCTTATACCAGATGGAACAACGTTTATTACTGATAGCGTTACAATAGATGACATCACACAAATTGGACTCAATCCTAATACCGGTATAACGATTGGATCAATTGCTCCTAACAGCTCAATATCTATAGCATTTCAAGTTACCGTTACTTCTACACCAGCCCAAAATCCTATTGCCAATTCCGCTACTGCTTCTTACACATTTATCGCTGAACCAAATGCACCGATTGTTTCAAGGACCGTTACTTCAAACACAGTGTTCACTACGATTAATACAGCTACCATTCTTTCATTAAAACAAGTCGATAAGTCTTTTAGTCGTATCGGAGACACACTCACTTATACTGTCGCTTTAACAAACAATGGAAACTCATCCGCACAAAATGTTATATTCACAGATACCGTGCCAAGTGGAACTACATTTATTGCAAACACATTTTCTATTAATGGTGTTCTTCAAAGTGGGGCGGACCCATCAAACGGTGTGAATATTGGGATAATAACAGCCGGGACTACAGTAACAGTTTCGTTCCAAGTTACTGTAACATCATTACCAACCCAAAACCCAATTGTAAATTTCTCATCAACATCGTATCAATTAGTCTCACCGCCTGATGCAGAAACTTCAATTAGTAATCCTGTTTCAACCCAAATTAACGAAGCCATATTGTCTATGACGAAAAATGAAAGTGTATCCTTTGCAGATATCGGGCAAACTGCTTTTTATACTACTTCTATTACCAATGTAGGCAATACCGATGCAACTAATATTGTATTCACAGATGCATTACCAAGTGGACTCACATTTGTTCCTAACACATTAACTGTCGATGGCGTTTTACAACCTAACGCGGATCCAAATACAGGTGTATTACTTGCAACACTTCCACCAAATGAAATATATAGTATCGTCTTTCAAGTTACAGTAAACAATATTCCCCCTAGTAACCCAGCACCAAATACAGCATCAACGACGTATGAATTTACTGTTGATTCTGTTAATCCTCCCGTTTCAAGTGCAACTACTTCCAACACTACACTCCTTCAAATAAACAACGCAACTATTATTAGTACCAAAACAGCAGATCTTACTTTTGCGGATGTTGGTACTACAATAACATTTACACTTAACCTTCCTAATACCGGAAATGTGACCGCAACTGATGTAACTATTATCGATATTCTTGATAGCAATTTAAGTTTCGTTCCAAATAGTTTCACAGCTAATGGGCAAACCATTCCAAACGCCGATTTATCAACTGGTGTAAATATTGGTTCCATTAATGGTGGTAATACGGCAATCGTTACATTCCAAGCAACTGTTATTACACTTCCAACACTTAATCCCATTTCTAACTCTGCTTCTACCACATATCATTATGTCGTTGATCCTAGCCAGCCACTTATTACAACTTCCAATCAATCTAATACAACGACAACACAAATTAATAGCGCTATCCTTACTGCACAAAAAAATTCAAATGTATCTACGGTAGATATCGGGCAGGATATTACCTACACCGTTACAATTACAAATAGCGGAAATGTGAGTGCAACGAATGTTATTTTTACCGACCTTATTCCAGACGGAACTTCCTTTGAACCGAATAGCTTTACACTGAACGGAACTAGCATCCCAAATGCAGATATCATTACAGGCGTTCCAATCGGTGATATCGCGCCAAACGAATCTGTCATCGTAGCATTTAACATTATCGCCAATGAAATTCCGCCTATAAATCCAATTACTAATCAAGCTAGCGTTAGCTTTCAACATATCGTTAATCCAGCTAATCCCCCAGTTTCAAAAAATATTATTTCTAACAACGTTACAACAAAAATTGAAAGTGCTATTTTAAATACTATTAAAATAGGAGATAAAACTTTTGCAACGATTGGTGATACGATTACGTATACAACGACTATTACGAACACAGGCAATATTCCTGCTAACAACGCTATATTCTCAGACCCTTTACCATCGTGGACACAATTTGTTGCAGGATCAGTTATTGTTGATGGCACTCCATTACCATCCGCTTCGATTATTAACGGTGTTGGCATAAATACAATCAATCCAAATCAAACTGTTACAATCATATTCCAAGTACAAATCGTAAGTAATCCAACAACGTTCACACCTGAACTCCAAAACTTAGGATTTGTTAACTTCCAATATAACGTAGGCAATGCATTACTGGCTCAACCTGGCAATGTGGAAACGAATGTCTTGGTTACTTCTATTAATACAGCAATACTTTCAGCTGTAAAAACTGCTAATACAGCCTTTGCAAATATTGGAGATACGATCACTTATACAGTTTTGATTCAAAATAGCGGCAATACAAACGCTACGAATGTAAATTTCTCAGACCCAGTTCCAGCAGGAACAACCTTTGTTGAAAATAGTTTTGCTGTAAATGGAAGTACAATTCCAGGTGCAAATCCAAATAACGGAGTGAATATCGGAACAATTAGCTCGGATAGTTCCTTAACCGTTACTTTCCAAGTCATAGTTACATCAACTCCACCTTCAAATCCGATTACAAACGTAGCATCTATTCAATACACATTCATCGTTGATCCGGCCTCTCCTCCTGTTACAGGCACGATAAATTCTAATAGCGCTTCAACACAAATTAATAACGCGACTGTTACAACTGTTTTACAAGCAAATCGTTCAATTGTGTCTATCGGGGATGTAATTACGTATACAGCAACATTAACGAATACTGGAAACTTCCCTGCAAACTCTGTATTACTCATTAACGGAGTTCCTGAAGGAGCATTATTTGTTCCAAATAGTGTTACGCTCAACGGGATTTCACTTCCAGATGCAAGTCCAACTCTCGGTATTCCCGTTGGTATTATCGCACCAAGTGATTCCGCTACTATTACGTTCCAATTTCTTGCAAGTTCTATTCCACCACAAGGAGCAATTATAAATCAAGCGCTTACAAGTTACACGTATATTGTCGATCCAAGTCAACCTCCTGTTACAGCAACATCCTCGTCTAATACGGTTAATACAGCTGTTGTTGATGCATCGTTATCCGTAATTAAAAGTACAGATTCTCTCGTACAATCTACTGACGGTACAATCACTTACACAGTAGTCGTTCAAAATAACGGAAATACTACTGCAAATACAGTTACTTTAACAGATTTGGTCCCCGAAGGAACTGCCTTTATTCCGAATAGCGTAACTATTAATAGCGTTTCCGTTCCAGATGCTGATCCTAACGTAGGAATACCATTAAACTCCATCACACCGTCAGAAATCGTCACTGTAGCATTCCAGGTTATCGTTCAAGCTATTCCAAGCGTAAACCCAATTTCTAATACAGCCCGTATTGACTATACTTTTATCGCCGATCCAACTGCTCCTATCATCTCTCGAACAATTACGTCTAATCCTGCTTTCACACAAATTTCGGATGCGACTATCCTTTCTTTAAAAGCAGTCAATGCACCGCAAGCAACAACAGGTGATATTTTGACTTACACAATAACACTAGAAAATACCGGAAATATTCCAGCTACTAATCTCATATTTTCAGATACGATCCCCCAAGATACTACATTCGTAGAAAATAGTTTTACACTTAACGGAACAACTATACTTGATGCCAATCCAAATGTAGGTGTTACTTTACCTACTTTAGCAGCAAACGATACTCACCTTATTTCGTTCCAAATTCTTATTAACGATTCATTCTCCCAAGAATCGATTACAAATCAATCCAATACAACATATACAATCCAACCAGACCCAGGGCAACCGCCTATTACTGAAACATCTACTAGTAATATCGTTATTACAAATTTCGTGCAAGCACAATTGACAATTACAAAAACATCCAATCCAACAACTGTAGATATCGGTGGAACTATACTTTATATTTCTGAAGTGAAAAATATCAGTAATGTTGACGCAATAAATATTAATTTTACAGATTCTATCCCTGCTGGGACTACATTCGTTCCCGATAGTGTCACAATTAATGGTGTCCTTCAGCCAGGTGTAAATCCTGAAAACGGAATACCGATTGGAACAATTCCGGCAAACAGTTCCAAAACGATACTATTTCAAGTGCAAACAAATAATCCACCGAATGAAACTGAAATTGTAAATCAATCTTCAGCAACTTACCAATATGTAAGTATTCCTACAGCCCCACCAGTAAATCGCTCTGCAAATTCTAACATTGTTACAACATCACTTCAAAATGCAAATATTATTTCTGTTAAAAGCGCGGATGTAAATTTCGTATCAATCGGGCAAATGATTACCTACACAAATACACTTCAAAATATAGGAACCGTTCCGGCTAACAATATCGTGTTCATTGATAACATTCCAGAAGGTACTATATTCATTGAAGATAGCTTAGCAATAAATAATGTAATTCAGCCTGGCGTGAATCCTGAAAACGGAGTAACTCTCGGCACGATACAACCAAATGAAACAGTCACTATTTCATTCCAAGTACAACTTACAAATATACCAGAGGGCAATACAGTCATTAATATTTCAGACGCTTCGTACGAATACCAAATTGACCCTAGTTCTCCAATTATTCAGCGTAGATCGTTATCAAATGCAGTAAATACTGAAGTGCGAACGGCAAATGTTAGCGCAATTAAATCCGCTAACAGATCCATTACACGTATCGGTCAAATCATCACATATACAGTCGCAGTTACAAACGCCGGTACAATACCTATTACAAATACTCTCCTACTTGACGCAATTGCTTCTGGCACCACATTCGTTCCAAATAGCATTCTTGTAGATGGCGTACCAAGACCTAACGAAAATCCAATTACCGGTATCAATCTTGATATAATTCTTCCAAATAATACGATTATTGTTACGTTCCAAGTAAGCGTAGTTTCTATACCGCCACAAAATAACATTAATAATATCGCCGTCATTCACTATGAGTATCGACCAGACCCAAGCACACCACCAATTTCAGAAACGACCTCTTCCAATGCTACAAACATACAATTTATTGATGCTATTCTTATTGCTACAAAATCTGCTAATACTGTATTAGCTACTATTGATGAAACCATTGAATATACAGTATTCATTCAAAATAATGGATCGGCTACAACTAACTCCATCTTTTTTACAGATACTATAGCAGATGGAACAGTATTTATTCCAGGAAGTGTAATAGTTAATAATACTGTACTTCCTGCAGCAGATCCGAATATCGGCTTTTCCATTCCTAATGTCGCAGCAGGTCAAATGGCTACAATAACATTCCAAGTTTCCGTTACGAATTTACCTACTGTAAATCCAACACCTAATACTGCAAACATCGCCTACGACTTTATTTTCAATCCTGACTTTGCACCAATTCAAAAATCTACTACTTCCAATACTACTTTCGTTCAAATTAATGATGCTGATATCGTTTCACTTAAAACCGTTGATTTAACCTCTGTAACGATTGGTGACATTTTAACTTATACAACAACTTTAACGAATACAGGGAATACGGATGCCACTGCTGTTGTATTTACAGACAATATACCTGATGGAACAACCTTTATTGACGGTAGCGTTTTAGTAAATAACATTCCTCAGCTTAACGCCAATCCAAGTGTAGGTATACTTGTAGGAACGATTGCTCCTAACATTTCTATCCCAGTCACATTTTCTGTTACCGTCGTAGCTCTTCCTGCTAGCGGTCATGTTCAAAATCAATCAACTTCTCGTTATACAATTAACGTGGAAGAACAAATATCGACTAGCAATATTACCTTCACTGAAGTTATTTCCGCTAATGTAATTGCGACAAAAACAACACCTATCCAATATGCTGACTTACAAACTATCATCCCTTATACAATTTCCATCATAAATAACGGAAATATACAAGTCGAAAACATTATTGTTACAGATATTATCCCGGCAAATACGAGCTTTATAGAGAATAGTGTTATCGTGAACGGCAACGCTCGGCCAAATGACAACCCTCTTAACGGTATACAAATTGATACCATTCCACCTAATACGACAGCAACTATTCTATTCCAAGTACGGGTTACTTCGATTCCACAAACAAATCCAATCTCTAACACGAGTACAATTGAATATGAATACACGGTACCAGATCGACCACCTATTACCGAAACTATTATTTCATCAGCTGCCGCAACAGAAATTAATCACGCGAATTTGAATAGTAATAAAGCTGTTGATCTTGCATTTGCAACGGTTGGTGATACGTTAACGTATACGATTACACTAAATCAAACCGGTAATGTTGCAGTAAATGATGTAATCATTCAAGATATTATTCCTCAAGGTACTACGTTTATAGAAAATAGCGTCATTGTAAACGGAGAAACTCTTCCAGGAGTGAATCCAGTAAGCGGCATACCAATTGGTACTATAACTATTGGTGAAGATGCTATCGTTTCATTCCAAGTAACTGTGACTTCTATTCCAACACCAAATGAACTAAACAACAACGCAATTACTACTTTTAACTATATAGTCAACCCAAATAACGTACCTGTTACAAATACGACTACAACAAACACCGTCACAACTACTGTCCAAAATGATAATGTCATTGCAATAAAAGCTGTTGATTTCACAAGTGCCTTACCCGGTCAAACTTTAACGTATACCATCACGATTACTAATAATGGTAATATCATTATCGAAGACCTTCTTTTAGTAGACACAGCACCAGCAGATACGACATTTGTTATTGGTAGTGTTACGATTAACGGAATCAATCAACCTAATGCGAATCCGGAAAATGGTATTACGTTAGGAAATCTTGCTCCAAATGAATCTGTTATTATTACATTCCAAGTGACAATTTCTTCTTCTACTCTTCAATCTACAATCAATAACGATGCTACTATTTCCTATACGCCTATTGTCGGTCCAATCCAACCACCTATTACGATTACAAAGCAAATAAATACAGTTACAAAACAAACAAATACCGTTACAACGACAGTCATTGATCCAATGGTTCGTATTGAAAAAACAACTGACAAATCTATTGTCGTTATAGGAGATATCATTACATTCACATTAGCGGTATTTAATCACTCCCCAATTCCGACAATCAGTACTTCTGTTATAGACAGCATTCCAGCTGGTACAACATTTATAGAAAACAGCGTAACAATTAACGGTACTCCCGTTCCAAATGTTCGTCCAGACACTGGTATTAATATCGGCTCTTTACCTGCAGATTCAGTAGCAACTATAACATTTCAAGTTCTCGTAACTTCTATTCCTTCAAACAGTACAATTATAAATTCTGCAACAGTTACCGCTGCCTTTCAATTGACACCACAGGATCCAATTATTACTTTCATTGTTAATTCAAATATCGTTCGTATACCAATTCAATTTATAACTGTAACAGTCACGAAAAATGCTTCCGTCAGCTCAGCTTATTTAAATCAATATTTTGATTACACGGTACGCATTACAAATACTTCCAAAATTTCACTCTCAAATATTTCTTTACAAGATACCATTCCAGCAGGTTTACAATTTATAAACGGCACTGTCTTTATTAACGGTGAACGCTCTCCACTAGCGAATCCGAATATCGGTTTCCTAGTTGCCACTAATTTGGAACCAAACGAAACAATTATCGTATTATTCACAGTACAAGTAATAAGTCCACCTGTTAATAATGAATTTAAAAATACGGCCAATATTTCGTTACAACTTCAAGTCTCGCCTACCGACCCACCAATTACAGTAACCGTTACAAGTAACGAAAACATCGTCACTTTTGTTCCAGAAAATCCAGATGAAACACTTCCAAATTTAAATTGCTTCTTTGACGGTGAACGCTTCATTCGCATTACTCCTCGAAATGTACGAAATTACCTTTGGACTTGGATTTGGTGGAAGTAATTGAAACAAAAAAGAGATTGTAGTTTGGTTGAAACCAAATTACAATCTCTTTTTCATTACCTATATCCCACTACGTTGTAACTCGTCCAAGGATATACAATTAAACAACATCTCAAGTTATCTTAGTCGTAATAAGTTGGCCAGCTTCATTAATAGTAACTTTCCATTTCACTCCACTAGCAGTCTTCATGATTATACCTTTACTTGCCTCTATTTCAATATCTCCAAACATTCTTCCGCCAGTTGTCGCTAACCAAGCGTTCCCGTTTTCCATAGAAGACCTTGCAAAAATACGATTAATTCGAAAACGCTTATGATCTTGAGAATAACCACTTAATGTAATTCTAACTTTATATAACTGACTCGCCTTCATATTCGATATAATTGTATCGCCAACATTTAATGGAACATCCAACGCGATAACCCAACTTCCAGTTGCGCTTAATGCATATTCAATTTTAATTTTCTTTGGGCTCTCTCCCCACCCAAAATACATTCCAAAACAATTTAACATTTGTATTGGTTTTTTCGTAAAATCCAGTTCAATTACAACTGGATTACTATCTGGAACGTCAATATAGTTTACACTTTGTTCATCTATTAAATTAAAGCAATTTGCGAGATTCCCCCCGTAAGGCACTTTCCCACTTACTTGCTTAATCGTATACTTCTGCTGAGCATTTACTAAAATATCATCTTGATTCCCTATTAAATGTGGTTTATTTAACGTAATCGGTAACTGAATTCGAAGAGATTCTTCATAGGTAGACTTACAAACATTGTATTGTCCTTTATCTACAATAGTTGTAGAAAGTAAATTTGAAAAAAGGTAGTTACGATGCGAATTAGAAGAAAATTCAATGACAATTTGTTCACTACTCATCCGGTACGTATCCCAAATCATACAATCAAATGTATTATACGCACCTGAGCAACGAATTGCTTTTTTCGTTTGTTGTCTACATTGCACTTGAATATCATGAAACGTATTTCCTGAACTTTCATTTGGCAAATCACTATTTCCATCTACTTCAATCCCATACACACATCCATCAATAAATATTGATTGAAATACATTGGCATTAATCCAGCAAGGTGTATTGATATCATCTATATACTCTGTTTTCAAATATATTGCAGTTTGAAAGTTTTTAATTTGAATAAATTTGACTTGAAAGAAACTAATATAATCCCATGCCTTTTGACAATAAAAATGTATAGCTTTTCCTTTATACGATGGAGTTGTATTTATTATATTTATATTTGATATAACAGATTGATTAGGTACTTCGATTTGTTGTGAACCAGAAACATAAATGACAGCCGATTGAAACAACGGATTTATAACTTGAATAGTACCACCAACTATCGAAGCGTTACTTTGTAGCTCAAATGCATTAAAATCCCCATCAATTTGCAGCGTTACGGTAGGATCTAACTCTAATCTTACGTTTGATTTAATAACAATCGGCTTTACAATTTTGTACGTATTTACCCCTGTAATTCTAACCGTCGAAATTCGATTCGCTACACAATAATCAATAGCTTGCTGAATTGCTAATGAGCTATCATTTCCCGAGTTTGGAACTGCGCCAAAACAATCAATGTGAACGCTACTTTCTGGCGCACAATCTTCTTGGGAAGAAATATATTCTGACAAAATAAATTCACTCCTCATATTACCTTTTTTCATATAATATGTGAGTTCTCTCTTAAAAGTTTCTATAATAAAAAAAACAAACGACCTACCCGGTCATTTGTTTAACTCATATATATTTTTCGTTTCTTCTATCATTTTAGCTAACGAGAAATACCTCACTGCTTTCTCTCGTGCTTTCAATCTAATATCATTTACCCTTTGTTCATCCCCTTGTAGTTCTTCAAGTGCACTTGCGAATTCAGATTCGCAATATTCAGATATTAAAACACCTGATTCTCCATCTATTACCGCTTCATGTATTCCACCAACATCTATTGAAACAATTGGTGTCCCTGTAGCCATCGCTTCAATTACTACCATTGGAAACACTTCACGAAAAGATAATAAAAGTAAAGCATCCATATTCCCTATAAACTCATGCGGCTCTGAAATATTCCCTAGCATCTTCACCCTTTGCTGTAATCCATATTTTTCTATTTCTTTCATAATCGATTCTTTCTCTGGTCCATCACCAGCAATATAAAACATAAAATCATTTCTCTTTTTCAACACATTTGCAATTTTGACAAATAGTTGATGGTTTTTCTCTTTGGATAATCTAGCTAATATCCCTATTTTATATGTAGATTCTTTCTTTTTCTGCTGGAATAAAAACTTTTCAATATCGACACCGTTATAAATTGTATTTATTTTTTCTTCTGCTACATGAATTGAAATTAAATTATTCTTCTCAAACTCACTTACTGTAATAATATTGTTCACATATTTATTCATGAAATAACGAAAAAGCGTTGGCATTTTCTTTTCTAATATCGTTACATTATGTTTCGTATAAACAATTTTCATCTTTTTTTTAATAAACTTTTGAATTAGAAAAGCATATAATACCATTCGCAAACTATTTGCATGAATAAGCTCTATCTTTCGTTTACAAATTTCGTTTCGTAAATAATAAATATTTCTCAAATGATTCCATCGACTAAGTAATATAAAATTTTCTTTTCTAGTAAGAGATTCATATAGTTCTCCATCACCTGCAGCTGTATAAATCTTAAAATCCTCATAACGCAAATTACTTTCCAATTTACAAAAATAGCTCTCGGCTCCGCCAGTTATCAATTTATCTGTCATCAACAGTATATTCATAATTGCGTCTTCCCAACTACATTGATTTTATTTTTTTTATAAGCATGATAAGCATACTTACTAAAATAGTAAAAAATTTGCACCGAATTCAGTCGTTCTTGTTCCCTTAACAATTTCCAATACCGGAAAGCTGCTCTAATTTTATTTCTAGAAACAGAATTTGTAACAATTCTATATTTTGCTAACACTTGCTGTATCCCTTTTGCTTCATACCCTTCATGTAATAAGTTCAGCCATAACGCTGTATCTTCCGGCTGTATACTAGGCATTTCGACATATGGAATTTTTTCACGATCAATCATCACTGTTAAACAACCGATAATTGTATTTCCTACTAAATAATGATAGTCAACAGATTTTGGTGCACTCACTTCACGATTTAATTCATTACCGTTTTCATCAATTAAACTATACGACGCATATGAAAAAGCAATATTCATTTCTTCCATAAATAACAATTGTGTCTTCAATTTATGCGGCAACCATATATCATCGCTATCTAAAAAGGCAATGTACCTTCCTCTCGCCTCTTGGATCGCTAAATTCCGAGCTTTAGCAGCACCAACATTTTGTTTTAATGATAATAACCTAATACGGGAGTCTCCTTCTATTATATCTTTAATTTTTGTGGCAGATTGGTCGGTTGAACCGTCATCAACGATAAGCATTTCCCAGTTTTCATACGATTGATTCTGTACAGATAAAATTGTCTCACCTATAAATCGTATACTATTATAAGAAGGTGTTATTACAGAAACATAAGGCGGCTCGTTATGTGCTGATAGACATTTTACCATCTATCTTTCCCCTTCCTTCATATATTGAAATATACTTCACAACAACTGCTAAAAATAAAAAGAATGCTTCGTTAATAATGAGTGACAATGACATCATCTGAAATATAAATGCAATCATAGTCAATAGAAGATATGGTTTTTCACGAAACAAAGTATGCTGCGCTAGCTTGAACATTAATATGAATAAAAACGCGCTATATAGAAGAAAACCAATTGTACCCGATTCAGACAAGATTTCTAAAAATGTATTGTGTACATATAATTTTTCATTAAATTGATACTCATAATAATTCGAAAAGTTAAAAGCACCGATTCCGATATATGGATTGGATAAATAATATTTAAAAGCAGCTTCCCATAATGTAAATCTACCACTTCCATTATCATGGGAAAAATCAGAAATTCGTTTATTTAATATGTCATCTAATTGCCCCCCCATTACACTATTCGATAAACTAAAAATAACTACACTAAACAATACTAAACTTATAATTATTTTTATTTTTTTAGCGAAACTAGACATACATATATATACAAAAACGACAAGCACAAGCGCTAGTATACCACCCCTTGAAAAAGTTAATAAACTCGTCGTAACACATAAAATTAACCCTAGAATGTTAGTGATATTTTGTAAATTCGTCATATAGTACATAAAAAATATTGTATTATAGAAAATAAAGATGTTAGGATCATCTAGCAATCCAATTAACCGTGGATATCCTCTATCCACTAATAAACCAGCAAAAATTTCTCTCTCTTCTCCACCGTATAAACTAAAGTATTGTAAACCGATTATATAGAGTATTAGACTTACAACATTAAATACTACTCCTACATAAGCAATAGATGATTCAAGTACCACTATTTCAGTATTCCCCAATAAATTCCTCATTATAAAATAGCATCCTAAAACGAGTAGCACGCCAAAAATCATACGAATACTAGCATTTAAATACATAGAAAGAATTCCACTTAAACAATAAATGAAATAAAACAGTAAAAATATAACTTCATGAAAATATAATTTTTGAATATGAAAGTCTTTAATTGTTAAACAAAAATATATGACTAAAAAAATCATATATATCTTCAATGAAAATCCAATATATAAATTGTATTTACTTAACATAACAAATAATATTAGAAGAATAATCCATCCCATCGATACTTTCATATTATTTTCCATAGGCTATATCCCCTGTTTCGTAATATAATCCTTTTTGCGTATTTTTCTTATAAAAGAAAGAAGAAGTTTTTTTAGCTCATAATCATATAGGAATATGGCAGCTAGTACAATTAATATATTAAGAACAAGCGCAATTAAATGATATGTATGCAATATATATTGCACTCCAATAAAGGTTACACCAAAATAAATTGTATACGGTATTACAATTTGGAATACAATTTTTTTCTTCACTACACTCACTGCTATATATCCCACTAAAGCGACTATTTCAAATAAAACCATAGCGTATGCTGCTCCTATCACTCCACCAAGACTACTAAAGCTATACAGCATAACCCCACCTATCACCAATGCTACACACTGCACAACAGTTCTCTTATTTTGACATCCACTCGTCGTTAAACCGTCAGCAATAGCAATATTTAAACTTTGTAGCACAATAAGAAATGATAATATTCGGAGTGGTTCTACTGCATTGCTCCATTCCTCATGAAAAAATATAGAAATAAAGTATGGTGCTAAATGATATAAACCGATCGTCATACATATTCCTACAATCGCCATTGATTTAATTTGAAGCAAATTTAATTTCGTATGCTCTTCTAAATTATTCTGGTTATAATGCTTAAAGAGCACCGGAAAAAACGCACCTGCAATTACCCCTGGTACTTGATATAAAGCTGCCGGCATCCGGTACGCCACTGCAAAAACACCTACCATACTTAATGGCAATGTATAGTTAAGTAAGATAGGTGCTAATTGTGGCGTACTCATTATTAAAAAACCGCTAATAATAAAGGGAGTTAATTGCCAGAATAACGCTTTATGAATTACGACTTTCATATTCATTTTCGTCTTTCTTCTCATGATATATATACTAAATAAACCACCGATCATATACCCAAAAGCATATAAACGAGCCGTTACATACACCGGTAACTCTCCGAAAATACAAAAACATGTAATTATAATGACAACTGATGCTGATACAACTTTTATGAGCGCTATATACTTCATACGTTCCGTCAGTTGAAAATAGGCAATCCCTATGTTTTGCCAAGTTAATCCTATTAACATGAAAAACATTACGTTTATCATCATATAAATTAAATTTTTATCCGCATACATATAATGAATAGCAATATAACCGATGATAGAAATAAAAATAAGTAGAATCATCCTTATTTTTATATACGATGATAAAATCTGCTCTAAATCTGCTCCATCCTTTGCCCCTTCTCGAAGAAACGTATTACTAAGTCCTAAGTCTGTAAAGAATAACATAACAAACGTCACTGCTATGGCAACACTAAACATCCCATAATGTTGTGCGTTAAAAAAGTTTGCTAAAACAATTAAACTGACGGCCTGAAGAAGGTTAGCTAAAATTGTACTATAAAATAGATGGATAATATTGTTTAGAATAGATCTACCCATACAAGTTCTCCTTTGCAAGTAACCTACTTACATATGTTGTTTGTTTACATATTTATCTTGCACCATTACCGTTCAATACAATTAAAACGGTTTTACATAAAATACGGATGTCCATCCGAAATGTTTTCATTTCAATATACTCCATGTCAAGCCTCAACTTTTCCTTTGGATCAAGATTATACCCTCCATTTATTTGTGCCCATCCTGTTAATCCTGGTTTTACTATTAAACGTTCCTTAAATTCTGGAATATACGCATCAAATTCATTATAAAAAAACTCTCTCTCTGGTCTAGGACCTACAAAAGACATATCTCCTCTTAAAATATTTAAAAGTTGTGGTAATTCATCAATTCTCGTTTTTCGTATAAACAATCCAACTTTTGTAATTCTTGAATCATGTTCTTTTGCCCATTGTGGGCCATTTATTTCAGCATCCTTTACCATTGATCTTAATTTAAATACATTAAACTTCTTCCCGTTTATACCTAAACGTTCTTGAAAGTAAATTGGAGCCCCTGATGTTTCTAAAGTAATCATAATACAAAAGAACAACATAATTGGTATCGTTAATAGTAACAATATGAGTGAAAATATAATATCAAACAAGCGTTTTACACTTCGATTCAATATGCTAGGCTTTTCTTGAGCCGGAATCGTATACAACTTGGCTTGATTGGTTTCACGAATCATGGATCGTTACCCCCACATTCAAGAATATAAAATTATACCTATTAATTCACATTCTTTCCTATTTATATCCGCTATTACTTTTTGCACTGTACGTAGTGAATCTTTTCGCTTTTTAACTGCTAAGACCACTCCATCGCATTTCTCTGCAATAATGTGCGTAGCAGGAAGATCAAATACTTCAGAAGAATAAAAGAAAATGTAATCAAAATCTTCTTTCCACTTAGCAATCGCATTATCAAATTCATCCATAGCAACTAAGGGCGTCCCTGTGTGTACTGTTTTTTTTGCAGGAATACAATATAAGTATTTAGACAAATTACTAGAAAAAGATTCATAATTGTAGGGGGAAGAGCTTATTATATCGTTTACTGTTATCATGTGATCACTTTGTAATAATACATGTAATTTAGGGTCAGAAAAATTCACATCAATAAGTAACACCTTTTTCTTCATTTCCGCAAACACTAGACCCATATTTACTATAAGCGAGGCAACAACCCCTCTGTCCTTCGTTGAACTAACTGTGAACAGTTGTTTTCCAGTTTTTTTCAGATCGTGATACACCGTATAAAACTGCTCCTTCATCAGATCATCATGCAGATCGAATGGCAGCTGTTTCTTTGTCCTAAACATCGACATGTTCACCTCGATATATAGATGATTGTTTATCAACCTCTGTAGGTTTCTTTTTTCTATTCGATTTCATATTTATGTGACCAATAACAGAGACTGTTGTTATTTTCTCTAAATCTTGTTCCGTGTATATACGTTCATCAAAATAATCTCGAAATACAGCTAAACCTATCCCAACAAAAAAACTAACAATTAAGGAAATAGGAATGATCAGTTGAAATTTTGGAAACAATTTTTCAGCCTGTTCCTGTAACTCAGGATCCGTCAACACTTTCACACCTTGTACATTTGTGTACTGTTGAAAACTTTGTTGTGATTGCTCTGCCAATGTCTTTACAATGTCTTTCACGACTTTCGGATTGGAATCTTTTACTGTAACAGTTACAATTTGTGAGTTGTCCATATTCACCACCGAAATTTTTTGTGCTAATTCATAACTTGATTGCTCTAATCCCAAAGTTTTTTTGACTGTTGAAATAATTAATGGGCTTTTTAAAATATCAACATACGATGTTACTAGCTGCTTATTTTCTTGTGTTTTATTTGTTGAATTTTCCTTATTAAACTCATCTAAATTCCCAACAAGAATTTGCATTGAATATTGATATGACGGCTTTAAAACATACATAGAGATAAGAACTAAAGAAGCGGTTAAACAACACATCGTTAAAATAATCGTTACGAATCTTCTTTTCAATAATTGTTGAAAATCTTTTATACTCATTTCTTGCTTCAATTATTTCACCGCCCTTTTCTGAATAACATCCTGCAAGTCACCCTTTACAGATAACCCTCTCTTCTTTCTATCCACTTGTTTTGTTACATAGTTTCCGACTCTGAATGCAAATTTTTCTACATATATATACGAAAGTATTGCAAGTATAAACGAAAAAATAAGGGAAAAAATTAAAATAATAGGCAACGGTAATATTTCATGGAGCATGTATATAAGGGAAAACAACGATATAATATGGTATAAATAAAGACTGTAAGAAATCTTCCCTAAATATAACAAGTATTTATTGCGTAGCAAGGACGACAAAGTTGATATTGACAAGCTTAATATGACAAATAGACTTGCACTTATCGCCACTACGTAGTCTCGAAATATAAAATTATTGAGCACTTTTATTTCTCCAATAAGCCCTTCATACATAAAAAGTAAAATCGCAAATAAAAACCATGCAATTTTCGTGTTTTTAGTACAATTACTATAAAAAACTATTAATTTATTTTTATACTTCGCAATTAGTGCCCCTAGTAAAAACAGCACCGTATAATGCAACGTTAATGCATAGCTTGTTAATGTTAAGCCCGAGCGAAACAAAAATAATATTACGACAGAACATATACTAAAACTAAACAATAATAGTAATGAACACCTCAACGTTTTTCGTAAGCAAATCATCAAAATTAGCGGAAAAATTATTGATATTCGCATTTCATGGACAAGTGACCAAATCACACCGTTATATGCATCTGTATTATATTTCCCAACCAATAAAATATGTTGCGCTATTAAACTTGAAGAACTTTCAATCGTCCACGAGCGATTAAACCATTCACTTAAATAAGAAATACCATATCCACTAATTGTAGTCTGGCATATAATAGCTATAATTAGTGCTACAATATAGGGAATGTATATTCTGCATATACGTTTTAAAAGGTATGATCCATAACTACTATAGGTTTTTTGAATAGATTCATACAAAACAAATCCGCTCAAAACAAAAAAGATAATAACAGATTCATTACCACTACTAAAAATTAGACGAGCAGGCGTTTCTTTTAATAGATACACAACAAATGGTTTATTATCTTCATAACTGTAATTTTGAAATGCTGAAAAAATCATTAAATGATGACCGATCATTACTATTAATGAAGAAATCCCTCTTATAGAATCCAATTCCTCGTATCTCTTCATCTTTTTACATCAACTCCTAATGAAATGATAATAATCATTTCAAAGCGACATCTTTATTCATATTCCTCTCCTTTCTTTTCATTCCAATTTTTCATATTAAAATGATTTTATAGTATAAATTTGAGTGTATTGTAACATTTTTTGTAATATTATGAATAGCGAATCTCAAAAATTGGTATATACCAATTTCAACCTCGAAAAATGAGTAATATTGATAGAAAAACGCTATAAAAATATCTTGCAAATTTACATAAATTAAAGAGATGAATAGAGTTTTTTCAATATAAAATAAAAAAGATAGCCTGCATAGGCTATCTTTTTTATTTTATTTAATTACTAGCACCACTATATGCTACATGTCGTTTCTCAATTCTCTCTTCAATTTCTTTCATATTTTCTTTATTATTTAATAGTGATTGTTTATTTTCAATTAATAATTGTTTAAAAGATTTTCTCACTTTTTTTCTCATTTTCATTGTCCTCCTTGGGGGATGGTTTATATAAAAGATAAAGAATTATCTGTGTGTCCTTATAATAATTGATTGTTGTGAATTCTATTTGAACTTCATATGAAAATTCCGTTTATTTTCTGACAACTTTGTGAACACGAAAAAAAGACTCTCTAAAACTATGTTGAAATTAATTCACTTCATTATAAAAATTACTATTTTCATCAACTTTTATCATTATATCTTATCGAAACATTTATATATTTAAAATTGAGTTCGACATAATTTTATTTACTATAATACTGTTTACAAAAACAAAAAGAAGGTGTCACCAAGTCAAAGTTCGACTTATGCAACATCCCTCTTTCCAAACTATTTATAGCATATTTATTAATATTTCAGGTCTTCCCCAATTCATTTCTTCACAAACAAATCTAAGTTTTTCTTCATCCATTGTGTGTAATCCCTCTTCTAGTAAACATGAAATTGGAACTTCACAGTGAATTTGTGCTAATTGCAACGAAATATTTAAGTTCTCTAAATCACTTTCAATCTTCGTACGCTGCGCTTTTGTTAATGATTCTACATTTTCTAGTACAGCGGATACTGTTCCGTGCTCTTGAATAAGCTTATACGCTGTTTTTTCACCGATACCTTTTACACCTGGATAATTATCACTTGTATCTCCCATGAAAGCTTTTGCATGGACGATTTGCCACGGCTCTACACCTTTTTCTTCCATGATTCTCTCCGGTGTGTAATATTCGTAATTTCCAATTCCTTTACGCAGAAGCATAACTGTAACGTTCTTATCAACAAGTTGAAGTAAATCTGTATCACCAGTTAAAATATAAACTTCAGCTTCATTGCAGTATTGTTTTGCAAGCGTACCGATACAATCGTCCGCTTCGTAGCCTTTCATACCGATAACTGGAATGGATAATTTCGCAGTCATTTCTTGCACTAAATCAAATTGAGGAATTAATTCTTCTGGTGGCGCTGCACGATTTGCTTTATAATTCGAGAACGATTCTGTTCTAAATGTCGTACTTCCCATATCCCAGCATGTAACGATATGTGTTGGTTCGATCGCTTGCGTAGCTGTTAACAAGTGTTTCATATAACCATGAATCCCGTTCGTAGGGGTTCCATCTTGTCGTTTCATAAATTGTCCGTAGACACTTGTTGCGTAAAAAGCACGAAATAATAGTGCCATACCATCAACTAATAATACTTTTTTCATAATTCCTCTCCTATTAAAAAAATAATAACCTCACGTTATCACGTAAGGTT
Source organism: Bacillus cereus group sp. MYBK108-1 (assembly GCF_051917185.1). Classification (NCBI taxonomy): domain Bacteria; kingdom Bacillati; phylum Bacillota; class Bacilli; order Caryophanales; family Bacillaceae; genus Bacillus; species Bacillus cereus group sp. MYBK108-1. The sequence continues at coordinate 263,400 of NZ_JBQAHZ010000001.1, forward strand.
ATATAAATAGATTACCATTCTACGTTTTTGCTCAACTTTGTCTATTATACATTGTTTTTGTATATTTAGCACCATTAACACATTAAGACGTTCTACTACAACAAGTATGCAATATGCCTGAATACGTATTTTTTCCAGTAGAAACAACGATAGCTTTTGCATTTCCACTAACGATATGCGAACCTTTAAAACATACATTTTCAAGCTCAAGTGGATTATAATCTTTCATCCGTTTTAATGGAATAAATCGTTTACGTTCAAGGTGATAGCAGCTCTCAAACTTCTCTATATTCGCTTCGTTTCCCGTTAACACAGACTCATTCACTAATAAATCATCTGCATAAATAATACGTACATCAGCTGGCACAGCATCTCCAGCCGAAAGAAAAATCATATCTCCAGGTACAAGTTCTTGCACTGGTATCTCCATCATTTTCAGTTTACTATTTAGCCCTGTACTACTAGAACATTCTACTCTAGATACAGTAATCGTTTCACGTTGTAATTCATCACACACACGTTGTTTTGAAAAACCTGGAATCATGCCACCAAGCTTCATCATTACTTCTGCGAGAAGTGCTCTTTTTGAAGTTAGTTCATTTCGGCCATATACTTGAATACGTTTTTGTGCCTCTTTCATTGATAGTCCGTCTCTTGTTGTTTTAAAATATGCAAATACAGATTTTACATCTCTTGTTGCAATTTCAATTAATAAATCTTTATTTTTTTGGAGCATTGTTTGTTCTTTTATTGATTTTTTACTCAGTTTATATGACGTGTTACCCACAGTTTTGTTTGCATATAACATATTATCGTCTCCTCCTTTACAACATAGGAAGAAACGCTTTGTTTCTCAATTTATCCACTTTACTGTGAAAGTTTCTCGCGTTTTATAAACGCTACATTGTGATAAATATAGAGGGAGGAACAAATCGTTTCCTGCCTACATCATATATTTTTGATTTGAAGTATATGGGTAACGGAACCGAGTCAGAATTTGACATGCTCCTCACCTCCTCGTTTAATTTTATAGTTTATACTATGAAATTACTCATAGCTTGGTAACAAAAAAGACCCCTACCCTTAAGAGAGTAGCGGCCATTACATACACAAATAAACGATTTCTAATATAATTAGAAATCTACGGACCTCTCCCTCACCGAGTTTTAGCACTGTATAGCATAGGTACATTACCAGCTACGTTAAGAAAAACCTTAATTCGATCATTCCTGTTGACCCATTGGCGTCTCTCGACATTTTTGGGCAGTAGCATTTCTCTATACAGGAGCCTCACCTAACAGAGACTTATTTTCATTACATTGAAAATGTTACTCTTATTTAAAATAGATGTCAACCGTAGCCTACAATTTTTTCAAAAGGTATGGCAAACTAACGTATATAAAGTGTAACTTTAATCAGTGGGGGTTTTGTTCATCCCCCACTGATTATTAGCCCTCACCAATCGGGCTTTTACGGAATAAAATAAAAAACTTTACGTTTAAACGTAAAGTTTTTAATAAGTTATACAACCAGCAATTACAATCCCAATTGAAAGCGATAAAAACATAAGAAAAAGACCGACTGCTTGATTATCTTCTTCGAGACTTTTGTTTATATTAAAGCGTGGTGTAAGCCACTCAGCTAAATAAAAGACGATAATTTGAGCCAAAACCCCAACTGCTCCCCACGAAATCATATCAAGAAGTGAAATTGAATTAGCTGCTGTCGAATATAAAACAACAGCTAACCCAAGTAATCGTCCTCCAAGCACATAGCTTACCGCCTTATTTCCTTGAGCCATTAACTTAAATTCCTTTACTTTCGTTGTCACTTCCATCAAGAACAGACCTATACATAAAAGGCCGAGTGTTACTACTAAATATAATAAAAAATTAATCATTTTTCCCCCTCCTTTTTATACCTACCGGTAAATAGTACGATTCATTTCCTGTAATCTTTTCTCCCGCACGAATACCGATACTACTCGCTTTTCCAGCAATTAAAAACGAACCAAACACATATGACAGTTTCTCGATCCCTTTTTCTGTTTCCAAGGATACGACTGGCAGTTCGATATACTTTTGAAATATCGGCAGTGACGCTTTATATGTTTGGTGTGCATTTTGAAGCATAATATTTTCGTCTTTATCGCGAATCGTAATTGTATCTCCTTCTCTCCCAAATGAAGGTTTTTGAACGAAAGAACCTTTTCCTAAAAATAAATCTGGTTCTAAATATGTAGGTAACATATATTCTTTAATCCACTGTTGTTCCTCATTTGTATAAAAGGCCTCTTCTTCTGCTAACCCCCAAATAAGACACTGAATTGATTTTGGCTGAAGTAAAAATGCTGACAAAGGATTTATTATAAAAAGCTTTCCGGCTTTTACAAGTTGTAACAATTCCACACCTACCAAATCTCCTGTTTCAGGATCTTGATCCTCAATTAAATCTTCTATCGGATATGTTTGGCGATATAAAACATCAATCTTCGCCCCATCTTTATCGACTAGAGCATCCTTTGTAATTCTAAGTTCTGACATTGGCACTACTTTATTTTCAACATGGCATAGCTGACTTAAATACATAGTGGTATTCCAATCCTCGATATGTTCATGATGTGCTGTAAAAACAACATTTGGATTATCTAATCCCTTTGTCGCTTCCATTACTGCTTTCGTTACACCAGAAGATAGCAATCGTTCTTGATCCGAGTTTGGATCATCATAGCCTAGATTTCCACATACTTTCCCATTCATTTGAAAACATTCCACAATAAAAGTTGGTGTATCACTATTAAACTCAAGCATTTTGATTTTGTTATCCTCTGTTACAGCAAAATCAAATCGCGAAATTACAGATTCAGGATAGAGCCTTTTCATTCTAATGAAAGATAAACTCGCGGATGGAAAGCCAAGATCTAGAAGCTGTTCGTCACTTAAATTACGCAGCAGTCTAGCAGTCTTAAAAAATATTTTCCCCATTCGTTCAGTCGCTAAGTGTAATTGATCCAAAGTCTGATTTGTTATAGAAAAAACATGAAACAAACTATACTCACATTCATATAAATCCGACCAAAAATCCGGATATTTTAAATAAAATTCTTTTCGATCCCTTATGTATTGCGACATATTTTAGCCCCCAAATCCTCCCTTTGAACCGCTTCCAATTCCACCTTTAAATTCAGCAGACGATTGATACGATTTAAACGCCGATGAATTTTTAAAAGTGGATTTATTTTGATAGTATCGCCCACCATAGAAATAATGCCCACGATAACCTGAACTACTATCATCACACTGCCATACCCCAAGTTCATCATCCCAATCCCAATCAGAACAACTATTATCATTCGGTTTTGGGGGAAGATCTTGTGCGCAACCAAATAAAGTGCCAGTCATTAAAGACGTTACGACACCACCTACTAGCCATTTCGTTTTTGTCACCTTCGCACTCCCCTTTTTAAATTCTATTCCTATTATATAGGATGGCATGATAAAGTAGAAGAAAAAGGAAGAAGAGGGATTAAATGCGCTTAGAATATCGACTTAATGATGAAACGAAAGGGTATCCTGCTTTATGGAACTACGCCAATATTTCTAATTCTGAAATTATCGCACGCATGACTTGTGAATATTTTATTAAAGAGAAAAATACTTATGTTGTTACTGCAACTTCGGTTGATCCAGACGGAACAGCAGTTATTTATATTCAAAAAGAAGTTTTCGCAAATGACCCTTCAGACCCTACATACTCCTACATCGGTTTTGAAATTAGAGAACTAAGTGAAACGAGTTCAAACATAGTAGATAGTCAAGATGTATGGAACTATGAAGAAATTTTACCATCTCTTCATTCAGATATTATATATATTCAGCGAGACGGCATGTCTATGGAGTTCTCCTTAGATTCAAGAGAGATTGATGAAGACAGAAAGTGCTACATTTATTACGGAAACTTCACAGGTGAATCAAGATAATATTGATATATCTATGCAACAAAAAAACCTTACGTATAAAACGTAAGGTTTTTATATAGCCCCACATATGCCGTTCTCTCTAGATGTCCATAAACCTGCTCTCACAGGTGGATGCTCTCACAAATGTTTGTAACTTCCTTCTTAAAAAGATGGCATGTTAGCTACATTTAAATATTGAACTTCCATATTAAACTTATTGGTTTAAGACATGCATAAGCTACGTACACCGTAGGAATTTTATATAAGGTTAGTTGAAATAAGACCCCCGCACGTGCCGCTCCTCGTAAATGTCCAAAAACCCGCTACTCGCAGGTGGATGCCCTCACAGTTACCGTACATCTTCCTCCACAAGGAAGGCTTGATGATGGTCGCTAAATATTGAGCTTCCGTATAACTAACATCGGTTTTAGACATAAATAAGTTACGCACACCGCAGGATGTATTATTTACTTGTCGTTATATTATCACATTGTTTCCAATGTGTAAAATACAAAGTTTTTCGAGCAATCTCTTGCTTGTGACCTTATTTTAATACAAATTATTTTTGCATGCAAGTGATTAATCTTCTTCTTTTGCAATTTGATTTTCTGGATAAGAAATCCAATCACTCCAGCTACCTGCATACAATTTTACATTTTGGAATCCAGCCAATTTTAATGCAACGATATTTGGACATGCCGTAACACCAGAACCACAATATACAATTGTTTCCTTATCTTTCGACAGATTTTGGAATCGTTCTTGTTGCCCAGCTTCATTCTTAAATTGTCCTGATTGCAACATTCCATCCTTCCAGAAATGGTTTACCGCTGTTGGAATATGTCCTGCTTTATGATCGACAAGTTCCTCTACACCAGCATAACGTTTCGGCTCTCTTGAATCAATTAATGTAACATCCGCACCTGCACGGATATTCTCTCTGACCGTTTCCATCGTTACAAGCATATGATCTTGTATATTAGCTTTGAATGTTTTTCGTATAGCAACAGGAATTTCCGCTGTTGTCGGTAGTCCATTCTCTTTCCAAGCCGGGAAACCACCATCTAATATATATACTTTCTCATGTCCTACATAGTTACATAACCACCATAAACGAGCAGCATTTGCACCGGCTTGACTGTCATACGCAATTACTGTCGTATGCTCATCAATACCAGCCTCCGAAAGCTTGTCTGCAAACTCCTCAATATTTGGTAAAGGATGGCGGCCACCATGTTCTGCTATAGGACTTGATAAATCTAAATTCAAATCAAAATATAACGCATGAGGAATATGTCCTTCTTCATACTTTTCTCTACCCCAATTAGGATTCGCTAAATCAAAACGACAATCGATTATACGGACATTCTCATCTTCTATATGCTCACGTAACCATTCGACTGTAACTATCATCTTTAAAGACCTTCTTTCTCTTTCAAACGACTTACATACTCCATAACCATTTCTTCTGTAACATATTTACGCTGCAAGGTAACACCATTTTTTGCAAGATCATTAATTTGCTTCGTTACAACATTAATGACATCAACCGAAAATTCTTTCCCATTTGACGCAAGAGATACGGCAGCTTCAATAGCTGCTTCACGCTGTGCATCTAATTGTAAACATGCTTTTACACTTTCATTTTGTTTACGAGAATGTGCTGTAATTGCTTTATGTACTTCCATCTTCTCTTCCCCCTAAATAGTTATACGTTTTTATTCAATTCCATTGCAAGCCGGATCATATCACGACATACAATCCCATTTTCAATAATCTCTTCTTCATAATGCTTCGAAAAGTAATCAAAATCAATAGAAAAAATACGAAATCCACATTTTTGATATAAAGCAAGTTGTGAAACACTAGAATTGCCTGTACCAACTTCAAGTTTTGACATACCGTATCCTTTAGCAGTTTCTACAGCATGCCTTAATAGCTTCTTCCCAATCCCTTTTCCTTGCAAATGCTCTGCAACCGCAATATTCATGATTTCCATCGTCTTTGGCCTTGTTTCCAAAAGAACATATACACCGATAACGCTCCCCCCCTGCTTAGCTACGTATGTTAATCCTCTTTGTACATACGTAGCTATTTGCCGTTCACTTGGATCAGCAAGTAGCAATAAAGACTTCGGTATAGCCTCTTTTGGAATACGTTCTATTACAGCAGACATAAAAAATTCCCCCTTCTCTATTGTTCTAAACCCTCCTTGTCTACCATAAGTAATAGAAAGGAGGGATTCACCATGGACAACAATGAGAAAAAATGCAACGTCATCTCTATTGATGGAAAGAAGAAGAAAAGCGACACGTATTCCTATCCAAAATTAGTAGTTGAAAACAAAACATATGAATTTTCTTCATTCGTCTTATGCGGTGAAACACCAGATGGCAGACGACTCGTTCTTACTCATATGATTTCTACCGATGAATTTGCTGGATTTGTAAAATCTTTAGATACTGTACTGCAAAAGAAAATTGAACGAATCTTTTTCTCATAACGACTATATAACATAAATTTCTTTTTCAATCTCTACTAACTGCTTTTGCAATTGTTCTTTACTTTGTTCATATAGAGATACATCGATCGTTTCAGCCAATGCAAACAATATACTTTCATAATAGTTCATCACATCTTGCTGCATCACTTTTTGGAATAAGTTCCACTTCATATCCCACTCTTGCTTATAATGATGAACAAATAAATCTTTTTCATCAGCTACATAGTTTGATACGAACGGTTCTAATACAGATTTAGCGTCTTCTTGCATAAAAGCTTTGTCATTCTTTTCAAAAAAGCTTTTCTCATTTTTAAAATGTGCCAGTGCTTTTTTGAAATCTTTTATTTCAACTGAAGGGAACGGTTCTTTATGTGTAATATCTTTATATTCATACTCCACTGTTCCATTCATAGAAATTGATTCATTTTCTACTTTACAGTTCACTACAATTTCGTCCTTTGCACGCTTCATCGCTTCGTCTATCCATTTTTCAAGGCGTAATGATGTCGCACGCATTTCTTGCAATAAATCATGCTGAATAAATGCTACTAATTCCATAACACACTGTTGCAATTGTGTTTTCACATTTCCATCCGTTCGAAGTGACGCCGGATTAATAAATTCAGTAAACACATCGTTATAGCGTAGGAATAGACGCTGTTGCACGTAATAAAGCAACTCTTTCACTTCATTTTGCATCGCCTGTTCTTCAGCAAGTACACTATATGATGAAATGATATGAAGTAGTTGATCACGCTCTGCTTCATATTTTTTCGTTTGCTTCTCTTTCTCTTCATTCCCCTGTTTTGCACCCTTTATCATGTTTACTAAAAGCTGATCTGCCCCTTGCAAAGCACCATATAGAGCATGCACAGAAACAAGCATTAAATCTCTCATCATAAAGGACGTAAATGATTCCTCAAACTTCGTAATCCCAGAGTTTTGTAAAATACCATACTTCTCTTTTTCAACATTCTTTCCTTGTTTCTCTTCAAGCGCACATAAACTTGAAATTGCAAATAAACGCGGATTTCTAATACCGTATTGCAGCAGCTGATCTGCGATATAACCTTTTACCATTTCAAGTTCTTCTTCAGACTCTGCTAAATCCGCCGCATTAATTAAGAAGAACATTTTATCAAGGGCAAAAGTATCCTTTACACGACCAAGCTGAATTAAAAATTCACGGTCAGCACGAGAGAATACATGATTATAATATGTTACAAATAAAATAGCATCTGCGTTTTTAATATACTGGAATGCAACATCCGTATGGCGAGCATTAATAGAATCCGCTCCAGGTGTGTCTACAAGCGCTACTCCCTGCCTTGTTAAAGCACAATCATAATAAAGTTCCATATACTCAACGAAGCATGATTTCTCTTCATTCGCTACATAATCAGAGAACTCTTCTAATGTAACTTGTACTTGTTCTCCTAAATAAGTAGAAACTGCATCATATCCTTTTTGTACCGCTCGTAAAAAGCTAAATGTTGTTTTTTGCTTCCCAGTTGGTGAAGGATATTTCATAACTTTATCAATTTGTGCTAACGCTTCATCTAACGTAGCAATCTCATAATGAAACAGCTTATAAACAGCTTTCATATCTTCTAATAACGCTTGCTTTGATTTAAACTGAACAATTACTGTTCCGTGTGGTTTTTCCTCTGTAACCGGCAAAATTTGATTAATCGTTGCCGTCGTCGGGTTTGGTGATACAGGAAGTACTTTCTCACCGAGTAAGGCATTGGCAAATGATGATTTTCCAGCACTAAATGCCCCGAATAACGCTACTGTAAATTGTTTTGTTTCCACACGTCTTCTTTTCTCTATTACCTCTTGCTGTACATGTTTCAGCGCTGGCAATGGCTCTAATATCGTTTCAGCTTTTTTCACTTTCTCTAATATCCGCTGAATATTTAAAGCCGCCGTTCCTTTCAGCTCTTCTTCATGAACCGCTACGTTATCGCTTACGATTTCCTGCTCTTGTAGTGTAAATTTCTCACTAACAATTTGCTTTTCCCTTTGCAATATCTCATCTATTTGCAGCCCTTCAGGCGTAGCAACATGATCGTGCCAAACATTTCGTAAATAGTCTTCATATGCCTCCAAATTGTTACTGTATTGTAATTGTGTTTCTTTCGCCGTTTGCAGCATCGTATATGTTTCAATCTCTTCTTCAATACGAGCAACTGCTTCTCTCACCTTTTGCTTTAAAACGACCGCACTTTTATCAAAAATTTGCTGCGCTTTTATAAAATAACGTTTCTTCAGTTCATTCGCTACATCCGCTGTATAAAGAAGTAAGTAATCACCTGTGAAACCTGCGCCTTGTTTAATTACTTCAGCCAACATTTCTGGTCCGAAAGCAATTTCTAACCCATATATGTCTTTCCCAATTTCCTCCGTGAACAATCCTTCTTCTTTTAAGAAGGCTACAATAAATTCCTTCACATGAAAATCAAGCTGCGTTTCAACAGTCTTTTGAAGGGCAGAATAAAACGCCTCTACACGTCTTTGTTTTTCTTGCTCCGTCTTTCCTTTCGCAAATAGCAAACCGACCTTAAATTTTGTTAATTTCGTTTCTAAATATGCATTTGCCAATTCTCTCATTTCAAACGGCATTAAATATGCGTTATCTAATATAGCTTGTAAACCTTTTATAAATTCATTTCTCACATAAGATTCTTTACTTGCCTCACGATTTTTCGCTTCCGTTAACTCTTCCTTCTTTTCAACTACCTCTGAAATAGAAAGTGGTGATGCTAACTCTTCCTCATATTTCAAGAGAGCTTTTTCATTTTCAGAAACAATAAACGAGAAATGTTCCCCCATTAAATATTCTGTTTCTCGCTCCATTCCATTCCTTACATACTGCTCTTTTTCTTTCATAATAGAAGTAATTAACGCTTCTAAGCTTCTAATTTCATTATGTGGATGGTTCATCATTCGTAATGACGTATAATAAACACCATCTACTTCAATATCCCAGTTAGAGAATGATTGTTTTACACTATCTTTATAATTCTCAAACGATAATTCATTTTCTTTATGTTTATCTATTTGATTTACAACGAGATAAACCGTTTTATTACGTTGTTTCAATTCTTTAACAAATTGTAAATTCACTTCCGATTGGACGTGATTATAATCCATCATATAAAAAATGACATCTGCCAGATGAAGTGTCGACTCTGTCGCTAATTGATGGGCATCATCTGTTGAATCAATCCCTGGTGTATCAACTAACATAACCCCTTCAGGAATCGGCGCGTCGTTTCGATAAATATGAACACCAATTACTTCATCGCCGTCTTTACAAATTTGTTTTAATTCTTCTGCTGAATATGCACCGTCATATTCGTACTGCTCTCCAGATTTAACCGTTACAACAACACGATCCATTCCTTTTTCAATTTTGACAACGTTAGCGCTTGTCGGAATTGGACTTGTCGGTAACAACTGCGCTTTATATAGATGATTCATCATCGTTGATTTCCCTGCAGAGAAGTGACCGCAGAACGCTATCATAAGCTGTTCTTGTTTATATTTTTGAATTACCTCAAACAACTTTAAACTATTCTCTGCATCGCCGTGTTTTTGCCACTCTTCATAAAAACAAACAAGTTTTTTCATACCGTTTGTCTGTACTATGTTTGTCATCCCCTTGTTCCCCTTTATCCAAGATGTATATACTTTTCCCCGCTATTTGCGAGCTCATAACCAGTGAGAGTTACACCTACCCATTGATTACAGTTTCACTTTACTATCATACTAAATTTTCAGCATATTCTCATTAAAAATAAAAAATCCCTTTCATTCTTTTTACAAATGAAAGGGATTTTATGTCATATCACTCATTTTGCTGTTCCTACTCCATTTAAAACATACTTCGCAATAACTGCATATACAGCGACTGTACCTGCTACTAATGCATATACCATACTTACGCACCAACCTTTTTTTGATAATGATTATCACTTTTGAATACAGTTTATCATTAAAGAGAATCATTATCAACACTTTTCATAAAGAAAGCTCCTTATAAGAAGGAGCTTTACTGCCTGTTTTGAAAAAGGTTAAAACTTGTTGTGCACTCTTATTATATCTCATCCTACATAACTTAACAGTTTAAAAAAATGGAAATATCCCCTATCCCCTCCACCTTACATTTCGTATAATAAAAGGGAATTACTTAACAAGGAGGAAAAAAATGACACAAAATCTCACACAAGGCGAGAGGATACACTCCATTGATATTATTAGAGGAATAGCTGTACTAGGTATTTTTCTTGTGAATTGGCCTGTTATCGCCGGGGTTGACTCACGTGATCTTTCAGGAATTTACGAAGGGATAGACAGCTACATTCGCCTATTTTACGATATGTTTATTCAAACGAAATTTTATACAATTTTTTCGTTTTTATTCGGATTAGGTTTTTATATTTTTATGAGTCGTGCTGAAGCGAAAACAGATCATCCAAAAATTTTATTTGTTCGCCGCTTACTTATTTTATTATTATTCGGTTTCTTACATTACGTTCTTTTATGGGACGGAGACATTTTACATACTTATGCGATTGCTGGATTTTTCTTATTTTTATTTTATAAGAGAGAACCTCGTACTATTTTAATATGGGCTATCGTTTTATTGAGTATTTTTCAATTCATTATGCTAATGGCTGGTATTACGGTTGCATTGGTACCAAAGGAAGAGCTAGGTTTTTCCTTACCTATCATGCCATTAGAAGACTGGCTGTCACAAATACAAAATCGTTTCCATGCATTTTACGCTGATGGAATTGGATTAAATTTACTTATGCTCCCAGAAACAGTTGGGCTGTTTTTACTTGGTTTATACGCCGGCAAAAAGGATATTTTCCGCCGCGCGAAAGAGTTAGATCCAAAGCTTAAAAAATGGCAAATTATTATGTTCTTTTTTACATTACCAATGTGGTTCTTCATGGTTCGTTACTTCTTATCAAAACCATTTTATGAACCAATTTATATGCAGGTCTTTACAATGTTTAGCGGAAAAACGTTATTCATATTCTACATTTTCACACTAATGCGTTTATTACAAAAAGAAAAATGGCAAACGTTATTACGTCCATTCCAATACGTTGGACGAATGGCATTAACAAATTACATCTCGCATACAATTGTTACATTACTTGTATTTGGTCTATTTCTTAAAAATTATTATCCTGCTCCATTATGGGTTGGACCAATATTCTGCATTAGTTTCTACACGTTACAAATCTTTATTAGCCGCTGGTGGCTTTCACATTACCAATACGGGCCACTTGAGTACATTTGGCGTCTTGGTACTTACGGGAAAATGATGCCACTTAAAAAGAAAAGCAAGGTCTCATAACGAGACCTTGCTTTTTTACGCTTCTCTTACTGCATTTTGCATAGATACTGGCTCTTCTTCTACTTTCACTTTGCGCTGCGGCACCATATTAAATACGATATTTAAAAGTACTGCTGACGCACTTCCAAGTACAATTCCGTTATCTGTTAAAATACGAATGCTTTCTGGAAGTTGTGAAAATAATGTAGGAACGACTGTTACGCCAAGCCCAATTCCGACAGAACATGCAACGATTAATAAGTTTTCTTGTCTTCCGAAGTCAACGCTACTTAACATTTTAATACCATATGCCATAACCATACCGAACATCGCTAACATCGCACCGCCCAGTACTGATTTCGGAATAATTGTTGTAATAGCTGCGATTTTAGGAATGAAACCAAGTGCGATTAACATACCACCGCAAGTATAAATAATAACGCGATTTCTTACTCCAGTTAATTGAACAAGTCCTACGTTTTGAGAGTATGTTGTATATGGGAACGCGTTGAAAATGCCACCTAACACCATCGCTAATCCTTCTGCGCGATAACCTTTTGTTAATTCTTTTTCACCGATTTTTTTATTGCAAATATCAGATAATGCAAAGTATACACCCGTTGCTTCTACAATCCCTACACAAGCAACGAGAATCATCGTAATAATTGGTGTTAATTCAAATGTTGGTGTACCAAAGTAAAATGGTTGAATACCGTGGAACCAATCCGCCTCTCCAACCGCTTGCAAACTTACTTTCCCCATAAACGCTGCAACGATAGTACCGAACAATAGACCTAGTAAAATAGAGATTGAACGAATAAATCCATCAAAGAAACGATACATAATGATGATAAATAATAACACACCAAATGCTAATGCTAAATTTTCAAGACTACCGAAATCCTTACTTCCTACTCCTCCAGCCATATCATTAATTGCTGCTGGAACAAGTGTAACTCCAATTACAGTAACAACAGATCCTGTTACAACAGGTGGAAACAGTTTTACAAGTTTTCCAAATAATTTCGCAAAAATAACAACGAATAACCCAGCAGCAATAATTGCTCCATAAATTGAAGACACACCGTATTGTTTTCCAATCGCAATCATCGGTCCAACGGCTGTAAATGTACAACCAAGTACAACGGGAAGTCCTATACCGAAAAAGCGATTTGATAATGCTTGTAAAATTGTCGCAACGCCGCACATTAATAAATCAATTGAGACTAAATATGTTAATTCTTTTTGATTTAAACCAAGTCCACCGCCCACAATAAGCGGAACGATAATTGCTCCAGCATACATTGCCAGCATATGCTGCATACCAAGCGATGCAATTTTAAATGGATGCTGCTTCATCGTTTATTTCACCTCCGCAGTTTCTTGCTGTACAAATGTAACTGTGCCGTTATCAAGTGATGCAATTTCTGCTAGTGATTCAACACGAACGCCTTGTTCACGAAGCTTCTTTCCTCCGTCTTGAAATGCTTTTTCAATAACAATTCCAATTCCTGCAATACTTGCTCCTGCTTGCTCTACTAAACTCATTAAACCTAAAGCAGCCTGACCGTTTGCTAAAAAGTCATCGATGATTAGCACGCGATCATTTTCATCGATATGATTTCGAGATAATGAAATTTCATTTGTTTCTTGTTTTGTAAATGAATATACGTTTGCAACGTACATATTATCTTGTAACGTTAACGATTTACGTTTTCGTGCAAAAATTACTTTTACACCAAGCTCTAATGCAGCCATAACTGCTGGTGCAATGCCTGAAGATTCAATCGTCACGATTTTTGTAATGTTCTCTTCTTTAAAACGTTTGGCAAATTCTTTTCCGATTTCTTGCATAAGTACTGGATCAATTTGATGATTTAAAAAAGCATCTACCTTTAATACGTCACCAGATAAAACCTTTCCTTCGTTCAAAATCTTTTCTTGTAATACTTTCATGTTTGTTCCCCCTCTTATGCAATAAAAAAACTCCAAAAGCCGCCACCACTCGTTACAAGTGAGAGACGCGCTTTTGGAGTTTCGCAAAAAAAGAATGCTAAACAAGCAATTATATTCGTCCTCACTCATAGTCAAAGTATTTACGGTACTTCGGTAGAAACTTGCAGGCCATATCCCCGCGATTATATGAGTGTAGCTAACTATTTATTTTATAGAAGGATTATAACGTACTTTTTATGCTTTGAAAAGCATTTATCGAAAAAACACGTACAAATTTTTAAAAACTACTATTTTCGTTCGAGTTTTGCAAACTCTTTCATTCCCAATTACAACTTCGTTAAAATGATTGGCCCATCTTTTGTAATCGCAATTGTATGCTCATATTGAGCTGATAATTTCCCGTCCATCGTTCGTGCAGTCCACCCATTTAAATCTACTTTAGAATATCGCATACCTATATTTACAATCGGTTCAATTGTAATTACCATTCCTTCTTGTAACTGAGGTCCTTGTCCTTGTTTCCCAAAATGAAAAATTGCTGGTTCTTCATGAATCTCTTTACCGATTCCATGTCCCGTAAAGTCTCTTGCAACAGAAAAACCTTCATTTGTTACATAACTTTCAATTGCATAGCCAATATCTCCTACATGGTTATCGATTATCGCCTGGTCAATTCCTTTATACAAAGCATTCTCAGCTACTAACAACAACTTTTCTGCTTCATCAGAAACTTTTCCAACCCTATACGTCCAAGCAGAATCTGAAAGACCCCCATTTAAGTTTACTACCGTGTCAATTGTTACAATATCACCCTCAGTTAAAGGAACATCGGCCGGAAACGCATGACACATTTCATCGTTTACAGATGCACATATCGCATATGGATATCCGTTGTACCCTTTCTGCTCAGACGTTGCACCATGCTGTTCTAAATATGCTTCAACAAACGTATTAATTTCTTTTGTAGTAATACCTGGTTTCATCATCTTCGCAATTTCTCTATGACATGAAGCAAGTAATTTTCCAGATTCATGCATTAACTCTATTTCATTTTTCGTTTTAATTATACTCATGCTGTCTCTCCTTACTAAACTTGCTATTTACTATTAAACTTCAATCATACACATCCTCTTCCAAAATTTCAAAACTTCCAATTACAAAAAGTATGATTTATTTCTGCATAAAAAAACAGAAGGAGATTCTTCTGTTTTTTAATCATTTTTACATATATAATTCATTTTCAAAAACTCAAAACAACTACCATTTGTTTTCTGTATAAACGTTCCAACTACTTCAAACCCTGCCCTTTTATACACTTTAATCGCTCTCTCATTAAATATAGCTACTGATAGTGTTATATACTTGCATCCATATTTTTCTTTACTAAAAGCTAGTATAGCGTTTAAGAACTGTAAACCAAATCCGTTCCCAGTTATATTAGGTCTCATTCCAAGACCAATATCAACCGTTCCGTCATTTATTTTACAAACAGTAAAATAACCAATGAGAGTGCCATTTTCCTTCACAGAAAATGTATGATTCCCTCTACTTTCATCATGTAAAAATTCAGCTAAATCTTCTTCATCTGCCTCTATATCGTAAAAGGAATATTTCCCTTCATGATGCCAGTTGTATGCAATTTCTTCTGCTTCTTCTTGCGTCATTACTGTATATGTATAGTCCATTCTCCCATCCCCCTTTAAAAAAGAGCTGCAATTAAGCAGCTCTTTTTTTACAACTCATAAATCTCTTTATATTTCGCTTCTAAATAATCGGCTAAGTAGTTTGCATTTAAGCCTTCACCTGTTACATCTTCTAAAATTTCAAGCGGCTTTTTCGTTTTACCATATTGGTGAATATGTTCTGTTAACCATCCACGAATCGGTGTTACGTTTCCTTCTTCTAATAATGCATCAAAGTTCGGAATGTCTTTTAACATTCTTTGCTTAAATTGCGCTGCATACATGTAACCAAGCGCATAAGATGGGAAGTATCCAAATGAGCCACCAGCCCAGTGAACATCTTGCAATACACCTTGTGCATCATTTTCCGGACGAATTCCTAAATATGCTTCCATCTTATCATTCCAAGCTGCTGGTAAGTCCTTCACTTGTAATGTACCATCAAATAATTCTTTCTCTAATTCATAACGCACCATAACATGAAGCGGGTATGTAAGCTCATCTGCTTCTATACGAATGAATGACGGCTTCGATTCGTTAATTGCATCATAAAACTCATCGACTGACATATCATCAAATTGACCATCGCTATACTCTTTTAATAAATCATAATTTTTCTTCCAGAATGATTTATTACGGCCGATAAAGTTCTCAAAGAATAATGATTGTGATTCGTGAATACCCATAGATGTACCACTGCAAAGTGGTGTACCTTCAAATTGTTCTGCAATGTTTTGTTCATATACTGCATGACCACATTCATGAATTGTTCCAAATACAGCCATACGGAAATCTTTTTCATCATAGCGTGTCGTAATACGAACATCCCCTCTATTTAATGTAATTTCGAAAGGATGCACTGTTTCATCAAGACGACCTGCTTCAAAGTCATAATTCAATTGCTTTAATAGTTCTAATGTAAAGTTCTTTTGTTTTTCTTTTGAAAATTGTTCCGATAAAGCACTTGTTTTTAATCCTTTTTTAGACTCAGAGATTTCTTTTACAAGCGGCACGATGCGCTCACGAAGTTGACCAAATACGTGATCTAAAACTTCTACTGTAATACCTGGCTCATACATGTCTAATAATGTATTATATTTATATGTTTCATAACCCCAATATGTAATAAATTTCTTTTTAAATTCAACAATTTTTTCTAAGTATGGGCGGAACATTTCGAAATCAGATTTTTCACGAGCTTCTTCCCACACACTCTCTGCTTTCGCTTCTAATTTCACATAAGCCTCATATTCAGCTTGTGGAATTTTTTTATTTCTATCATATTCTTTCCGACACTCTTCAACCATTTTCTTCGTTGTTTCAGAAAGTTTATCTTCACGTATTAAAGCTTCAAGCTCTGTTAAATAGTTTCCCATCTCATCTGAAGTCGACATAGCAAACACTTCTGACGAAAGCATACCAATTACTTCTGAACGCTGATCTACACCTTTTTTTGGTGCACCTGTTCTTAAATCCCAAAACATTAAACTTAATGCTTCTCCGTAATTCTGTATCTTCTTCACGTATGTTAAAAATTGTTTTTCTACTTCATATGTAGCAACTGTCATCGTATAAAAGCCTCCTTTTTCTACCTCAAGTTTAATTCGACACAGAAACATAAATTCCTTTTATAATAGAAAAAAAGCTTGGCAAGCGCCAAGCTTTCTCCTTATAATTCTTTACCTTCTACTGGCAGTACATTTTTCACAGCTGCAACTACTTTCTCATCTTCTGAATCAGATAAGAAAATTGATATAGCACCTTTATCTTCACTTGTACGAATTAAACGCCCAATTCCTTGACGAAGTCGTAAAATCATATATGGTACATCTACATCCCAGAATGGATCATTTACGTGCTTACGTTTCGCTTCAAACACAGGATCGTTTGGAGGGAATGGTAAAGACCAAATAATAACGTGCGATAATGATGAACCAGGAATATCTAAACCTTCCCATAAATGAACCGCACAAAGTACAGTCTCTTCTTCATTTTGGAAACGAGAAACGAGCTGGCTAATTTCCTGATCTCCTTCATATAAGAACGGAACCGACATTTGCTCTTTACTTACATACTCTTTGAACGCTGCAAGCTCTTGCGTTGTACGGAATAATACAAGCGTACGTCCATTTGTTTTTTGTATATTTTCAAGTGTATATTGACACTTTCTTTCCCATTCATTTTCTTTCGTATGTGATAGTAAGTTTACTGTCATTTGCTCTTCGTAATCAAACGGTGAAGCAACTGAGAATGACAAGTAATCTTTTACCCCTAGGCTATTAGCTGTGAAAGCGAATGAATCGTTGTTCGATAATGTCGCAGAAGAGAAAATATACGGTATTTTCTTCGAGAATACTTTCTCTTGTAACACTTCTTCAACTGCACGCGGCATAATAACTAACGTGAAGGCACCATCACCTTCTTCACCCCAAGTAATTACATTTTTCTCGTGCATGAACAGACGAAGTGAATGTTCTAATACATCTAAATGCTCATCAACAATATTTAAATCATACGTGTTTACTGTATGCATTTCACTTTCGAATACTAATGCATCTCCAACTTCACCGATTTTTGCATAAAGTCGTTTCGCTTCAGCTGTTACTTTTTCTGTCACAGTAATTTCTAGACGATCAGAACCGGCAATTTCCTTTTTATTCTCTTGTAACACATCAAAGAATCGTTCAGTTTGCCAAATTGTTTCTTCTACTAAATGTGCAAACTCCTCACGAATATCGTTTTGTAGCAATCTCGTTAATAGTTGCTCCATCATCGTTTGCTTTAAACGGTATGTTAAAGCTTTTTGAGCTGCATATTCTACAAGATGTCCTTCATCGAATACAACGCAGCTACTTTCTGGTAATAATGGAATTTGCCCTTCACGCTTACGAGCATCGTACGTCCAAATATGATCCATATAGAAATCTTGAGAACAAATAATTAAATCTGCTGCTTTACGATAATGTTCACGAGAAAGAGTTTGTCCACAACGATGACGAGAATCACAAGTAAAGCAATCTTGGAAGTAATCCCAATTTACTTTTGACCATTCTTCGTCATTTAAAAGTGGAAATTCTTTTCTGTCACCATAGTGAGTAAAGTTTTGCATCGTACCATGATCGAATACAAACTGTGGTAACTCGTAATATACGTCTTCAATTACTTCTGGAGCTCGTCCACTCATAACATCTTCAAGTTTACGTAAGCATAAATAATTATCCATTGATTTTGCAAGCCTTACATCAACAGATAGCCCTAATGCTTCAGATAACTTAGCGATGTCCCCTTCTTCTTTCACAAGCTGCTCAATTAACGTTTCATCTGCACAAGCAATAATAGCTGGTTTTCCAGTATAACGCGCGTAACAAATTGCATATAGAAGATATACAATTGTTTTCCCTGTTCCTACACCAGCTTCTGCGAACATAACTTTCTTTTCTTGGAAAGCGCGTTCTAACTGAAACGCCATAAAAATTTGTTCATCACGCTCTTCAAATCCTTTTTCCGGAAGGATGTCGTAAAACACATCTCCAATCCACTCATTCAACTTATCATAAAAATTATCTTGTTTTCCTACTTCAAATGGTAATCTCTTCTCAGTAAACATCCTTAGCCTCCAACCAAAAAGTTTTTCTATAAAAAGATAATAGCAACTGCTACGCATATGTGTGCAGCCACTTTCCCCTGTTGCAATACATAGAAATTCACGAAAAAAAATTTTCCTTTCGAAAAAGGAAAATTTTCTTCTATATTAATGACTTTAAGTACCGTTTATCAATCGCTGTTTCATGTGAAAGAGCTGACAAATATTCTTCTTGTGCTTTTTGTATTTCATCTACAATCGCACCTTGACTATCCACTTCTTTTCCGAGCTCATCATACGTACGGTGAATAGCTTTTTGAATCATTGATAATTGAAAATTATCCATATGACTTCCTCCTTTACGCATTACATAATAGCCAGTATATGCGCGCTAGAGGAGTTTTATACTATGAATTACGTGGTGGACGTTTTCCGAAGTATTGGTAGTAATCTGTACGGATAAATCCGTTAAACAGCTTACGCTTCTTCGACGCATCTTTTCCGTAACACTTCTCAAATGCTTCGTAGCTTGTTAATACATACGCTGACCATGTATCTAATGGGCGGAATACTTGTCCCATTTCTTTATACAGTTGTTCAACGAGTGCTTTTTCACTTAAACGTTCTCCGTATGGAGGATTCGTTACAACGTAGCCATAATCCTCTTTTGTTGTGAAATCTTTTACTTGCATTTGTTTAAATGTAATTAAATCGCCTAAGCCTACTTCTTCTGCGTTATCTTGAGCAACTCGAATCATACGATGATCAATATCTGATCCAATGATTTGTAATCGTTGATCATAGTTCGCTAAATCTTCAGCTTCTTGACGAGCTTCACGCCAGTTTTGTTTACCTACCCAGCCCCACTCGTCAGATGCGAAACCACGGTTAAATCCTGGTGCAATGTTTTGTCCAATTAATGCTGCTTCAATCGGAATTGTACCTGATCCACAGAATGGATCAACAAATGGACGATCTGGCTTCCAGTTTGTTAATTTAATTAAAGACGCAGCTAATGTTTCTTTTAACGGAGCTTCCCCTTGATCCATACGGTATCCACGTTTATGAAGCCCAACACCGCTCGCATCAATTGTTAATGTTGCAATATCCTTGAGCATTGCAATCTCGATACGGAATAACGGACCATCTTCTTCAAACCAAGTTGTACGTTTATATGTTGTTTTTAATTTTTCAACGACAGCTTTTTTAACGATACGTTGGCAATCCGAAACACTGAATAATTCAGATTTTAAAGATTTACCGATAACAGGGAATTCACCATTCTCTGGAATATAATCTCCCCAGTTTAATGCTTTTGTTTTTTCAAATAGCTCATCAAATGTCGTTGCTTTAAATTCGCCAACTTTAATTTTTACACGGTCCGCAGTACGTAACCATAAGTTCGTACGACAAATCGCCTTTTCATCTGCTTCAAATGTTACTTTGCTGTTTTCTACTTGACATTCATAACCAAGATCGCGAACTTCTCGGGCAACTAACGCTTCAATACCCATTGCCGCTGTTGCAATTAAAGTAACTTTTCCCATTTGCATTCACCTCTTATGTATATTCAAACAATAATTAATAGCAATTGGTCCTATTAATTATTACATTTTACGAAAAATTTTCTCATTAACCATTTTAACTCATACTTTATAACTTCATACAAATAAAAAGCCCTCCTCTAACAAAGGAGAGCTGAGTTATTTCATAGTTGGTTCATAACGTTCTGTAAGCCATGTTCTGTTCCTTTGTACTACAAACGGCCCACGCCTCGTACTCCGGTGGCAATCATCTATCTACAGGTTATAAAACCTGTCCTTTCCCGTCGTTCATTTCCTTGGAAAAGATTCCCCTACCATTATTTGGGTTTCTCGCTCGTGGGGTTTACCTCGTTCCACTCCTATCATTTCTTCAAGGACTTCGTCACTGTGGCACTTTAAAGGTAGTCAAACCATATCCGAAAGGACTTAGGTTTTTTCCCTGCCGTTAAACCAGCCTTACAGCCAGAATACCCTAGCTTATGAATTGGCTAGGCACGAACACTACAGCCATCTCAGGCCGTGCGAGCATGGACTTTCCTCTACAACGTTGGCGTTGCAGCGATTACCCAAACGTTATGACATCCATTAGTATAGTGGAAACAAAAAGATTTTGCAACGTTTTTTTCTATGTAAAATGCTTAAACCTTTTCCCACCTTACATCATTCGTATAACTTACTTCCAAATACAGCTTTTTCTAAGTTAGATAAGCGTTTTAAAATATCCGTATTCGTGTTGTTATAAACCGGTTGTGCAACTGGTGTTTGTACAGGTTGTTGTGGAACTTGCGTTACTGCTAGTTTTTGTTCCTCTAATTCACGCTTTAAACGAGCATTTTGTTGCTTTAATTGCTCAAACTCTTTGTGGAAAGCTTCATAGTCTTTAATGATCATATCAAGAAACTTGTCTACTTCTTCTTGCTGATAACCTCTCATACCTGTTTTAAATTCTTTTTCTAAAATATCTTTCGCTGTTAATTTAATTTTATCCGAAATCATTTTCTTCACCTCAAATTTTTACCAAAACTTTCATTAACTAAATTTTTTCAGAAACAATGCTTTTTGTCAATCATATATACGAGTACTATATTACATATTACTCTGCATTATTCCACTGTTCCTCTTCTATTATATCTTGTAAATCAGAAAAAAGAATGAAATAACTGTGATAATTTTCTATTTCTCCTTTTTTCTTTGCTGATTCTACAATATATTTGGGACTTCCTGGTTTTTCTTCATCGTATACCGCTAAAAGCGCATCACTTTTTTCAATAAAAAATTGATTTTTTAATTTAAATTGCTCTGGGCTTTCATACTTCCGTTTCGTGATACTATCAACATGGTCTGCTTGAGAAAGAATAAATTCGTAATATTCACGATTATCTTCTTTCCAATTTTCTTCTTGTTCTAAAAACGGAGTGAATACCGCTAATTTTAAATCAGGATATTCTACTTGCATTTCAAAAACAACTTCAGCAGCCCATAATTCTACACCTAATTGGCCGCTTATTATAACCCATTCTAAACCATCTTCTACAAAAGTGATTAATTTACGGTGTAATGCTTTCTTTATACACTCCACTCCTGGATGATCATTTTTAAATATTCCAAGTTCAAATGGCTTATATCCTGTTACTGCAATAACTTTCATATCAACACTCCAATTACAAAAAAAGAACTAGCATTTCGCTAGTTCTAACATATCATTTACTTTTTAAATATTCCACCAACGTTTGGTCCGATATTTGGACCTACTGGTGATACATTGTTTGGTAAAAACGGTGATACATTTGGTCCTGGTCCAAACGGTGATACATTCGGTCCTGGCCCAAATGGAGATATTTGATGACCGTGGTGATGATGATGATGACCATGGCCACACGGTCCACATCCGCCACCGAATCCTGGGTCGATTGGGTCCACAACATTTACATTTGAATTTGTTTGCGGGAAGAAGTTTTGGTTTTTAATTTGTTGATGATGTACATGTGTTGTATGTGTTGGGAAAATGTGTGGCACCACCGTTGTTGAAAAAGAGTGTGTTACGCATTGTTTCGTCGGATGAATGACAGGAGCAGTCGTACAAATAGGTCCTGTAGGCTTATGCCCTCCAAAGCAAGGATGACAATGATGCATAGTTTTTTCTCTCCTCTCTCGTTAAAAAAATCTGATTACACTTTACAGTATGAGAAAAGAGAGAAAGCCGTTTGTTATATATACCCATTTATTACAAGGAAATTTGTCTAGTCCTTTATTTCATTTACATTGTTTTTATAGACAATCCTTCAACATCACTTACCAAAAAAGCCTCCAACTTGCTTTACAATACCTGTCACTTGATTCATCGCATTCATCATTTGTCCAGCTGTATTCATCATTTTATTTACATCATAGTTACCATCTGATGTTTTAAATTGAGAAACAAAACTAGAAAACTGACTTGGCTGTTGTTGCTTTTGCTTACCCTGCGTCGGGTACGGTTGTTTTGGTGGATAAAACATCGCTTGTTGATTAGCATACGGAGATGGTGGTGGCATATAATATTGCGAATTCATATAAGGCTGCTGCTGTGGTTGATTCATGTATGGTTGCTGAGCTTGTGATTGTTGAGCTTGATTCACATAAGGTTGCTGCTGCTGTTGTGGTTGTTGAGCTTGATTCACATAAGGTTGCTGCTGTTGTGGTTGTTGAGCTTGATTCATAAAGGACACTTCAAACGGTTGATAATAATTTTGATTTCCATAATAAGGCTCGAAAGGATACATATTATACCGTAAATATGTATCCGTATTATATTGGTACATATTTTGCTGTGCATATGGATTCGTTTGCTGATATAAGTTAGGTTGTTGAAACATGCATTCTCTCCTCCTTCACATAAGTTTCTACATATATAATATGTACCTATAAAATAATATGTGTGATGGAGTATCTGTCTATTTTTGTCGGAAGTTTAAATTTTTAAAAAATTAAAAAAGAAAACCCTTCCATGCTATGATAATGAAGAAGAAGATTCTCATGGGGGAGGAATCAACATGGTATTAGGGGATTTAAAACAAGCGTTTTCTCAAAAAAAGGGGTATTGCACAGAGAATGCAAATGAATTATTAGACTTTGCGAGACATTGGTATCTCGAAGGAAAAATATGCATTTCAGATTATCGAACATTAATAAAAGAATTAGAAATAAACGGCGCAACAAAACCTACAACAATGACAGAAGCATAAAAATAACAAGAGGGCTCTCCCTCTTGTTATTTACATTGCTCAACTATATTTTGCAAAGTATACGAAATGGCTTGGTGTGTTTCAAAGAATCGTTTACCTTTACCTTTATTTACAAAGCATTGCAACACATTCGTTTGTAAATTATCATATACTTGATCAATTTGCTGTACATGTATATATTTTGGCTTTTCTTCTTTAATCCACTTATAAGCTAATTCTTTCCACTTCTTTAATTCCTCATCTACCCTATCTACAAACGGTTTCATATCCTTATAAAAGTCGTATTCGGTTAGTTCTCTTTTTTTTACATTCGCTTCATTATTATACTGCATGAGTTTTTCTGAAGACTGTATTAATGCTTCATTCTTCATTTCTTTCCCACCTTATTATGCACTCACTACGACGTTTTGAAATGTCTTTACCCAATTCCCTTTCTCTTCGTGATGCACTAATTTATTTTCCATATGTTCAATATGCATTTCTGTTATTTCTATCTTATTGCATATTTTTTCACTCGCATCCTTTAATGCATGATTCATTCTAATCCCTATATTCATTTCCAGCAAATCGAGAGAACTTAACATTTGATCCATTTTTTTCATTACATCTTCCTTCTGAACCATCGCCATATACAAAACGCCTCCTTCTTTGCTTTTCCTTTGTCATGTAATTTCGCCGAATGATTCACCACTCCTGCCCACATGACAAAACTAGTTGTTATTCGTCAAAGAAATCATTTCGTATGTCATTTATAGAAATGGTAACAATACAAAAAGGAGGTGTATTACAATGGCAAAGAACAAAAATGAAAAAAAGAAAAACCAAAACAAACAACAAAATAAACCCGAGACTGGCAATCCAAAGCTAGATGGTCCAAACTTCCCTGCTACATAAAGCGAGACTTTATTACGAACAGTTAAATTTCAAGTCACCCTTAATCTCCTACTAGCATTACGTTTTGAGATTAAAGTTGTAGCACACATAGCAGGATTGTTTCAAATTAAGAAGTCCCGTCTTCAAAATGGAAGACGGGACTTCTTTTTTATTATATCATGAACTCATCCATCCTTTTAGCAAAACGATTTGCGATAGATAGCCTATAGATTTGTTCTCTCTTTCTTCTATACCATTCTGTTATATTAACTTCCCCTTTAGGTTCTTCAGGTACAAATAGCACATTCATTTTCATATTTGCACAAAACCAATCTCTCATTTTTATTTCTTCATGTAAAATAACAGGATAAATATCTCTAAGTGTTGGCGTATAAGACTTTCGAGTTTCCTTTGCGTAAACTTCATAATCTTCCCTAGACCCAGTATGTGTAGTTTGCAATGCAAACTTATAAAACGAACCATTATAAATTGGATGAAACAATAACCATGCTAATTTTTTTCCTAGTTCTATGCGCTGTTGTAACGTTTCAAATTGATAAACCGAAAATCCATACATTCTCCCTTCAATTGTTGGGAAGATAACTGCACTAATATGAAGTCTTTCTTGTACTTTAAAAAGTGCAGTATGGAATACATGTTTTTTAAAATATGTGTTCTCAATGACTGGTTTTTGAATTTTATTTTGTTCATTTATAATAAGCGCTGTCATAAGCCTATTCATATCCCTTCTTTCCCAGAAAAGTAACCATTCTTTTTCCATAAAAATTGATACGTTGAAATATTGCAACAAATGAAAGAGAGGTGCACGTCTCTTCTTACTTTCCTCATACAATAATAGCTGAGGAAATGCATCTAAAAAAATAATCCAATTAGCCTGTTCGTACAGAATAAATAAATGTTTTTTTACCGTTCTAGGTAAAACAGTAGCATAATATCTCCCTTCTAAATCAGTCATATTCCAGCCCGCATTTCTCGAAACCATACTCGCTAAAAAGGCCCACCTGATTTCACTATTTCTTAAATAATATTCTTGATAAGATTGTGTCCGAGAAATATTGTCCACATTAGCTATTTCTGTTTTCTTTTTAATATTGTGAATAATTGCTTTTTCTTCCTCTGTACAAAAATTTTTTTCTCGATTTTGTTTCATTTTCATATAATCATTCCATGTAAACATAAATAAGTCATCATACCTTTCATCAAAAAGGTCACATCTTTTTTCATTTTTTGATATAATCACCTTTGTAAGTAATTCTTAGCAAGTTGGGGGTGGACACACTATGACCATTCGTTACCCAAATGGAAAAAGGTATAATCAAGCTTCACAACCTCAAAAAACACCTATAAAAACACATACTTATAGTAATAGAGGTATGTCCCTTGAAGAGGAATTGAATGAAACAAATCAATATTACTTAACCCATAATATTGCATGTGTACATAAAAAGCCTACACCTCTTCAAATTGTAAAAGTAGATTACCCCGCTCGAAGTGCTGCAGTGGTAAAAGAAGCGTATTTTAAACAACCTTCTACAACAGATTACAACGGTGTATACAAAGGGAAATACATCGATTTTGAAGCAAAGGAAACAAAAAATAAAACTAGTTTCCCACTTCAAAACTTCCACCTTCATCAAATTGAACATATGAAGCAAGTGGTTGCTCATAATGGAATTGCATTTGTTATTATTAAATTTACACTTTTTGATGAATTTTATTTACTAGATGCAAAACATATTATTGCATTTTGGAATCGTCAAAATACTGGTGGACGCAAGTCGATTACGAAAGAAGAAATAGAAGAGCATGGATCCTTATTATCATGCGGTTATCACCCTCGGATTGACTATATCCGTGTACTAGACATGGTTTATTTTTCGTGATAGAGTCATCACTAAGGCTCTTTTTTCGACTTTTGGGGGAGAGAATGAAAGGTAGGAGAAAGTATAATGTCAGATAATTATCGTTCTCGTACAGAACGAAATCATGTGAAAAATCAAGAGAAAAAAACACATAAAGAAGAAAAACCAAAGAAAAAAGGCTCCTTTTTCAAGAAATTTCTTATAGGTTGTCTACTTCTTGGTATCGTTGGTCTTGTAGCCGGCGTTTCCGCTTTCTTTGTTATGGTAAAGGATGCTCCAAAATTAGACAAAGCCAAACTTGTTAATCCTTTATCAACAAAGTTTCTTGATAAAAACGGGAATTTCTTCTATGAATACGGTGCTGAAAAACGAACACACGTTACTTATGATCAAATTCCAAAAGTAGTTGAAAATGCATTCCTTGCAACTGAGGATTCGCGTTTCTATGATCATAATGGAATTGATTTTAAACGAACTACAAAAGCAGTTATGGAAAATGTCACTGGTGGTTTCGGTTCCCAAGGTGGTAGTACGATTACACAGCAAGTCGTTAAAAACTACTTTCTAACGATGGACAAAACTGCTAAAAGAAAAGTACAAGAATGGTACTTATCTTACAAATTAGAGCAACAATACTCTAAACATGAGATTTTAGAAATGTACTTAAATAAGATTAATTTAGGTAACCGTTCATACGGTATTGCGACAGCAGCGCAAAAATATTATGGTAAAGATTTAAAAGACTTGCAATTACATGAAGCTGCTATGCTCGCTGGTTTACCCCAAGGTCCAAACATTTATGATCCAACAAAAAAGGAAAATGTTGAACGAGCAACAAATCGTCGTAATGTCGTATTATCATTAATGAATCGACATGGTTATATAACAAAAGAAGAAATGAATAACGCCGTTAAGATCCCAGTAACTGAGGGCCTTCAACCGTCTTCAGAAGTAACTGAGATGAAGTATCAAGCATTTTTAGATGCGGTTGTAAAAGAAGTTGAAAAAGAATATCCTGATGTAAATATCGGTTCAGATGGTTTAACGATTCATACAACACTTGATCAAGATGCTCAAGATTACGCTGAAAAAATTATGGATGGTAATCTTATTAAGTATCCAAACGATCAATTCCAAGGATCATTCGTATTTATGGATACACAATCTGGAGAAGTTCGAGCAATTGGTGCTGGACGTAAAGAAAATAAGTCCACTTTCAAAGGTCATAATATGGCAACTGATTTAAAACGCCAAGTTGGTTCAACAATGAAACCAATTTTCGACTACGGTCCAGCGATTGAGAATCTTCAATGGTCTACTTACCATCAATTAAATGACTCTGAATATACTTATTCGGATGGCACAAAGATTAAAAATGCTACAGGGAGTTTTAAAGGTGACGTTTCACTTCGTGAAGCATTGAAGAAGTCATTAAACATCCCGGCTTTAAAGACAGCTCAAACAGTTGGACTTAATAAATCAAAAGAGTTTGCTGAAGGTTTAGGCATGACATTTGAAAATGGAGTACATGAATCTACTGCAATTGGTAGTAACGATAGTTCTCCATTAGCAGTAGCAGGTGCATATGCAACCTTCGGTAATAGTGGTAACTATAATAAACCACACTTCGTAAAAGAAGTAACCTTCCCGGACGGGAAAAAGAAAAGCTTTAAACCGAAAGAACAACGCGCTATGCAAGACTATACAGCTTACATGGTAACTGACGTTCTTCGTGACGTAGTAAAACCTGGTTCTGGTGGTACAGGACCAACAGCATATGTTTCAGGTGTTGACGTAGCGGGTAAAACTGGAACGCAAAACTTTGATGCAAAAGATTTAAAGAAATACGGCATTCCAGCTGATGCAAACAGGGATAGCTGGTTCGCTGGATATACACCACAATATACGATGGCTGTATGGACTGGTTACGTAAAGAATGGTCCAGAAAACTACATTAGTGATCGTTATACTAAAATTGCACAGCAAATGTTCCAAGTAATGATGAGCAAATTCGCTACAGATAAATCTCGCTTTGAACGTCCTTCTTCTGTACAAGAAATAAACGGAGAATTATACGTAAAAGGTGCGAAAAAAGATGCAATTAAACAAATTAAAGTAGATGCCCCTAGTGGTCTGAATGTCACTTTTGATGGCGCTAGCACAGTTACACTAAACTGGTCTGGACCAGCAGAAGTCGATGCATATGCAGCCAGCTATAAAGCAACTGATGGTTCAAGTGGTAGCCTATCAATAAGTGGTACGACAGCTACTCTTGGTGGTATTAAACCAGGTGTTACTTACAGCTTCTCTGTAGTAGCAAAAAAAGGCACTGGAACAAGCCCAGCAGTTGGTGCATCCTTCACTGCGCCTGGCGGAACTCCAGATGCGAAAAAAGCTGAAGAAGAGGCTAAGAAAAAGGCCGATGAAGAAGCTAAGAAAAAAGCTGATGAAGAAGCCCAGAAAAAGGCTAATGAAGATAAAGTAAAACAAGACGAAGCTAAGAAAAAGGCTGAAGAAGAGGCTAAGAAACAACAAGAACAACAGCAAGAACAACAACGTAAACAGCAAGAAGAAGCTCAAAAGAAAGCTGATGAGGAAGCTAGAAGAAAAGCTGATGAAGAAGCTAAGAAAAAAGCTGATGAAGAAGCTAAGAAGAAAGCTGATGAAGAGGCCAAGAAAAAAGCTGAAGAAGAGGCTAAGAAACAACAAGAACAGCAACACCAAAATACCGGAGGAGATACACCTCACGCAGACGGTGCTGTTGTTACAACAGAGTCCTAATATACAAAAAAAGAAGTCCGTTTCTCTTAACGAGAAGCGGACTTCTTTTTTGTTATCATTTTCTTTACATACAGCTTTTCTATTTCGATATACAACTGCGCTAATTGAATATAAGAATGATAATTACTCGGTTTCTTTATAATGAATGAATATCTTTCCATAAAATTAACAGGTTGCACTTTTAATTTATTCGTATTTATTTGCATTTCATTCAAACTATGAACAGGTTGTTCATTTAGCCAGTAGACAACCGATAACAAGTGAGCTGCAAAAAGAATCATTGGTCCCTCAGCCTCTTGCTTATTTCTATTTCGAAACAGTATAGCAATGTCTTCATGCTTATTTTTCCATACATTCAACATCGCTGGAATGCTGTTTTCAATTTCCTTCCACGGCTCATACTGTCTTTCAATATCAAATATAAAGTAAGTATTTTGTATTATCTCTTCAAAAGAATTGTCTGTATGATACTTAATTAAATTTACACTTTCTTTAAAAAATGGTAAACAGTGAAATTCTTTCGGTATTTCTATAACTCGCTCCATCCTTTATTTCACCTTCATTCGCTTCTTTCCTTCACGACATACTTCTAACAGTCTGCACTCCTCACATTGCGGTCGTTGTGCTTTGCAGTGATAACGTCCAAAGAAAATCATACGATGATGTGTAACTCCCCACTCGTCCATCGGTACTTTCTTCATTAATGTTTTTTCTACTTCTAACACCGAATCTTTCCATCTACAAATCGCTAACCGTTTACTCACTCTTTCTACATGCGTATCAACAGCAATTGCCGGGATGCCATACGCTACCGAAACAACTACATTTGCTGTTTTTCTCCCTACTCCTGGTAATTTCGTCAACTCGTCACGGTCTTCTGGAACTTTTCCATTGTAATCATCCAGCAACATCTGACACAATTTTTGAATGTTTTTTGCTTTATTTCTATACAACCCAATAGAACGTATATCTTGTTGTAACTCTTCCAAAGATACACTTAAATAATCTTCTGGTGTTTTATATTTTTGAAATAAATTTTTCGTCACTTTATTTACAAGTGCATCTGTACATTGTGCAGATAGTGCCACCGCGATTACTAATTCAAAAGGATTCTCATGAATTAATTCACAATGTGCTTCTGGATACATATCCGCCATTGTGTCTAAACAATAGCGAATTTGCGTTTTATTTAACATATACTTCCTCCTATATTACTGCTCCAACCAATTATAAAAAGGCACTTTTCCAGTAAATTTCGTCTCTTGTTTTGTCATTTGTTGTGCTCTTTGTTGATTCGCTCTAAATTTTTGACCTTGATTTTGAGCCTGATCTACCGTTTTAATTCCATTCTTTTTCCACTCAAATAAAATACGATCAATATATCGGAAATTTAGTTTTCCACTCATTACAGCTTCTCTAAGAGCCGCTTGAATTAAATTTGGATGATGTTGATCTTGGTCCTCCCACATTCCTAACGTTTCACATTCGAACGGCGAAAGTGGTCTTCCAAATTCTTTTTCAAATACTGTATATAAATTTACTTGCAGCTGTTTTTTTTCTTTTTGCTCTTCCTCTATTGATTCATCCATTAAGAAATGTAATATTTTTTCCCATAACGGTTGTAAAGAATAACTTTCGCACATCATCGCTTCTGATCTTTGTCCACCTTCTAGTGATAAAAACCCTTTTTGAATCAATGCTTGAATTACTTCCATACATTTCATTTCCGTTATCGTCATCCGTTCAGAAATCTCTGATGGAGTCGGAAACGAATTACCTGATTCTAAAAATGTGTGTACATGAAGTACGACCATAAATTCCGTCTCATTTAAACCTAATTTTTTATAATGCATCATAAGTAATTTTGGAATTGCAATGCTTCCCTGCTCAAACCACTGTAACATCATTTTCTTTTTCATCACCAAACACCTCGCTCTCTAGTATAACACACCTTTAGCTATTTCTTTTTGCCACAATTCGTCAAAAAAACCTCCCTATTAATGGGGAGGTTTTTTATATTACATGAATGAAATATAAAATTAAGCTTGCACTTTACTTTTCATAAATGTATGGATACGCTCTAATGCTTTCTCTACTTGTTCAAGAGATGTCGCATATGATAAGCGAACATTATTTGGAGCACCAAATCCTGTACCTGGTACAAGAGCCACTTTTTCCTCTTCTAGTAGAGCTTTTGCCCAATCATCAACTGTTGCATATCCTGATAAAGCTACAGCTTCTTTTACGTTAGGGAATAAGTAAAATGCACCTTGCGGTTTAATGCAAGTAAAGCCAGGGATTTGAATTAATTTATCATAAATGATGTTTAATCTCTCTTCAAAGGCTTGACGCATTGTTTCCACAGGTTCTTGTGAGCCTGCATATGCCGCAATTGCGCCGTATTGAGCGATTGAAGTAGGGTTTGACGTACTATGACTCGCTAAGTTCGTCATCGCTTTAATAAGCTGCTTATTTCCTGCAGCATATCCAATACGCCATCCTGTCATAGAATGAGATTTAGATACACCATTAATAATAAGTGTTTGTTCTTTTAATGCATTAGAAAGCTGGGCAATTGAAGTATATTCTACGCCACCATAAATTAATTTTTCATAAATCTCATCAGAAACGATTAAAATATCATGTTCTAAACATACTTCTCCAAGCTGTTGTAATTCTTCTTTGCTATAAATCATTCCTGTTGGATTGCTCGGTGAATTAATAATAACTGCTTTCGTTTTCTCTGTAATTGCCTCACGCAGCTGCTTTGCTGTAATTTTGTACTCATTGTCTTCTAAACCTTCTACATAAACCGGCTTACCGCCAGCAAGCTTTACTTGCTCTGGATAGCTTACCCAGTAAGGAGTTGGGATGATAACTTCATCTCCCTCATCAAGTAATACTTGGAATAATGTATACAATGCATGCTTTGCACCATTACATACAATAATTTCAGATGGATCATACGCAATACCTTGATCGCGAGTAAATTTCTTCACAATTTCTTGTTTTAACGATTGTAATCCACCTGTTGGTGTATACTTCGTATGCCCTTCTAACATCGCTTTATGTGCAGCATCCATAATATGCTCTGGTGTATTAAAGTCAGGTTCCCCTGCCCCTAATGCAATTACATCATGACCCTCTGCTTTTAATGCTTGTGCCTTTGCTGTAATTTCTAAAGTTGAAGACGGTGTTAAAGCAGCTACTCGCTTTGCTAATTTCATTTGTAGTTCCCCCTACATCTATTTTTCAATGCTATATCGTCTTAAAAATTTTCCATCTTTAAATTCAAGATAGTAATAACTATAACGATTGTCATCATCAATATATGTAACTTCCCATAGTGGTACATCATTTTCAAAGCCTAATTTCACTTTCATAATCTCTTTCGGCTTACTTTTTGATTCCTTACTTTCATTGCCGACTTGCTCTATTGTTCTTTGTATAGCCTCTTTTTCAGAAATACCTTCGCTCTTTTTCCTTACTACAGTATCCCCTTTTTTCTCAGGCACCCAAACGATAAGTTGTTCTCCCTTTTCATCTGTACCTTGCACGACTATATATGCAGATTTTCCGTTGTAATAATCAACAGATTTCACCTTTGTAAGCTTTGCTTTTTCTTTAGCAATTTCTACAAATTTCGACTCTTTTGGAATTTTCTTTCCCATCGCTTTATTATAAACATACGCCCCATATATTCCGCTAGCAACGATAACAATAATGATTGCAAAGATCCACTTTTTCATTGTATCACTACGTTCTGTAAATCGTAAATACAGCTGTTTCTTTATCTTTTTCGTCTAATGCTAGTCCGAACATGAGGTCCTGCTCTTTTAACGTACGATTTAAACTATCAACAATTTTATACAAATCCGACGAATATTTAATACGCGTCGTTGATAGTACTTCGATTTTCTTCTCCATGAAAAAACTCCTCCGTTACACAAAAATTTCTAATTATAGAAGAACGCAATGCGGTTACAATAAGAGTACATTCTTTACAACCCCTGCTTCATCACCCATCTATTATAGCAGGACATGTACAGCAAAAAAAGGTTTCAAGTCGAAAACCAACACATTTTGTATACAAGAAGTAAGAAAAATAAAATTCCTCCTACCCACATTTTTTACGCCTGAAGTTTATAAGTACTTCAGGCGTATTTTTCTTCCATTTTTATTCATTTGGTGGTTCTTCTAATTGTACTAACAATTCTTCTAATGGCCCTTCATAAAGAGGTACGTTAGGAATCGATTGTAGAAATCGTTTTCCATAGGAAGAACTCGTCAAACGACGATCTAACACTACTACCGTTCCTGTATCTGTATTCGTTCGAATTAAGCGGCCGAATCCTTGTTTGAAACGTAATATTGCTTGTGGAAGCGCTAATTTAGCAAATACATCTTCACCTTGATTTTTTAGCCACTCACCTTTCGCTTCCATCATCGGCTGATGAGGAGGTGTAAATGGTAGACGGACTATAACAAGACAACTTAAGGCATCTCCTGGAATATCTATTCCTTCCCAGAAACTGCTCGTCCCTAATAAAATTGATTTGTCGAATTCTTGAAACTTTCGAATTAAGCGGCTTCGACTTCTATTATTCACACTTTGGGTCAGTAATAAATACCCCTCTAATTCATCATTATTTTTTAAATTCGCATACGCTTCTTTTAACATTTCATACGAAGTGAATAAAACGAGCATTCTGCCTTTTGTGGCTTTCGCTATCTTTGCAATATGTTCCGATACAGATTCAATATATCGCTCATTACTTACTTGCTTAATAAAAGGTACATCCGTTGACACCATTAATTTCATCTGTTCATCATAACGAAATGGCGACGGAACCTTTAAAGTATTTGGAGCGAAATCATGTAAACCAAGTTCCTCTTTTATATAATCAAACGTATCGTTAACTGTTAGTGTTGCGGATGTAAAAATAACACTCTTTTTTTCTGTTAAAAATTCATCAGCAAATCTTTCACCAATATGAACAGGCTGTGCATATAGAACTGTTGAATGAATCGTCCCTTTCGTTTCAGTCTCCATCCAAGTTACATACGAATTCTTTTCTAATACGAGTAACTGTAATGATTCTGCCATCTTTCTCAGCAACTCAATTAAATGCATAAATTCACCTGTTACAACATGCATCTCCCATTCTAACTTACTTTGCAATATATCCACTTGCTTCTCAAGAGCAGTTACTACCCTTCTTAATTCATATATAAGACGATTTGTTAATTCGACGATACTATCCCACAACTTACCTTTTTCTAGTTCTGCGTTATACCTATAGATGAGCGGCATATTATTCGTTCCTTGCTCTTGCTTTGTTTGTTTAAATATAAAAGTACGTAACATTTGGAAGAGTTCATCCGCATCAAACTTAAGTTCCTTCAAACTATAACTTATCATACGGAAAGTTGAACGAGATGCTTGCTCTGATTTTTTCATCATTTTATATACTTTGGAGAGTACATCTTCTGTTTCTAGTGTCCCAAGACGAGATATAACCAATTGAAAATACATACAAGAGAACTGTTCACCCAATGTTCTACTCGCGGCTTCTTCAATATGGTGAGCTTCATCAAAAATAATATGTTCGCATGAAGCAAACAACGGTTCTTCACTTGAAAAATCTTGAAATAATAACGCATGATTTGTAATAACGATATCTGCAAATAAAGCTTTATTCTTCGCTCGCTGGTAAAAACAACGACTAAACCAATTACTTTGCATACCGCCTGGACTATACGCATCGCTACAAATACGATTCCAAAGTAACTTTCCGCCCTCAGGAATATTTAATTCGTCTCGATCACCTGTTTCAGTTTGCAATAGCCAAACTAAAATCTTCGCCTTTGTAAGTGCCATATCATAATTTTTTTCTTCCTCTTGCAAAGCATACTCAAATTTATGTAAGCATAAATAATGCTTTCTTCCTTTTAGAAGAGCTACCTCAAATGAAAATGGCATTATTTTTTGTAATAACGGAATTTCTTTTTCTAATATTTGTTGTTGGAGTTGTACCGTTTGTGTACTTATAATGACAGGTTCTTCTTTTCTCTTTGCAAAATAAAGACTAGGAAGCAAATAAGCGAGAGTCTTTCCTGTTCCTGTACCGGCTTCAATTAGTGAAAAACGAGAATCTCTTAACGCCGTATATATCTCTTTCATCATCAGTTGTTGACTTTCTCTTCTTTCAAACTTTGGCATATGTGATTCCAATTTATCCATCGTTTTATTCAAGAAAGCATCAAACTTTGATGAACACGTTTCTCCAAGGTTTAAGGAATAGTTCCGCTTTTTCAGCGCAATATTTCGATGTATTTCATACTCCGCTATATCTTCTTTACCGTGCATTACTTTCTTTAAAATATTTTCAGAAAGCACATCAGCTATATCGCTTTGGAACACATCACTTAATTCATAAAGCGATTGCAACGTGACAAGTGGTAACTTTTCAATTTCATTTAAAAATTGTAAAAATAATTCCGCTGTTGCAAGAGCATCACTATCCGCACGATGTGGTTGATCGTGCTCTAGTTCATGCTTCTTAGCTAAATCACGTAATTTATAACTATCGGCTGTCGGCAAAAGAATTTGAGCCAATTCAACCGTGTCGATTTTCGGACAATGTATTTCTGTATATCCAGCTTGCCTTAATTCTTCATTTAAAAAATTCCAATCAAAGTGAACATTATGCGCAACGAAAGCCGCACCTTGTAATAGCTCAACAATCATCGGGGCTACATCTTGAAATAACGGGGCTTGTTTTACAAGACTTTCATCAATCCCTGTTAA
Organism: Bacillus cereus group sp. MYBK108-1; assembly: GCF_051917185.1. Taxonomy (NCBI): domain Bacteria; kingdom Bacillati; phylum Bacillota; class Bacilli; order Caryophanales; family Bacillaceae; genus Bacillus; species Bacillus cereus group sp. MYBK108-1. The sequence goes on from NZ_JBQAHZ010000001.1 coordinate 299,554, forward strand.
TTCTGTAATAAATGGTGGGATCTCTCTCTTTGGATTAACAAAAGACGAAAAAATCTCCAATATCTCTCCATCTTCTACTACAACAGCTGCAATTTGGGTAATTTTATCCTTCCCATCTTTCCAGGAGTTCCCTGTCGTCTCTAAATCAACAACGACATAACGCTTACTCATATATGTAACACCTCAATTTCTTACCTTTCAAACAACAATAATTTATATAATGTTACTATACCACGTTTTATCTCATCTTAATGAAAAGATGCACAAAAAAGCTATCTCCGCAATGGAGATAGCCTTTCTACTTATAATATCGTACCCGCTTTTTCAGCACCTAACATTTCAATAATTTGATTATTATCGTCTAGTACTGCAATTTTTGGTTCTTGTGTATGAATCTCTTCTTCCGTAACTAGCCCATAACAAATAATAATTACTTTGTCCCCTGGTTGTACAAGTCTTGCCGCCGCACCGTTTAAACAAACAACACCACTACCGCGTTCCCCTTTAATAACGTATGTCTCTAAGCGAGCACCATTATTATTATTTACAATTTGGACTTTTTCGTTTTCTACAATATTTACTGCATCCATTAAGTCTTCATCAATTGTAATACTACCTACATAATTTAAATTTGCCTCCGTTACAGTTGCACGATGTAACTTTGCTCTCATCATTGTGCGAAACATAGATGCTCCCCCTTATTTAACCGTTAATGTTATATTGTCAATTAATCTTACATTTTCAAACTTAACTGCAATAGCTAAAATGATTCTTCCTTCGACTTTCTCTACCATTGTTAATGACGGATATGCATATAAATCCGCATAATCTACAGTGCCTTTCGTATGCGTCTCAATATAATCTTTCACAAGATTTGTAATGATTTCCGGATTACGTTCACCTGCCTCAATTCTTTCTTTCGCTATACATAGGCTGCGGTATAAATGAAGAGCTTCTTCACGTTCATCTTGTGATAGGTACACGTTACGAGAACTTTTCGCTAAACCATCTTCTTCCCTTACAATATCAACTGGTACGATTGTAACTGGAATATTGAAATCAGTTACAAATCCTTCAATTACTGCAACTTGTTGAGCATCTTTCATACCGAAATAAGCACGCGTTGGCACCGTAATATTAAATAGTTTCATCAGTACAGTTGCAACACCAGCGAAATGACCAGGTCTTTGTTGACCGCATAATACGTCCGTGCGCTTCACAACTTCTACTGTTGTTGTTTGTTCTGCTGGATACATTTCTTCTACACTCGGATAAAATAAATAATCTACACCGTTTTCTTTTGCTACATTTTCATCTCTATCAATATCACGAGGATATCTATCTAAATCTTCATTTGGGCCAAATTGTAGTGGGTTTACAAATACACTTAAAACTACAATTTCATTTTCTTCTCTTGCCTTACGTAATAAAGTAGCATGGCCTTCATGTAAATAACCCATTGTTGGAACAAAACCAATACTCTTTCCACTTGCACGAAGTTCGCTCGTAATTTGCTGCATCTCTTGCACTGTAGTTACGATTTTCATTATTGTTTTCCTCCGTATAACGCTAAGCATTCTTCCTCTTTCATTGTGAACGAATGTTTTTCTTCAGGAAATTGCCTTGTCTTTACTTCAGTAACATATTGTGAAATCCCACGCACAATCTCCTCTTGAACAGACGTATATTGCTTCACAAATTTCGGAACACGATTTACGCCGTATGAGATAAGATCATGATAAACAAGCACTTGCCCATCTACTTTTTGTCCTGCACCAATCCCAATTGTTGGTATTGTTAGTTGCTCTGAAATAAGTTCTGCTAACTGCATTGGTACACATTCTAACACAAGCGCTATTGCACCAGCTTCTTCACATTTCTTTGCATCTTCTATTAATTTTTTTGCACTCTCCGCATCTTTTCCTTGCACTTTATATCCACCCAACACTCCTACAGATTGAGGGGTTAAACCTAAATGCGCTACAACCGGAATTCCTGCGTTCGTCAAATATTGAATCGTCGATATAACTTCTCCAGCACCTTCTACCTTCAGTGCGTGTGCCCCGCTCTCTTGAACGATGCGACGTGCATTCACCATCGTTTCTTGTAATGATACGTGATACGACATAAATGGCATATCAGTTACAATAAACGTCTCTTTCGCTCCACGGCGTACAGCTTTCGTATGATGAATCATATCCTCTACTGTTACAGGTACTGTTGAATCGTATCCGAGTACAACCATTCCAAGAGAATCTCCAACTAGAATCATATCAACTTCAGCTTCTTCTGCTAATTTAGCAGATGGATAATCATACGCCGTTAGCATTGTAATCGGCTCACCTTGCTCTTTCATCTTCAAAAAATCTGTTTTTGTTTTCAAAAACTACTCCTCCTTTATGCAGGAGAGAGGAGATGGCCGAAATCATATAAAAAACCCCTCTGACCATAAAAGGGCAGAAGGGTTGTGTGTTAGTCGGCATTATTCATCCCTCTGTCCCAGTCCGTTATTGGATCAAGGCAGAATCCAAGTTATTATTTTTCGTATGACTTCGAATCATGGTGCAGTTCGCTCTGATACTGCCCACATTCGAACTAATTATAGCAAACTACAAAAAGGAATTACTACATTTTTTTGAAAAAATAATTTTTTATTCTTATTACGGTATATGAAATTTAACACGAGCGTATATATACTATACAGTTTTTATGGATAATTCAATCCTGAAAAGATACATGTTTTTTTAACGCATGCTAAAAAAGTCCAAGTTAATTTTTTCTGTAATCCATTTAACTGTATAGTATAACTCTTAAACTAATGATGCAGGTTAATTGAGGAAAGTACTTAACAAAGGAGAATTGCAGATGTCTATGAACAGGTGGTTATTTCGATTCAGCAGTTTGCTTGTAATGATTGTATGGTGGATGTCTTTAGGATCCTCCCATGTATTTGCCTCAGTTACTGTCGTAACACCCCCCACCGATTTAACGAAAGTGATTGAGGTTGAACTAAATGATGATTACTTTAATCCAAATGTTATCACGATTCCGCTTGCAGGATCAACAACATTACTATTGAAAAATAAAGGTAAAAACGAGCACACCTTTACAGTGAAAAAACTCGGCATTGACGTCGTAATCGAGTCAGGAAAAGAAAAGCATATTACCGTGAAACCTAAAAATACTGGTACATATGAATTAATATGTCGATACCATCTTCTTAAAGGAATGGCAGGCAAAGTAATCGTCAAATAACATGCCCTGCCAACTAGGCGGAAGATATTTTGAAATGAACTTTAAATATGAAAAAAATTTATTATCATGTTACAAATTCAACTCAAAACTATTGAAATAAAAAGAAGTTCCAAAAGAGGAACTTCTTTTACTTAATTTCAATATCTGCAGAATGAATATGATGTACTTTCCCCTCATGATCCTCCAGAAGTAATACACCATCCTCTGTGATTCCTTTTGCTAACCCCGTAATTGTCTCTCTCATCGTTCGAGCGGTAATTTCTTTCCCGATGCTCACAGCGTAACTTTCCCAAAGAATTTTAATGACAGAGAAACCATTTTGTAAATACTCTTCATATAATTTTTCTAGTTGTAAATAGATTTGTTGCATAAGTTCTGCACGAACAATCGGCTTACCTGATTCAATCGCTAATGAAGTAGCAATGTGCTGAATTTCTTCATCAAAATGTTCTTGCTTTTGATTCGCATTAATACCGATGCCCATAATGACAGCATTAATTTTATCAGGATCCGCTTGCATTTCTGTTAATATACCTACAGCCTTTTTACCTTGAATTAAAATATCATTTGGCCATTTTATTCCTACGTTTACACCCGTGCATTTTTCAATTGCCTGTGCAACACTAACGGCCGCTAACAAAGTAAGTTGCGGTGCATGATGAACTGGGATTGATGGGCGTAAAATAATACTCATCCAAATCCCTGTTCCTTTTGGTGAATGCCATTTTCTGCTTAAACGACCTCTTCCCGCTGTTTGTTCTTCTGCTACAACGACTGTTCCTTCTTCTGCACCTTCATAAGCAAGTTTTGCTGCAATGTGCTGCGTTGATTCAACAGTTTCTTCAAAATACACTGTTCTACCAATCCGCTTCGTTTGTAGCCCTAACTGAATTTCATTAGCGGTCACTTTGTCTGGCTTACTTGCAATTCGGTAACCTAATCGACGCACAGCTTCAAGTTCATATCCCTCACTCCGCAGATCCTCCATATGTTTCCACACAGCAGTTCTTGAACAACCAAGTTTATCACTAATTGTTTGGCCGGATACAAACTCGCCATCCGCTTCAGAAAAAACTTGCAATAACTGCTTTCTTATAGTAGATTGCATCCTTGTAGCCACTCCCTTATACGCTCTTTCTCATTAACTACGTTTCCTTGTACGATTGCTTCTTCGATTTTCTGAAGCATCTCAGCAACCCACGGACCAGGCTTTTTGTTTGCCCAGTTTAATAAATCATTACCAGTCACATTCATTTCTTGACGCTCCTGGATTGGCAATGCATGAAACATTGATTGTACTCGTTCAACAGATGTAGGGTCATAGCGTTCAATCATCGCTTCATATACTCTCTCTGCCATTTCAGCGATATGAATTCCCGTTTTATAAAGAAGGACTGTATCCCAATCCTTCTCCTTTCTAGTACGGATTGTCAATAAAACTGCAACAATATCTTTTATTTTTTTATTCGAAAACTTCCATTGACGTAAAAAAACAGATGGATGTTCTTCTCCGATACAATATAAGAAAAATGCCCACGCCTCAATATCCGTTTCGAAAGAATCCCATTTATACTGCGTAGCTTTTAACAGTCTCTCTTCTGACATTTGTAAATATGGCAAATGAGAAAATAGCTTCGTCTCTACTAATTCTTTGAGACCTTTCACACAATATGTACCAGTTAACAGTTTCTCAAACTCTACTGTAATACGCTCAATTGCTATATGTTCTAGCAAATGCCCATACGTTTCAATCGCTTGCTTCGTTTTCATTTCTAATGAAAAACCTAACGTGCTTACAAACCGAATACCACGCATCATTCGCAGGGCATCTTCTTGAAAACGATCCGCAGCATTTCCAACTGTCACAATTTCTCTCTGTTGAATGGCTTCCTGTCCAGCAAATAAATCGACCATTTTGCCTTCTTCTGTCATAGCAATTGCATTCATCGTGAAATCACGACGTTTTAAATCCTCTTCTAATGAACGAACAAATTGAACACTACTAGGTCTTCGAAAATCTTCATATTCGCTTTCTGTTCGAAAAGTAGTTACCTCATAGGGCTCACCATTTTCTACAACAATTACAGTTCCATGCTCAAGACCAACAGGAACATTTCTTGGGAATATAGCCATCACTTCTTCTGGTAGAGCAGATGTCGCAATATCAATATCTCCAATCGGCCTATCGATAATAAGATCTCGTACGCTCCCACCAACAAAGTAAGCCTCATGTCCTTGTTGCTTTAATGTCTCAATAATAGAACTAGCTTTTTTAAATCTTTCCATTTTTGTCATCCCTTAGTACGTCATAGTAAATCGTTTCATATTGTGAAACAATTTTTTCTGAGCGAAATTGCTCATAAACACTTTCTCTTGCTCGTTCTCCCATATTACGGTGAAGTTCCTCGTCCTTTAATAGCTGAATAGCTTGATTTGCCACTCCTGTTGTATCGCCAACTTCACATAAATATCCTGTTTCCCCGTGTTGAATAACCTCTGGAATACCTCCAACCCGTGTTCCGATACAAGGTACACCACACGCCATTGCTTCTAATAAAACAAGACCAAAACTTTCCTTCTCTGATAGAAGCAACATTAAATCACTCATCGCAAGTAGTTCTGCAACATTATCTTGCTTCCCTAGGAATAAAACGCGATCTTCAATATGTAAATTCTTCACTATCTGTAAAATCGTACAGAATTCTGGTCCGTCTCCAACAAGAAGCAACTTCGCATCTACTTCTTTAACAATTTTAGCAAATGCCTGAACAACATCCTGCACACGTTTCACTTTACGGAAATTCGAAATATGAATAAGTACTTTTTCACTCTCACTTATACCATATTCTTTCTTTAATTGAGACATATTACGCTTGAAATATACACGTTCGTCTATAAAGTTATATACCGTTTGAATTTCTTTACTTGGTTTTACAAGCTCATGTGTTTCGTTAATTAATGAATGCGAGACAGCAGTAACAACATCCGATTGCTCAATACCAAAACGAATTAAATTATTTAACGAAGGGTCGGAACCTAACACAGTAATATCTGTTCCATGTAAGGTTGTAACAATTTTAATACGCTCTCCGATCATTTGTTTTGCTAAATATGCACAAATTGCATGTGGTATTGCGTAATGCACATGTAAAATGTCTAAGTTTTCTCTTTGTGCAACCTCGGCCATTTTACTTGCTAACGCTAAATCGTATGGTGGATATTGAAATACAGAGTATTGATTTACCGTCACTTCATGAAAATAAATGTTTGGATATACTTTATTTAACCGGAATGGTAAACCCGATGTAATAAAGTGAATTTCATGCCCACGTTCCGCCAATTGCTTTCCTAATTCTGTTCCAACAACTCCAGAACCACCTACAGAAGGATAACATGTAATACCTATTTTTAATTTCATTTACATCCCCCTAATAAATCAGCATGTAATAAAACCGGTTTCTTACTCATAAATCCCTCGGCATACAAGACTCCAACTTCTTTTCCAAACATCTTCTCACGAGCAATCACAGTTTCAACGTAACCTTCTGTTAACGGTGTCTTAACACCATCACTACCTGTTGAAAACTGACTTTCATACGCTTCTAATGCTTCCACCTTTATAGAGAGGTACTCACTTATATCTATACAAAAATTAGGTTTATGAAAACCATTAATCATATAATTATAAAAAGACTCCACACGATGTGGTGAAAGTTCCGGCATATATTTACGGATTCCTGCTGAAAAAATAGCCTCTTCCACAAGCTTTGCACAATTTGCATGATCTGGATGGCGATCTTCATAGTACGGCGCAAAAACTAGTTTTGGTTTATATGTACGGATCACCTTGACAATTTCACGTATATACTCTTCTTTCATATACAAACCACGGTCTGGCATCGCTAAATTCAGCCTCGTTTTTACTCCCATTATACGAGCTGCGACCTTCGCTTCTTCTTTTCTCAACTCTATCGTTCCATTTGAAGAAAGATCAGCTTCTGTTAAATCACAAATACCTACTTCATACCCTTGCTTTGTATATTTAGCGATGGTACCAGCCATGCCGATTTCAACATCATCGGCATGAGCACCAAACGCTAATATATGTAATCCACTCATAATTGTTCCCCTCATTTTCTTAACTTACGATAATCTAAATCTCCTCGCTCTAATGCGTGCATTAACATTTCAGCACTTGCCATATTCGTTGCAAGTGGAATCGCATATACATCACATAAACGAAGTAATGCATTCACATCCGGTTCATGCGGCTGTGCTGTTAATGGATCGCGGAAGAAAATCACCATATCTAAATCGTTCTTTGCAATCATTGCACCAATTTCTTGATCTCCACCAAGAGGGCCAGATTGATATCTTGTTACAACTAATCCAGTCGCTTCCATAATGCGAAGCCCTGTCGTTCCTGTTGCAAATAATTCATGTTGTTCAAAAATTGGTTTATATGCGTATGCAAACGAAACCATATCATTTTTCTTTTTGTCATGTGCGATTAAGGCAATTTTCATCCGTTGTCTCCCCTTTAGTCGATAATATTTTCTAAACCGTACACAAGATGATCAAGGTTCATTACTGTCTCAATTGATAGTTTTACACCTGACATAAATGATGCACGATTGAATGAATCATGACGAACTGTTAACATTTGTCCATCTCCACCAAACATTACTTCTTGGTGTGCAATAAGCCCTGGCAAACGTACACTATGAATGTGAATACCGTCTACATTTGCACCTCGTGCACCTGCTAGTTGCTCTACTTCATTTGGATGACCTTGCTGCTTTGATTCACGATTTTGGCGAATTAACTCTACCGTTTTTACAGCTGTACCAGATGGTGCGTCTAATTTTTGATCATGATGTAATTCAATTACCTCAACATCTTGGAAATATTTCGCTGCCATTTGTGAGAATTTCATCATAAGGACTGCACCAATTGCAAAGTTTGGAGCAATAATTGTTCCTACTGCTTTTTCTTTTGCATTCTCTGTTAAACGTGTCAATTCTTCTTCTGTAAATCCAGTTGTACCAATAACCGAACGAAGTCCACGCTCAACTGCAAGTGTAACGTGTTGTTTCCCCACTTCTGGTGTTGTTAAATCTAACAACACATCTGCTTCTACTTCATCTAAACAAGTATGTAAATCAGCGTAAATCGGCGCATGTAATGCTGGCATGCCAGGTAAATCAGAAATCTTCTCACCACCATGCTTATAATCCACCGCTGCTACTAAATTAAAATGTTCCGTTCTTTCCATAAGAAGGACTGCTTCATGTCCCATACGTCCTCTTGGTCCGGCGATAATTACTTTAATTTCTTTCATTATTCTTTCTCTCCCTCATCAATACGTGTCCAGCGATCTTTATCACGTGTATTAAATTTATTCATTACAATGTTATGTGCTGTCTCTAAATCAATATTTAAACTATTTGCCATACAAATCATAACAAATAATACATCTCCAAGCTCTTCTTCAATACTTCTTTCTTTTTCAGTTGTTTTCTTCGGTTTCTCACCATAATAATGATTTACCTCTCTTGCAAGCTCTCCCATTTCTTCCGTTAAACGAGCCATCATTGCAAGCGGACTGAAATAACCTTCTTTAAACTGACCAATATATGCATCTACTTCTTTCTGCATATCTTTCATCGTTTTTGCTTCCATACTATTCACCTCTAATCCTTCCTCTTTCATGTTAGCCAATTCATCGCGATTTGACAAATATTATTCCCCGCCAAACACCTATTTGCGACCCATTTTTGGATAGACTATAATAAAGTGAAACTTCTTTTGCGATTTTTTTGCAAAAGATTAGTTGAACCAATCGGGTTCCTACGGCTGGTTTGCCTTTCTTCAGAGCTTTATCTCCTACCAGCCGTTGGTACGGGGTAAGGTGAAACTTCTTTTGCGATTTTTGCAAAAGATCAGCCCACACCAACCGGGTTCCTACGGCTGGTTTGCCCCTCTTCTTTGCTTCATCTCCTATCAGCCTTTAGAGCGGGATAAAGTGAAACTTTCTTTTGCACTTTTCACAAAAAATCAGCCCACATCAATCAGGTTCTTACTATTTTCACTAGCAACTAGAAATTACTTATTATTATGTTTTACCGTTTCAGCGGAGCAATGCAATCATTACATATTTAGGGGGATTTCTATATGACATCAAAATTGAAGATGCGAAATATTATTTTTATTTTAATTGGTTCCGCTATATTTTCTTTCGGTATTGTCAATATCAATATTGAAAACCACCTTGCAGAGGGTGGGTTTACTGGTATTACACTATTATTGTATTTTTTATTTAAGTTTGATCCTTCCTACTCAAACTTAATTTTAAATATCCCTATATTTTTTATTGGCTGGAGGTTACTTGGCAGAACGACATTTTTATATACATTAATTGGAACCTTTAGCGTATCTTTATTTCTATGGATTTTCCAGCGTTACGAAGTACTCAACTTACATTTAAACTTGCAAAATGATATGACACTCGCAGCTTTATTCGCCGGGGCATTTATCGGTATCGGCCTTGGAATAATATTTAAATATGGCGGGACTACTGGCGGTGTAGATATTATCGCACGACTAGCGCACAAATATGTTGGCTGGAGTATGGGGAAAACAATGTTTATGTTTGATGCTGTCGTTATCGTCGTCTCTATTCTTACCTATTTATCATACCGCGAGGGCATGTATACGCTAGTTGCTGTTTTTATCGGTGCTAAAGTCATTGATTTTATGCAAGAAGGAGCTTATGCTGCCAAAGGAGCGACTATTATCTCAGAGAAAAACGATGAAATTGCTGCCAAAATTTTATCTGAAATGGAGCGCGGAGCAACCTTTTTAAAAGCTGTTGGATCGTATACAAAAGTGGAACGTAATGTATTGTATTGCGTTGTTGCTAAAAATGAAATCGTGAAATTAAAGAATATCATTACTTCTGTAGATCCTCATGCTTTTGTCGCTGTAAGTGATGTACATGATGTAGTTGGTGAAGGGTTTACGTTAGATGAAAATAAAAACCCTTTACATAATTAAATATAACTAGAAAAGCGCCTTAGCTTTTCTAGTTTTTTATTACAAGTCTTTTAAGCTTCTCAAAATCCTCATGAATAAGCTCCAATAAACTCCGATTATAAAAAATGGAAGCTGGATGAAAAGTCGGAAAAACATGATATTCTTTCTCTGACCATGTAAACTCTGCACTTTGCATATCCTTTAATTTTTGAATGGGCTGTTTTAATAATTGCCCGTGTACATCTGTGATTTTTTTATTTTTTCCTGTTAAACGTTGAAGACCGATATTTCCAAGCGTGACGATAAGCTTCGGATGTATTTTCTCTAATTCATAATCTAACAAAGGCGCATGGGCAACTATTTCTCCCTGATTTGGCGTTCTATTATACTTTTTTTGTATGATTTCACCATTTCGTTCTTTTTTCTCTCGCCATTTATAAGGTCTACTCCGAACAGCGCTCGTAATATATACTTCTTCCCTTGTAACGTGGATACGCTCTAAAAAAACCATTAATTGTTTTCCCGCCCTCCCGCTAAACGGAATCCCATTATGAATTTCTGTTTCACCAGGTGCTTCTCCTAACAACATAAATTTGGGATTTTCAGGACCTTGTCCACTTAAAAAACCTTCTAGTTGATAAGGAGCACTACGCTCTTGTACTTGTTTTACTAAATGGTCTGGATATTTCATTTCCCCCACCACCTTTCCGCATTACTTCTATTATTTCTATTTGCAATACATTATATAATTCAATCCACACAACAAAAAAAGACTATCAAAATTGATAGTCTTTAGTCGTCGCTACGCTGCATACCAGTATACATTAATACGAGACGTAATAATTCAAATACCGCTACAGCTGCAGCTGCTACATATGTTAATGCTGCCGCATTTAATACTTTACGAGCTTGCCCATATTCATCTGTTGATACAATACCTAACGCTTCAATTTGTTGCATTGCGCGCTTTGACGCATCAAACTCAACTGGCAATGTAACGAGCTGGAACACAACACCTGCTGCCATTAAAATGATACCTAATAACAATAGTTTTGACATTGTCGCAAATATACCAATCATAATAAATACCCATGATATATTCGATCCAAAATTAGCCACAGGAACTAACGAATGACGAATACGCATAAAGTTATAATCTTGTGCATCTTGAATTGCGTGTCCTACTTCGTGTGCTGCAACTGCTGTACCAGCAACTGAATGTCCATAATAGTTATCTGTTGATAATCGAACCGTCTTAGCGGTTGGATCATAATGGTCTGATAAATGACCTGGTGTTTCTTCTACAGCTACGTTGTATAATCCATTTTCATCTAAAATTTTTCGAGCCACTTCCGCTCCTGTCATACCTGATGTTGAATAAACTTGTGAATACTTGCTATAGGCACTACGTACTCTTGACTGTGCATACAACGGTATGATCATTATGATCGCGAAGTAAATTAAATAAAACATCATGAACCTCCATTGAAGTTTTAATTATAGTACTTCTCATTCTATTTTCTTCTGCCACTATTGTCAATGAATAAACCTTACAATCCATATCTTTATTTATTGCATTATCTATTTTTAGAATGTACATTACTTTTTCTTTTTTCTCTCTCTCCTTTATACTTTCTCCATCCAACATAAGTTAATGTGAATAAAATAAGTCCCCCAGTAATTGTCATAAACCAAATGAGAGAGGGTGCAATTTCATCTTTTTTTACTGTTTGAAATATCTTTTGCAAATCCCCTTTAATAATCCCTAATTGCATTTGGCCGCCTTTCGTTTTTAACATAACGTTACGAAATTCATCTAAATAAGATAAATGAACATTTACACGCTGGACCTCGTTTTCTGGCAAAACAATCATTAAGCTTGGATAAATAATATTGAATTCATTTAAAAACGTATTTAACGTTTGTTGAAACTGCCCAGCATCTTCTTTTTCCATCGCTTTTTCCATTTGAGAAAAGGCATCCATTACTTTCCTTTCTCTTTCCATCCAAAGTGGTTGATATTTCGATACTTGTGCATCAACAGCAAGTTGTAATGCCAGCACATTATCAATTTTAGCTTGCTTACCTAAACCTTCTTCAGAGAGCGATTGTTGCGCCTTATCGTAAGCTAAAGAAATAACTCTAACTTGATCTGGTGTTACTTCCTGCTTCTTTTCATTCCCCTTTATTAAAAACTGCTCCGAGAAATGTTGTAATACTTGTACCGCTTTTTCATCTTCATTACGCTTCACTAACTGTAACGAGTCGTCTAACAACCCTGTTAGCTCATTCCACTCTTCAGCATATATACGTAACGGAAACATTATAATTAGAAATGTTATCAATCCAATTAATGTTCTCTTCATCCCGGTCCCCCCTTAACTACTAGTACAAAATATGTTAATTTGGACAAGAATAGAACAGAACTAGACCGAAAAATATATTATCGTTTTACAAAGAAAAAAATTCTCTTTAAGCAGAGAATTTTTTCTGTGACATCCTTTTCTTTTTTACGAGATATCTATATAAGCTGTAACAAAGTATACTCCCACCTAAAATGAATAATAAAATAGCACACGCAGCATGCATAAAGAACTCTTCTGGTAACATTAATATAATTGGATCCTTTTCAGGATCAAAAACCCAATAATCATTACTAAATAAAAGTTTATGGAATAATACAAAACTCTTTTCAAAATTAATAGCAATTGGTAACATAAGCGCTATCGGAAAAATGATTGTTAAAATCGATCCGTGCAGTAAAAACTTTTCATTTTTCTTTTTTAATAAATAAATTCCGCCTATCACTGCAATCATAATTGTCGCATACATCACATATTGAATCTTTACTAAAATATTTTTAACATCTACAAAATGAATACGGCCATTTGTGGACATATCTAATGTGGGCAAATGTAATGCTCCGTCATAAAACGGGGATAAATATGTAATAAGCACATCGTAATTTCTTTTAATTTCATCCTTCGTCATATCCGCTAAATCAGGAATATTTAAAAAATCAATTTCAAAATAATACAACCATTTTCCATATACAACTGCCGTTGTTGCGAGTGCAAAAATAGAAAATGCTATGCTATATGAAACAACTAAAGTAATCAATCGATCCAATATTTTTGTACCACTCTTATTTTTCTCCATGTTCTCCCCCTAAATGTTCTAACCATCATAAAGAAAATTGTTTTCTTTGCTCACGTAAGCAACAATAATATGTAATACATAGTACAGCAATACTTAACCAAAACGTAAAATAACCAATTTCCTCTACAAACAAATGCATAATTCCATATCGCGGCATTTGCCAAAATAAATAATCAATTGCATCGTTATGCAACGTCCACACAGCTGCTACTATAAAATGCCATTTTTTTATACGATAGAATGGAGCATATAAAAATCCTTGTATTGCCATCGCGAAGTGCGAAAGCATTAACATGTAGCCCATAAGGCCTATAGGCCCTTTTACGTAAATCATAATCGCGTTTACAACAACAGCCCAAATACCATATTTTATTAAAGTTACAATCGCTAACGCTTCTATTAATCCCCAGTTTCTCTTTGCCAAAAAAGCAATTAAAACAAAGACAAAAAAGAGAGTCGCCATAGGACTATCTGGTACAAACGGCCAAAATATAGGTGACGTTTCTTTCAATTGATTTCCGTACCATATAAATCCATAAATTGTACCTAATAAGTTAACAATTAATAAAAATAATAATACCGAGCGTTGTCTTAACATTGCATACAAGTACACCAATCCGTATGTCCAACACCTTTCAAGCAAAGTAATTCATTCACTAAATCCTACTCTATTATAACAAACTTCATCCAACTAAATAGAAAAGCTGACTACAAATTTTGTAGTCAGCTTTTTTATTATTTTTTATTATACTTTGCAACGAATTCCGAAAGCTTCTTCAGTTCCTCATCCGTACCTTTAAATACACCTTTAGGCATTGAACCTTTTCCCTCTTTCGCAATTTTAGCAATTTCTTCTGGCTTTAAAGTTAAGTTTTGCAGTGCCGGTGCTGCTGCCCCGCCTTGTAAATTGTCACCATGACATGTTAAACAAGTATTTTTTTGCATTAATTTATAGCCATCATCATTTTTATCAACTGGCGCTGTTTTTACAATTGCTCCTTGTTTTTTTGCAGCTTCCCAGTCGTGGTGTGCTACAGATTCCCAAGTTAAAAAGATAATCGATGCAATTGCTAAAAGCATAAATCCAGTTGCCACAGGACGCTTCAATGGACGTCTTTCTGGACCTCGATCAAGAAATGGAGCTAACAGTAATGCTCCAAACGCAATCCCTGGCATAATAAATGCTCCAATTACAGTAAATGAACCGGAAGCATACGAATACTTTAATAACTGATACAAGAATAAGAAATACCAATCTGGAAGTGGTATATATCCAGCATCTGTTGGGTCCGCCATTCTCTCAAGCGGCGACGGATGCGCCACTGTTAAACATAAATAACCGATTAAAAAAACTGCACCAACCATCCATTCTTTTAACAAGAAGTTCGGCCAAAATGCTTCTGTTTTCCCTGGGTATTCAGAATAGTCTTTTGGAATATTTGGTTTCCGAGCTACTGGTACCCGAGAATCTCCTACAAACTTCATCCCTTTGCCGCGATGCATAATCTCCCTCCTTTAGTTCTTTCCCCTTTAATTTAGCAATCTCTTATAGTGGACCGGAAATACCTTGTTTGCGAATCATGATGAAGTGGAAGGCCATTAAACCTAGAAGTGCTGCTGGTAAGAAGAAGACGTGAATAGCAAAGAAGCGAGTTAATGTTTGAGCGCCAACAATTTCGGAATGACCAGCGAGTAATGTTTTAATATAAGGACCAATGAGCGGTGTTTGCTCTGCAATTTGAATCCCTACTTTTGTAGCAAATAAAGCTTTCATATCCCACGGTAATAAATATCCGGTAAAACCAAGACCTAACATAACAAAGAAAATAAGAACACCAACAATCCAGTTTAACTCACGGGGCTTTTTATACGCACCTTGGAAGAAAACTCTGAGTGTATGTAAAAACATCATTACAATTACGAGACTAGCACCCCAGTGGTGCATACCACGAACAATTTGCCCATAAGCAACTTCATTTTGTAAATAGTAAACTGATTCCCAAGCATTTTTAATATCAGGCACATAATACATCGTCAAAAACATTCCAGATAAAATTTGAATTACAGTAACGAAAAAGGTAAGTCCTCCAAAGCAATAGACGAATGCAGAAAAGTGATGTGCCGGGTTTACATGTTCAGGTACTTCATGATCAGCGATATCACGCCATATTGGTGTAATATCTAATCTTTCATCCACCCAATCATAAATTTTATTTAACATCTACTTTGCACCCCCTCTTGGCTTCGCTTTTCCTAGATACAGCGTTCCATCTTTCACTTTAGACTCGTACACATCAAGCGGAGCAAGGGGTGGCGTACCTTTAATGTTAATCCCATCTTTTGTATAACGCCCCCCGTGACATGGGCAAAAGAATTGATTCGGATGTGCTTTGTCCGAATTCCAGTTAACTGTACATCCTAAATGTTTACATACTGGAGAGAACGCAACAATGTCTCCGCTTTCATCTTTATGAACCCAAGCTGATTTTGGTTCTTCAGACTTGTACCAACCATCAACCTGCTTCACTTTAAAATCGAAACGCTTCGGCTCTGTTGTAATATCCTTTACTTGCGCAACAGCAACCATATCCGTTCCCGCTTCTTTTCTTAACACCGGATCAAGCGCAAATCGCGTCATCGGCATTAAAATACCGGCAGCCATAAAGCCTCCTACCCCTGTGAGTGTGTAATTTAAAAATTGTCTTCTTGACACGCGATGTTCTTTCTCGCTCACGAAAATTTCCCCCCTCTATCAGAAATTGTCCCCTCGTGATAAATTATATAAAAAATAAAAACTAGGACACTATCATGATATAATACGCTCATGCACAGGTCAATATCATACTACTCATAATAATAAGAACTTTCTGTTTATTATGAGTTTCCCCATTTCTCTTCCAACATCACCATTATATTTTTTATATGTGCATGAATAATTTCTCTTTTTGCTTGATCACTAAATTGTTCTAATGCTAATGAAGGAAACCAAAACAAATCTCCCTGTAACTCTTGCATATCCTCTTTCCATGAAAAATCACTTGTAACATAAGCAATATGCTTAAAACCTTCACTTCGTAAATGATTTGTCCATTCTTGCAAACGACCTTTTTCATTCTTTTGACTTTCTACCAAATACGTAAACGCAGGCAGTAAAAGCACTCTTCCCTTATACTCTCTTTCCAATTCCGTGCTCAACAATTCGATAAATTCACCTTGTTCTACAACCATTTTCATTTCTTTTGCTGCCGAAATTGATAACAGCGGTATTACTCCTGTATCAACATACTCTCTTGCTTGCTCAAACTGTTCCACATCTTTTACAATCCACTTCAAATTCCTTCCCTCCTTCACTTACAAATGACAGAACTTTCACTTTATATATATTAAACCATACTAAAAGAGGTAAAAAAAGAAAAACTACCCAATATAGGTAGTTTTTCTTGATGAAAGTCTGAAATTTGTAAAAATTTATTAATCCAAATAAATTCTATAAAGTTTTTAACTCTGCCGTTAATCTATGAAACGCTTCCTTATCTTGCTTATCTAATGCTTCATCAATTTGTTTCAAAAGGCGTTCTCTCCTAAACGAAAATACACTTTCTTCCAAAAACCTTTCTGCAAGTAAACGATCTTTTTCATTTACTTCAATATGCTTTGGTAGATATGGGTTTTCTTCTAATACAGCTACATAATTCGCATTTTGAAACGATGATTTAAAGTTGAGTTGAATATAAATATCCTCATCTCGATTTAAACGAATATCATGAAACGATTTTTCAGCATCTGTTGTCATAACATTTTGTTTAAAAAAGTGAAACGGTGTGTCTTTCACACAATTCGCTGACATCACTAAGCCACGCGGACAATATTTTGCATGCTCTACGAAGTGGACTTTATGCATCAATTGGTCGTGACTCATTAAATAATTCAGAATCCATACACATTCACGCTGTTTCAGTTGGTAATTATTCAAAAACCATTTTACAAAATCCTTCTTCTCGTTTACAGAAACAGGGGTATTCATAGCAATTAAGTCCCTCCTCTGTCTTTCTCTTTTCTTTTTAGATTCAAGAAGCGGCATTCAGTTTCCTTCCAACTTATGAAAAATCCTCTAAATTATATAACAACTCTTCAATATGAATTTGTGTCGGGTCTAGTTGTAATAACTGGGTAAATACCTCTTTCGCCTCTTTTCGTTTTCCTTCTTCCAATAAGAAATAACCGTACTCTTCTAAGAAGTCTGGATGATTCTTAAAAGAAGTATATGCACTTTCATAGTGTTTTAATGCATCCGAATACATTTCTAATTGTTTTTTTGCATACGCAAGATCCCAAAGTAGTTGTGTATCTGGTTCTCCACTATCAATAGCACGCTCTACAATTGCAATTAACTCTTCGTACTTTTCTTGTTCTTTTAAGATATATGCATATTTTAATGTTGCACCTAAATGCCCTGGATCTAACTCAAGCGCTTTTTGAAGAACTTCCTCTGCTTCTACTATTTTTCCTAATTTCGCCGCAATGTTCGCTAACTCTACATAAAATGGAACTGAAAGCTCATCTACTTTAATTCCTTCATAAAGCGTTTCATAGCTTTCTTGAAGCATTCCTTCTTTTTCATAGCTTTTCGCTAAATACATGTACAGTGATGCGTACTCAGGGTCTAATTCTTTTAGTTCTTGCCAAGCACCAATTGCTCTCTGATATTCTTCACCTTGGTATAATGTAAAGGCATATCCAAATAATGAGTGAATATCTTTTTGTTCCTCTAGGCCTGCTTCATAATAAGAAATCGCTTCTTCCCAGTTTCCGATCGCGCTTAACGTTTCTGCGAGGCGAAGTGCGATCACAACACCACCCATTACTTTATGTTCCGCTAATAGCGATTCATAATAAGTAATTGCCTTTTGTTCTTCACCTTTACTACTATATAATTCTGCTAACCCAAACGTAATAACAGGTTCATCAGGCATCATTTCTTTCGCCTTTAATAGTTTTTGCTCTGCTACATCATCAAAACCTTGCATTTGGAATAAATCTGCAACAAGTAATAACGATTGAACATATAAATCGTCATTTTCTGGAATATCATGAAGCACTTCAATCGCTTCATCTTCTTTATCTAGATCAATATATAATTCTGCTAAAAATACAGTGAATTCACTTTCTTCTGGATACAGTAAACGTAAGTCTTCAGTAATTGCTAATGCCTCATCTGTAAATCCAAGTGTATGATAGTAACGAGCGATATCATACTTCTCTTCATCATTCGCAATTTTTAATTGTTCTTTTAATAATTGTAATCCTTTTTCTGCTTCACCATTTTCAATATATGAAACAGCTTGTTCAAACTTTTGCATAAACGTCTCCTTTAATTCTAAAAAATATTCTCTTCTGTTCATTTATCATAAGCAACTCACTGTTAGAACGCAACCTTTAGAATGAGCATGCTTCTTCTTATACTTCTTCCTACAGAGTAGTTAATTGTTCAAAAGGTTCGGATATGACACCGATACCTTATCATCATCTTCTATTGTACCGCTTTCTTTTATGACCGTGCAAATAACTTCTCTCACTAATTATCAAGCCATACAAACCGTGGTTTACAGAATAACTTAATTAGCAGTCTTCAACCTTTATTTTGAATGCGATAAAAAAGGCTCCTATAATAGGAGCCTTCACAATCTCTTAAGAATATGTTTCTTCTTTCTGTACTTGCTCATTTACAAGCTCTTTCAGTAACTCTATAATTTCATCATTTTCTTCCTTCAAACCGACAGTAATACGAATACCATCATCGATACCAAATGCAGCACCAGAACGAACGATATATCCTTTTTTCATCAATCGTTCGAAAGCTTCATTACCTGGTATACCGAGTTTTAAGAAAATGAAATTTGTTTGAGATGGATAATAGAATACGTTATATTCTTTACAAAATGCATAATACTGATTTAAACCTTCAGCATTCTTTTGCACACAATCTTGTAAAAAAGCTTGATCTTCTAATGCAGCGAGTGCTACAGATTGGGCTACAGTTGATGTATTGAATGGTAACCTAGCTACTTCTAGCTGTCCGATTAACTTCGCATCCCCAATCGCATATCCGATACGAAAAGCAGCTAAACCATATGCTTTTGAAAACGTGCGTAAAACCATAAGATTTTCATACTTTTCAAGAAGTGGTAATGTTTGCGGATAGTCTTCTGCTTCCGCGTATTCATAATATGCTTCGTCCATAATAACGAGAGCCGACTTAGGAACTGATTCTAAAAATGAAAGTAATTTTTGTTTCTCAACATATGTACCTGTTGGATTATTCGGATTACAAATCCATACAATTTTCGTTTTCTCATCTACTTGCTCTAGCATTGCATCTAAATCGTGAATACCATCTTTAAGTGATACTTCACGAACTTCTGCTCCTTCAATAACAGCATGGTGATGATATTGTGAAAACGTAGGATTCGCCATTACAACGTTTGTTCCTTCATGTAGTAACGCTCGGCTAATCATTTGAATGACTTCATCTAATCCACTACCAAATAGTAGTTGTTCTGCTTTTACACCTAAATGTTCCGCTACTTTTGTCCGAAGTTCAAAGGCATATCCATCTGGATAAAGGGCATATTGGCTCGCTAAAGAAGTTAATGCTTCTGTCACACGTGCTGAGCAACCGAATGGATTTTCATTGGATGCTAATTTCACAATTTTTGATAAACCATATTCTCTTTTTACTTCTTCAATGTTTTTCCCAGGCACATACGCTCTCAAAGTTAACAATTGTTCTTTCACTCTCATTTTTCTTCCCCCAGTCATTTCATTCAATTTGATTACAATACGGTTATAGCCCCTTACTGTAATCTTTTGTCATAACCGTCACTATTACGAGAATACCTCTAAATGAGCACTTCACAGCACTTCGCTATCATTTTAAACCATATCTTTTTGAAATGCCTCTAACGCAATATGAACAGTCTCATCTGAAATAGATACGACATTCACTACCCCATATTCCTGCATAAGCACCATATGAATTGCTCCTGCATTTGCTTTCTTATCTTGTTTCATCAATTGAACGAGGCGCTCTACATTCAAATCTCCTGGCATTTTTGGATAGCCGTATTTCAAGAACCACTGCTTCATATCTTCATAAGCAAGATCAACCTTGTACACTTGCTCACTTAAAAATATGGCGAATAACATTCCAACCGCTACACCGTCACCGTGAGTAATATTTCCATACCCTAGCTCTTTTTCAAGAGCATGTCCTAACGTATGTCCAAAATTCAAATGAGCACGTACACCCTTCTCTGTTTCATCTTGTGACACAACATTTGCCTTTACAGGAATCGCCTTCGTTAATATATGGATTAACTTCTCATCATGAAGATCCGCTAATGTTTGCACTTCTTCTTTTAACCAATGGTATAGCTCCACATCACCGATAAGAGCATGCTTTATCACCTCTGCATAACCTGAACGCCACTCTTTTTCAGGAAGAGACTGTAAAAACGGTGTATGATATACAACTGCTTCTGGCTGATGGAATGCACCAATCATATTTTTACCTAACGGATGGTTAATCGCTACTTTCCCACCCACTGCGCTATCGTGCGCTAATAAAGTTGTCGGAACCTGCACAAAGCGAATACCACGCATAAACGATGCAGCAACAAAACCAGCTAAATCTCCAATCATTCCGCCTCCAAGTGCAAGAATTAAAGAATTTCTATCTAATTTATTTTCAAGAGCTGACGTATGAGCCGCATAGAAATTTTCGAAAGACTTCTCTTTTTCGCCACTTGGTACAACAAACGAAAACACGTGCTGCTCTACTTGTAATGCATCGATAACTGTCTGTAAATGTAGTGATGCAACAGCTTCATCTGAAATAATCATTACGTTAGATACCGCTGGCTGCATATTTTGAACGATCGTTGTTAAGTTTGACAACACTTCTTTACCAACATGTACATCATATTCTTTTGATTTCGTTTGAATATGTATGTTTCCCATTAAAATCCCCTCGCATATTCATTATGTTTCTCAATATTTTCACGAATTAGTTCCATACGATCTAATCCGAATTGTTCTATTAAAGCTGTCGCTAATTCCCAAGCCACAACCGCTTCTGCAACGACACTAGCTGCTGGCACTGCACAACTATCTGAACGTTCAATGCTCGCTGTAAAAGGCTCTTTCGTATCAATATCTACACTTTGAAGAGGTTTATAAAGTGTAGGTATCGGTTTCATCACACCGCGCACAACAATTGGCATTCCAGTCGTCATACCGCCTTCTAATCCACCTGCATTATTTGTTCTTCGTGTATATCCATGCTCCTCATTCCACAGAATTTCATCATGAACTTCACTTCCTGGTCTATGCGCTGCTTCAAAACCAATTCCAATCTCGACACCTTTAAAAGCATTAATACTCATAATTGCAGCTGCTAATTTCGCATCCAGTTTTCGATCATAATGCACGTAGCTACCTACTCCAATTGGCATCCCTTCCACAATTACTTCAACGATTCCACCAATTGAATCACCATTTGCTTTCGCATCATCAATCGCTTTCATCATTTGGTTACCAGCTTCGTCATCTAAGCAACGTACAGGAGATGCTTCGGTAATACTCTTTAATTCTTCAATTGAACTATACGTAATCTCCTTAGCTTGTACACCGCCAATTTCAATTACATGGCCCGCTACTTTAATACCAAGTTCTGCTAACACCTTTTTAGCAACCGCACCAGCAGCAACACGCACCGTCGTTTCGCGCGCTGACGAACGTTCCAGTACATTCCTCATATCTCTATGACCATATTTAATCGCACCATTTAAATCAGCATGCCCAGGCCTTGGTTTTGTCACTTTCCTTTTCATCTCTTTTTCTTCTTGCTCAGTTAAAGGCTCCGCCCCCATAATTTTTGTCCAGTGTGCAAAATCACGATTTTCAACAACAAGTGCAATAGGGGAACCTAATGTTTCTCCATGTCTAACACCACTTAAAATTTGCACTTGATCCGTTTCAATTTGCATGCGTCTACCGCGCCCATATCCCTTTTGCCTTCTAGCTAACTCTTCGTTTATATCATCTGCTACTAAAGACAATCCTGCCGGAACACCTTCTATAATCGTTGTAAGTTGTGGACCATGAGATTCACCAGCTGTAATATATCGCATACGTTATTCCTCTTTTCGTATATGTATTTATCTCACTATATTAACTTTTATCATTCTAAAAATATTAAAGAAATTATATCATAAATCGACCATTTTCTTATTCTATATTTCCGATAGTCCTAATTTAAATATCAACATATCATAACAGTTCAAACTTCGTAACTAACTGAAAATAAAAAAAGTGCAAGAAGAATACCCCTATTCTCCTTGCACTTTTTACTATTATCACAGTGATTAAAGCGTTTACAAATTATTTCAAAATAATTAGTAAATCCATTCATTCATTAATTTTGAGTAGTCAACTAATTCTTCTTCTTTAAAGAAAATAGCAATCTCGCGCTCTGCGCTTTCTAAAGAATCAGAACCATGGATAATGTTTTTCGCAACAGTTACACCGAAATCTCCACGAATTGTTCCAGGAGCTGCTTCATGTGGTCTTGTTTTCCCCATCATGTTACGAGCTGTATCTACTACACCTTCACCTTGCCATACCATTGCGAATACAGGTCCAGATGTAATAAAGTCTACTAACTCACCAAAGAAAGGTTTTTCCTTATGCTCAGCGTAGTGTTGTCCAGCAATTTCTGGAGTGACTTGCATTAATTTTGCACCAACTAATTGAAAGCCTTTTTTCTCAAAACGAGCTACAATTTCCCCAATGAAGGCACGTTGTACACCGTCTGGTTTTACCATTAGAAATGTTTTTTCCATAAAAAATCTCTCCACTTCTGAATTATGTATGTAATTGTATATCCCCACACACATATTATCACCCTTATCACAATTGTGCAATAGTTTTGAAATAGAGAGATTATTTTATTTTTTAGAATAAACCTTAAAATTTTCGTTTTCCAATATACTTTGCAACATTTTGTAATGCGTACTTTGCTTTTCCACGTGGGAGTGGTTTTATTATTTCTAAAGCTTTATGTAAATAACGTTCACTAAACGCAAATGCTTGATCAATTGCTGTACTATTTTTTACAGCATCAATAATTTCTTGCATTTCACTTGCTGTTGAATTTTCATGTACAGATGTGATTTTCTGACGAAGTACGGGATCTTCCATCGCATATAAAGCAGGAAGTGTAATATTCCCTTGTAGTAAATCCCCACCAGCAGGTTTTCCAAGTTTCTCTTCTGTAGAAACGAAGTCTAAAATGTCATCAATAATTTGATAAGACATTCCTACAAAATACCCATACCAAAATAGACGATTTACCGTATCACGATTAGCACCAGCAGCAATCGCTCCCAATTGACAACTCGCGGCAATTAATAATGCTGTTTTTCGCTTTATTCTTCTTAAATACGTTCTTAAATTTTGGTCATAATTGTATTTATCTTTAATTTGTTCAATTTCACCTTTACAGACTTCTAAAATAGTATGTGATAACGCTTGATGTGCCTCTGGAATTTCGATATTGGTTATACATTCAAGAGACTTAGCGAACAGATAGTCCCCTGTATACATCGCAATACGATCTCCCCATTTCGCATTCACAGTCGCACTGCCGCGTCGTAAAAATGCAGCATCAATAACATCATCGTGAACAAGAGAAGCCATATGAATAAGTTCTAACGCAACAGCAACATGCTTAATCGCATCTAACTTATAATCTCCAAATTTCCCTGCAAGCAACACAAATACAGGACGAATTCGTTTCCCACCAGCTTCAATAAGCTGTAATGCTGCCTCTTCTACTAATGGCTGTTCAGAAGCGACTGTCTTTTTTAATTCTTTTTCTATCACATTAATATCCGATCGTAAAAAAGAGTACATAAGTTGTAACTTCATATTGTTCACCTTAACCTAAAACTTCTTTTTTCTATTTTGATTCTGGTTTAATTCCTAAATGCATTGCTGCTACCCCAAAAGTAAATGGTTTCACTTGCACACGTTCAAGTCCAGCTTGCTCAAACATTTGAGCCAATTCTTTCATCCCTGGGAACGTACTAGCAGATTCTTGAAGCCATGAATATTCTTTATAACTTTTCGCAAACATCTTTCCAAATAACGGCATGATATATTTAAAGTATAAAATATACCCTTGTCGAAAACCAATCATTGTTGGTTGAGATGTTTCTAAACAGATTACTTTTCCACCTGGTTTTACTACACGCGTCATTTCTTTTAATACGTGCATATAATCCGGTACGTTACGTAAACCAAACCCAATCGTCACATAATCAAACGTATTATCTTCAAACGGAAGTTCCATTGCATTCCCATGTAGAAGTTCTACTTGTTTTAATTGTAACGCCTCTACCTTTTGCTTACCAACAGATAACATATTTTCACTGAAGTCTAAGCCAACAACCTTTCCTTGCTCACCTACGGCTCCAGCTAGCGCAATTGTCCAATCTGCGGTTCCACAGCATACATCAAGCGCTTGACTGCCTGGTTGTACATCCATAATTCGCATCGTTTCTTTCCGCCACGCTTTATGTCTTTGAAAACTAATTACAGAATTCATCACATCGTATTTATCAGAAATCTTTTCAAATACGTCATGTACTCTTTCTTCTTTTGATTGTTGCATGCTCGTACCTTCTTCCAATGTAAAATTGCTTATGTCTTCTATTTATTCCTTAACACAGAATTTATTTCATTTATGTCTGTGTGATTTTCTAAAAATTGTTTTTCTTTCTTTCTCAATTCCTTCATCCAACCATTAATCACTACTTCTGCTTTATCCCCTAAAGCATCTTGCATAGCTTGAAAAACAGGTGAATGTTGCTTATCAGCATACAATTGAATTTCTTTTTGAAGGCGATTTCCACCTAATACGTATGTGATAAATGGCTTCCAATGTGATAACTGAAAATGATCACATGTTTTTTGAAGGAGCGCAGACTCAATCGTTACTATGCTTTTCATTACGTCATCCGTCGTTTCATGCGCTTTTTGGTATAACATAATTTTGTGTTCATTTATCTCTTTAATTCCTTCAGCAAGTGCACGAATTAAAACAATATCACGATTCATAGACAATAAATAATAATATAGTCCACTATAGTAATCGCCTGCAAGTACTGTTAATTGACGACATTTATGGAATTCAATCTCTTCCTCGCCTACTTTATTTGATACCCTTTCATGCGTATCA
Source organism: Bacillus cereus group sp. MYBK108-1 (assembly GCF_051917185.1). Classification (NCBI taxonomy): domain Bacteria; kingdom Bacillati; phylum Bacillota; class Bacilli; order Caryophanales; family Bacillaceae; genus Bacillus; species Bacillus cereus group sp. MYBK108-1. Next base: position 325,304 of record NZ_JBQAHZ010000001.1, read on the forward strand.
AGCGCAATTTGTACAAGCATAATTGTTACTACGTAATGCTCAATTTGTTCTATATGTAAGTTTGCACTCTTTAAAGCACCATATAACAATGCTATCTTTTCTTCATCAATAAATGGTTCTTCAATATAGTTTATAAAATAAGGATGGCGTAATTTCTCCATCAATTTTTCTTTTATACCCGCATACCCTCCGTAGATGTCACACACAAAAAATCACCCTTGTTTTCTAATTCATAAAACTTATTATAACACATACACTCTATTTTCTATAACCAAAACTTGGCTACACCTACCATTCATGTAAGCAATCTTTCTAATCTCACTCTGTCTAGTTAAAACTATATCATTTATTTACTAAAAAAAAAAAAGAAAAGCAGTTTCCCGCTTTTCTTTACTTCGTTTTAATAAACGATAAAATTTCACTGCGCGCTGCAGCATCATTTTCAAGCACACCACGCACTGCTGTCGTTACTGTTTTCGCACCTGGTTTTTTCACACCACGCATCGTCATACACATATGTTCTGCTTCTACTACTACCATTACACCATGAGGCTCTAGTACTTCCATAATAGAGTTCGCTACTGTTGATGTAATACGTTCTTGCAGTTGTGGGCGACGTGCAATTGTATCTACGGTACGAGCTAATTTACTTAACCCTGTTACCTTTCCACCTTGCGGAATATATGCAACGTGAGCAACTCCATAGAATGGTACTAAATGATGCTCACACATCGAATAAAATGGTATATCTTTTACTAGTACAAGCTCTTCGTGATCTTCTCCGAATACTTTATGCAAATGCTCTTTCGGATCTTCATGCATACCTGAGAACACTTCTGCGTACATTTTTGCAACACGCTTTGGTGTATCAAGTACTCCCTCACGATTTGGGTCATCCCCAATCGCCTCTAAAATAAGGCGTACTGCATGTTCAATTTGTTCTAAATTAACTTTTGCCATCCGCTAGCCCTCCCGAAAACCTAAAAGTGATACGAACACATTCTAGCATATTTATGTTTTTAAAAGCAAAAAGAAGAGTTCCCAAAAAGGAAACTCTTCTTCCCTGTTAATATGTAAGGATTATTTAACCGCATCTTTTAACGCTTTACCAGGTTTGAATGCAGGTACTTTACTTGCAGCGATTTCAATCTCCTCACCTGTTTGTGGGTTACGACCTTTACGAGCCGCACGCTCACGAACTTCGAAGTTACCGAATCCGATCAGTTGTACTTTATCACCTTGTTTTAAAGCTTCTAAGATAGAATCAAAAACAGCGTCTACTGCTTTTGTTGCGTCCTTTTTAGAAAGGGAACTTGCTTCTGCAACAGCATTGATTAAATCTGTCTTGTTCATGCCATTCACCTCCTCCCAAAGATAAGACTGTATAATGATCATAAAATGAGTCTTACTTTCATTTGTAGGCAATTTTTGCAAATTCTATACTACAAAGATGTAGATAAATCATTATCAACGCCTATATTATACGATTCTCCTTTATAATTCAATATTTTTAAGGAAATTGTTACTCTTAAAATGTGAAAATCTGATGAAACTTGACAATTTACAACAATGTATTAGATAATGACTGTTTATTTTTCTATTTTATAATCAAAAAAAACAAAAAATCCCTCTACAATGAGAGGGATTTTTTCTTATAGTATAATCGCAATTAATCCGCCAGATCCTTCATTAATAATTCTTTCTAGCGTTTCTTTTAATTTATATCTAGCATTTTCTGGCATTAAAGATAATTTCGCCTGAATTCCTTCTCGAACAATCGAGCTAAGTGAACGTCCAAATATATCAGAATTCCAAATTGATAACGGGTCATCTTCAAAATCTTGCATTAAATAACGAACTAATTCTTCACTTTGCTTTTCAGTACCAATAATCGGCTCAAACGTTGACTCTACATCTACTTTAATCATATGAATAGATGGCGCTACCGCTTTTAACTTCACACCAAACCTTGAACCGTGACGAATAATTTCTGGCTCATCTAAGCTCATATCCGCTAATGCAGGTGCTGCTACACCATATCCTGTTTGCTTAACCATACGCAGTGCATCCGCCACTTGATCGTACTCTATTTTCGCATGAGATAAATCGAGCATAAGCTTTAACAAATGATCTTTCCCTCGAATTTCTACTCCTACTACTTCTTTTAAAATCTGATCATATAATTCATCTGGCGCATATAAATCAATCTCCGCCACACCTTGCCCCATATCAATGCCAGCTAGGCTCGCTCGATCAATAAATTCATATTGACTAAACTGCCAAACAACGCGATCCACATCACGAAGACGTTTTATATCCTTCACAGTTTCTTGAACTGCTTCTTGATAACTTTGACGCAACCAATGCCCTTCATTTAGCACCATTACCCAACTCGGAAGGTTCACATTCACTTCTAATACAGGGAATTCAAATAGCGCTTCACGAAGTACATTATATACATCTGTTTCTCTTAAACTCTCCACACTCATTGCAATAACCGGGATATCATATTCTTCTGATAAACTTTGGCGTAATTGCTCTGTATCTGGATGATACGGCTGTACCGTATTAATTATCATAATGAAAGGTTTTCCTACTTCTTTCAACTCATTTACAACGCGTTCTTCTGCCTCTATATAATCTCTTCTTGGAATTTCACCAATTGTTCCATCTGTTGTAATTACAACACCAATTGTTGAATGTTCTTGAATTACTTTACGCGTGCCGATTTCTGCAGCTTCATGGAATGGAATAGGTTCTTCATACCAAGGGGTATTAATCATACGCGGGCCATTCTCATCTTCATAGCCCTTCGCTCCAGGAACCGTATATCCAACACAATCTACTAATCGAATATTCACTTCAAGTCCTTCATCTACTTCGATAGAAACCGCTTGGTTTGGAACAAACTTCGGTTCCGTCGTCATAATTGTACGACCAGCAGCACTTTGAGGCAATTCATCCTGCGCTCTTTGACGGTCAGACTCATTCTCAATATTTGGAATAACTACAAGTTCCATAAATTTTTTAATGAATGTTGATTTCCCTGTTCGAACAGCTCCTACAACTCCAAAATAAATATCACCGCCTGTTCGTTCTGCAATATCTTTAAAAATATCTACCTTTTCCAAGTGATTCCCTCCCTCAAAATTTTTGGGAATAATTCCGCGTTTATAGTCAACTAATACCTTCTCTAACGTTGCCTATAATATCTGATATAATATAATGGTATTCTAGAAGTTCGGACAATATATCATATAATTTTGTCCAATTTCATATGACTATTAAAAAATATCTTTTGTTTGCATCGTAAGTTGTATAACATAAAAAACCTTTCTTCTAGAACTTATTCACTAAAAGAAAGGTTCATGACTTATCATTTTAAAAAAATTGGTTCTCCGTCCTTTACTGTGTACGGTAAAGAATAAGCTGGTACAAACGGGGAACCTTTCGAAAGTATATTTCGAATATCTTCTCCCTCTGTAAACTGCCCTTCATTTTTTTTCAAAGCGTCATATAGGTCGATTCTATAATCAACAAAAACTTCTCCTTTTTCATTAATTACAAAAGGAAGTCCTTTACCAGAATATGGACTTGTCACTTGTGGCACATCTTTATATCCTAGTTTTTTGAAATCCAATTCATATACACCATCTGAAATTACTTTTTTAAAAGGTGGATATTGATGTTCATCACGATACATCCTAAGCTTTAAAGATAGTTCCTGAATTTGTTCAGCCATCCTAACATCAATTAACTTTACTGTCGGATTTGTTTCAACGTCTATTAATACGTATTGATATACTCCTCCACTTTCATACGCATTCCCTGGCGCTTCTTGTATGTAACGCGGGGCAATCTGTTGAAAATCGATTGGATACTTTTGATAAATAGGTGTACTCATATCCCTCGTCTTAATTGGCAATATCCCATCATTTTGCTCCTTAAATGTCACAACAGCTTTTTGAACAACCTGTAGCTGATCTTCATAAGGAACCGCATTTTGCTTCATATTTTCTTTCGGATACAGACACCCCGTTAAAAGGCTCATACAACAAAATATTAAAATAATATGGAATTTTTTCACTAGCATCACCTTTTCATACTAATCTAATTTGCTCCGTATGTAGTATTTTCGAGACCATTCCATTTACTGCTGTACAGGTCCACTAAATACAACAAGAAAAATAACAATTCCTGACACAATCATAAGGGTGTACGCTACTAACGCTGTAATCCCTTTCAAAAATTTATTCTTTATTCTATGTCTACTTAATAAAATAAAACTTACTGCAAAAAACATAAATCCAATTGCCCCTAAAGCCAGCCACATTTTCATAAGCCCTTCTGACATATACACACCCCTTTTTATTAATCTATTTTTATACTATTTTAACAAATTAAAATCTTTAAACAAATACAAAAAGAACATTTTACTACAAATCGCGAGTATGTAACTTTAATCAATAGGTTTTCCAGCATTTCTCACCAATCTAGGCAAAAATAAAACCGAAGCGATTGTATCTCTCGCTTCGGTTGACCAAATATGCCCAAAAACAGCTCTATTCCCATTCTTTCATGGCTATCATATGCAATCTCCAAACTCTTTGTTTCTCATAATTTATTTTTTAAACATTTTGCTTAACGAACCAAAATCTGTTGGCATATTATTATTAATAATCGCTTTTACAATTTGATCCTCTTGCTCTTTCGGCACTTCACGTCCCGCCATAAGAGCCACTTGATGAATTAATTGACGAAGTACAGTTTCATCACGTAAATTCGCATTTTGCACGGATGATGCTAATTTAAAAATATCCTCTTTATTTACTTTCGCTTCCTTCTCAATATTATTAAAAATATTATTATCCATTCTTTTCACCCTCTCCTCAAGTTACTCTTCATCCTATGCAAAAATGAAAAAATGGTGAAAAGACCCAAAAAATAAAAAAGCGACAGAAGTACAAATGTACTTCTGTCGCTTTTCTTTACAGTAAATCAGGTATAGCTTCCACTTCATGTTTTCGAACACGTCCCATCAATGAGCCTACTGCATCTTTTACGTTATTCCCATTGAACAGCACGTCATATAAAGCAGCTGTAATCGGCATTTCAACTTCCATTTTCTCTGCCAATTCATGAGCAGCTTTCGTTGTTCTTACACCTTCCACAACCATACCCATGCTTTCTAACACTTCTTCTAAAGAGTGTCCTTTTCCAAGCATATTTCCAGCGCGCCAATTTCGGCTATGAACACTTGTACAAGTTACAATTAAGTCTCCCATACCAGTTAGACCAGCAAACGTTAACGGATTCCCGCCCATTTTTCTTCCTAAACGAGCAATCTCTGTTAAACCACGTGTCATCAATGCCGCCTTTGCATTATCACCTAATCCAAGACCATCAGTTATACCAGCAGCTAATGCGATAATATTTTTTAACGCACCACCAAGTTCAACTCCAACGATATCTGGATTTGTGTATACACGAAAATAACTATTCATAAATAAATCTTGTACTTCCTCAGCCGCTTCCATACGCTTTGCTGCAGACGTAACTGTTGTCGCTTGTCGTAAACCGACTTCTTCAGCATGACTCGGTCCAGACAGTACAACAACATCTTTAATTAAGTGCTCTGGAATTTCTTCCTCAATCACTTCCGAAATACGTTTTGACGTACCAGGTTCAATTCCTTTGCTCGCATGAATCCAAGTAATTGGTTCAGTAACAATTTCTTTCATCTCTTGTAATACATCTCTGTACGCTTTCGTTGGTACTACTAGCAGTACTGTATTTACATCTACTAATGCTTCTTCTAAAGAAGAGTAGGCTACGATTGTGCTTGGCAATGCAATGCCTGGGAGATATCGACTATTCTCATGTTTCGTATTAATTTCATCCATAAGTTCTGGGCGATTTCCCCAAATACGTACATCATGTCCATTGTCAGCTAATACCATCGCTAACGCTGTTCCCCAGCTACCTGCTCCTACTACTGTGATTTTTGTCATAAAATCACATCCTCTCCATTAGTCTCTTGCTCTAGCGATAATGTGAATCGGCGTTCCTACGAAGCCAAATGATTCACGTAAGCGATTCTTTAAGAAACGCTCATATGAGAAGTGCAATAATTCTGGATCGTTTACAAACACAACAAATGTCGGTGGTTTTACCGCAACTTGTGTTGCATAGAAAATTTTCAGACGGCTACCATTATGAGTTGGTGTCGGATTCATCGCTACCGCATCCATAATTACATCGTTTAATACGTTCGTTTGAATACGGATACTATGACTTTCATTTACCTCATCGATAACCGGTATTAATGTTTGTGTACGTTTTCTCGTTTTTGCAGATAAGAAAACAATTGGTGCGTATTCTAAGAATTGGAAATGAGCACGGATATTTTCTTCAAATGCTTTCATTGTTTTTTCGTCTTTTTTCACTGCATCCCATTTATTTACAACGATAACAACAGCTCGCCCTGAATCATGAGCATATCCAGCGATTTTTTTATCTTGCTCAATAATTCCTTCTTCACCATCTAAAACAACTAAAACAACGTCAGAACGTTCAATCGCTCTTAGCGCACGAAGTACACTATATTTTTCTGTACTTTCATACACTTTTCCTTTTTTACGCATACCAGCTGTATCAATAATTACATAATCTTTTCCATCTTTACTATATGGTGTATCGACAGCATCACGAGTTGTTCCTGCTACATTACTAACAATTACACGCTCTTGACCAAGAAGAGCATTTACAAGTGATGATTTCCCTACGTTTGGACGTCCAATTAAAGAGAAACGAATTGTGTCTTCATCATATCCGTCTTCTTCAATCTTTGGAAAATGTTGTGCAGCTTCGTCTAGTAAGTCGCCTAACCCTAATCCGTGTGTACCTGAAATTGGGAATGGTTCGCCAAATCCTAATGCATAAAAGTCATAAATGTCACTGCGCATTTCCGGATTGTCCACTTTATTTACTGCAAGTACAACCGGTTTATTTGAACGATATAAAATTTTTGCAACTTCTTCATCAGCTGCTGTTACACCGTCACGACCGTTTGTCATAAAAATGATAACATCCGCTTCATCAATTGCTACTTCAGCTTGTTGACGAATTTGTGTCAAAAACGGCTCGTCTCCAATATCAATTCCGCCCGTATCAATAATGTTAAATTCATGATTTAACCATTCTCCAGCGCTATAAATACGATCGCGCGTTACACCTGGAATATCTTCTACGATTGAAACTCTTTCTCCAACAATTCTATTGAAAATAGTAGATTTCCCTACGTTCGGGCGACCTACTATCGCTATTACTGGTTTCGGCATATACTTTCATCCTTTCAACTTGCTTCTGTTTATTATGTAAAAAACCCTTCTTTGTGCAAGAAGGGATTTGCATTCCAGAATATTTCTCAACGTATCAAAACACCTCACATTATAACACACGTTGCTAATGTTTCACAATAATATATACATTCTCTTGTAAGCGATGTGCAATACCATCTAAAATTGCTTCTAAATTATTTGCAACAAATTCTAGTTCCTCCGTCGATTCGCAAACGAATAAAGGAGCACCACCTGCAAATTTTTCTGGAGTCGTTGTTATAACTGCCAGAATAACACTTTCTAACATCATCTCTTATCTCCCCTTCCTTTTGGGGCTTCCGATGACATATGGACAGCACTTTCTAACGTTGGTACATTTCCTATGACACCTATCGCTTTCTCTGCATCTTGATCTTGCGGCAGGACAAAAATCCCAACCCTGCCATCCTCTAAATCACGCTTTGCTAACGGTACAAGCGCTGGTGTACCAGAATCTCTATAAATCCCTAACGCTACTGAAACATCGTGTAAAATAGCTTGTCGTTGCCCTAAATTTGAGATTGTAACCATCGCATCAATTGATTTCGGCTTTAAAATAAAACCCATACCATATTTCATAATTTCTTCTTGTCTTGCAGGCAATCCAATATTCATAATGTAAATATTGTCAATATAAAGCCCTGCTCCTTCAAAACGAAGCGGAACGTGCTCAATTTCAACAAGATCATGTAGCCTTTTACCAGACATTAATTTTTTCGCGATAAAAAATGCGATTATAGCCATAATTACTCCTGCAATCCATGAACGGAATCCTATATACGCAAACGTCGTTGCAAACGACGTTAACATTGCCAAATAGTTACGACTTTCAAAAACTAATGCAATTCCTTCAATGTATGTATTTCCACGCGGTACGAGCTCATACCCATCTAATTGTTGAAGCGTATTTCTTTCCATATTACGTACATCACGAAATTGTGTCGCTGCTAACGTAAGAAATGTAATGGCAGAAAAATCTTTTTTCAAAATAGACGGGATTGCAATCGCTCCTAAAGCAGCTGCAATTAACCCCATTGCAATATGAATAATTTTCCCATGCAGCCTCGTCGGATATTGCCGCGTATCCGTCCGAAGCATTAGCACCCTTGTAACTGTCCCCGCTATTACGCCGCATAAAATGGCTGGTGTATATTCAGTCATGTATTACCCTCGCCTTTCTTTTACGTGTTTTTCTCTTAAACCGTTCCATGTATACTGATGCTTTTGCAACCCAAAACAATATTGCCATGAATAATGTAGAAACGGCGACGATATCAAAAAATGCTAAACTACCGTAATCATATGGAAAATTCAATTTCCTAAAAATAAATGTCACTAGCAGCTCTCCTTGTAACATCCCTACATATAGAGAGCATAATCGTAATATGCGATCCCCATGCAATAACACCGATGCATACACAAGAGCACTACTTAGCAGAAACACTCTATCCACCACAATCCAAATCGGATCATATATTTCTAACAGATGAAAACTTGTATATAACATTGCAATAATAAGTGCCGAAAGTAAGCTATATAATTTTTCCCAGACAGAATATAGCGCGATCCCTATAAAAGAAATAATACAAAGTAAAAGAGCATTTACTGATACCATGAATGAGGCAATCGTTACATGTAACGGAGAGCAAATTATAAAAATCAGTATACAAGCGCCTAACTTCCACCGGATAGGGTCCTTTTTCATAAAAAAGGTTACAATGATCCACCCTATCCAAGCTACAAAATAAAAAGTACTTCCATCCATCAACTTCACCTCCTATGTTTTCCATTATGGGAACTTTTTATGAAAGTTAATCCACTTTATTTACGCATAGTTTTTTCTTATAACAGCAACACTTTTAACAAGGAGGTGTTATTCATTATGGGTAAAGATCGCCAAGAACGAAAACTACGAGAATCACGCCGCGTTGAATCCGATCGTGATCAATCACTACAATATCCAGGTGCAACTGGACTTGATACACCAGAACAGGCTCGAAAACAAAACCAGCACTAATTAATACAAAAAGACGGTTTCTATATTGTACGAAACCGTCTTTTACATAATCAGTTTAATGATTTCTATTTATATCGAAATAATATTTCGCATACTATATCCTCCCATTACTTCTTTTTACCTTCACCTATTCCCATTAAAAATTAAGTTCTCTCCAGTAATTCGACAACACACCATCTACATTTTTCAACCCTTTTTCAATTACAATTTTTACGAAATGATATTTTTATATAATACTAATTCCATTCTCCACTTTATATTACGAAAAAGAATAGAACAAAAAAAAAATCAACCGAATGGTTGATTTTTTATCTCCTACTATAATGCGCAGTATCAATACCACGCTGCATTAACCAATGATATGTTTCACCCTTTACAACAAGAGGTACAGATTGCAACTCTTCTATCGTCTTCGCACCAAGAGCTGTCATTATAAATTTCAAATCTGTATGTAGAAGCTCAATTTCATCTACTAACTTCTCGATACCATCTTGCATTAAAATACGTAAAAAATAACCAGCAAACGCAGTTGTATTCGCCCCTAATGCGATTGCTTTCGCTACGTCAAGCGCTGTTTGTATACCCCCAGATGCAATAAAAGAGAGGTTATTATTTGTAGAGGTTGCTTCAATAATCGAGGTTGCTGTTTGTATGCCCCAGTTATTAAAATAAGAAAGCATTCGCTGTCTTCTTTCGTTTTCAACAGCAGCAAAATTCGTACCACCTTGCCCACCAATATCAATTGCTGTTACACCTACGTTCACTAACTGTTGCATTGTTTCCTTACTCATCCCAAATCCAACTTCTTTTACAATGATAGGAACTTTACTATTTAAAACAATTTTCTCAATGCGCTGAAGTACTCCAGTAAAATCACGGTCTCCTTCTGGCATCGTTAACTCTTGTATGACATTTAAATGAATTTGTAATGCATTCGCTTCAATCATATCAACGGCGCGCTCTGCCTGCTCGATAGTTGCCTCACTACCTAAATTAGCAAAGAAAATACCATTTGGGTTTACCTTTCTAATCACCTTATAAGAAGCAGCTTCACTTTCATCTTTTAACGCCGCCATTTGCGAACCTACAGCCATAGCAAGGTTATGATGTTTCGCTACATATGCTAATTGCTCATTAATATGTAACGTTTTCTCTCCTCCACCACCAGTCATCGCATTGATAAAAATCGGCGAACTTAGTGAAAGTTCGCCGATTTTTGTTTCACATGTTATTGTGTCATAATTTGAATTTGGCAAGCTTTGATGCACAAAATCAATATCATGAAAGCCATGCGTACGAGACTGACCAGTAGAAAGAGCGTATTCAATATGATCTAATTTACGTTTTGCCCTTACCACTTGTACCCCTCATTATTTCTTTAATTTTTTCAGTTGTTCACCAATAATATCACTTAATTGGAAAGTAGCAGAATCAGCATTTGGCTCATACTGACTATAATCTTCAGTTACATTATTTTCCTCAAGCGCTTCTTTTATACTTAAAGAAATACGTTTCTCTGCTACGTGAACTTCAAGTACTTTCACTTTTACTTCTTGTCCCATTTCCAATACTTCATTCGGATTTTTCACGTGACGATTTGCAATTTGAGATACGTGTACAAGCCCTTCAACGCCCGGTAAAATCTCAACGAATGCACCAAATGTAACAAGGCGTTTTACTACTCCCTCACGAATATCTCCAGCTTTTATTTCGCCAGCAACGTTTTCCCAAGGTCCTGGTTGAGCTGCTTTAATTGATAAAGAAATACGTTGTGTATCAGCATCAACAGATAACACCTTTACCTTAACCTTTTGACCTTGCTCTAACACTTCAGAAGGTTGCTCTACACGTTCGTGTGAAATTTGTGAAATGTGAACTAAACCGTCCACTCCACCAACGTTAACGAATGCGCCAAAGTCAGTTAATCGTTGTACTGTTCCTTCAACAACGTCCCCTTCTTTTAATGAAGAAATTGCTTCTTTTTTCTTAGAATCTAGTTCTAATTCTACTACCGCTTTATGCGAAAGGATTACACGATTTTTTTCACGGTCTAATTCAACAATTTTCACCGCTAATGTTTTACCTTTATAGTCAGTAAAGTCTTCTACATAATGTACTTCTACAAGTGAAGCTGGAATAAAACCGCGAACACCAAGGTCCACAACTAATCCGCCATTCACAATATCTTTTACAGTAACATCAAATACATGACCAGAAGTAAATTTCTCTTGTAGTTCTACCCATGCTTTTTCTGCATCAACAGCACGTTTAGATAAGACAAGATCATCTTCTTCTAATTTAATAATTTTCAACTCTAGTGTTTGATCTAATTCTACAACATCGCTTGCTTTTTCAATATGAACGTTAGCTAATTCACTAATTGGAATTACGCCATCTGTTTTGTATCCAACATTTACAAGCACTTGTTTCTCTTCAACCTTCGTTACAGAACCTGTAACAACGTCACCAACTTGTAATTCTTTTGAATCCATAACTTCTTCATTCATTTTCTCTACCATGGAAATACCTCCCTACAGAATTGACAAAGCATTTTTTATGTATATACGAAATGAAAACAAAGTTTTCATTTGCATGTTTAAGAATTTCTCATCACATACTCTTTTTCAATAACATTCACAAGAAAATATATTAAACCTATATAAATAGTATACAGCAAAACCAGCTTGAAAAAAGTATGTTTTGAAATATAATAGCGAATATATTCTGACAGTTTTATTCCTCTTTAACTAACTTCTTACAAATCAGCTCATTTGTCAAGGAAAGAGACTCACAATTCACGTATCCTTTACATTTCTATTTAAACAAAAAAAGAAAGAGGACTATCCCCTTTCTTTATTTCGCAAACACTCCAGAAACAATGCTCATAATTTTTTGGACAACTTCTTCAATTGATAAAGAAGTCGTATCTAATTCCAATGCATCATCAGCCTTTTTTAGTGGAGAAACTTCACGTTCTGAATCTAATTTATCACGCTGAGCAATTTCTTCTTTTAGCTGCTCTAAATTAGAATCGAAACCTTTATTTAAATTTTCTAAATGTCTTCTTTCCGCTCTTTCTTCAACAGAAGCAAGCATAAAGATTTTCACTTCAGCATCCGGTAATACATGTGTACCAATATCACGGCCGTCCATTACAACGCCGCCTTTTTTCGCTAACTCTTGCTGACGACGTACCATTTCTTCACGAACAAGGCGATGTTTCGCTACAATAGATACTCGATTCGTCACATCAGGTGTACGAATTACTTCAGAAACATCTTGTCCATTTAAAAATACAAGCTGTGTATTTTCTCCTTGCTGAAACTCAATATTTACATTCTTTACAACTTCCATTAACTGCTCTTCATTTTCAATGTCTACTTTTTGTTCAAGGGCTGCATATGTAAGCGTACGGTACATTGCGCCTGTATCAATATAAACGTAAGAAAGTTCCTTCGCAACAACTTTTGCCACTGTACTTTTCCCAGCAGCTGCTGGACCATCTATAGCAATTGAAATTCGTTTATCCATTGTAACACCTCATTTTTTCACTTATAAAACAAAACGAAAAGCAGGTGTTCACCCTGCTTCTTCTCATTTGCTTCACGTCATTAAATCCTCAATTATTGTAGCATAATCCTTCATAGAAGAAAATGAAAACTACCTATTCACCTGCAAGATTTCCACTTTGTTTTTTACCATGACACCCTCATAATAAACAATTTTAGATAAATATTTCACTGATGACTTATGTATAAATAACAATTGCACAACAGAAAGACAAATGAATTGTATTATTAATATACGAATAAAAATTCTCTCCATCTTTTTCACCGGAATTCTTCCCTCCTATACTATATTTGCACATTTCGTTTCATGATTTTATACATCGTACATATAGCAGTTAATTTTATTGTCATTTTCGAGGCATACTTTTATACATTTCCATTGTCGAATTTACTCAAAACATGTTATGTTCTAAATGTATTTTTTTACTTGAAAGGGGTATAAGCATTGAAAAGAATCCTAGTTTTACACACAGGTGGAACAATTGCAATGGAGGAAGATAAAGAAACTGGGGTCGTACAACCAGGTGAAAAAAATCCTCTTTTAAAATTCATTCCTGATTTAGAAGGCGATGTTGATTTAATCGTTGAAGATGTGTTCCACCTACCATCTCCTCATATGACACCGAGCGAAATGTTACAATTACAAGTCATCATTGATGAAAGAGTAAAACAAGACAACATTCATGGCGTAGTCATTACGCATGGCACGGATACATTAGAAGAAACAGCTTATTTCTTAGATTTAACAGTACAAGCAACTATTCCGATCGTAGTGACAGGTGCAATGCGCTCTAGCAATGAGTTAGGTGCTGATGGTCTATATAACTTCTTATCAGCTGTAAAAGTTGCTAGTTGTGATGAAGCTGCAGAAAAAGGTGTTTTAGTCGTATTAAACGACGAAATTCATTGCGCTACAAATGTAACGAAAACACATACAAGTAATGTTGCAACATTCCAAAGCCCACAATACGGACCAATTGGAATGGTAACAAAACGCGGCGTTGTCTTCCATCACGCTTTAGTACATCACGAAACATATACGATAAACAAAGTGTCTAAAAATGTAGTTGTTCTAAAAGCATATGCTGGCATGGATGATACATTATTAGCAGCAATCGAAAATCTTCCTGTAGACGGCATTGTTATCGAAGCTCTTGGACAAGGTAATCTCCCTCCAAGAACACTACCTAGTCTAGAAAGATTATTAAATAGAGGTATTCCTGTCGTATTAGTTTCTCGCTGTTTCAACGGTATCGTTCAAGACGTATATTCGTATGAAGGTGGCGGTAAACACTTAAAAGATATGGGCATTGTATTCACATACGGCTTAAATGCACAAAAAGCACGCATTAAATTACTTGTTGCATTAGAGAATACAAATTCTCATGAATCCATTCAAAATATGTTTATGCACGAATAAAAAGGAGCTGTCGAGGTTTTCCCGACAGCTCCTTTTTATTTTTCTCTTGATGCAATGGTTTGCGCAATCGCATCTCCATGAAATCTTCCGTTCTCGATAAATATTTCATTTGCATTATTTCCAGCAGCAATGACACCTGCAATGAAAATATTTTCAGCATTCGTTTCCATTCTATCCTCTGTATAAATTGGACGTCCTGTTTCTTCATCAATCTGAACACCCATCTTCGTTAAGAAGCTATGATCAGGATGATAACCAGTCATCGCAAATACAAAATCGTTTTTGATTGTAAGAGCTTCACCATCAACTGTAAACGTTAATGTATGCTCAGTAATTTCTTTCACATGAGCCCCAAAATGCATTTGAATTGTACCATTTCGTACTAACGCCTCAAATTCCGGCAAAATCCAAGGCTTTATGCTTGGTGAATACTCACTTCCACGATACAGTACCGTTACACGTGCACCAGATTTAACAAGTTCTAACGCGGCATCTACACTCGAGTTTTTCCCACCTATAACTACTACATCTCGATCAAAATAAGGATGCCCCTCTTTAAAATAGTGAGCTACTTTCTTCAATTCCTCACCTGGAACATTCATATAATTTGGATTATCATAATATCCAGTTGCTACAACAATATATTTCGCTATATATATTTCCTTACTTCCGTCACGCTTTGTCGTCTCAACCTGAAAAGCTTCTCCATCTTTTTGAACTTTCTCCACTCGCTCAAAAGCATTTACACGTACAGATTTACGTCTTACTACTTCACGATAATACGCAAGCGCTTGATTTCGAACTGGCTTACGATTTTCTGTAATAAAAGCTACATCACCAATTTCTAATTTTTCACTAGAAGAGAAAAATGTTTGATGAGTTGGATAATTATAAATGGCATTTACAATGTTTCCTTTTTCAATTACTAACGGATTTATCCCTACCTTTTGCAACGAAATTGCAGCCGCTAATCCGCACGGACCGCCTCCGATTATAATAACTGTTTCTTTCTGCATACTCGTCCACTCCTAGTCTTCTACCAATACACTATTTATAAAAACAAGAAAAAACCTACTTACAGCAGTAGGCACCTATCTTTATTGTATTCATTTTTCATATATTTGTCATCTAAACGAAACGTACATCCGATAGACATCTGCTAAAAACTGCTGAAATTTAATACCTTGTTTCCCTAATACATTCTCAGGATCAATCTTTCTAGCTGGATCAAGCGTTTTATGTGACACGATATCTTTTTTCGGATTTAAGCCAAAGTTTTGGCATAAATACGCATGATACCATGTAAAACGATTATATGCTTCCCAAAAGTTAACATCACCACCATAACAAAGTTCCACTCCAATGGCCGCCTTATTCGCGTCATAGCCATATAAGTCATTATCCGTCGGCACACCATATCGAACATGATACGCAACTTCATTTATAGGAATAATCTCCAATATTGTTTTATCATCTATAAATGTATGCGCCGAAGCTTTCGGTTGTAATTCATTAAAGTAATCTCGATTCCCTATCGCATTGCTTCCAGGATTCCCCGTATCATGGCTTACAATAAATCTCACTTTAGTCAGAGGAATCCCCGGTCGTGAACTTCCATATCCAATATAGTTGCGCTCTATAGGAAACATCGCCATTGCTACCAACTCCCGCTCTAGAAGATTACCTTACTTCCTTATATATGTATTCGGTAGCAATGTCCTTATCGCATATTTCTTACGCGAAGAGAAAATCGAAAATATTTGAAGTGAACACCATAAACAACAAGATACTTACAGCCACTCCATAAAAACCGTAAAACCAAACACAATCTTCTTTCGTATCTAAACCGAAAAATTTATTTACCGATTGTAATAATGTGCCACGCTTGCTTTGTTTGTTTCGTAATACTTCCACTCGCTCTACAACATCTGCTGGCATCATAAATCTTTGGTCTACTGTCATTTTCATCATTTATCTCTCCTTAAAATCATTTCCGTTTTGTTTATCTAAGGAGAGTATAGCACGTTTGTTCGTATAGAACAAGCGTTCTTTTTATTTTTATTTTATTTTTCAGCAAGCCAAGTAAAAATCGAGATTACAACGGCAATAATCGGCCCTACTACAACCACACCAAATACCAAAAACAGTAACCCTTCCCCGAACATCCGAACGGTACTTATTTTTCGAGCTTTCATCGTTCTTGCAAGTTCTCCCTCTAACCTCTTAACCTTCTCTTCTAATTGTTCTACTCGTTCCAGCATTTCATTCTCCATATACAACACCTCATTTAATACTTCAACAAAAAAACGTGATTCCCTCGAAAGGAAATCACGTTTTCTCAAGATATAATATTTTATACCCAACCTCTGAAGCGGCTTGCTTCAGCCATTTTACGAACACCAACCATGTACGCCGCTAAGCGCATGTTCACTTTACGAACTTGTGCTGTTTCATAAATAGAATCAAATGATCTTACCATTACTTTTTCTAAACGTTGTTCTACTTCTTCTTCAGTCCAGTAGTAACCTTGGTTGTTTTGTACCCACTCAAAGTAAGATACTGTTACACCACCAGCACTTGCTAACACGTCTGGAACAAGCAAAATTCCGCGATCTGTTAAAATTTTAGTCGCTTCTAATGTTGTTGGACCATTTGCAGCTTCAACAACGATTTTTGCTTTAATATCATTAGCATTTTCTTCTGTAATTTGGTTCTCAATTGCCGCTGGTACTAAAATATCGCAATCAAGTTCTAACAATTCTTTGTTTGAAATTGTATTGTTAAATAGCTTTGTTACTGTACCGAAGCTATCACGACGGTCTAATAAATAATCAATATCTAATCCGTTTGGATCATGTAACGCGCCGTAAGCATCTGAGATTGCAATAACTTTCGCACCTGCATCATGCATAAATTTAGCTAAGAAGCTACCAGCATTACCGAATCCTTGAACAACAACGCGTGCACCCTTAATATCAATGCCACGTTTTTTAGCAGCTTCGCGAATACAAATTGTTACACCTTTCGCTGTTGCTGTTTCACGTCCATGTGATCCACCTAATACAAGCGGTTTACCTGTAATAAATCCTGGTGAATTAAATTCATCAATACGGCTATACTCATCCATCATCCACGCCATAATTTGAGAGTTTGTGAATACATCTGGAGCTGGAATATCTTTCGTCGGACCTACGATTTGGCTAATTGCTCGTACATAACCGCGGCTTAATCTTTCTAACTCACGGAATGACATTTCACGTGGATCACAGATAATTCCACCCTTACCTCCACCATATGGTAAATCAACAATACCACATTTTAAACTCATCCAGATTGAAAGTGCTTTCACTTCATTTTCTGTTACATTCGGATGGAAGCGAATTCCACCTTTCGTTGGACCAACAGCATCATTATGTTGCGCACGATATCCTGTAAATATTTTAACAGTCCCGTCATCCATACGAACTGGTATTTTCACTGTCATCATACGAATTGGTTCTTTTAATAATTCATATACTTCGTTTGGATAACCCAATTTTTCTAACGCTTCACTAATAACAATTTGTGTTGAATTCAATAGTTCAAAATGTTGTTCCCTTTGTTGTTGTGTTTTTGTTTGAGTTCCCTTTTCGGCTACCATAGTAAGTAAACCCCCTGTAATTTCACTTGTTTAGTAAACCTTCATTGCCTAGTATACACCCTTAAATTTGGAATGCAATAGAAAACGCTAACAAATATATACAAACTATTTTCTGTTGCAAGCGTTTTCACTATTATTATAGTCCTTTTATTACTTTTAGAAAAGTAAAATACTTAAATATTTAAATATTTTTTATTTTCATCAACCACACTCCCATAAAACTGCATATTTTATTTTCAAAAAGTATGTTCGAGTATTTACAATCATCCCTTCCCTTCTCCAAATAAAAACAAAACCTCAGCTATGTTGTATTAGCTGAGGTTTTGTTTTTTCACAAAGTAATTGTGTATTTGTTCTATCGCGTTAACATCCATTAATTCTTTACCGTACTCCATGATGCGATAAATGGTTGCTGTAGACGGATTACCGTATTCCGCTAAAATAGCTATAAAATCCGCCTTTAACAATTGAATTTGTTCCTCTTCTTCCACCCAAAGATAGAAGCGCTCATCCCACGTATATAGCTTTCCGCCAGTTACACCAAGGTTATATAAGCGATTCGACAGGTTAATTACGTCATCTAGCGTAGCAAACTCATATAATATATGCTCACTTTCATCTAGAGTCACTTGCATTTCAATAAACTCGTCACGGAACTCATCATCTGTATCCATTTCTTGATTTTCTTTCGTTACAATTACAACCATCCCTTGTGCTTGTAGAGAAAACACTTCAACTGCAATCGGACCATCTGCTTCAAACCCTAATTCCTTATTTGCTTCTTGCATCATATCACGAAATAATTGCTGTACTTTCGGTGCATTTCTCCATAAATCTTCTTTCGTTAATCCTCGTTCAGATAAATCATCAAATGTTAGAAAAATTTTTATCTTATTGTAATTTAATCGTTCCAGCCTCATCTCATACCCTCCCTACGTAACCAATGCATCTAATTTTTATTATATGAAATAGAAAATAGATGGTTCTTTTCGAACAACTATTCCGACATTTTTAACCATCCATCCCATTCTTCTTTCGTATCACCAATTAAGATTGTTTCAATGTCCAACTGGTTTAGAACGCCTAGCTTTCCGATAAATCCAACAGAAAGAGATTCCCTTTTTTCTTGTAATAAATTTATAAAGTTCATCGTCTTTTTCATTTCTTGTTCGTCAGCAAAAGATATAAATACATATTTCGGCTGTATTTCCTCTACCGCTGATAACATACCATCTTCAGCTAAGCTTGTCCTAATATATATCGCCTCATATCCTTTTAAGCGTAAATAAGTTGAAAAAATAAATCCTTTCAATGAATCCTTTTCTAACACAATAACTTTGTGTAAAGAGGAAAACATTGAGGCATTGTGATACACCATCCCTAGACGCGTTTGTAAAAATGATAGTGCATATTGAAATTGCACCATTGAAATCTCATTATTATTTTTTGACGTTAATAATTTGTCTGTCACTCGAAGAACGATACTGGCAACAACCTTTTCTGTTGAATATATACTAAAAGCTTCGTTTAATAATGCAGCAATTGTAATTTCATCAAATTTTAACAAAGCTTGTAGCAAATCGTCCACTAAAACAACTTCTTTATCGAAATGTATCTCTTTTTGAACTGTACTCTGCAAACGATTCTCTTCTAATAACTGAACTGCTTGTCCAATCATCATACCGGAAGAAACTTTTTCCATTAACCATTTTAAAATTTGAATATGCTCTTCTGTATATAAGCGATGCCCAGCTTGATTCCGCTTTGGGGCAATAATTTGATATCGTCTTTCCCATGCACGAAGCGTACTCGGCTGAACTCCAATTATATTCGAAACGGCTTTTATATTATATTTCCCACTAAGAGTTGGCATCATTTCCCTCCGCACAATGTAATGATATGTGTTTGAGCAGGTGCTCGGAAACGAAGTGGTATCAATGTTGTTCCATACCCATTACTAACAAAGAGAATCGTATTCAAATGGTTATATACGCCACCTTTTAAATATTTTTTAGATGGGAATAATCGGATTTGTCCTCCATGCGTATGTCCACTTAACACAAGTGAAATCTGTTCATTTCCAGACATTTTTTTTATTATATCAGGGTTGTGACTAACTAGGATACGAAAACCATCTTCTTTACAATCCGCCAATGCCAAATCTAGACGATCACGGTGCAATCCAACATCATCTATACCGAGCAAACAAATTTTCTCTCCTAATTCAGACTCAAATACCACTCTTGTATTATCTAAAACTTTTACGTTATTTTCTAATAATAACGCATCTAATTCATGATATTCTATCTCATAATCATTGTTTCCCCACACAAAATATACAGGACCTATCTCTCTTAACTTTTGAATATTCGCAGAGATTTTTGATAAAGAGACACCTTTCTCTGCTAAATCTCCTCCGATAATTACGAGATCTACTTTTCCTTTTACTTGTTCAATTAACAAATTCGAAATGACCCTTCTATGAATATCAGAAATAAAAAACACATTTACTTTTTGAAAACTTTTCGGAAATTTTTTAAATACTAAAGTATGTTCCAACACCGTATTACGCATCGCTTCTTTATACATCACAAAAAGTAATAAAATCCCCATGCCTATGAGAGTACTGAATAATATAATCCATATCATATTTTTGACTCCCTCCTCATAAAGATAATCCTAGGCTTTTATAACAAACTGTGATCGCTTAACTCGCTAGCTTTCTTGCTTTGTGGACTTATCTTTTATCGGAATTTTTAATTCTTGACCTGCACTCACTTCATCTTCCTGCAAGTTATTATACTTTTTAATTACTTCAATTCCATTTCCATCTGAAAAATATTGCTTCGCTATACTTTCTAAAGTTTCTCCCTCTTTCACAGTATGCGTTATTACTTTTTCAGAATGTTTCTGCGACTCAGATTTAGCTGAATCAAAGAAGATTACTTCAAACGCACTTTTTCCAGCATTATTACTATCACCCTTCACCTGAATATATTTATCCGTGTACCACAAAATACTAATCGGCAGAAGAATGAATAGAAATGTTAAAACCCGGACGAAAATGTGATTTATTTTAAACTTTTGTTTTTTCTCTTTATTTCTATGAATTTCACTACGCGGCGGTAAACTTTCTTTTTCTTCCACTCGCTCAACTTCTAATTCCTCTTCAAAATCAGGAATTCGTTTCCTCATGTTGTTCACCACCACCTTCCATTTATTTTCTTAATTGGAGTCCCATTATAAAATCAACAAGAAAGTGTGCAAAGATTGTTATAAACAAATTTCCTGTCCATTCAAATACATAACCAAAGACAAAACTAATAAAACAGACGAAACAAAATAAAAATGGCTTTGTTATATAACGAATATGTAACACTGCAAATACGAAGCTCGCAATTACAATTCCAAAATGAGTCTGTACTACACCTCTAAATAAAAATTCTTCTGCAAAACCAATCAAGAACGTAATAACGAGTAAGTGTAGAACGGACATTCCTCGAAACATCTTATCGTTAATACCACCATCATCAAACCATGACTCCGGAAACACTCGCATTGCAACATAATCTAATAACACAATACCAATCGCTAACAAACCACCTATAATAAGTATAGATACTGGTTCCCATTTCCATAAATTAAAGACTTCTTTTACATCTTGAAATAATATATATGCCAGTAAACAGCCAATACCGATAATAATTAACTGTGTTATATATAGATTCAGCCTTATTTCCTGCGGACTCATATCTTCAACATTATGCCTTTGAATGTTCATCATTCCTCCATCTTTTCTAGGCCGAAAAGCTTTTGTAACTCTGTTTCCCAATTATAGTCGAAATCCGATTGTTGCGCTCGTCTTTTTTTATAATCTTCTTTGGTAATACCGCAATAATCGCAGCAATTAATTAACTCTTGCTCTTTCCTATAACCGAACTGTTGCAGCACATATTCACGTCTACACCCTTTAACTTGTATCCATGACTTCATATTTTCTAGCTCACTATATTTATTACGCAACCTTATTTCTACTTCAGCTATTAATCGGTTCATGATTTCATCTGACAAACCTTCTAATAATAATCTTCGTTGTTGTATAATTCCAACCTGTTCGAGATGATAACGAACGAAACGCCAATATTGCTCATTAAATCTTGCTGCATTATAACAAATTTCTTCTACATCTTCTATTGGTAATTCCTTCGTTTGAAATATTCTTTCTTGTAGTAAAGAAAATAAAAATTTTATTTGTGACTTACTTGGCAATTCATCCTCAATGATTGAAATTGGTAAATCATGATCCAACGGACTACATAATAAAATAGCTATACTCGGTTCGCCATCTCTTCCAGCTCTTCCGATTTCTTGTAAGTAAGAGGCTATATTAGTTGGATAATGAAAATGAATAATATATCGCGTATTCGCCTTATTTACCCCCATACCAAATGCACTTGTGCATATTACAAGTTGCAATTGATCGTTCATAAACTGCTGTTGAATTAACATACGCTCTTCATGTTCCATACCACCATGATAAAAAGCTACACCAGTAACACCTTTCCCTCTCAAGTATTCCGTTAACCTTTCTGTCCACGCTCTACTTGAGCAATATACAATCCCCGGCCCTTGTAAATACATCACCTGCTCTAAAAGCGCCTCTTTCTTTTCTTCTATCGTCTCTACAAATTGCACATCCATTGCAATATTAGGACGATCAATAGAGTATACATGTTCCGCGGCACCCTTTAAATTTAAACTATCTGCGATATCCTGCAGTACCCCTTTTGTCGCTGTGGCTGTCAATGCTAATACTGTAGGAGAACCAATATTTTCAATAACTACATTTAGTTTTTTATAGTCCGGTCTAAAATCATAACCCCATTGAGAAATACAATGAGCCTCATCAACAACAAATAATGAAATATGAATTTTCTTCAATTCCCTAATTAATAACTCCGACTGCAACATCTCTGGTGAAACAAAAATAAATTTATATGAAGATAATTTTTTCATCGCTTCTCTTTTTTCATTTAATGTCCGAAAACTATTAAATGCTATCACTCGGTTTTTCACAACATACTTTAATTGTGTCACTTGATCTTCCATTAAAGATAATAACGGTGATACAACAAGCACTGTTCCTTCTCGCATAAGCCCCGGAAACTGATAGCACATAGATTTCCCTCTTCCAGTCGGAAGCATTGCTATCACATCTTTTCCTTCTAATAAATCTGTAATTACTCCTTTTTGACCTGGACGAAATTCAGAATATCCAAACCACTTATATAAATATTCTTCAAGTTTCATTTACACCCTCCATCCGCGCTAATACAAGACGAACTTCAAAATAAGAGATATCTTCTCCAACCGCTTGTTTCAAAACACGTAACTTCCGCGTTTGCAATGCTTCAATTACTTTTATTACTTTGTCTATCTTTTCTTTTTCCATAAACATTTCAATAGAAAAATCTTTTTCTCGCAAAGCAATTTCAACAAAATGATCTTCTATCGTTGCAACCTTTAAATTCCGAATCGTCGCTATTTCTTCTAAAGAACGTCCTTGTCTCCAAAAATTATATGTTTTTTTCGTGGATAAACTAAATAATTCAGCTCTCTCATTTGGATAAGATATAATTTCAGCTAATAGTGGAAATTCATTTTCTTTATCACGAACTTCTTGTATAAAGAAATGTATTGTACCCCAAAATAAAAAATACACCCTGAATATATCTTGTTTCGTAATTTCTGCTAATTGTTGCAATGTACAACCAATGCGTTCATAACCCGTTAATCGATATGTTACAATCGTCGCTTCTATCGCATTACTCTTTTCTAAAAGATTATGTACTTCCGTCCATAGTCTTCTCGCCAACTCACTTCTCTTATATGGCCTTCCTGTTAGAAAACGTTTCACCCACATCATTATTTCTGTATCTTGCTGAATTGGAATAAATCTCGTATTATTCTGTTGTAAATTTGATATGGTTTGAATAATTAATGATAATCTTTTCCAAAATGTTTCACCTAATTCACCATAATGTAAACCATGCAAATGCGCCGGAAAAGCATAAACTTCCTCCCATTTATGTAACTGCATTTTACCCGTAGGTGTTAACACATATGTATTTTCATGTATTTCTTGAATAAAATCCGCTTGCAACAACTTTGCAACTTCACCATCATAGTCATTTCTATTTAATGATTTATATATTCCGAACAAAAAAGAAATTCGGAACATATTTCCATCTTGTAAAGTTTGCGAAGAACGTTTGCCCTTTAGTAAATAATAAATAGAAGAAACGGTTCTTTCACCATTCAATTGTTTTAAACAATGCAACAAAGTATATTGTATTTGCATGACCGCTTCCACCTTCCAATCTTAACTTCATTCTTTTCAGTACAATTACACTATCTACTGTCGCTCATTAAACTTATCATATAAGAACTATATACTTGTATATATTCTATTGTATCAAACGAAATCATATTTACGTATTTTGAAAATCTTATGACATAATTAAAAAATAAGTTGACACTCTAATTGATAAGCATTATCATTATAATTTTATGTTGAAAAGTTTTACAAACCGTTTTACAATAAGGTTATAATTTTTATGGCGAGCTTTTCACATACATATTATCAGGAGGGAAAAAAGATGGCAAAATATACAATCGTTGATAAAGATACTTGTATTGCATGTGGTGCTTGTGGCGCTGCTGCACCAGACATTTATGACTATGATGATGAAGGTATTGCATTTGTAACATTAGATGATAACCAAGGTATCGTTGAAATTCCAGATGTATTAATTGAAGATATGATGGATGCATTCGAAGGCTGTCCAACTGACTCAATTAAAGTTGCTGACGAATCATTCGACGGAGACGCTTTAAAATTCGAATAGTCTTTTATTAACTTCAAAAAACGCCCCTCCTATTGATGAGGGGCGTTTTTTGTATCTAAATTTTATTTTCCTTAATAAAAAACCATTAGTAGTTTCACACTACTAATGGTTTTAGTATATATTATGCATTTTTCATTTTTGCAAACACCCATACTTTCAGGCGTGAGAATAATGCTACAAATACAATTGTTACAACAATCCCTTTAATTAAATTAAATGGTAAGATTGCCGTTACAACCGTTGTTTTTATAGCTTCGCTAGACATAGCTGGTGAATTTAAAAACCAAGTGTACGCCGGGAATATGATGATGTAGTTTAATACACTCATAATAAGTGCCATTGTAATTGTCCCTAGCATTAATCCTGTAGTTAAACTCTTCACAGTACGATACTTTCTAAATAAGAAAGCTGCTGGCCCAATAAATAAACATCCTGCAATAAAGTTTGCAATTTCTCCAACTGGTACTCCCGTTAAACTTCCTTGAATCCCGTAATGTAAAATGTTCTTTATCGCCTCTACAATCACTCCTGCTACTGGTCCAAAGATAATTGCCGCAATTAGAGCTGGTACATCACTAAAATCAATTTTTAAAAATGGCGGAAGCCCTGGGAACGGGAAATCCAACATCATTAGTAAATATGCAATACTACTTAGCATCGCTACACTCACCATCTGCACTACACTGTTTTTTTGTTTCATCTTTCTCTCTCCTTTTCCATCGATCATCTCATGGAAAGTGGAAAGGTTCTGCTATGCCTATTTTTTCATAGAACGAAAAAACCCTTTGTGTTTTACACAAAGGGAGAATTTAAGGCACATCAAACAGACGTTCAAATCCATATCTTTTTTGAACGCTTGAACCTCCATCTTCTCCCATCCAGACTATACTGTCGGCTTTGGAATCACACCAAATCCTGCCTTAACGGCTCGCGGGCTTAGAACAAAATCATAAATAGTTCATCACCGCCGGTCGGGATTTTCACCCTGCCCCGAAGATAGACCGATATTCTATTTTCCCCTTCATTATACAACAACCTCATAACATTGTGAACTAAAAAATTGTAACTTATTTAAAATTAGTTATTTATTTTTCGTAACAACAAATAAATTGCGAGATATTTTACAATACAATCCATATTTTTTATTATTCGGCATTTCTCTTTTGAATTACCTAGTCATATATAATTAAAAGTGATAAGATATTGAATTGTTAAGATAAGAACATTTTCTGAGTTATGGAGGAAATGTCATGAAAAAAGACAAGAGACATTCTATTCGAGAAGCAATGAAAAAAAACTTAAGAAAAGAATACTTTTACTTAAAAAAAGAATTACTTTTCTACTGCCCAATTGATTTAGGCACATTCTCAAACGAGACATACTATGCTACTTTCGATGAAGATGGCATCAGTATTTATCAGTATGATAAAAAAACAGAAAGTAAATTAAAATTGTGTGAGCGTCATCCGTGGAAGAGTTGGAATAAAGTGAAGATTGATCACTATTTGACAACTTCTCAATTTATTTTTCAGGGTGAGCGAAATTGGATCTTATCTCTTTTTCAAAAAGGAAAAGAAGCTCAAAAAATTATTGAAGAGCATACATCTTTACAAACAGAAGTTGTTTCCCGCTCTTTCTTAAAAAAACTTCCTGGTTTTCGTTCTAATACACCACTGAATAAATACATCGGTAGTATTTGTTACACTGCACTTATTGCATTTTTATTAAAATGGATGATTCCATTTCAAGCACCACAAATCGCCCTGTATTCTATCTCGATTGGTTGTATGCTTCTTGGCCTACTTTGTTTGACAATCGGTTTAATTGAACCGACTATCGTACTGTTTCGAACAAAAGAGAAAACAAGAACAAAAGTTTTTTACTTATATAGCTATTTAGCTATTTCTGGATTTATATGTGTCTTTATTTTTTGGTAAAAGAAGCCGTCCCAAAATAAATTTTGGGACGGTTTTCTTTTAGATATAGATGCTCTGATTCACTCAATAGTTCTAGCAAAAGCGCCCATATAATTTCATTTACATTGAATCTTATTTAAGAAGAACATAAATTTGTTCAAAGTTTAATTTTTGAAGCGTTTCCTTTACTTAACATATAATTGTTGATTAGGATAAATTAGCTCTTGCTGCAATCCATTTTTTTCTTTAATTTCCTTAAGTGTCATACTAAATTTCCGTGCAATACTAACTAAAGTATCCCCTTTTTGTACGACATATAATGACGAAGAAACAACTTCATTTCTTTGTTCACTTAAAACAAGCAATGGGTTCATCGCATTCTTTTTCGCCATCGTCCATCTTCCTTGATGAAGTTCTAGATGTAAGTGCGCACCTCGCGATTCTCCCGTGTTCCCTACTTCTCCAATTTTTTCTCCTTTGGAAATATAATCTCCTTGATCCACATATCTCTTATTTAAATGTGCATATACAGCCTCATATTCTCCGTGTTTAATAAATACAACATTTCCATAACTACTTGAATAATAAGACCTCGTTACCTTACCATCTTGGATAGCTGCCACAGGCGTTCCAATCGGCGCAGCTACATCAATACCATAGTGTTTTCCATGCCTTGTCCCAAAATAATCACTTATCTGACCTTCAACAGGCCATGTCCATCGATTTTCTTCTGCATAAACATGTAATTGAGATACAAACAGTATACTCAATAACATGACACCGCATTTTAAAACTTTCATATACATCCTCCGTTTTCTAATTACCACCATACCTTCTCTATTTTGGTATATTACAGAAAAAAGTATACAAAAAAAGAAAGTGAATTACTCCACTTCCTTCTCTTTCTTATCACGAAAAACTAATGCACTACGGTTATACTCCACATCTTTCACTTGTAATCGGGCATTTATTACTCGAGCTATCGCAAACAAATAATCAGATAATCTATTTACATACTTTAATACAACTTCATTTATTTTCACTTCTTTTTGCAATGATACTATAGAGCGTTCTGCTCTCCTTACAACAGTACGTGCAATATGAATAGTAGCCGCTGCCTCGCTACCACCTGGCAAAATAAAGCGTTCTAGTGGCGGGGCTTCTTCTATATATAAATCAATCTTTCTTTCTAAACTTTCAACCATCACAATTGTCACTTTATAAGGAATTTTTTGTTCCACTATTGCCAAGTCTCCTCCGCAATCAAATAGTTCATGTTGAATATTTTCGAGCTCATTGTAAATATCTATAAAAGCCCCGCCTTGAAGCTTAGTCATTGCATATCCAATATGAGAATTTGCCTCGTCTATTGTTCCATACGCTTCCACACGGATATCATCTTTATCAACCCTGCCACCTATTACACTTGTCGTTCCTTTATCTCCTGTTTTTGTATATAATTTCATTTCTTCACAGCACCTCTCTTGTTATTCTTTATTCGAGCAACATAGAAAAAAGTTCTACCATTCTTTATTTAATTGAGTTTACAAAAAAATAAAAAACAGCAGAACTTTATTCATTATCAACTTTAAAAACGCATATCTAAATTATACGATTCGGTAAATATACAGAGAATGTAGTTCCTTCTCCAACAACACTTGATACAGAAATTTTACCATCATGGCCTTGAACAATATTTTTCGCAATCGCAAGCCCGAGTCCTGTTCCACCCTTTTTCCCACGTGTTCTTGCTTTATCAGCTTTATAGAAACGATCAAATAAAAATGGAATATCTTCTTCTGGAATGCCTGCACCCGAATCTTGTACTTCAAAAATAAGACCGTTATTTTTCGTATCAATTACAAGCGTTACATGTCCGCCTGCATTCGTATGACGTATTGCGTTATCAATTAAATTCGTCAATACTTGTTCCATACGATCTGCATCAAACGGGTATTGTTCAATTGGACCTTTGAAATCAACCGTTAACGCGACCTCTTTATCCTTTGCAATCCCTTGGAATTTACGACCAATTTTTTCAACAAACGGATGTATATCCACTTCACCAATATGTAACTCTACATGACCGCTTTCCATACGAGCTAAATCTAACAATTCATTTACAAGTTTACCTAAACGAACAGATTCATCATAAATAATTTGAACAAACTCATCTATTTCCTCTTTCGTTTGCACAATATCATCTAAAATCGCTTCACTATACCCTTGCAGCATGACCATTGGTGTACGAAGTTCATGTGATACATTCGCAATAAAATCTTGACGCATCTTTTCAAGACGACGTTCTTCCGTCATATCTCGCAGCACTGCTACAGCTCCACGAATTTTCGTTTGATTGTAAAGCGGCGTCATAAGAACTACATAGTTTCCTTTTTGTAAATTAATTTCAACAACTTGTTGTTGTTCGCTTTCTACAACGAGATGGAATAATTCCACAAGTTCAGAAGGTAGTTTTTTACTGAGCTCTATCTCTTTTTCTTCTTGCCAAACTTGTAAGAAATGTTCGGCCGGCGGATTGATTACAACGACTTCACCTTCTTGATTTAACGTAATAACCCCATCTGCCATACTACTCAAAATACTTGCTAACTGCTCTTTTTCTTGTTGCAAGGCGTTCATATTAAACTTCAACTGTTTTCCCATTTGATTTAAGGCCGTTGCAAGCTCACCAATCTCATCCTGAGATACCATAGGAGCCTTTGCATCAAACTTCCCACGTGACACTTCAAAAGCAACCTCACGCATTTTACGAAGCGGTGCTGTAATCCGAGTAGATAAGAAGAACGCAAAGAAAGTTGTTAATATAATCGCAATTCCAGCCGATAAGAAAATAAAATCAGTTGTTCTTTCCATACCTTGTATCGGTACTTGTAAAGATTCATATACGAACACTGCACTTTGATTTTTTGATTGCACTGGTTTTCCGACGATCATAATATCATTTTCGGTGTTTTTATTCTTCCTACTATTAGACGCTTTTCTAATATTATTCTTAATTTCTTTTTTGTCTGTAAACACAGCCGCTAATTCTTTATCTTCTTTTAAGTCATCCATTGTAAGAGTGACTAACCCTTCTTGTTTCGGTGAAGAAGAGATTTCTTTACCATCTTCTACAATAATAATCCTTGAAAGTGGGTCAGAGAATTTGTAAGCGATATTCTCAATCGTTTTTACATCGGCACCTTCTTCAATTAACTCTGAAACACTTGTTGCAACTTTTTGAAGCCTAGCTTCACTCATATCAACATAATACGTTCTAAAAAACTGTGAAAGTAAAATTGCAACAAATCCAAGAACAAACGAAACGAGAAGTAATATGGTCATCCATAACTTCCCTACTACACTTCTCCAAAGCATCAGTCGTTCACAACCTCAAATTTGTAACCTACACCCCAAACAGTAACGATCATTTTCGCTGCATCTGGTGATTTTTTGCTTAACTTCTCACGTAAACGCTTTACATGTGTATCAACTGTACGTAAATCTCCGAAGAATTCATATTGCCATACTTCTTTTAACAGTTGCTCACGATCGAATACTTTATCAGGAGCTTTCGCTAAAAATAATAGTAACTCATATTCTTTCGGCGTTAAGTTTACTTCATTACCATCTGCAGTAACACGGTGTGCATCGTTATCAATTGTTAAGTGCGGGAATACAGTAACATCTTTTGTCGTTGTATCTTGTGTAAAGAATGTTGTTGGTACAGCACGACGTAATACCGCTTTCACACGTAGTACGACCTCACGTGGACTAAATGGCTTTACAATATAATCATCTGTTCCAACTTCAAATCCTTGTACTCTATTTACTTCTTCACCTTTTGCTGTCAGCATAATAATTGGTGTCGCTTTCTTCTCACGAACCCCTTTACATACTTCAATGCCATCTTTACCAGGCATCATAAGATCTAATAAGATTAAATCGTAATCATTTTGCAACGCCATTTCTAAAGCTGTATCACCATTATCTGCTTCTTCAATCGTATATTGTTCTCTTTCTAAGTACATTTTCAATAAACGACGAATACGATCCTCATCATCTACAATTAAAATTCTTGATTCATTTTCCATCTCTACCCGCTGCGCACTCTCACCTCAGCGGTTCACACCTACCCTTCTTTAACTATTATGTTGCGCTATTCTCGTTTATTTAAGCAATCTTCTAAATGTTTCACTTCCCATATTATGCTTCACAAGAATAATAAATTTTGTTCAATTTTTTTCCAAAACTATGTATTTTTTTTGAACAGCATATAATGTCCTCGACATCATTTTACAAAATCAACCGCTACTTTGTCATGTTTTTCTCAAAAAAGAAGAAAAGTTGACAAAAATAAAATAGGAAAGTGACATGCACTCCCCTATTTTATTTCTCTATGCATATGAATGTAAACCGGCAATAATTAAGTTTACTACAATAAAGTTAAACATAATGATTGCAAAACCAATTACTGCAAGCCAAGCTGACTTCTCTCCATGCCATCCTTTTGATAGGCGTAAATGTAATACTGCCGCATAAAAGAGCCAAGTGATAAGTGCCCAAACCTCTTTTGGATCCCAGCCCCAAAAACGTGTCCACGCTATTTGTGCCCAAATCATCGCAAAAATTAATGCACCTAATGTGAACACTGGGAATCCAATTGCAATAGATCGATATCCGATTTCATCTAGTAAATCACTATTCGTATTCTTTACTAACGGCTGAAGTGCCGCCGATACTCGCTTCCGTAAAACAAGTCTTAATACAATATACAGTAATGTTCCAACTAACACTGACCAAATAACAGTATTTAATTTTTTCGCATTTACAATCGCTGGAACTTCAACTGCCGGTTCTAATTTATTTTCTGTCAGTAACTTCCCTTCGTGCGGTCCAACTAAAGCCGGAAGATTGTATTTCATTTCCACTTGTTGTTCATTTTTATCAATCCATTGAAACTTCGCTTCATATTTCATACTAGAAAATACCGTTGTTACTCCAATAAATCCAACTGTACAAACAAGTGTAAATACTACCGTCTCTAGCCAAAATGTACGTTTACTTCTCGTCGATTGATCTACATTTTTCAATAAATACATAACACCTGTAATAAAACTAATCGCTAAAATGGCTTGTCCTGCTGCTGCCGTCGTCACGTGAATATGTAACCAATTACTTTTTAAAGATGGAATAAGCGGAGATATTTCCCTCGGAAACATACTTGCATAGGCAATTAATAAAAGCGCAACTGGTAATGCAAATAGTCCGATTATGCTTACACGGTACATAAAATACATGACAATAAATGCTCCTACAAGCATCATGCCGAAAAATGTACCGAATTCAAAAAAGTTACTAACTGGCGCATGTCCTGATGCAATCCACCTTGTAACAAAATATACTGTTTGTGCAATAAACCCTAAAATTGTAATCGTTATTCCTACATTTGCCCATTTATGACCCTTTTCTTTAATTGCTCCCCCGAAAAATAGAGTGGCAATTAAATATAAAATAAATGCGGTAAAGAGAAAGTTACTACTTATTTGCACCATATCGTTTCCCCACCTTAACTAATTTTTTTATCAATTACTTTATCATTTGGCTGTGGAATTGCTGTACCTTCTAGTACTCTTTCAATATCTTTCTTTAAACCGAACCAATTTTTATTTGTATGCCCTGCAATCCACCATTCATCATTAACACGTTGTATCCAAATACGGCGATGATTCCAATACATACCTTGAATGACACCAACCATAAATATAAATCCTCCAATGCCGAGAATCCAAAGCGTTAAATCTTTTCTTACAGTAAGTGCTGTTGCATTTTGCATTTCAACACCTGCAAACGACATTTTATATTTGTTGTTTCCATCTGGTTCTATATTTTGCTGAATACCAACAAAACTCACTTCACCATCTGGTGTTTCAGGTGTAAACATTTTAAATACAAATGCAGGATTGTTTGGTAATTTCGTTTTTGTATTTGGTTTTCCATTCTCATCAAAATAAAAATCAGGAAAATAGCTTAATAGTTCTAGAGAATAACCATTTCCTAAATCATATTTTTCCTTAGGATTCGTTAAATCTACTTTAATTGGTCCCCACTTTTGATTATTTTCTTTATTTTGCAAGTTAAAGGACATACTTTTAAATTCACTTTCTTTATAATCCACTTGATACACTGCAAATTGATCAAATTTCAGTGGTTCATTCACTCGAATTTCCGCTTCTTTTACTTTTTCTAATTTCGGTTTTTGTCCTGCTATATTTTCTCCTACTGCTTTATATAATACGGCATTCGTTTGGAAGTTTTTCGCAATCATTTTATCGCCTACACGATCAATCGCTTCATCAAAAACTTCCTTGTCCTTACTTTTATCATAAACTTCTTTTATAAATTTCTCGTTTTTTAAGTAGTATTGTCCATCCGTCCCTGGTATTTCTTTCGTTTCACCGTCACGTAACCAAAGTGCTTCGTCTACGTACATACTCGGTAAAAAACGAAGCATCGCACCGAATAAAAAGATAATAAGACCGATATGATTTACATATGGACCCCAACGCGAGAAGCGTCCCTTTTCTGCTAAAACGTTTCCGTCTTCCACTTTCACGTTATAGTTTCTTTTCTTTAAATTCTCTTGCACTCTTTCCAGGTCACCTTCTTGCGGTGTACCAGTCCCATATAATCTCTGTCTCTTTAAAAAACTAGGATGTCTTTTTACGCCTTGCTTTTTTAAAGCTTTATAAAGTGGAATAACGCGGTCTAAACTACATATCACAAGTGAAATACCGATAGAAGCAATCAAAATCATATACCACCATGAACCGTATAAATTATTAAACCCTAATTGATAGTATAATTGTCCTAAAAATCCATATTCTTGTTTATAATATTCAGCTGGTGCAATACCTGGAGTTATGTACATTTCTTGCGGAAATATAGTTCCTATCGCTGATGCAGCTAAAGTTATTACGATTAGCCATACACCTACTTTTACAGAAGAGAAAAAGCTCCAAATTTTATCGACTATCGTTTTTGTCTGCGTGAGAGATCTCCGTGCACTCCCCTCATAGCGCATATCCAATAGTTTTGCATTTTCATTGCTTTCAAATGGTTTCCCGCAAGCTTCACAAAAAACGGTTCCTATCGGATTAACATGTCCACATTCACATTTAATTTCTTTCAACACTCTCACCGCCCCTGTATCTATATGTACTATTGTATATTCTAACCTCAAGTTACCGCAATACTCAGAATTTTTAAACCAGAGGCACTATAAACACGCACCCCTTATGTAAAGGCTTTCTTTATTACGGAGTAATTTTCTTTAAATACCCTTCTAACTGTTCTTTCGTTTGTTCCCCTATAATTTGCTCCACTACTTTTCCATCTTTATCAATCAAAAAGCTTGTCGGTAAAGGACCTACTCCATATGTTCCTATAATCTTTTGTCCTTTATCAATGGCAACTGGGAATTTCAAACCATATTGGTTCACAAAGTTCTTTACTGCAATATCCGTTTCATCTGCATCTAACGCTATGATTTCAACGCCTTTTTCTTTATACTTTGGATATAATTCATTCATATAAGGCATTTCTTTTTCACAAGGTTTACACCACGTGCCCCAAAAGTTTAAAAATACACCTTTTCCCTTTAAATCTTTTAGTTCAATTTTCTT
The DNA here is from genome assembly GCF_051917185.1 of Bacillus cereus group sp. MYBK108-1. NCBI lineage: Bacteria > Bacillati > Bacillota > Bacilli > Caryophanales > Bacillaceae > Bacillus > Bacillus cereus group sp. MYBK108-1. Next base: position 359,838 of record NZ_JBQAHZ010000001.1, read on the forward strand.
TCCTTCTAAATCCGTCACAATAAAGTTAGGTGCTTCTTTTCCGATTTGCATTTTCTCTTTATTAGCAAAGAATCCTTGATAAAGGGTAAATCCTACAGCACCACATAAAATGAGTAGAATAATAACGCGAAATAATAAGCGATTTTTCTTCATATTACCTCTCCTCTCCTCGGTAAATGTTATGTATTATCTTCTGTAAATGTTGTATTGAATAAATCACCAGCAGAGCACTCCACTGGTGAATTTTTAACTCTATAGCTTATCTTGGCTTTGTAGAAGCAAGCGCGCGTAATTGTTTCACCTCATGTGGTGTCAATTCTCTCGCATCACCAGGTCGCAGGCTTCCTACTTCTAAGAAAGCATAACGTTCACGTTTTAATTTCACTACTTTACAGTCTAACGCTTCAAACATACGACGTACTTGACGATTACGTCCTTCATGAATTGTTAATTGTACAATAGCCATCTCTTTACGCTTGTCCCAAGAAATAATTTTCACACGTGCTGGTGCTGTTTTACCGTCTTCTAACGTAACACCGCGTTCTAACATGCGAATTTTCTCACCTGTTAATGGCCCTTTTATTTTTGCAACATATGTTTTTTCAACTTTATATCTAGGATGCATTAATACGTTTGCGAAGTCCCCATCGTTTGTCATTAATAATACGCCAGACGTATCATAATCTAAGCGTCCGATTGGGAATAAACGTTGTGTAATTTCCGGGAAAAAGTCCGTTACAACACTTCTTCCTTTATCGTCTGATACACTTGAAATTACGCCAGTTGGTTTATATAGTAAAAAATAAACAGGTTCTTCTTTTTCAAGAGGGATATTATTTACTTCTACTTTATCTTGAGGAGTTACTTTTGTCCCTAACTCTTTCACTATTTTTCCATTAACTTTCACTTTTCCTTGCTGAATTAATTCCTCAGCCTTTCTTCTCGATGCAATACCTGCTTGCGCAATCACTTTTTGTAATCGTTCCATTTCTTTTTTTCACCTCGAATTTATCTTACCTTACATTAGAAAGACTTGGCAACCGCATACGCTTTACGGCTATTCGCTTCATCTTACTTAAACAACATAGCGATGATAATAAACATATAAAGGTCAAATCATGTTTTTACCCTTTATTATTGTCCATATTTTTCATATTTCTCACAATAAAAGTTCATCATTTTGTCAAAAATACCACATAAAAAAACCACTATTAAGCTACACCTTAATAGTGGTCGTATACGTATTATAAGCGAAATAGCGTAAAAAATGAATAGTATTACTGAAACAATAAAGAAACGAACACAATTGAGCATATAATCCCGATTAAATCTGCAAAAAGTCCTACTTTTAGTGCATCCCCCATTTTTCTAATCCCAACCGCTCCAAAATATACAGTTAAAATATAGAAAGTCGTATCTGTGCTCCCTTGCATCGTAGAAGCCAATCTCCCAATAAACGAATCTGGCCCATATGTTGCAATTAAATCGGTCGTAATACTTAAACCAGCAGAGCCTGAAATAGGGCGTATAAGTGCTAAGGGTACAATTTCTGCTGGAACATGGATCAAATCTAACATTGGCTTCATTACCGATATCATTGCATCTAACGCACCTGAAGACCGGAATATAGAAATAGACACAAGCATTCCAACCATAAACGGTAAGATGGAAATTGCAATTTGAATCCCTTCTTTTCCTCCCTCAACGAACGATTCATACGTCGGCACTTTCTTTATTGTGCCATATAAAAGGATAAAACCAATTACACAAGGGATTACCCATAAGGAAATTGTATTTACAATGCTCATTTTTTCCGCCCCTTTCTACTCCTTCTTCGGTAAAAATAGCGGTCAATCCAAATTGCCCCAATCATAGAAAGTACTTGTGCAATAAATGTTACCCCAACAATTTCAGTAGGATTCGCTGATTCATACGTCATTCGAATGGAAATGACTGTCGTAGGAATTAATGTAATAGCTGATGTATTTAATGCTAGAAACGTCACCATAGAACGGCTCGCCGAATCCTTTCCTCCATTTAACTCTTTCAGTTGTTCCATCGCTTTAATACCAAGAGGGGTCGCTGCATTACCTAGACCAAAAAAGTTTGCCATCATATTTGATAGAATAAATCCCATAGACGGATGATCCTTTGGTATTTCTGGAAACAACCTTTTTACTATCGGCATAAAAAGTGTAACTAATTTTTTTAACAATCCGGCTTCCTCTGCAATTTTCATTAAACCGAGCCAAAATACTAAAACACTAATAAGTCCTATACAAATCGTTACCGCATCTTTTGCTCCGTCAAATACAGCTTTATTCACTTCTTCCATCGTTCCATTTATCATGGCGTATACAATCCCAATGACAGCCATCGCTACCCATACGAGATTAACCATCGTTCCCAACACCTATCATGTAAGAAAAAATTTCTTTCACATTATTCCAGTAAAGTCCCGTTGTAGCTACTAACTTTCGTTTACTATAAAATAAATTCCGTTCTCCAACTTTTTCATTACCAACATAAATGTCTGTCTTCCCAACCTTTACTCCATCCGTAAGTTTTGTACTTTTATCGAGTTCAACTTTTAATACTACGTTCTTTTTTTCTTCTTCAGTTAACGGTACCGAAAAACTATTTTTCGTATAAACATGGTTGGCATACTTCTTTTCATTTATTTCAGCAATTGCTCCTTGTCCTAAAACTTTCGTTTGTTTGAAACGGTCAAAACCTTTATCAAACAAATTCATATGATCATCCCAATCACTAGAGGCACTCAAAGTTACGACAATTAAATCTAGTCCACCTTTTGATGCCGTTGTAACAAGCGTTCGCCCAGCTTTCTTCGTAAAGCCTGTTTTTCCCCCTGTTGCAAATTCATAATAAGACGTTACCAGCTTATGTTTATTTTTCCACGGGTAATCCCAAGAATCTGATTTATATGTTTTGGTTCCAAAGATTTTCTTAAATGTCTCGTTTCCCATTGCATATTTCGTTAATAATGCCATATCGTAAGCCGACGAATAATGTGATCCATCTCCATCTAAGCCATGAGGGTTTGAGAAGTGCGTATCTTTCATTCCAATTTCTTTCGCTTTTTGATTCATTAAATATACGAATCCATCTATACTCCCACCCACACTTTCAGCAATTACTTGCGCTGCGTCATTACCAGATCTAAGCATGAGTCCGTATACTAAATCTTCTAACTTCACTTTTTGTCCAGGCTTTAAATAGATTGCCGATCCTTCCACCCTCACCGCTTCATTACTAACTGATACCATTTCTTTCATCTTCCCTGATTCAGCAGCTAATAAGGCGGTCATAATTTTTGTTATACTAGCAATTTTTTGAGGCTCATGTTCTGCCTTTCCGTATAATACACGACCAGACTGTTGCTCCATTAATACAGCATTTCGAGCACTAACATTGCTGTTCATCTTTGCATATGTAGGAATCGGCATAACGCTTGCATACATCATAAGAAGCGTAATGATTACACAAATTCGTCTCATATTTCCCCCCACGTCCTTTTGGCACTTTTTGTACAAGTGTATGCTTGGCCTTTTAAAATATGAACGAAATCTTCCTTCTACTTCCATTAAAAAAGACGCAGAGAATTTGCGTCTAATATGGTTTCCATTCAATTTGTTTCGCAGTTTCAAACCTTTTTTCTACATCAGGCCAATTTACAACATTCCACCAGTTTTTAATATATTCATCTTTTCGATTTTGGTATTGTAAATAATACGCATGTTCCCAGACATCTAGTACAAGGAGCGGTATCGTATCCCATTGTGTAAATAATTGATGAAGTGTACTTTGCAAAATTTCTAACCTTCCAGACCGGGGTACCCAAACGAGAATTGCCCAGCCTGAACCTTCTACTTTAGAGGCTGCTTCTGTAAAATGTTTTTGGAAACGTAAAAAGCTCCCAAAATCTTGTTCAATTTGTTGTGAAAAAGTTCCTCTTGGACTTCCACCACCGTCTTTTTTCATGTTATTCCAAAATATCGTGTGTAAGTAATGACCTGACCCATGAAAAGCCGCTTCCCTTTCCCAATGCTTAATTAAATCAAATTTATTTGTTTTTCTCGCTTCTTCCATCATCTTCTCTGCTTTATTTAATCCTTCCACGTAACTCCGATGATGTTTATCATGATGTAACATCATAATTTCTTTAGAAATATACGGTTCTAACGCATTATATGGATAAGGTAATGGCGGGAGTGTATGTCCTCCAATTGGGACAGCTCGTTCACTATCCCCTCTTTCATATAATTCATATTCCTCTTCTTCTTGCATAAATACTTCCTGCAAGTGATGCTGAATATGTTCTACATCATCGCTTATTTCATACATAAACTCTGCATCTGTTTCATACTCATGCTCTTTCATACGCTCTAATAACGTCTGAATTTTATAAGCAAGCATATGGACATCATACACTTCCATTGCGCGACTATCTAATACGTGAAGAACACTTTCACACCAATTTTCTACTTCATGAAAGTAATCTGTAAATACACCTTGCTGATTCATGTTGCACCTCCCTAATGCTATCCACTTAACTATATTCAATGAAAATCCCTTATATAACTGTACAAAAGGAAAAGAAGCTAAGTCACCTTAGCTTCTTTTCCTCAATCAATATTTGTGTAACATCTTTGTCTGATAATCCGTCTCATAATATTCTAGTTCTTCACGCATCAATTGAAATTTACCTTCTAAACTCTTCATCACTTGCTCTAAAGATGCAGGTGGTGTTTGTTGAAAAACGATAGAATTTTTCCCTGTATATGCAGACCGACTATTTTCATACCAATGATCACTCTTCGGTGAAAAAAACTCTGCAATTACTTGATGGTAAATCTTATATAAAATTTTTTCAGCTGCTGTTTTTCGAAATGGCTGGCTATTCAACAAAACAAAACATGCATCCTGTCCTTCTTCGCAAAAAACGAGAAGTCGTCTCATTGATGCTAATAACCCTTTATAATATCGCTCATTCCCTGCTGGTGTTTCCTCTAATAAAGAAGGTAACGTATGATAATTTACATAATTGGTTATCAAATTAATAGCATCTTCTAAAAATATAGAAACTTGTTCTGTTTGATTTTCAACCATAAAATTAGACATTTTTTCTCTCTCCTTTGCCATTTCACGCTATTTCTACTCTTTTATTTTTATGTAATTCAGCCAATATTTCTTGTACTTTCGACACCGTTCCCTCATCAAAATATTGTTGAAATTCTTCCATATTATTTAAATACAAACGTTTTTGCGCACGAAGCTCCTTATCTTTCATTAAACAACATATCGCTACAATATCGCGCAAATATATGTTTTGTTCTTCTACTTTATACACTGGATTTCCTTCAAAAGGAGTAATTTCTTGTAAAACTTCTTCAAAATATCGAACGTATAAAACCGAAAAAGTTTTCTCTTTACCATTTAATATATGTCACTTCAGATCTGTTAAAAAAATCTTCTGATGTATTAGGTTTCTCTTTTTCTAACTCATATCCTACGTAACCTTTTATAATCATATACTCCCCCCTCACCCTTCTTTCACCTTATTCTAACTTAATTTTCTGATAAACAAAATATTCTTTTAAATATACCTATATAAAAAATAGCTCCCCTATACAGGAAATTACCTTTTTATTTTTCTTGAAGTTTGTCATAATAATATTATTGTCTCAGTTTTCTTATACAAGGAGAGTTGTATTTATGTCGTTTTCATGGAAACGTTTCTTACAAATCGGGAAAATTATCTTCCCATTTGTTGTATTAACAATTGTATTCTTTCAAGCAAAAAAAGAATTAGCGGGCATTTCTTTTTTAGAAGCGATTGATACAATTAAAAACATTCCAACTGGAGGAGTCTTTTTAGCAATTACACTTGGTGCATTCGCTGTATCAACAATGTTCTTTTATGACTATGTTATGCTTCGTTACTTAAAAGCTGATATTCCTGTCCAAAAGATTTTCCGTATCTCGTGGATTGCTAATACTTTAAATGGATTTATCGGGTTTGGTGGTCTTGTTGGAGCCGGCGTACGCACAATGCTTTATCGTCCATATATAAAAGAAAATGGAAAACTTATTAAAAGTATCGCTTGGATGACAACTGCCTTTATTAATGGATTAGCCATTCTTTCATTTCTTGGTCTTATCGGAATATTAGACACGAGATTTATTTTGCATGAAAAACCATGGCTATGGCCTGTTCTTATCTTCTTCGCTCTTTTCGTCCCTATATATATCGGATTTTCTAAATTAAAAAATAGAAAAGCGACGCAAACAGAGGAACAAGAAGAAGAGGAGAAAAACCCAACTGTTTTATACTCATTAGTTTCATTAGTCGAATGGGTATCTGCTGGTATTGTTATGTACGTCATATTACTATTATTTGGCATTGAAATCGAATTCCAAAAGTTTTTAGGCGTATATGTTATTGCTGCTTTAGCTGGTGTCGTTAGTCTTGTTCCTGGTGGCCTTGGATCATTTGATCTTGTCTTCTTAACTGGGCTTGGGCAATACGGCATCGATACAGGTGTTTTACTCCCTGCTATGTTATTATATCGTCTCGTCTATTACATCTTGCCCTTCTGCCTTGGTCTCATTTTTGCAGCTTTTGAAATGACAGGAGTAGCCATTAAAAAGTTTGAAGATAAACCTTTTATTGCGCCTGCATTAGAGACAACTGGTGTTATATGGACTTTGCAGCGTGACTTTCTAGGAAAGTTAGGTTCTTGGGCATCTGCTGCTTTAACAGTATTTGCTGGCTTAATGGTTATTTTATCAACCATTCTACCGACAAGTATAAATCGGGCACACGCCTTACATATTCTAGCTCCAAAACATCTTATTCAATTTTCTTTTAGCTTATCGCTAACATTCGGTATTCTCCTCCTCATTCTTTCGCGGGGGATATATTACGGAACAAAACGTTCTTATTATATGACGATTGTTTCTTTAATTGGAGCGGCTATTTTTAACACACTAAAAGGAATTGATGTTGAAGAAACTTTTATTTTATTAATCGTACTCGCTGTATTGTATATGCTTCGTAAAAGGTTTGTACGTGAGAAAATGGAAGTCTCACTTTCCGATATCGTAAAAGTTTTTATATTCCTACTTGTAACGTTATATTTATATAAAAACTTAGGTATTTTATTTGCAGGTGCAAAAGAAGCTTTCAAACCTGATTTTGTCGTTCGTAATATTACACAAGTAAAACGAAGTGCATTAGCAGCTGCCTTTTTTGTTCCTACTTTTTTACTAATTGGTTCACTCATTGCAAATCGTTATCGAAATGAATTTCCCGGGCAACCAGCTAATGATAAACGATTACAAAACTTCTTAGATGAACATGGTGGAAATGTACTTAGTCATTTAGGTTTTTTAGGAGATAAACAGTTCTTTTTCAGTAGTGATGGAAAAGCACTCATTCTCTTCTCAATAACTGGAAAACGACTTATTGTACTAGGTGATCCAATTGGGGCCCCTTCCTCCTATCGTACTGTATTGCAAGAGTTTTTAGCTGAGGCTGATCGATTTGGATACATTTGTGTATTCTATCAAATTGAAAGTAAATGGATGAGTTTATACCACGATTTTGGTTATAACTTCTTTAAGCTTGGTGAAGAAGCTGTTGTTGATTTAAATACCTTTACAATAACAGGAAAGAAACGCGCTGGCATGCGAGCTACTTTCAACCGTTTTGAAAGAGAAGGCTATACATTCTCTATTCATGAGCCACCTTTCTCCGACGAATTATATGAAGAGTTAAGAAAAGTTTCAGATGCATGGCTTGGTGGAAAAAAAGAGAAAGGTTTTTCACTCGGATACTTCGATCGTGAATATATTAGTCGCGCTCCTATCGCAACATTATCTGATGCGGATGGAAAAATTATTGCATTCACAACATTCATGCCTGTATATCAAAACGGATCATTATCTGTCGATTTAATGCGATATTATCCAGATGCGCCTAGCGGCATTATGGACGCAATTTTCATCCACTTATTCCAGTGGGCAAAAGAAAATGAATACCACTCCTTTAATATCGGTATGGCACCACTTTCAAATGTTGGTTTATCCACACAGTCTTTCTGGTCTGAACGAGTGGCTGCTGCAATCTTTAATAACGTTCGTTATACGTATAGTTTCAGCGGATTACGACATTTTAAAGAAAAATATAAACCAGCATGGAGCGGTAAATATTTAGCATTTAGGAAGAATCATTCTTTACCAATTACAATGCTCTCTGTAACAAAATTAATAGGAAAAAGAAAAAACAGCTAAATTCTTAGCTGTTTTTTCTTTTTTGAACTTGTACAATAAATTCTTTTTCATACTTCTTACCATTTATATAGAAATTCCCCCACATTTTATACGTGCCCTCGGCAGGAAATGTAATTCGGTATTGTAATTGCTCATCCGTATCTACAGGCATAGCGTATAAAAAATTCTCCTTCGTTTCATCCACTATATAGAGTGACTCTACTTCTCCTCTCTCTGAATGCAATTTCAATTTTTCACCCTTTTTCGCTTGAAACTGAAATGTTAACGTAACTGGTTCATTCGGATGTAATGCGCCAAATAAAAGAGAAACTTCATACTCTCCTATTTTTTTTGTAAGTACACTGTCGATTGGAAATTTCACTTTTTTCTTATTGTTCTCCTCTTTCGTTCTACCAAAATTCTTCCTAGCGAATGACTCTACGGACTTATTTTTGTCTTCGTATAAAAATATTGTATATTCTTCGTCTTTCGCTATTTTGGAAGATAACTTATATGACCCGTTCCCTGCAAATGTGGGTTTAATTTGTTGTATGTTTTTTAACTGTCCATCTACAATCACTGCCCGCATTTGATCATTTACACCACGAATTTCATTATTCTTGTTGTTTAACAACTGAAATACAATATCTACTTTCTCATTTCCCTTTCCATTTGAAACATCCCACTTTACTTCCTGAACATCTCCTACAGTCTCTTCGTTTTCTTGATATTTTTTTATGTAAAATCCTCCTGCCACAATAAGTACTAACGCAATAAGCCCAATGACAAGATTTTTCAAAACATCACCTACCATTTTTATTGTCTCTATTCATACAAAACTTCTTAAGATATATATTCTAGATTATGATTTATGAAATCCTCCTATTTTGCACATATTACAAATAATAAAAAGATTTTAATTGAAAGGATTCGTAGTGTATAATGCAAATGATATTGATTTCTATCAATACATTATAAGGAGGACTTTTTTATGAGTGTACATATCGAAGCAAAACAAGGCGAAATCGCTGAATCTATTCTATTACCTGGTGATCCATTACGTGCAAAATATATCGCTGAAACATTTCTAGAGGACGTTACTTGCTATAATAATGTGCGTGGTATGTTAGGTTTCACTGGAACTTATAAAGGAAAACGTGTATCTGTTCAAGGTACAGGTATGGGTGTTCCTTCTATTTCTATTTATGTAAACGAATTAATCCAAAGCTACGGAGTTAAAAATTTAATTCGCGTTGGAACTTGCGGTGCAATTCAAAAAGATGTAAAAGTTCGTGATGTTATTATCGCAATGACGGCTTGTACTGATTCTAATATGAACCGTTTAACATTCCCAGGATTTGATTTTGCACCAGCTGCAAACTTTGACCTTTTAAAGAAAGCTTATGATGCTGGAACTGAAAAAGGATTACACGTTCGTGTCGGTAACGTTTTAACAGCAGATGTGTTTTATCGTGAAAGCATGGACATAGTTAAAAAACTTGGAGATTACGGTGTATTAGCAGTAGAAATGGAAACAACTGCTCTTTACACATTAGCAGCGAAATACGGTGTAAATGCATTATCTGTATTAACAGTTAGCGATCACATCTTCACTGGCGAAGAAACAACATCTGAAGAGCGTCAAACTACATTTAACGAAATGATTGAAATCGCTTTAGATGCAGCAATTCAACAATAATACACTAAAGAACTTGTCATACGTCTGGCGAGTTCTTTTTATGTGACTTTTTATAAATAACTACTTTATAAAGAGACAGATTTCTCCCCTCTACTTTCTTGTAACGTTTGTTATAATGAAGTGAAACTTTAATCAGTGGAGGTTTTTTCCATCCCCCACTGATTATTAGTTGAACCAATCGGATTTAACGGGATAAAGAAATCATTTACAGTATTTCTCATAAGAGGTGACGCAGTGAAAAACAGAAGTATTGTCTTTAAACTATTTTTATTAACATCCACTTTATTTACAATCATATTCCTACTTTTTTTCCTAGGACAATCTCTATTTTTAGAGAAATTTTATATTAATAAGAAAGTAAAAACAGTCCAAACTGCTTTTGAAAAATTCGTAGATAATTATGATAAAAGTGATAAAAGTTATGAGCAGGTTAGAAAACTAAAACAAGAATTTCATGATAAAACAAATGCCGATATGCAGTTTTTGGATTCTAACGGTATTATTAAAAGTGATAACAATTACTATATCGATGTATTTAATCCCAACAATAATAAACAGTATTCCATTCCACTCAACAATCTTTTAACACCAGAAGAATATAATAAATTCGAAAATTTAGGTTTAAAAAAAGATGTAATAATCAATGTTGATGGAGTCGTACAAGAGAATAATATAATCACACCACAAAAATTAGGAACGAATTATAATCAATGGCAGAACGAACATTTCTATTCGGATTTTCAGTCAATTAATGGTAACCCTTCTAAGAACAGACTTGCAAGCCGATACAAATCTACAACTCGAATCGTCTTTACAGGTGTTATAACTAAGTTACAGCTCCCATCCAAAGCGGAGGTTCGTCTTGCAAATGATATTGAAACATTACAAGCCGTTCAATATTTTGCAGATATGATTAGAGAGGGAACTTCTAACTCGAACCAATTAAGTACTTTCATATTAGATGGCGGAGAAAATATAAAAAATAGTATCTTTGTAAAACCGATTATAGAAAATGGAAGGATTACAGAATACGCTTTTGCGATAGCATCTTTGCAGCCTGTTAATGAAGCGATGCTCGTTTTAAAAGATTATTATGTCTATGCCTTAATCATCGTGTTTCTCGTAATTATTTTGTTATCCTTCTACTACTCAAAAATCATTGTTAAGCCATTAATTAAAATAAATCGTGTTACAAAAAAAATGGCTAATTTTGATTTCAGCGAGAAATTACCTGTTACAGCTGACGATGAAATTGGCGGGCTTTCTGGCAGTATCAATACATTATCTGTAAATTTAAAAGATCGAATCGATCGATTAAATGTTGCTAATACAAAGTTACAACAAGATATTGAACGTGAACGTCAATTAGAAAAAACAAGAAAAGAATTCATTTCTGGCGTATCACACGAATTAAAAACACCGCTAAGTGTAATTAGAAGTTTTGCAGAAGGAATTAAAGATGGTGTTAGTAAGGATACTTCGTATTATACTGATGTTATTTTAGAAGAAACAGAAAATATGAACAGGCTGATTGTTGAAATGTTAGAATTAGCAAAGTTGGAATCTGGTACTTACAAACTAGATATGACGACGTTCTCAATCGGTGAATTAACGCAACAAGTCTACACAAAATTATTATTTAGCATGGAAGAAAAACATTTACAAGTGAACATCGATGCAGACCCTTCTATCCTTGTTAAAGCAAATCGCAGTCGCATTGAGCAAGTAGTTGTGAACTTACTAAGTAATGCAATCCGTTATACGCCAGAGGGAGAAAAAATACAAGTCTCCATTATAGAAGCAGAAGATACCGTAAAAGTCGAAATCGAGAATACAGGAAACCCTATCCCTGAAGAAAGTCTTGAAAAAATTTGGGATCGCTTCTATCGTCTAGATGCATCACGTAGCCGTCACACTGGAGGTACCGGTCTCGGATTATCTATTGTAAAAAACATTTTAGACCTCCATCATGCCGAATACGGTGTGTATAATACGACTAACAGTGTTGTATTCTATTTCAATTTACAAAAAGTAAAAGAAGTCAAATAATTTGTCTTAATTTCACTAGGAGTTCACATGAAATTCACACTCTCCCTTTATAGTAAGAAACAAGTTAATCCTTTCCTTTACACATATAAAAGAGGAGAGTGCGTGAAATGAAACAAGCAGGACAACCTATTCAAAATGAAAAACAATTAGAAACTATCAAAAATATACTTTTACAATCTTCGAAACGTGATGGCTTATTATTCGTATTAGCTGTAAATTCTGGCTTAAAAGTAAGTGAAATCTTACAATTAAAAGTTAGTGATGTAATCGATGAAAATGAAAATGTTCGCCATTCCATTTTATTTTACAATGAAAAAGTGAAGAAACATAAATGGTTTGCTGTAAATGAAGACTTACAGCACGCAATCGAAGACTACATGAAAGAACGTAAAACTTGGAAACGTAATGAACCATTGTTAAAATCTCAAAAAGGAACAAAATCTATTACGAGACAACATGCATGGTACATTTTAAACAAAGCTGCAAAAGAAGTTGGATTAGAAGGGATTAGCTCACATACACTTCGAAAAACTTGGGGTTATTGTGCATACAAATCAGGTGTTGATATTGCATTTTTACAACACTTCTTTGATCACAGTACTCCATCAAAAACTTTAAAGTATATCGGTATTGCTTAATAACTCTTATACATAAAAAAGGTTACCATTTGAAAATTTGGTAACCTTTTTTATATTTCATATTCTCTTTTCTTGTCTCTCCTATACTGTAGTGGTACTCTAATAATAAGGGGGAGAAATTATGAACACACTTACAATTGAATTACCAAAAGAAACGGCTGAAAAACTTGATTTATTAAAACAAGCTTATGAAAAGAAAACAGGTGCTTCTATCTCTGAGAGCACTCTCGTTCAAACACTTATCTCAAAAGAATTTATCCAGGCGATAACTCCTTTTGATTTACAACAATTCGTCAACGGAAAAGAACAGCATTAATGCTGTTCTTTTTTTATCTCTATTTAAAATATACAAAGTTTTTTATATATTTTTAGAAAAACCATTGACAATGATAATGATAACCATTATCATTTATTATGAAGCCAACAATTGATGAATCAACCAAACGCTCAGTAACATTGTTACCCCTCTTTTTCATATAGAAAGGCACTGTACATTCCCCCTGTTTGTACAGTGCCTTTCTTGTTTATTATCATTCAAAAAAATTTAATTGCTCCGGCTTCGGCTCACCATATGTAATGTTCATCATTTTCATAAGCTGTTTCGCATTATCTGCTGCATCCCCACCTGAATTGTTGTTAAACAGTACGTATATATCCTTTGTTTTCTTTTTTAATTGCTCTAATCGTTCAACCCATTCTTCCAGTTCTTTATTGTTGTAGCGATATAAACAGCGAACTGCTCTCCAGTTTTCCCCTTTATCAAGCCAACCATGAACATTTCGACCGTGAAAACGTATTAATGCCATGTCTGAATTCGTAACCTCTAACACGAGTGGCACAGAACCTATCCCAGCCTGTGGTTCATCACAAATTGTATGAATCCATTTCTCTTGTTCTAGAAACTGTAACGTCCTATCTCTCATTTCTGGATAAAACCATGTTTGATTTCGAAATTCTATTGCACATGGTAAACCTTCCATTTTTTCTTTCGTATATCGAAGAAAATCTACATTTTTCTTTTTACAATCAAACCATGGTGGATATTGAAATAAAATCGTTTTTAATTTACCAGCTTCAATTAAAGGAAGAATAGATTGTTTATATACATCAAACATCTCATCGAACGTAGAAAAAGGAATTTCACCTTTCATATGTCCTGTCATTCCTTGATATGCTTTTACGATAAAAGAAAAATCTTTCGGTGTTTCCATTGCCCATTTTGTATAGTTTCGTGCAGGTTGCATCGCATAAAATGAGCTATCCACTTCTACTATAGGAAAATACTCGCTGTATGTTCGTAATTTATTTCTATTTTCATAGGGATTTATGTATAAAGAATCATGATCTCCCCATCCTGTCACTCCAATAAACAGCACATATACCCCTCCCTTTTTAACTTCATCTTCTATTCACTTTCCAAACACTTTGCATCATGTAGCCTTTTCTTTAAGAGTATCCTTATAAAAATATGATATACTATATGGAAGAATTTTTAAAATGAGGGGTTATTTATTTATGCTTCCAAACGATGCTACTGTATCTCATGAAAAACGAATTGAAGAACTAGAAAATAAAGTACGTTTTTATGAAGAACTTGTGAATCAATTACCACATCATTTCACATACAAAAATCCACATATTGGTTTACGAATAAAGAAAACTAGAACAACCCATTCCATTCAAGAAATACCAAAAGAGAATAAAGAGGCTCATTTTCAACTTACTTGTGATTCATTATTTTTATTTGAACAACTCGAAAAACACTTTGTACATATTTTTGATGCCTTTTCACATCATGTAACTTTTGTCGATAATAAAGGGAATATTACTTTATGTAATCAAGTTGCTGCAGATGATTTCGGTGTAATACGAAATGATATTATCGGAAAACCGATTCAACAATTACTAAACTTGCCGGAAGAAAAAATTAAAGCGATTGAAACATTAAAAACGGGAACAGAAATATATAATGAAGAAGTTTTAGACAAAAACTATGGCATTATAAATAACCGAATTATTCGTGATTATAACGGGGAGATTTTTAGAGTTATTAGTGTCTTTCATTATTTAAATACAGAACGTGATGCAGAGAAGTTTTCGTTAGCAGGGCGAATCGCAGCTGGAATTGCACACGAAGTACGAAATCCTCTTACAACAGTACGAGGATACTTACAATTTTTACAAGAAAGTGTTTCTCCATCTAATAAAGAACTATTTAAAAATTTACTTATTCCTGAATTAGATCGAGCAAATAGTATCATTACAAAATTTTTATCTCTTTCAAAAACACGTGAATTTAAAAGAGAACCCTTTCCCATTAATACATTTTTACGTGAGTATATTCAACAGTTACTAGCTAGCGAAGTCTTTTTACATAACATTTCAATTGATTATAATTTTTCTACCGAATTAGATGATATATTAGTTCATATTGATCGTCATGAACTTGTGCAAGTTTTTTTAAACTTATTCCAGAACGCTGTCGATGCTCAAGGAGAAAAAAAACTTTCTATCCAAATCACTAGTTACCGCCTAGATAATTTTGTTCGTATTACTTTCACTGATAATGGGACTGGTATTCCACCAGCGATTCAAGACTATATCTTTGATCCATTCTTCTCAACAAAAGATTCCGGCACAGGTTTGGGCTTGTCAGTAACGAAAAAAATTATTCAAAATCATAACGGTACATTAAAAATGACTAGTAATGAAGATGGTACTACTTTTACTATTTCAATTCCAATCTTACCTAAAACAGCCCTTGAAAGATTAAATCAATACAAATAAAATCCAATCCACGAACTGCATGTCAATTGTTACATCCTTCAACAATTGACATGCAGTTTTTATGTTGAACTTTTCTTCTTTACATTATATAAAACCTTCTCTATATTTTACTTATTTTTTGCTAGCTGGCCGATTTCTTATTTTTTTAGAAATGGTAGTTTGTCCAGCACGGATTTAGTAGAAATTTCATTTTAATATATAGTAATGACTATTGATTCTATGAAAGAAAGGAATGAAAAGATGAACAATAAAAATAAAGGAAAAGTATTTTATGGTAATGATTGTTGTGAAGTCAGAACTTGCAGTCACATTAACATCTCTAAGTCCGAACTTACAGAATTCGTTAGACTTCTTCAAGCTCTTGGCCAAGCTATTCAAGCTGTCTTTCAAAACCCTTCTCAAAATAATATCAATAACTTGATCGCTGCCCTAAATAACTTACAAAAATTCCTCAATTGCTTAGATTTATCTCCAGCACAAAAACAAATTGGAAATTCTATTATTGCTAATCTATTAACTATTTTAAGAACAACACCTTTCTCGTGCGGAGCATTGTACGTTGAGCTACAAAGCTTGCTTAATTATTTATTGTATATCGCTAAGTTATTCAAAGTAGATTGTTGTACGATCGACAAACTAGTTAGACTCATAACAGAGATCCAAACTATCCTAGTTCAATACGGATCAGGTTGTCTTGGAGGTGGAGGAGCAACAGGCGCTACTGGTGCTACTGGTGCTACTGGGCCTCAAGGACCGGCGGGTGCTACTGGTGCTACCGGGCCTCAAGGACCGGCGGGTGCGCAAGGTGCTACTGGACCTCAAGGGCCTCAAGGTATTCAAGGACCAGCGGGTGCTACTGGCGCTACTGGTGCGCAAGGTGCTCAAGGACCAGCAGGTGCTACTGGTGCTACTGGACCTCAAGGACCTCAAGGTATCCAAGGACCAGCGGGTGCTACTGGACCTCAAGGGCCTCAAGGTATTCAAGGACCAGCGGGTGCTACTGGCGCTACTGGTGCGCAAGGTGCTCAAGGACCAGCGGGTGCTACTGGCGCTACTGGTGCGCAAGGTGCTCAAGGACCAGCGGGTGCTACTGGCGCTACTGGACTTCAAGGTATCCAAGGACCAGCAGGTGCTACTGGCGCTACTGGACCTCAAGGTATTCAAGGACCAGCGGGTGCTACTGGCGCTACTGGACCTCAAGGACCTCAAGGTATTCAAGGACCAGCGGGTGCTACTGGCGCTACTGGACCTCAAGGACCTCAAGGTATCCAAGGACCAGCAGGTGCTACTGGTGCTACTGGTGCGCAAGGTGCTCAAGGACCAGCAGGTGCTACTGGCGCTACTGGTGCGCAAGGTGCTACTGGTGCTACTGGACCTCAAGGTATCCAAGGACCAGCAGGTGCTACTGGACCAGCGGGTACGCCAATTCCTGTAACGATCGCAGCAATCGGAAACTCCAATGCTCAAACAATATCACCTGGAATGAATATCCAATTTAACCAAGTTTTCGAAATAAATAATATCGATTTCAATGACACTACAGATACTCTAACAGTTTTAGAAACAGGCGTATATGATATTAGTTTCTCAGCATCTACAACTTTCCCAGGATCTTCACCGTTTGGATTCGGTATTTCATTCAACGGCCAACCACCTACTCGTAATTTCTCAACTAACGTTATCGGTAGTGCTGTATCGTTCTCTACAATCGTTACTTTACAAGCTGGTACAACAATTTCTGTACAACCTACAGCAAACACTATTTCTATTCCAAACACGGGCGATACAACTGCAACACTATCTGTATTCCGAATTTACTAATTTTCACTTGAAAAATATATTTATAATAATATGTATCGTTTAACCGTGCATTAAATCTCTCTTTATATAGAAAGGAGCACTTATTTGGGAGGATAAGTGCTCCTTCTTTACGTTTCTTTACCTCAAATTTACTCTATCTTAATCCTCTTTTTGTATGATAAATAATGAAGTCAAAGATATGAAAGAGGGATGAAAATGAGAGTTATGTCACTAATACGCATTTGGTTTGCTCTTATGGTATGCATTATTTTATGTGTAGGATTTTTTTTAACTCTAAAATATTCCACTATATCAAAAGCAGAGAGAAAAACTGTTCCATACAAACTTTTGTATACAAAACAAAGCAACATCCCTTATTCCAATGCAACAAATAATGAAAAAAAAGTTATAAAAGGAATGCTTATTACGAAAGCTTCTAGTTCCGAGGCGTTACTCCAAATTGCTGAAACGATTAAAGATCAGTATACAAATAAAAAAATCGATGAAATTACACTTTCTATCCACAATGAAAATAATGGTAATTACGAAGAAGAATTGCCTTACGAACCTATTAGTAAAGGCAAAATAATCGTCACATACGATTCCGAATCCTTTGGCAGTACGAATATTGTACTTAATGAGTAATATCATGTATCTCAACGGATATGGATTAATAGCTAATTAAGATAGACAAAAATCTCTACCGATTAAAATTTTATTTTGTTTTCATACAAAAAAAGAGGCGAATTTTTTTATTCGCCTCTTTCTTTTACCAAAATGAAGGAATCCATTCTTTCACTTTATCAAGCCACTCTTGTTGCTCTTGTTTTCGTTGTTGTTCCTCTTCTTTCCTTCTCTTCTCTTCTTCTTTCCTTCGTTTTTCCTCTTCTATTGTAGTCAATTGTTTTTTATAATCAGCCTCAGATATGAGCGATAACTGGAATGCTTTTTGAGCTGGATTTGCGTTTGCTTTTTTCATAATATCCCGGAACATTGTCGTCGTAATTTGACTACCACCCGGAACATAATGATCGCTATCTGTTTTATCATATCCTACCCAAATCGCACCTACCAAATCTGGCGTGTATCCAACAAACCATGAATCCTTTGCACCGGTGCTCGGGCCATTTACAATTTGAGTAGTTCCTGTCTTACCTGCCGTATCAACATTATTAACTTTCGCCTTTTCGCCCGTTCCCTTTTCGACAACACCTTTTAATAAATATGTCATCTTTTGAGAAATTTTCTCGCTCGTCACTCGTGTCTCTTTCTTATACCACTTTCCAAGCGTTTCACCTTCAGCATTTTGTACCTCCCTAATTGCATGAGCTTCCACTTGGACTCCATCATTTGCAAATGTACTGTATGCTTGAGCCATTACAAATGGAGATGTCCCCACATGCATACCGCCTAAAGCAATCGGATACGTACGATCTTCTGGCACTAATGGGATACCAAATCGCTCTAAAGATTTCAATCCTTTATCTAATCCAATTTGTTCTAATAGCCACACAGCTGAAACATTGTACGACTTTGCCACAGCTTCATACATTGTCACATCACCGTGAAAAGTATGATCGCTATTTTGTGGTTTATATTCTTTAATGTTAAATGGTTCATCTTTTAATATATCGTATACTTCATATCCTTGTTCTAACGCTGGTACATATACAGCCAAAGGCTTTAACGTTGAGCCAGGTTGTCTTTTTAATTGGGTTGCATGGTTAAACTGTAAAAACTGATACGGCCCTCTGCCTCCAACTAGAGCTGGTACACCACCTGTTTTTGGGTTCATAAGAACTACACCCGTTTGCATAAGTTGGTCTGAGCCACTATCTTTGAAATAACTATCATTATTCACAACGTCTTCTACAGCCTGTTGTTTTTTCGGGTCAAGCTCTGTATAAATACGATAACCACCCGCTAAAATTTCATTTTGTGTTAATTCGTACTTTTCCATCGCCTCTCTAACAATATAGTCTACATATTGAGAGTATTTTCCCTTGTATTTATCATCAACGCCACGTTTTAACACAAGTCCGCTCTCTTTTTCTTTATTATACTGTTCGTCAGAAATATACCCTTGCTCTTTCATTAAACTTAATACGACATTACGTCTTTCAATTGACTTGTTAAAGTTTTTATAAGGTGAATACGCAGATGGTGCTTTAATCAAGCCCGCAATCGTTGCAGCTTCTGAAATTGTTAAATCTTTTACATCTTTATCAAAATAAGATTTAGCTGCCCTTTTTATACCCCAAGCACCTTCACCAAAATAAATTTGGTTCATATACATTTCAATGATTTCATCTTTCGTATACGTGCGCTCTATTTTTTTCGTTAAAAAATATTCCTTTATTTTTCGGGAGTATGTGCGGTCTTGTGTCAGAAATACATTTTTCGCAAGTTGTTGTGTTATTGTACTTCCCCCTGCTACAACTTCTCCTGCTGTAATATTTTTAAAAACCGCACTTATAATTCCACTATAATAAATACCATGATGGTTAAAAAATTCCTTATCTTCTACTGCAACAATTGCCTGAACCATAATATCAGGAATATCTTTTCTTTTAACGCCTTCTGTTTTCGAAGAAGCTAATTTAGTTGCGACCTCATTATTTGCATCATAAATTAAAGTCGGTTGTGGAACAGCTTGTTTTAATTCAGATATGTCTTGAATGGAAATTATTATATTTACAGCAATAAATAGAGTAACGAATACACTTCCCAATACAATTAATGAATTACGAAGTTTCTTCCTCTTATTGAACCACTCAAGCATTTTTTTAAAATGAGTGTTCTTCAATTTCATTCGTTCACTTCCTTCATTTATTTACACTCTTCTTTTTAAAAGGAAGAATATACCGCCTTTTAAATTTATTATAATAACGTAGTCATTCCTATAGTGTAAAGCTTTTCTTTTGCATTCATACTTTTTGCAAGAAAAGGACATTCTACAAGTAAGATATTCACTATTGGATATTAATATTATTAATAGAACAACGAGAGTTATGTTAAGTTTTTGTAAACTTTTCGATAAAATGTTTTAAAAAACGACAGTTTTTTGTTAGAATTGATTAGCCAATATATTTTACATATATTACTTTTGTGGGGGTAACAATAATGGTCTTTAAATCAAAAAAAGATAAATTTTCTGAAATGTTAATGAATGTTTCCGAAAATTTAAAAGAAGGCGCGCAGTTTTTCGTGGAGTATAAAATTAAAAATGCTAGCGATTTAAAAGAGTTTTCTATGCGCATGAAAGAGTATGAGTCAAAAGGTGACTCATTTATTCACGAAATCATTATGGAGTTAAACAAAGCGTTTATCACTCCGATTGAGCGTGAGGACATCCTACAACTTGCAATGAGTATGGATGATGTATTAGACGGATTAGATCACAGTGCTGGTCTGTTCGAAATGTATTCTATTACAGAAGCTGATGAATACATGATTAAATTCGTAGAAGCAATTAATCAATGTGCGATTGAGATTGCAAACTCTGTTGAATTAATGTCTAACAAAAAATTAGTCGACATTCGTACAAATGCGATTAAAATTAAGGATTATGAATCACAGTGTGATGATATTCGCCGTCATGCGATTAAGAACTTATTCTCTCGTGAAAAAGATCCGATTAAGATTATTCAATTTAAAGAGATTTACGAAGAGCTTGAAGAAGTAGCTGATAGCTGTCAAAGCGTTGCAAACGTATTAGAAACAATTATTATGAAGAACGCGTAAGGAGTTTGATCATGGATACACTCTTGATACTGACCGTTTTAGTAGTCATTTGCGCTTTAGCTTTTGACTTTATCAATGGATTTCACGATACAGCAAACGCTATTGCAACGGCTGTTTCAACGAAAGCTCTAAAGCCTAGACATGCCATTATTATGGCGGCTATTATGAACTTTTTAGGCGCAATGACATTTACAGGTGTAGCAAAAACGATTACAAAAGATATCGTTGATCCATTCGCCTTACAAAATGGTTCTCTTGTAATTTTAGCTGCTTTGCTTGCGGCGATAGCTTGGAACTTAATTACTTGGTACTACGGTATTCCAAGTAGTTCTTCGCATGCAATTATCGGCTCAATCGCAGGTGCAGCAATTGCGGCCGCTGGGATTAGCTCGCTAAATCTTAAAGGATTTATTAAAATTATTGAAGCTTTAATCATTTCACCGATTATCGCTTTCGTTATTGGTTATATCGTATACAGTATTTTTAAAGTAGTATTTAAAAACTTTAACTTAACAAAAACGAATAAGAACTTCCGTATATTCCAGATTTTCACTGCAGCATTACAAGCCTACACACACGGTACGAATGATGCACAAAAAGCAATGGGAATCATTACGATGGCTCTTATGGCTAATAACTATCATACTTCTAGCGATATCCCGTTCTGGGTACAATTATCTTGTGCTATCGCAATGGGGCTTGGTACTTCTGTCGGTGGATGGAAAATTATTAAAACTGTCGGTGGACAAATTATGAAAATTCGTCCTGTAAATGGTGTAGCTGCCGATTTATCATCATCACTTGTTATTTTCGGTGCAACATTCATTCACTTACCGGTTAGTACAACGCACGTTATCTCTTCTTCTATTTTAGGGGTTGGTGCTTCTCACCGTGTGAAAGGGGTAAAATGGGGAACTGCAAAACGTATGTTAATTACATGGGTTATTACACTTCCTATTTCAGCTTCTTTAGCTGCTCTGTTTTACTACCTATTACATTTTGTTTTCTAATCAAAAGTCGTCTTCCTTATTTTTCTAGGAAGACGACTTTTTTGTGAACAAGCCTATTTCTCATTAAAAAGCGTGTATAATAATTGATGGATAAGTTATTTAGAGGAGTTGGCAATTTTGGAATACATCATGTTACTTTTCATCGGACTAATCGCCGGAACAGTCGGCAGCCTAGTTGGGCTTGGAGGCGGAATTATTATTGTTCCGTTATTAATTGGATTACACAGTTTATCACCACAACTTGCAGTAGGGACTTCTATGGTAACAGTCGTTTTCACAGGACTATCTTCCACCCTTACTTACATGAAGCATAAGCGAGTAGATTATAAAAGTGGACTTATTTTATTTATCGGTAGCGGCCCTGGTGGTATTATCGGATCATGGGCAAATAAATTTTTAAACCAAGACACATTTTCTTTATACTTTGGGATTTTCCTTATATTCGTCTCAATTCTACTTATGCTTCGAGACAAATTAAAACCTCTTTCCCTCTCAAATACGTCTGTAATTAAGCGTTCTTTTACAGATAATGATGGAAATACTGTACACTACCAATTCCCACCGTTTCTTGCTATCTTTATCGCTTTTATAGTTGGGTTTATATCTGGATTATTTGGAATTGGTGGCGGTGCCTTACTTGTTCCAGCAATGATGCTTCTTTTTGCATTCCCAGCACATATTGCAGTAGCAACTTCAATGTTCATCGTATTTCTATCAGCAATTGTAAGTTCTGCAACTCACATCTCACTTGGAAATGTCAGCTGGATTTATGCATTAATCCTGATTCCGGGTGCATGGATTGGCGGAAAAATCGGGGCTTACATTAATACAAAACTAAGTGGTAACGCCGTAATTAATTTATTGCGTATTACGTTAATTATTCTTGGAACTAGATTAATCATTATTTCCCTTTTATAACGTATTCTTTTTAGAATGCGTTTTTCTTATACACATGAATATAAAAATCCTCCGAGGAGAACAAATAAAATTAAACAAACACATAATAACATATAATTTGAAATATGTACTTTCTTCAAGTTGACCACTCCTATAACTGCGACTGTTATCTTTATGATAGCGAAAAAATAGTTCACTTGCAGTTACAGAGTGCTAACAATGCAAAATCAATTATTACAAATTTTATCCTTATATTTCATTTCTTTGTATATTCTATCGATTTAATAAAAAAAGATGTCATATTGACATCTTTTTTAGTGAAGAAGTGACCATCCCATGAAGTCTTCATGTACTTGACACGCCCTCTTATCCTTTCGATCATATAATTCAGCATAACTATCTGTTTCTTCATCATAAGCCATCGTATAAATAATTTGGCCGTCTACTTCAACGGATAAAACGACTCCACCTTTCATCTCTTCTACATGAATGATAGCATTCGCCGGAATTCTCATATCCGTCATTCTCATCGCATCTAACAATATACTAAACCCCCTACAGCGTATTCATTGCTAGTACTATTACACACTAAATAGTATACTACTGTAATAGCATACATTTCGTCAATGAAATTGCTGTTGAAATAGCATATTGTCTATATACATATACGCTAAAATAGAAGAAATAGAAACATATTAATGGGGGGCTAACATTGATTCTACACAAAGGAGATGTACTATTCCGTCAAGGCGAGGACGGTCCTTTATACTTTATAAAAACAGGCTTATTAAAAGTAGTTCGGCTAGAAGAAAACGGAACACCATTTTTATTCAACATTATCGTTCCAGGTGAAACGATACCTCATCATTCTTTAATTTCACCGAAAGAATATCACGGTACAGCTATCGCTTTAATAAAAACAGAAGTGGAACCGATCACTAGTAGTGAATGGTATGAGAGACTTCAAGCAAATCCCGAATCGTATGCTAACATTGCTATGCAATTGCAATCTAAATTAAGAATGATGCAACAACGAATTGATCAATTGACAACCGTCTCTCCGAAAGAACGTCTTCATCGTTTACAAGAATGGTTCACCCTATATTTAGGTGACATTCCTATATATGAAATATTAACACAAACCGAAATTGGCCAACTGATAGGTATACGCCGTGAAACAGTAAACCGTTTATTACGAGAACAAATAAAAAACGAGGTAAAATAAATACCTCGTTTTTTTGCTTATTGTAAGCTTGTTGCTGGGCCGAAAAATTCATAATGAATACGCTCTTGTTTCACACTTAAATCAGTTAGTGCAGCATTTATATGCTTCATAAATGCTACTGGACCACAGAAATAGAACTCTGCTTCAGTTGTCGGAATAATAGTTTTTAACCATTCACTTTCAATGAAACCTTCTTTATCAAAGTTCTTCATTTCTAAATCTTTTTCAGTCGGTGCAGAATAACAAGTATATGCTTTAACTTGTTCATATTCATTTTCTACTGCCTTAACGTGTTCTTTCATTGCATGTGTATTACTATTTATTGCTGCATGAACAAAATATACATTCCGTTTTGAATCTTGTTCAATTAACGTATTTAACATACTCATCATCGGCGTAATCCCTACTCCACCACTAATTAGTACAACTGGTAATGTTGAATCCATATTTAACACGAAATCTCCCGCTGGTGCACTTACTGGTAAAACATCTCCTTCTTTTACATGTCCATGTAAGTAATTAGACACTTTACCGTCTGGTGTATCTACACCTTTTTCTTTTTTTACACTAATACGATAATATTCTTTCCCAGGAGCATCGGATAAACTGTATTGACGATTATGTGTATATGTCTCACCTTCAATATTGATTTGAATCGTTACATATTGACCTGGGATGAATGAAGAAACTTTCCCTCCATCTTCAGGTTTCAAATAAAATGACGTAATAACATCGCTTTCCTTCACTTTTTTTACAATCACAAAGTTGCGGAAGTCTTTCCATCCACCTTCTTTATGTGCAGCTTCTTCATACATCTCTGCTTCAATGCTAATGAATGCATCAGCAATTACACCATATGCTTCTCCCCATGCATTTAAAACTTCATCAGGTGCACCTGCGACCTCTTTAATGGCACGTAGTAAACATGTACCTACAATCGGATAATGCTCAGCTTTAATCCCTAAACTTCTATGCTTATGACCAATTTGTTTTACAACTGGAATAATTGCTTCTAAATTATCAATGTACGTTGCAGCTGCATAAACAGCATTCGCTAACGCTTGTTGTTGTCTTCCCTTTTTCTGATTCGTATGGTTGAAAATATTCAACAATTCCGGATGTTCCGAAAATAAAATTTGATAGAATCTCGTTGTAATTTCAACACCTTTTTCTTGTAATAATGGTACTGTTGACTTTACGATTTCAATTGTTTTTGCACTTAACATTGTATCCCACTCCTCTATTTCCTTAACTGTTTTTAGTTTAACTGAATCTTATAATGCAGATTGTGATTTTAATCACTATTAACACGGTGTTTTTGTGAATAATATATGAACATTGCATTTACAAAAGAAAATAAGCTAACTAGAATTCTAGCTAGCTTATTATTTTGTTTGTATAGCTTGTTCGATTACTTTTATATCTTTCCCATCGCCAAACTCCGTATACCCCCAGATATTCGTTTCACCTCTATATTTATTTACAATAATATCCAAGTCATGATATACACGGTGGGCATACACTACATACTCAATATTTTGAAGTTCCACACCTTTTTTTACAATTTCATAGCTTCTATTTACATCGCGTTTTATTTTTTCATTCTTTATTTCCGTATGTATATTTTTTAAAGATTGTTCTTGTTGTTGAAACCATTGCTTAAATTGATTCCAATCCCCGTCTGTATAATTCTCTGCTTTACCATAATTTAAGAAATTATTATAGCTTTCATGTGTCATTCGAATAAAATCTAGCACTTTTGTCTCTTCTTGCACATCTTCTATTTGAGCTATTGTATTTACCTCAGCAGGCTTATTCGCATAATGTAACAGCACTTTCATAAGACTATAACTCGCAATGATCATCACGATAATAATACCTAATACATTTAACAATTTCTTCATACACAGAACTCCTTCTCTACTAAAAATATTACAACGTATGACTATACTTGTAACATTCTCTCGTAGAAATATAATTCCTGTATTAATTCTTCCTATCATTTCGACAATATTTTTCTATACATTTCTCGTTGGCAAATGTTCTTGTAAAACAATATATCCTTCATAAGCTGTGTAACCGAGTATAACCATTAATCCGATATAACAAGCAAATACTGTCCATTTCGTTTTCGCATCCACTTTATAATAGTTTTCTTGTTGTTCCTTTTCTGTTTTCCATTCATTTAATTTTCTTTCTGACGCTTCAAATGCTTCCCTTATGTGAATTGTATACTCATCTTTTTCATCTTCATATGGAACATAATCTAACGGTTCGAACTTCGGTAAAAGATACTCTAACACTTCCATTTTTTGAAGTTCACCTATTTGTAACTCTTTTTCCCGTTCTCTTTGTCTTAATGCATTCATCTCATGATGCATCACGTATATAGTCCGATGTACAGCACCCGTTTCTTTTAATTCCTCTTCAAGCCTAGTAACATATTCTTTCATCCCATCAATTTTATGCCCTAATTCCTTAATCGGCTCATCTCTCTTTATTACTCTATATAACTCCATACAACCGATAATAACAATAAATCCTCCCAAAATACTTTTAAAGTAAATTGAATAGCCAAGTAATAAAATAAGGCCTGCTCCCCAAATTTTAGTACTGACAACTGAAATAATTCTCCCACCATCTAGCGGCGAAACGGGAATTAAATTAAAGAAATTAATCATACTTCCAAGCAAAATAACAAGCGCCCAAAATGGCTCTTTCGTCATTATATAAAGCGGTATCGCCGGTAAAAATGACAGAAGTCCGAAAAGCGGCCCCATATAGGCAATGTAAGCTTCATCTTTCGCATTTTTCGGCATCTCTTTCATTCCAATAAGGGCCCCCATAAATGGAATAAAGATTGCTGGCGATGTCGGGATCCCCTTTCTTTTCGCAGCCCATAAATGGCCCATTTCATGAACAAACAACAAATAAATGAGCGCTACTCCAAATTTCCAACCATATAGAACTGCGTATGCGCCAAGCGATAGAAACATACTAAATACCGTTGAAAACTTTGCTAATTTAAAAATTGCAAATACCCACTTTAACTTAGACAGTAAAAATAGACCTACCGCAACAATAATTCCCCATAATCCTTTTTTATTATTTTTCATATTCCTCTCCTTTATCTCTCATTAATGAATCATATTCATTCATCAAAGCTTGTTCTTTTCTCTATTATGACATATTTTTTTCTATTGTTAGAAATAATGTTTATATAATCCATTTTCAGCCAAAAATATAAATAAAAGGAGGTGTACACAAATGAATTTACAATCTCTTATAATAGGTGCTCTATCGTTTTTAGCTTCAACTCTTATTTTTTATACCGTTAGTTACGTATTATTATTAGATTTGTTGCCCAATCACGTATTTATTGCCCTTGTCATCCTTTCCGCTCTTATGATTTCTTTTCTTATTACACGAAAATCAATGAATGAGCCATCTGCAAAAGCAAAGTAATAGAGAGGGGTGCTTTCCCCTCTCTATTATCATTTCCTAGGAAAGGCCATATAGATTTGACGAGTTTACATTCATTCCAATCCGTAAGGGCTAATTAAAGGCTCACTTTATCTTTGAAAATTCATTTTTTCACCATAATCTTTAACAATCTGAATTATATTTTGAAACACACCTATTTTTTCTTTTTCACTGTTTAATATTTTCAAATCATAATTTTCGTAATATGTTTCTAATGATTTTAATTGTGATTGTGAAGCGCTTTTTATCAGAACAGTAGCATGCAATTCATATTGCTTATACCCTTCCTTTACTTTTTCACCTAAAATTATTTCACTCTCTTTTGCTCCAATTAATTTTTGAACTTTTTCTGGAAAATTGAGTTGCAAATAATATTCTTGCTCCTTCACTAACTTATTGTATAGTGATTGTGAAATCGTATACCGTACCGTATAATTCACGTTTTGATCGCCTGTTTTAATATGAAATGCGGTAATCTGTAAATCTTTTTTTGTTACTTCTGTTAAAGGGCTTACCTGCATCTCATCTTCTTTTTGTTCTGAGACATTTGGAAATATATCCAAAAGCTTTTCCGTATCTTTTTCATTCAACATATACATAGCTTTCTTATATTGCACCCATCCTCGTCTATCTTCTCCCCTTAACCATGCATAATAAGTTTCTTTTTTCCCATCTCTACTAATTTGTATTTCATATTCAGGTTCACCGAAGCTTCCTGTTATTTCTTGTTTCTCAGCTTTATTCAAAATGTCTATTACTAACTTCGCTTCTGATTCCTGCAACTTTTTCTCTTTATGTTTTTTTTGTATAACGGTTACCCCTATTGTTTCTTTCACTTCATTCACCGTCTCTTCTACTTTTTTTGTTTCTTTTTTCGGCTCAACTTGACCACAAGCTGCTAGTAACATAACAAACAACAACACCAATACATATTTCCCTTTCAAATTAATCCTCCTCTTACGATAAGAAATCCTTATAATCTTCATACATAAAACAAAAACGTGACATCCTATTAAATACGCTATACTAATCATTGAAAGGAGGTCTTTATCATGTCCATTAATTTTCATGATGAAAATAATAAGTACACATATGCAACAAGAAACGCTCATATTTCTTGGGCTGAAATGGTAAAAAACATTACAGAAATACAAAACAAGCAAATAATTGATATCGGCTGTGGTGGTGGGATTTATACGAAAGAACTCGCTCTTATGGGAGCCAAAAATGTTGTGGGACTTGATTTTTCAAAAGAAATATTACAAGCTGCAAAAGAAAATTGTAACAACTTTTCAAACATTTCATTCATCCACGGTGATGCACATAATATCCCATACCCTAATGAAACATTCGACATAGTTATTTCGCGTGCAGTTATTCATCATTTACAAGACATTCCTACATTTTTACGTGAAGCTTCTCGTATATTAAATAAAAACGGTGTACTTATTTTACAAGATCGAACAATTGAAGATTGTACAATTCCAGGAAGTCCCGAACACATTCGCGGATATTTTTTCTCTCTATTTCCAAAACTTATTGAAATAGAGTCAAAAAGACGTCCAAAAACCAACACTATACAGACAGAATTACAAAAACATTCTCTTCATGTACTTCCCGCACAAACACAATGGGAAATACGAAAAATACATGATTCTGTAGAAGCATTATTGCAAGATTTATCTCCTCGAACAGGTCGATCCATTCTATATGAGTTAACAGATGATGAACTTTCTCAACTTCTACAACATATACAGACCGCATTACAAAACGTCTCTCCTATTATTGAAAGAGATCGATGGACAATTTGGAGCGCCATGAAGTTGTAAGGAAGGAAGCCTCACAAAATAATGTGAGGCTTCCTTCCTTTCATAATCTAATTTTGCAACACTCTTGATATCCTCCACTTCTGGCCTGTGCACTTCCACACTTCGGACATACTAAATATCTAGACTGATTTGTCAATAAACTACCTTTTTGAAAGAGTAAAACTTCTGCTTGTTTAAACGAACGCGAATAATATAACCACATAAAACCAATTATAGCAATAATGCCAAATAATACTCCCATCGCAAGCATTTCAGTCACCTCTTTTGGTTTGTTCTTTCCAGCAAGTGGATTGTTGTATTATTCTCTGTAAATTCAAACAATCCCTTCTTTACTCCTATAAATATCAACTTTCTCTATAAATTTTACAATTCTCCGCAAATTTTTACTCCTATTTTACAATTCATTATTCCTTTTGCAACAACGAATATCACTTTCGATATTTCTATATATAAATATATCTTTCAAAAAACATATTGACTTTCTAAAAAAAACATGCAACAATACTGTCAGAATACTTGAATAAAAATTCATTGACGAGAACGAGTACGTTATAGAACTGTTCCCCAGAGAGTTGGCGATTTGCTGAAAGCCAATGTTCAGTGCGTAACCGAAAATCATCTCCGAGAAGTAGAACCGAATGTTACAGTAAGTTCTTACCGGCCGTCCCCCGTTACAAGGAACACGTATCATGTTGTACGTTGCAAAGCCGTATACATATAGATTTATTTCTACATGTGTAAATTAGGGTGGTATCGCGGGTAAATATAACTCGTCCCTTTCTTTAGGGACGAGTTTTTTGTGTTCTTACAAATGAATGAAAAAGGAGGAAAAACAATGAACACTGTATCAAAAAAACATATTTTTTTCACGGGTCTTATGCTATTTTCTTTATTTTTTGGGGCAGGTAATTTAATTTTCCCTCCCATGCTTGGGCAAAACGCAGGTGAAAACTTTTGGCCAGCAATGATTGGATTTTTACTAACAGGAGTTGGCTTACCTCTACTTACTGTTATCGCAATTTCTCTATCAGGAAATGGAATGCAGCAACTTGCAAGTCATGTCCATCCATTATTCGGAATTTTCTTTACAGTAGTTGTATACATTGCCATCGGTCCATCCATGGGCATCCCACGTGTTGCAAATGTCGCTTATGAAATGGGGGTTAGTTCTTTCTTGCCAGAAACAATCCGCTCTAGCAGCCTAGTGCTATTTGTATATACAATCATCTTCTTTACTATCGTATTTTGGCTGAGTTTGAATCCATCTAAACTTGTTGATCGTATTGGGAATGTATTAACACCTATTTTATTACTCTCTATTTTCTTATTATTTGTTAAAAGTGTATTTACACCACTTGGGCAATCAGGACCAGCGATGCAAGAGTATCAAACTTCTCCAATCTTCAAAGGCTTTATGGAAGGCTACTTAACAATGGACACTATTTCAGCACTTGCATTCGGAATTATCGTTGTAAATGCAATTCGCTCTAAAGGTGTGAATGATCGTAATTCCATTGCCATCGCCACAGCAAAAGCAGGGCTTATTGCCGCTACAGGGCTCGTACTTGTATACGGTGCACTCGGCTGGCTTGGGGCAACTAGCGTCTCGCTCGGATATGCAAAAAATGGCGGACAGCTACTTACTGTTATCGTACAACAATTATTCGGTCCATACGGTTTGCTCCTATTATCTCTTATCGTTACACTCGCTTGTTTAACGACATGTGTTGGACTCGTATCTGCGTGCAGCCAATATTTTTCAACATTATTGACTACATTTTCATACAAAACGTTCGCGAGTATCATTTGCGCATTAGGATTACTAGTTGCCAACTTAGGTTTAACGAAGATTATCGCAATCTCTGTTCCAATTCTACTTGTTGTGTATCCAATTGCGATTGTACTCGTACTACTATCATTACTTCATAAATACTTCGGTGGATATCGCTCTGTTTATGTAGGTGCTTTAATTGGAGCAGCTGTAGTGAGCGTATTTGATGGATTAAAACAAGGTGGTATTTCAGTTTCATTTATCACACCATATTTTGAATTTATCCCTTTATATAATGAAGGAATCGGCTGGCTAATACCAGCATTAGTAGGAGGTCTTATTGGTCTTGCAACGGCTAGGTTAATCGGTACGAAAAAAGTTCCATTAGTAACCGAATCTCACGAAGTAAAAGCCTCCTAAAAAAACTCCCAAAAGGGAGTTTTTTTACATTTGATACGCAGCATGATTAAAACTGCTTATTTTATAAGCCTTCGTATAATATTCAATATTTGTATCAACTGTTTCTACCTTGACAACATCATAGCGCTCTTCTTGCTTTACTAAAAATAAATAGTATTCCTCTGTTGCCTCAATAATCGCAATTTTATCTGTTTCAACATTATATTGTTCACAAAGCGCTTGTAATGCGTTCACATAATCCCCTAATTTTTTAGACTTATCCATTCCGAATATAGTTTGAACTAACATATACATTCTCCCCTTTATATGTACTGTTAACACCTCAATGATAACGCTTACATTATTTATCGTCAATAAAAACATTCAATTGTTTTAACGCCAAATCTATATTGTATCGAGCCAATAATCAGCGAGGAATTCCCCTCCAATTAAAGCTTCGCATTAACTGCCCGTAAAAGCCCGATTGGTGAGGGCTGATAATCAGTGGGAGAGGAACAACCTCCCCACTGATTAAAGTTTCACTTTATCACTTCGTTAATTGATGCCTAAATGCATAAATAACCGCCTGAGTACGGTCACTTACATTCAATTTATTTAATATATTACTCACATGTGTCTTTACCGTTTTCAGTGCAATAAATAACTCGTCCGCAATCTCTTGATTACTTTTTCCCTCTGCAATTAATAACAAAATCTCAAACTCTCTTTCCGTTAAATCATCATGCAAAGGTTGCTCTTTCTTTTGACGCATACGGGACATCATTTTCCCGGTAACTTTCGGCTCTAATACTGTTTCTCCATCATAAGTAGCTCGTACAGCATCAGCAATATCACTTGCTCTTGATGTTTTTAATAAGTAACTGGTCGCCCCAGCCTCAATAACAGGATACAATTTTTCGTCATCTAAAAAGCTTGTTACAACTACAATTTTTGCTTCTGGCCATTCTTGAATAATAGCACGTGTTGCTTCGACACCATCCATCTCATCCATAACAAGGTCCATTAAAATAATATCCGGCCTTAATTGCAATGCTAATTCTGATCCTTTTCTTCCATTCTCAGCTTCCCCTACTACTTCAATATCTGGCTGTGTAGATAAATATGCCGATACACCCATACGAACCATTTCATGATCATCGACAAGCAATACTTTTATCATACTTCTCCCCCTCTCTCAATCATAATCGGTACTTTTACTTCTATTTGTGTACCTTTGGCCGGGAAACTAAGTACCTTAAGTGTCCCACCAATTTCATGAACACGCTCTTGCATCGATCTTAGGCCATATGAACCAGCCTTATTAACCCCTACTTCAAACCCAACGCCGTCATCAATGATTTTTAAAATCGCATATTGATCAATTTTTCGAAGGCGCACTTCTGTTTTCTTTGCCTTCGCGTGTCGCAACGTGTTTGATAGCGCTTCTTGCACAATACGGAATAAATGATCTTCTACACCTTTTTTTAATTCTATTGGCTCAATAAGCCATTCAATTTTCATATGTTGTTTTCGCGATAATTCCGTTAATAATTCCTCTATACCTTCTGTCAGTTTCTTACCTTCCAATTGTACAGGACGTAAATGAAGGAGCAATGCTCTCATTTCTGATTGAGCATTTACAACCATATTTTCAACAAGTTGCAATTGTTTTTTTGTCACCTCTGGAAATTCAGTTATTTGTTCATTAATCGCTGACATCATCATCGACATTGCGAAAAGCTGCTGACTTACTGAATCATGCAACTCCCTTGCTAAACGATGCCTTTCTTGAGAAATCGCTTCTTGTCTCATCTCTTCATTCCAATGAGCTCGTTCATTCGTTACTTTTTGAAAGAGTCCAGCTTGCTCCTCTAATCGACGAGCCAGAACGATTACTTTTCGTTCCACTTCATGAAATTCATCATCTGCAGTAAACGAAACATCGCTCGGAAAATTCCCTCGCTCTACTTCAAATAGAAAAGTATTTAATCCTTGTATACGCTGCTCTATATAATAACCGATTGCATATCCTACAATTCCCCCGATAAGTAAACTTGTAGTCATAATAAACAAGCCAATTGGAACAGAAGCGATGGATTCCTTCCATAATAAATCATACACTTGTTGCTCGCTTTTCCATACATATACAATTGTACAAATGAGTGCGATACTAACTGAGGACAACATAGAATAACGAATATACATCCACGAAATATTTTTTTGTTTCTTCATTATACTTTCCTCACTTCCGTGTCGCCTACGACAAGCGAAGAAATAATTTTAATACGACGAGGAGCCTCTTTATACTGCTCTGTTCTAAATGTAACATTGCGGTTAAACCCTGTCTCTTCATGACCTGGCAAGAGCACACGTCCGACAATAACAGAATGATTTAAAGAAAGTTCAATATCATATGGCACATATAAACGAATATTACCAACGACACCCCGAATAACAATTACCGTTTCCCCTTCTGGAATCATAGCAGTTGTTAAATCTATTTCCACATCACAAGCACCATATTGAACATTAATATCCTCAAGTTCATAAATATGATCCATCATTCGTACATTGCCTACAAACATATTTTTCAAATATGTTTCTGTACGATATATTTGCTTCTCTTCGTCTATAATCCCTTTTTCTTTAATTTCAACCTTCATTGCTTTTTGCTGATGCCCTTGTTGAATCAATTGATAACCAATTAAAGCTAAACAAGCAAATACGACAAGAACAAATGCTGCTGATGAAAATAAGAAAAATAAAAATACGATACCACCAACAAATAAAAATACATTTCCCCGTACATAACGATTCTTTTTACGATAATGCCTTCCAAACATAAGCATAATAAATGCAAAAATGAGACCACCTGGTTCAAAATGTCCAAGTATCATATCAAGAAAAAGACCGAATCCAAATATGATGAGGAGCATCCCCATTAATTGTGTCTTTGAAAAATGTTTCTTCATTTCAGCTCCCCCCTTCTTGTCACATATACATAGAAGAAAAGGCATTGCTTTCCAACACCTTTTCTCCTATCACTATATCATAAGCCTGTTTTATAATATACTACTATTATTTTGTTAACTCTTTCGTTAACGATACATCATTCTTTTCTTTCATTTCACGCTCAAGTTTTGCAATTTTCATATCAAACGTGTCACGCTCATGCTCTTCATTCATACGAGTTTCTAAGTCACGAATATGATCTTCAATCTCTTCAAATCGTAAGAACGGATTATTTTCATCCATTTTATGCATCGCAGTATTCATACGACGATTTGCATGTGCCATATTTTCACGTGCCATTAGTTCCATGCGCTTTGCGTGCATTTCTTTTAATTTATTTTTCATTTCAGAAAGACGACGCTCTAACTCATCAATTTGCTCTACAACACCTGCATACATTTCTTCTAATCGAGTTACTTGCCCTTCATAATAAGCTACCTCTTCTAACGCACGTTCGTGCAATTGTAATTCGTCTGCTTCTTGAGCAATGATAGCTTGCTTTGATCTTTTATTAACGAAATAACGTGCTTGCTCAAGCTCACGAGCAAAATTAGATTTTAATGTTTTATGACGCTCAATTAACTTCTCAATTTTTGTTATTTCACGCTCACTATCACGTAAATATTGGTTTAACATCGCAATTGGATTTTTTCTTTCCTTCTCATCTAACACGTTATGAAAATCAGCTAAAATTGCATCGCGTACACGTCCGAATAAAGATTGTTTCATTATAAATCTTCCTCTCTTCTACTTTATTTATAATTTGATTTATTGTTTTAGTTTTTCATTAATTTGTTCCACTCATCTTCAAAGTTACTATATGGTTTAGAACTTTCTGGAGCAGATTCAACAACTACATCTTTTTCTTTTTTCCACTCACGGTATCCGTAGTATAAAACCACTAAAGCAGCGATACCGATTAATGCTGGCGAATGAGAAAGTGCAATGGATAAACCGATTAAACCAACAATACCCCAAGCTAACTTTCCAAAAAATGATTTAGCTCGCACAAATGATTTATAGCTCCAATATACAACTCCTGCTCCGATTGCGAATCCTACAATACCAGCAAGACTACCAAGAGCAATTAAAGCCAAAATACCGGCTGCGATAAACGCTAGAAATTGTTTCATCTTGTGCTTGCCTCCCTTCGATTTGATACTCTTATCTTAACTATTTTTTCATCTTTCCATAACGAGCTTAAGAACCGTTTTTAACTCAGACTTAAGACCGAGTCATATTCAGCCCTTTACGCAAAAAAACGTGCAGAGTCTATTCTCTGCACGTTTTTTAATTACTAACATTCATATTAAATTAAGCTGTTTTATGATACTCTTTTTTCTCAGCTACTTTCGAAAACCTTGGAAACCCAATTAAAATAGAAACAATCCCACATACTCCAACTAAGATTGGATAAAATGCATATGGCAACAATTCAACCGGAGATAACGCTGCAAATCCTGCTGCCGTTAACATTTGGGCACCGTACGGAATTAATCCTTGCACACAACATGAGAAAAGATCTAATACACTCGCTGATTTACGAGGATCTATTTCATATTGATCTGCAATATTTTTTGCAAGCGGGCCTGTAAAGATAATTGAAATCGTATTATTCGCTGTACACATATTCGTCATACTCACTAAACCAGCAATACCAAATTCCGCTCCTTTTTTCGAACGAATATTACGTGTTAATACATTCATTAAATATTGAATACCACCATTATATTGGAT
This sequence comes from Bacillus cereus group sp. MYBK108-1, assembly GCF_051917185.1. NCBI lineage: Bacteria > Bacillati > Bacillota > Bacilli > Caryophanales > Bacillaceae > Bacillus > Bacillus cereus group sp. MYBK108-1. The sequence continues at coordinate 396,213 of NZ_JBQAHZ010000001.1, forward strand.
TAATTCAACCATACCGCCAATTAATATAGCAAGTAATACTAACTCCATCATACCGCCCATTCCAGTCGTTACACTTTTAAAGAAACTTTCTAACGTGTAACTTCCATCTATAAGGCCGATAACACCAGATAGTACAGTTCCACCAGTTAATACAATAAGTACATTCCAGCCAAGTAGCGCTGTAATAAGTACTCCTGCGTACGGTAAAATCTTTATCCAATCAAAGCTATGTGCTTTAATCTGCGTGTCACTTCCTGAAGTAACTATTACTAATAGTACAATTGTAATAATAGCCGCTGGTAACACAATTAAAAAGTTCGTTTTAAACTTATCTTTCATTTCTGTTCCTTGTGAACGAACAGCTGCGATTGTTGTATCTGAAATAAATGATAAATTATCACCAAACATCGCTCCGCCAACAACAGTAGCCATTGCAAGCGCAATTGAGATATCAGTTTGACCACTAATACCTACAGCAATCGGCGCTAATGCTGCAATTGTTCCCATTGAAGTTCCCATCGCTAATGAAATAAATGCACCAATAACAAAGATTCCAGCTACGATAAATCCTGGCGGTAAAATAGTTAACGCTAAATTAACAGTTGAGTCTACTCCGCCCATTCCTTTAGCAGTTTCAGAAAACGCACCTGCAAGCACAAAAATTAATACCATAATCATAATATCCGGATTTCCTGCACCTTTAGCGAACCGCTCTACTTTCACATTAAAACTTTCTTTACGATTCATCACTAAAGCGACTCCTACAGCAATTGAAATCGCTACAAGTATCGGCAATTTATAGAAATCACCTGTAATAATTCCAGAACCAATAAATAGCGCCAAAAATATCCCAAGTGGTAATAAAGCTAAACCATTTCCTCTCGTTTCTTTCAAAGTACCATCTCTCCCTAGTTTCAACCTTTTTCTAATGAATAACAAAAGACCTCTTCCGATGAGAAGAGGTCTTATACATCTATAAGAAACACTCTTCTCATCTTTCAAGCACACGCTTGCTGGATTTGGCACAGCACTCTGAAATCGAGTCCGCTGCCGAGGCATCGTAGGGCCAGTCCCTCCGCCTCTCTTTATAAGAAGGTTTCATATTTATTTTTTAATAATAATTTCTTCCCTAACTTTACTCGCTTACAAAACAAAAGTCAATTATTTTTTGTATAGATTTTTTTGGTAATTATACAAAAATTTGAATACAACAATCATTTTAACTTTTCGATTTCTTCTTCCAATATTGAAATCCAATAAAATTCACTATTTTTTATTGTTGCTAATATCCATTTCGTAGTGTGCCAAGCTAGCTCATACTCTTCCTTCGTGACATCACCACTTTTATAAGCATCCTCTAGCTCCTCTTCATCTAATACATACACCTTACCGCTAGATAATAATACTACATCTAAATATAAATCATCAAAATACGGTAAACCACGATCGTCTATTTTATATTCTTTCGCCACATCGATATAATATTGCACTAATTTTTTCTGATCATCTAACATAGCGGTAATCGCAAAGTTTTTCCCGTCTATGAAATATTGAATCCACGTATACTGATCTGCTGCAATACAAAGTTCTTCACCATCATATTCTTTACAACTAGGCTCTCTCACCTTTTTTATATCCAGTATTCCGAGCATTCCCTCTTCCATTTGCTTAACCGTATAACTCTTTTCTATTAGTCTCTTCCACGAAGAACCGTCACCATATTTACGTTTCATTATGTCTACTCCTCTTCTATATACAGAAAAGCTCCCACATATTATGTGAGAGCTTGTTCATATTATAATTAAGCCGCTTGACCCTTTTCAGAAATCTCTTTTAAATAAGCTTGTCCTTTTTCAGCGTCATATTGACCTTCCCACTTAGACATAACTACAGCTGCTAAAGAGTTTCCTACAACGTTAACTGCTGTACGAGCCATATCTAAAATACGGTCAATACCAGCAATGAACGCTAAGCCTTCAGGTGGAATACCTACTGTACCAAGTGTCGCTAATAATACAACGAATGATACGCCCGGTACACCTGCGATCCCTTTTGATGTAACCATTAATACAAGCAACAATGTAATTTGTTGTGTAATAGATAAATCAATACCGTACATTTGCGCTAAGAAAATAGCCGCAATTGCTTGATATAAAGTTGATCCATCTAAGTTAAATGAATAACCTGTCGGAATAACGAAAGATGTAATTGCTTTCGGACAACCGAATTTCTCCATTTTCTCCATGATTTTTGGTAAAACTGTTTCTGAGCTTGCTGTAGAATACGCTAAAATCAGCTCGTCTTTTAAAATCTTAAAGAATTGGAAAATGTTAATTCCAAATATTTTCGCTGTAAGTCCTAAGACAACTACGACGAAGAAGATCATTGCTCCATATACGACAATTAGTAATTTCCCTAATGGAATTAATGAAGCAAGACCAAATGTAGAAACTGTAACACCAATTAGTGCAAATACACCAAATGGTGCAAATTTCATAACTTGGTTTGTTACGTAAAACATTGCGTCAGCCACACCTTGGAAAAATTGAAGAACTGGTCTTCCTCTTTCACCAATTGCTGCTACACCTAAACCAAATAGTACAGAGAAGAAGATAATAGCTAGCATATCTCCGTCAGCTAACGACTTCATAATGTTCGTTGGAACAATATTTACAAATGTATCTGCAAATGAATGACTTTGTACTTGCTCTGTCGTATGTGTATATTTCGAAATATCTGTCTTTGTTAACTGCTCCATATTTACGCCTTTTCCTGGTTGGAAAATATTCGCTATTAATAGACCGACAATAATTGCAATTGTTGTAATGATTTCAAAGTAAATAATTGTTTTTCCGCCTAGTCGACCTAATTTTTTAACATCGCCAACACCAGCAACCCCAACAACAATACTTGCTACAACAATTGGCACAACGATCATTTTAATTAATCGGATGAAAATATCACCAATTGGTTGTAAATAACTCACCACTGCTGGATTGCCAAAGAAAATCGCCCCAACCGCAATACCAAGCGCAAGTCCTATTAATATTTGCCATGCTAGTCCTATTCTTTTCATATTTGTTGTAACCCCCTCTTCGATGTGTCACTCTATCTCTCATTCTATCTCTATAAAACTAAGAAATTAAGAGTATTACATATTATTCGACAATTCACTACATTTTGTCCCTGTTAAAAATCATAAATCAAAAATTTAAATCTGACAACAAAATAACTTTGCCCGAACGCAAATAATTTTCTTGACAAAAAGTAGACCCATGTCAGAAAACCTCACATGAGAACGATTCCTCACTAGTGTTTTATTAGCTTTCCAAGTAATATTTCACCTCATAAAAACGATTACTTTCCTCCTTCATTTTACAGGAAAATCCCAAAATATACCTTTGTTACACATATGAATAAAATGTAAGCACTATGACAATTACAGTTGAAAAATGATAAATCCCGACAAAACTTAGCAATTTTATAAAATTTTCTTTACATTATGATTACAACGATAGACACCCTTCTTCTTATGATATATAACATTCATAGGGAAAGGAGTCAGACAACAATGAAAAAGAAATTTGCAGCGTTTAGTGTTTTAGCAGCAGGAACGATTTTTGCTTCCCCGTTACTTTCACCCGTATACGCTGAAACGAATCAAGATAAATTATCTAACATTCAATCTGAATTAGAAGGCAAACAAAGTGACTTACAAAATAAATCAGTCGAGAAAGAACAAATAGAAAAAGAAATTCAAGAATTACAGAAGAAAATCGATGAATTAACTACTTCCATTAATAAAAATGAGACTGAATTAAACGATACAAAAAAAGAAATTAGCAAAACACAACAAGTAATTACTGACAAAAAGAAACATATAGAACAATTACAAACAAACATAGATACACGTCAGGAAGTTATTAAACAACGATTACAATCTATGCAAGAAAAACCGCGTACAAATATCATTACAGAAGTATTAACAAACTCTACAAACATTGCTGATCTTGTTGATAATATGTACTCCGTAAGTTTAATATTAAACAACGATACAGATATTGTAAAAAAACAAACATCTGATCAAAATGCTGTAACGACAGAAAAAGAGGCTGTTGAGAAAAAAGAACAACAACTGAAAGACTCTGAACAAAAACTAGAACAAAAACAACAAGAATTACAAAATAACCAACAGCAGCAACAAACTCTTATTAACGATTTACATACGAAAGTAGCAAAAGTAGATTCAGAGATTGAAGGATTAGAAGAATCCAAGGGCATTTTAGAAAATCAACGTCAAGCTGTTCAAAAAGCAATTGAAGAAGAAAAACGGGCGGAAGAAGCTCGTAAAGCGGAAGAAGCCCGCCAGGCAGAAGAGGCTCGCAAACAACAAGCTACTAAATCTGCTCAAGCGGTCCCAACACCACATGATACAAATATCGGTGGTTTTATCAAACCAGCAGCTGGATCAAAAACTTCCGGATTTGGTGTACGTTCTTTAGATAACCATAAAGGAATTGACATCGCTGCTTCGGGAACGGTTCCAATTATCGCTGCTGCAGATGGCGTTGTTATTCGCTCAGAATTATCATCTAGTTACGGAAACGTAGTGTATTTATCTCACCGTATAAACGGAAAAACATATACGACAGTATATGCTCATATGAATAGTCGTTCTGTATCGAATGGACAAACTGTAAAACAAGGCGATCAGCTTGGATTTATGGGGAATACGGGCCAATCATACGGACAACATTTACACTTCGAACTTCATCTTGGAGAATGGAATGTCGGCAAGACAAACGCAGTTGACCCATCTCCTTATATCGGATTATAAAAAACCTCGGTGCCTACCGAGGTTTTTCATTTACACTTCACACAATATAGGCATTCTACATAGACTATAACTAAATGCCTATAGTTTACGAGGTGATCCATATGAATACGCAATTACAACAAAAAATAGAAGAAGCTAGAGAAACGTATATTGGCCGGATATTTACATTTGGCGGCTCAGTTTTATTTTTAATCGGTTCATTCCTCGCAGTCACCACAGCCGATAAAGCGTATAATCGTCTATTACATTCATCAACATAAAAAAAGACGGGAGATCCCCGCCTTTTTTTATGCAAACATTTTAAATACACCTATCGCATTTAAAAATACAATTATTACAGTTACCGGAATAACATAACGAAGTAAGAAGAACCAAATGTTAAATAACGTTTTCCCTTTCGTTTCCGTCACTTCTAATTCTTTCATCAACAACTCTTTACTCATTTTATTTGGTACAAATAATGAAATAGCTAGTACTCCTAACGGCAGCAATACGTTACTTACCGAAAAGTCGACTAAATCAAAGAATGTTTTCCCAAATATTTTCACGTCACTCATAATCCCAAATGATAACGCTGATGGAATACCGACTGCAAAAATAAGAATACCAATTAATAATGATGCTGACGGACGCTTCTTCTCATTACCTTTCGCAACAGATGCTACTACAATTTCAAGCATTGAAATTGCTGATGTTAAAGTCGCAAAGAAGAATAAAATTAAAAACATAATAAAGAAAAATTGACCAAATGGTATTTTTGCAAATACTGCTGGAAGGACAATAAACAGTAATCCCGGTCCTTCAGTCGGTTTAACTCCTAATGCGAAAATCGCTGGGAAAATTGCTAATCCTGCAAGTACTGTAACAAAAACAGTTAAACTTACAATAGATGTTGCCGATTTCGCTAAATGTTCCTCTTTCTTTAAATACGAACTATACGTTACCATTACCGAGGCACCTACAGTTAGCGAGAAGAAAGATTGTCCCATCGCATATAAAATTGTATCTGCTGTAAGCTTTGAAAAATCTGGTTTTAAGAAGAACTCTACTCCAGCAAAAGCACCATCGAGTGTTAACGCACGAACAATAATCGCAATAAATAAAATAAATAATAGCGGCATCATGTACTTACTTGCCTTTTCTATACCTTTCTCTACACCTTTACTTACAACAAAAATCGTACAAAGCATAAAGATAAATTGTGCTCCAATCGCACTTAATGGATTTGAAATCGTTTCACCGAACAATTGTCCATAATCAGCTGCACCATTCCAGAAACTTCCTGTCACACTATAATATAAATAAAGTAAAATCCATCCACCTACAACACTATAAAAAGATAGTACACTAAAACAAGTAACAACTCCCATACGACCAATCCAAGGATATAATTTGCTATTTGGCACTAGTACTTTATAAGCTGTAACCGCCTCTTTTTGCGTGCTACGTCCAATAACAAACTCCGCTATTAGAAGAGGCATACCTATAAATAAAGTTAATAGTAAAAATACAAGGAAGAATGCGCCTCCCCCGCCATTACCTGCAACATATGGAAATTTCCATATCGCACCAAGACCTACTGCGGCTCCGGCTGCTGCGAGTACAAAGCCTATTTTCGACGTCCATTGCTGTGTTTCTTTCATCATAATTTCTCCTTTTCTGAATATTTAAACTTTTGTTAATTATACACTTTCATTTCATACTCGCACACCTCCTTTAGAAAATAAAAAAGTCCCCTACACGCAAATATGCATGTAGAGGACGATATATGTAATGTAAATACCGTGGTACCACCTCAATTGGATTGATAAATCCCACTTGTTCAAGTACAGGAATAATTCCGATACTCTATCCTTTTAACGGCGGAACCCGGGTTGCCTACTACAATGTTCAACATACCTCTCGCAAGCCCATTCTGTATATTTTATCGTACCGGGCTCCCACCTAACCCCAGCTCTCTGAACGCATCAAATATACGTACTCTTCTTGCTCATCGATTTCATCTATTGAAGTTACTTGTGATTATAAATTATATTTTTATATTTGTAAAGCGCACTTTATCTTTTATTATTTTAAAACCTTTTCCTCTAACTCACGTAAAAAACTTTCTCTTTTCCCCTCATTTTGCACATATACTGATTTCAACACTTCTTGGAGCAATATATTTCGTTCCCTCTTTTCTAACTGTAAATCTTTTAACTTCAACCTTACTTCATATAAAAAATCTAAATACGATTCATATGTCTCATCATATTTATTTGCAATATCATCTCGAATTTTTTTTGCGAGCTTCGGGCTCGCTCCCCCAGTAGAAACTGCTATATTAAGTAAACCACGATGAATCGCTGCCGGAAAATGAACATTACCACTTTCCGGATTTGTAATAACATTTACTAATTGATTCTCAGCGGCATCTTCAGCAACTTGTTCATTTAATATTGAATCACTACTCGCTGCAACAACTAAAAAAGCACTTTTAATATCACTTTTTTCATATTCTCTTTGATACCAACGAATTTTCTTTTCTTCCACAAGTTTTACTAAATTCGCATCTAATTCTGGACTTATCACAACTATATCCGCACCCTGTTTGAGTAAAGGAATAATTTTAAATCCTGCAACTTTTCCCCCGCCAATAACAACAACGCGTTTCTCATTAACTCGCACTGTAAGTGGATACATACTGATCTCCTTTCAATAACTCCGTCGTTTTCTGAATTAACATATCTTGAAACGCTTCATTCTTCCCTAAATATGGACTAATTTTTATCTCTTCCACTTCATATTGGCGCACTTCTTTCTCAATATGTTTCATAAGTAAACCTGTAAATAACAAGTAAGGCAGTACAACGATGTTCTTTTCTTTTCGTTCTACAACTTCCTTTAACTTCTCCTCAAATTTTGGCTCTGCAGCCGCTAAATAACAAACTTCTACTTTTTTAACCTTCTCTTTTGTTTGAAATAAAGAAGCAATCCAGTTTATATCTCTTAATACTTCAGGATCACTGCTCCCTCTTGCAACAAGAAGTAACGTCACTTCATTTTTATCTTCCTGTTCGATGCCACTTCCGCTATACACCGATTTAACAAGTGTTTCTGATACACCAAACGGATTACCATAGGTCACTTTAACATCCGAAAATTGATTAGTTAACTTTTCCAATTCAAAAGGGATATCTTTTTTTACATGACCTGCCGCTAATAAAAAAACAGGGATAGCAATAATCTCAGTGGCTCCACGCTTCACACATGTACGAAAACTATCTTCAATAGAAGGATTCGCTAACTCTAAAAAACAAACTTCTTGAATAGTCGCTTCTATACGGCTCATGCACGATGTAATAAATTGAATCGCCTCTTCTTTCGCTGTCTTCAAACGACTTCCATGACATATATATAAGACGGCTTTCATTTTACAACACTCCACTTACTTGATAAGCATTTTCTGTCTGCTTCTCAAACCAATGAATTTTTTCTCTAAAACGGACAACCTCTCCAATTACAATCATACTCGGATTTTGAATTTGCTCTTTTTTCGCAACATCTACAATTGTCCCTAACGTTCCAACAACTGTGCGTTGCATAGACGTCGTCCCCTGCTCAATAATAGCAGCTGGCGTACTTTTATCTTTTCCATGCTTCATAAGTTGCTCACATATGTAGGGCAAATTACTAACCCCCATATATACCGCTAAAGTCTCTACACCTTTCGCTAAACTTTCCCATTTCACTTCTTCTTCAGCACCTTCTTTCCTATGCCCAGTCACAATAGCAAAACTTGCACTTGCATCACGGTGCGTCACTGGAATGCCCGCATAAGCAGGAGCAGCTATTCCAGCTGAAATACCAGGAATGATTTCAAATGGTACCCCTTGCTTTGCTAATGCTTCAGCTTCTTCCCCCCCTCTACCAAACACAAATGGATCGCCACCCTTAAGCCTCGTTACAACTTTTCCTTTTTTCGCATACTTAATAAGAAACGTGTTAATTGTCTCTTGCTTCATCGTGTGATAATTCGGGAGTTTTCCACAATAAATTAAATCCGCGTCAGGCTTTGCGTATGAAAGCAGCTCTTTATTCACAAGTCGGTCGTATAAAATAACATCTGCCTTCTCAATACATTTCACCCCTTTAACAGTAATTAAATCTGGATCGCCAGGACCCGCTCCAACAATATAAACCTTCCCCATCATCTCTCCTCATTTCTTCTATTAAAATGAAACTTCCATTCGTATATAAGAATGGAAGTTTTTATTTTTTCGTATTACTGATCTCTACTCATGGATAACAAATGCCCCACCTTTTCGAATCTTCTTTTTTTCAAACAAAGAAATCTCTTTTACCTCTGGCAACGGTAAAAAATGCTTTTCAAGCTCAATCTCCGCAAGCTTAAATGCCTGTTCTTCACTTTGAGCAACAACAACAATCGGAACAATACTATTTACTAACACAGCTTCAAATCGATATAAATCCATATCGTCCCTCCTAAGACGCTATTACTTCTTCTAGCACGTTATTTAACGCTATTTGTAATGTATCTACACCAACACGACCTACAAAATCATAAAATGTTTCGGCTGGTAATTTATTCTCTTTGAAATAACTTATAAATGATGCGAGTACATCAGGTAGATCCTCGCCATCTATTTTTCCTTTTAACTTTTGATTGTAGGCACCGCCATCTAACAATGTTCCACCTACGTATATTTCAAACGCTTCAACAATACCTTTTTCCTTCGTTTTCATTTTCACCCCTTGTAGCCCAATGTCAGCAATTTGACGTTGACCACATGAATTCGGGCAGCCTACCATATGAATTCGAACTGGAACATCGAGTGCAATTTGTGTATCTAAGTATTCTGCAATTTTTCGTAATCTTTCTTTCGTTTCTACTAGTGCAAGATTACAATATTCAATACCGGTACATGAAACCGCATGACCAATAAATGATTTCGGGCTAGCAGATATCGCTTCAAACAACGGTTCACTAAGTAATCCTTTTACATTTTCTGGAGGAACGTTCGGAATAATGAAGTTTTGCGAGTTACATGTACGAATTTGTCCATTTCCATATTGCTTTGCGATTCTTGCAATCTCAAACATTTCTTCTGCATGTAAACGACCTACCGGTACATTAAAACCTACATATTTTAATCCCTTTTGTTTTTGGTCTTGAACACCATAAAAATAGCCTGCATTCCATCCTTTGAGTGCACTTTCCCCTTTACTTTGTAAAGGCCCTGTATACTCTATTAGTTTCTCTTTAAATTTCTCTGCTCCCCAGTCCGCAACAAGAAATTTCAACCGAGCTAAATGACGTTTTTCACGATATCCAAAATCACGGAATATAGTAGCAATCGCAATCGCCACCGCCTTCACTTCTTCTGGTAAAACGAATACATCTAATTCATCAGCTAAATACGGTCGAGCTGATAATCCTCCACCTACTTTTATATGAAAACCAACTTTTTTCTCACCATCTATTTCTTTCGTTGCAGGCGTAAATGCAACACAGTTAATTTCTGCGTTTGCTGAATTATAAATATTAGAACTAATAGACATTTTAAATTTACGTGGCAAGTTAGAAAACTCTTCATTATGTTGGAAGTAATCATATACTTCTTTTACAATATGCGTTGTATCGAATAGTTCATTTGCATCAATGCCAGCAAGCGGATTACCTGTAATATTCCGCGTTATATCACCACAAGCCCCCGCTGAAGATAACCCAACTCTTGCTAATCTTTTAAAAATATCTGGAATTTGCTGAATTTCTAACCAGTGAAACTGAATCGCCTGTCTCGTCGTAATATCTATTACATTACGTCCATAATCTTCAGCGATAGAAGCAAGTACTTCTGCCTGTGCATTTGTAATAATCCCTGACGGAATATTTACCCGCATCATAAAATAACCAGCTTCTTTCGGTCTTTGTAAATACAAGCCTGCCCATTTAAAGGCATCCCACTCTTCTTTCGGAATAGATTCGAAACCATTTTCCGCATAGTAAGGAATATCATTAAAAATTTCTAAGCCATCTTTTTCTAATTTATTTTTCTCGGTCTGATTTAATTTTTCATTGTTAGCCCATACTTTTTCATAACTCATTGTTTATCCCCCTATATAAAACTACGCTCTTGTAAGTACTTCACGATTTGTTCTGCACATTCTTCAATAGAATATTTGTGCGTTTCTACAATTAATTCCGCTTGCTCTGGCTCTTCATAAGGCGAATCAATACCTGTGAAATCCTTAATATCACCTTTTCTTGCCTTTTTATAAAGTCCTTTCGGATCACGTTTCTCACACTCTTCAATCGGACACTTCACAAAAATTTCAATAAATTCATCTGCCGCTAATAAATCTCTTACTTGTTTGCGGTCTACTCGAAATGGTGAAATAAATGCTGTAAGGACAACTGCTCCTTGGTCTACAAATAACTTTGCCACTTCGCCAATACGTCTTATATTTTCCATGCGATCACTTTCAGAAAATCCTAAGTCTTTATTTAAACCGTGGCGAATGTTATCCCCATCCAGCACATAATTTCCAATATTCTTTTCAAACAGTTTACGAGCGACCGCATTCGCTACTGTAGATTTACCCGAAGCTGATAAACCAGTAAACCAAATTACAAAACTATGATGTCCATTCTTCACTCTTCTCTCATCTTTTGAAACCGAAGCTGTATGCCAAGTAATATTCGTATCCATCTCGTTCTCTCCCTATTCTGTTACTACTTCTTTTTTCAAGCCTTTAATTAGCACTTCCACTACTTCTTTACGACTAAATGTACTTGGCGGAATCTCACCGTTTCTTAATAATTCTCTTACTTTCGTACCCGATAAAATAACATGATCTTCTTTTCCGTGCGGACATGTTTTCGTTGAAGCCATCGCTTCACATTTCGTGCAGTAAAAACTATGCTCAAAGAATAGTGGTGTAATTCCTAACTCTTCTATCGTAAAATTTGTGAAGATTTCTTGCGCTTCATACGTTCCGTAATAATCTCCTACTCCAGCATGATCACGCCCTACTATAAAGTGGGTACATCCAAAATTCTTTCTTACTAACGCATGAAATATCGCTTCCCTTGGTCCTGCGTAACGCATGGCAGCAGGAAATACACTTAAAAAGACACGATTTTTCGGATAATAGTTTTGAAGAAGTACTTCATAGCTTTCCATTCTTACATCAGCAGGAATATCATCCGATTTCGTTTCTCCAACGAGCGGATTTAAAAAGAGACCATCTACAATTTCAAGAGCAGATTTTTGAATATACTCATGGGCACGATGTACCGGGTTTCTCGTTTGAAATCCGACCACTGTTTTCCACCCACGTTTTTTAAATGCTTCCCTCGTTTCAATTGGGTCTAAATGATAAGAAGGAAATTGATTATTTTCAAAGCGTTTTGTTAGAATAATAGTTCCTCCAACGTAAACGTTTGGTCGTTCATATAATTTTTTCACTCCTGGATGAGCCTCATCCGTTGTTTTATATACAAGTAACGCTTCTTTTTCTTTATCTGGTACAAAAATATCTTCTATTTGAATGACACCGTATATATTTCCATTGTTGACAAGCTTTACTTCCTCTCCAGCCTTCAGGCTTTCTGCGACTTTTTCTGTTACCGGTAATGTAATCGGTATACTCCACACACTACCATTTGCTAAACGAAGCGTTTCTACAACAGAATCATAATCTTCTTTCCCTAAAAAACCAGTAAGGGGGCTATATCCACCTGTCGCCAATAGTTCTAAATCACTTAACGCAATATTGTCTAATTTAATTTCTTTTTCAATTTGTGATACGTCATATGTCTCATCTATACGGTTTACTAATTCGTTTACTATGCTCATTTTTCTATATCCTCTCTTAGCTTTATTTCAAGATTCATCTTATTGGTAATGAAGACCACATTCAGTTTTCACTTTTCCAGCCCATCTACCATCTCTTGAATCGCCACCATCCCCTACAGGTAACGTACATTTCTCACACCCAATACTTGGATAGCCAACATCATGCAACGGGTTATACGGCAAGCTATGTTTGTATACATATCGCCAAACTTCTTTCCACGTCCAATGAATGAGTGGACAAACTTTAATAGATTGAAAACGATGATCTTGATTTATAAACTTTGTATGCTTACGTGTTTCTGATTGTTCCCTTCTTAAGCCCGATATCCATGCTTTTTCCACGACTAATGATTTTTCTAAAGGTAAAATTTTTCTAATCTTACAACAAAGATTCGGATTGCTCTCCCACAGTTTTTCACCATGCAACTTCGCCTGTTCATCAAGTGTAAGTTCTGGCTGTTTTTCTATAATATTCAATGAAGGAAATCGTTCCCGCACTTTTTGAATTAATTCATACGTTTCTTGAAAATGAACATTTGTATCCAAAAATACAACTTTAGCAGATGGATTTACTTGGTTTATAATGTGCAGCAATACCATACCTTCCACCCCAAAGCTACATGCGTAGACAACCTCATCTTTATATTCTTTATAAGCCCAATTTAATACTGATAACGCACCTTTTGTTTCATCTTCTTCCGAAAACGAAACAACATTTTCTTCCCACGTTTCATACGTCAACATGTTTTTTCCCCCTGTAAAAGCAAAAAGACGGTTTTAACCTAATGAAAATAGGTTAAAACCGCCTCTAGTTTTTCTAGTCAGCGCTTTTCACTTTAAACGTACTTTTTCACTTTTCTCTAACTGAATTACTTTTCCATCTTGCACAACAATTGTAATTGAACCATATTTCATATCAGCAAGCATCGCTTCAATCTTCTCGGATACTTCATCAAAATGTTCCCGTACACTCACGCGAACAGCCCCCCTTTTTATTCATAAAAAAAATCTTTCCCATTTCGAAAAGACTGTTCGGTAATATATTTTACCTTATCTTTCAAAATGGATCCCATTTTGCTGGATTTAGCACCTTGCTTTCTATAAGCAGGTTGCCGAGCTTCTTCGGGCCAGTTCCCTCCGCTTCTCTTGATAAGCTTTGTATTTGTATTTTATCACAATTCTGATTTTTTTCAATCCTAGTTTTCCGATATATTTTAATTATTTTATTTTATAAAAAAGGAATTGCCCATTCGAACAACTCCTTTTCCTATTTAGACAAGCTCTTTAATACGTATGCGATCGTTCCCAATAATATTTTCATATGTTTCGCGTTCCACAACTACTTGCGATGTTCCGCCTTTTGCAAAGACAACGGCTGGTCTTCGAATCCGATTGTAATTATTCGCCATCGAGTACCCGTATGCTCCTGTACAGGAAACTGCTAGTAAATCAGAAGCAGCGACTTTCGGTAAATGAATATCCCAAATCAACATGTCTCCACTCTCACAGCATTTCCCGGCAATCGAAACGAGTTCCTCATTCTCATCATTCGCTCGATTCGCTAACATCGCTTCATAACGCGCATTATATAAAGCAGGTCTTAAATTATCTGTCATTCCACCATCGACTGATACATATTTCCGAATACCAGGAATATCTTTCACAGATCCAACTGTATAAATTGTTGTCCCAGCATCACCTACAATGCTACGGCCTGGCTCAATCCATATTTCTGGCAATGGATATTCACATACAGTAAATTGTTCTCTCACTGCACTTGTTACAGCTCGCACATATGTCTCAAGAGTTAATGGTGTATCTGACTCTGTGTAACGTATTCCAAATCCCCCGCCTACATTTAACACTTTTACTACATAGTTTGTTTGCTCTCTCACTTCTTCTAAAAATTGGCGAAGAACTTCAATTGCTCGAACAAAACCAGCTGTTTCAAATATTTGCGACCCAATATGTGAATGGATCCCTAGCACATTATAATTGGATTTTTGTAAAGCAAATCCAATTGCCTGCATTGCTTGACCGTTTGAAACACCAAATCCAAATTTCGAATCATCTTGACCTGTTGTAATATATTCATGTGTGTGCGCCTCTACTCCAGGCGTTACACGAATTAATATGTTCACAAATTTCCCATGTTGCATCGCTAAATCGTGTAAAACTTCTAATTCAAAGAAATTATCTACGACAAAACAACCGATATTCGCCTGAAGAGCCATCACTATTTCTTCTTCTGTTTTATTATTTCCATGAAAATGAATACGTGATGCCGGAAATCCTGCTTGGAGCGCAGTATATAATTCTCCCCCAGAAACAACGTCTAATGACATATTCTCTTCACGAGCTACTCGGCACATCTCCATGCACAAGAACGCCTTGCTTGCATATGCTACTTGATAAGAGAAACCACTTTCTTTAAAAGCACGATGAAATGCTCGGCATTTTCCTCGAATAGACTCTTCATCGTATACATAAAGTGGTGTTCCGTATTGCTTTGCTAGCTGCGTCGTATCGCACCCTCCAATTTCTAAGTGTCCTTGCCCATTAATTCGGCTTGTGCCGTGTAAATACATTTAAATTCCTCCCTTATTTCCTCTAAAACTCATAACCCCAATCTTCTATTCATTGCAGCACGCTTTTAGATAGACAAAAAACGCGCGGAACAATGTTCACACGCGTTTCTTATTAGGAAAAATATATATTGAAAAAATAAACGAGTTGTTATCTCCTCAAAATAAGAAACCGCATCAACATCTCCAAATAGCTCTCCATAAAATAAATCTTATGACAGTACTACATTTATTCAATGCAGTCCCAATATATGAATAAGATGGTTATTCTTATATTTCGGCAATAGTCCCTTTCAACCTATGATCACAGATTCCATTAAATCTCCCATAGCTTACTCTTTCCTATCGCGGCCTCTACCTTTGAGAGTAGATGAGGTAAGTCTATTTAATTTTCAAACATCTAATTGTTGCTATTAACAATACCAAAGGACCATTTTATTTGTCAAACAATTTTTTATATTGTTTTTTTACAGTTTAGTTTCGTATCATTCGGTAAGCGCTTTACTGAAATCTTTGTCACTTCCCATTCGCCTTCTTCGTTATTAAATGTAATCGTTACCTTCTCAAATGGTGGAGCAATTTTCCCAGCAACACGTTCATACTTTGTCACTTCAATACTTGCTTGAAATAAATATGTACCGCTATACACTTTTTTTAAACTAATAATTTTAGGACATTGATAAGGTTTCAAACTTCCATATTGTTTTTCAATTGCTTTATTTATTTTTGGAAATAAAACAGAATAAAGTGCATCTTCCATAAGAGGTGCATCATATTGGGCTACCGACACACTCGGTGAAGTAAAAAGTATAACACTACTGCATGCTATAAAATATAATAATTTTCGCATTATAACCTCCGTATTATCACGCGATTCTTTCTGCGTACGATAATTATCATACATAGAAATTCTGTTTTATTGTCTCCCACCACTCTTTTTCTACTCGATTATTATAAAAAAGCCCACAACCTTCTTTTATTTTCGTATAATGATACTCATAGTATAATAATCATAATAACAAAGGACTGTTCGTATATATAAAATGAGTCGTTAAGCAAACTGATTCACAAGAACTGTCATGCTTTTTAGGAGAGGAGTATATTATGCTACAACATCTGTTTCCAAAACTGCGATTTGCACTCGTTGCAGTCGTTTTACTATGGATTAAAACATATATTGTGTACAAGCTAGCATTTGATATTAAAATTGATAATTTCTTTGAAGAATTCATGCTTTTTATCAATCCACTAGCTGCGTTACTTTTATTTTTCGGCTTAGCTTTACTTGCATCTAAGCACCGAAACCGAATTATAATTGGAATCAGTTTTATACTGTCATTTATTTTATTTGGAAACGCAATGTTTTATGGGTTCTATAACGATTTCGTTACTTTCCCGGTTTTATTCCAAACAAACAATATGGCTGATTTAGGGACAAGTATAAAAGAACTCTTTACGTACAAAACATTACTTTTATTTGCAGATGCAATTATTTTAATGTTTATTTCACGTAAATTCCCATCATTTGGCGACAAAACACCACTTTCCCGCTCAGAGAAGCGAACTTTCTTTAGCGGTGTAACAGCTTTATTAGCACTACAAATTGTTGTATCAGTTATTTATAAACCACAAATGTTCTCGCGCTCATTTGACCGTCAAACTGTCGTGAAGAATTTAGGTTTATACACATACCATCTATTTGATATTACGCTTCAATCCAAGTCTTCAGCTGAGCGTGTATTTGCAAGTGGGGATGGGTTTTCTGAAATTAAAAACTATACAGACTCAAAAGACAAACAAGTTGATAAAAACTTATTTGGAGCTGCAAAAGGTAAAAATGTAATTTTAATTTCAATGGAATCTACACAAAACTTTGTTATTAATAAAAAAATAAATGGAAAAGAAATTACACCATTTTTAAATGAATTTATTAAGGATAGTTTCTATTTCGATAACTTCTATCATCAAACTGGACAAGGCAAAACTTCTGATGCTGAATTTATCGTTGAAAACTCACTTTATCCGCTAGATCGTGGTTCTGTATTCTTTACTCATGCAACAAATGAATACACAGCGACACCAGAACAATTAAAGAAATACGGATATTCTTCTGCCGTCTTCCATTCAAACGATAAAACGTTTTGGAATCGGGATGTAATGTATCCTGCGCTTGGATATGATCGTTATTTTAATTTAAATGATTACGCAGGAACGGAGCAAATGTCTGTCGGTTGGGGATTAAAAGATAAAGAGTTCTTTGAACAATCTATTCCAAAGTTAAAATCTTTACCGCAACCGTTCTATACAAAATTTATTACATTAACAAATCATTTTCCGTTTCTTCTAAATCCGGAAGATCAATATGTTGATGAATTCAACTCGGAAAGTGGTGTTGTAAACCGCTACTTCCCAACTGTTCGTTACACAGATGAAGCTCTTAAATTATTTATTCAACAATTAAAAGAAGAAGGATTATATGATAATTCCGTTATTGTCATTTATGGTGATCATTACGGTATTTCCGAAAACCATAACGCAGCTATGGCACAGTTCCTAGGAAAAGATACTATTACACCATTCGATTCTATGCAATTACAACGAGTCCCTCTTATTATTCATGTGCCTGGCCAAGAAGGAAAAGTTGTTTCTAAAGTATCCGGTCAAATTGATATTAAGCCAACGCTCCTTCATTTACTTGGTATTAAAACAAATAAATCCGTTGAATTTGGAACTGACTTATTTATTAAAGAGAAAGACCCGCTTATGGTAATGCGTGATGGTAGCTTTGTTTCTGAAGAGTATGTTTATACAAAAAATATGTGCTACAAAAGAAGTACGGGTGAAGAAGCTGACATGACGTTATGTCAGCCGTATATTGAAAAAGCAAAAACAGAATTAAAACTCTCCGATAAATTAATTTATGGAGATTTATTACGCTTCGATCCTAATAATCGATATAAAACCGGAACGATGACAACGAAATTTGAATAGTAAAGGAAGCAACTTTATACAAGTTGCTTCCTCTTTTTATTTCCACTTAATTTTCGAACCATCCTTCTATGAAATCTTTCACAAATTGGTAATTTCTTTCGTATGAGGAATAAATTTATGGTATGATAAAATAAGTAAACTTTCATACACTAATTAAGAATTTATTACAGAAAGCAAGGGATCAGATTTTGTATAGAGCAGCTATTCCAAACTTATTTACGCTCGGAAATTTATATAGCGGATTTTTATCAATCGGCTATGCATCTTTAGGATATTATAAATCAGCTGCTATTTTAGTACTTATCGGGATGATGTTAGATAGTCTTGATGGTCGTGTTGCTCGTTTATTACGTGTTGATTCACAAATGGGAAAAGAGCTCGACTCGCTTGCAGATGTCGTAACATTTGGTGCAGCACCAGCTGTTTTAATGTATTACACATCTTTCTCAAACTACGGAATCATCGGATTATACATAGCGGGATTATTCCCTCTTTTCGGAGCATATCGTTTAGCACGATTTAATGTAACACCATCTTCTACTTCAATGAAATATTTCACTGGAGTACCGATTACAGCAGCGGGAGGGCTTGTTGCTTTCTTAACATTATTTTCACATACCATTCCAAAAATCGTTCTTATTACCGTATTTGTAACGTTCGCATTTTTAATGGTGAGCCGCATTCGTATCCCAAGTTTAAAAGATGTACCAATTCCACGATATAGCATCATTATTACACTATTTTTAGTTGGAATCATTATTACAATGTATCAAACAGGATTTGGAAATTTTTCTGTTTTCTTATTCATTGCCATTCCACTATATATTTTGTACATGTTATCTCAATTCATTAGACAAAGACCGTCTAAAAAAGCCAATAAAGAAAAATAAGAAAACCTTCCGAGTCCGGAAGGTTTCTTTTTATTTTGTAACTAATACCTTTTGATTTACAGGTGTTACTGGCTCTTCGCCGTTTAATACAGCTAAAATATTTCTGACAGCCATTTCAGCCATCGCATCACGAGTTTCAAATGTTGCATTCCCTACGTGTGGAGCAAGTACTACATTCTTTAATTCTTTTAGCTCTTCTGTAATTTTCGGTTCAAATTCAAACACGTCAAGAGCTGCTCCTTCAATTTCATTCGTTTTTAATGCATGAGCAAGTGCTGCTTCATTCATAATTGGTCCACGTGAAGCATTTACAATATACGCTGTTTTCTTCATCATTTTAAACTGCTCTTCATCAATCATATGATGTAATTTTGGATTATAAGCACAGTTAATTGTAATAAAGTCTGCTGTTTGTAATAATTCTTCCAACGTCACATACGTTGCTCCCAGTTCACTTTCAGCTTCAAGCTTACGATTTGGCCCTGTATATAAAACATCCATTCCAAATGCTTTCGCACGTTTTGCAACAGCCTTCCCAATTTCTCCAAGACCTATAATTCCGATTGTCTTACCATGGACTTCTCGTCCTAAGAAAAATAACGGTGCCCATCCGTTAAATCCAGTCGTACGACATAACGTATCCCCTTCAGGAATTCTACGCGCCGCTGCTAAAAGAAGTGCAAATGTTAATTCTGCAGTCGCTTCCGTTGATACTTTCGGTGTATTCGTAACTGCAATTCCTTTTTCGCCCGCATACGTGTAATCAATATTGTCGTAACCAGCACCATAGTTTGCAACAATCTTTAAATGAGGCGCTGCATCAATAACTTCTTTTGGCACCTTTGTCGAAAGTAAACTTAACAATGCATCTTTATCTTTTACACGCTCTGTTAATTCATCTATAGAAATTAACTCCTCTTTATTGTACATTTCTACATTATGATCTTTTAATAGTTCTAATCCAATTTCCGGAATTTTTCCCGCTACTAATATTTTTGCCACTACTAACACCTCTTCTATAGAAAATAAGACATCTCTTATATTTCATTGTAAGAAATCCACATATAAAAACCAAGGAATTTGATTATAGTTTTGAAAATCGACACTTTTCCATGAAAAAAGAGGAGATGCAACTCTCCCCTCTTCTTACGCTTTTTCCTGCGATTCTTTTCCAAGCTTCACATCAATAGTTCCTTCTGCAACCGTATCGCTAATTTGCTCCTCAATAACCGATTGAGATGCAGCATTCGTTTCAGAAGTATAAGCTTGTTGCTGTGCACCTTGTACATTTTGTTTGTTTTGTTGTTTCGCCATTTCTTACCCTCCTTTTCATTCTTTCTTATTTTGAACAAAAAGGACAGTTTTCATCAAAAAATTGCGTTTCATTTTGAATTTGTTACTTCTTCTTCAAGCGACCTCATTACTCTTGCTCGCTTCGTAAATGTTGCAACCTGAGTAACACCGTGAGCTCGTAATGTTTGTATATTTTCTTGTACATAATTCCCTAAATCATTTGGGTAATGGGCATCCGAAGAAATCGTAATTGGAACACCATACTTAGCTAATACTTGTAAATATAGTGGACTTGGGCACATTTCACGAACAGGATAACGATAGTATAATCCTGCATTTATTTCTGTTGCCGTATTCGTTTCTACTAATGCACAGGCAATTTCCTCATAATAAGAAAGCTGTTCATTCTCATCCAATCGATAATTAAATACCTTTATATTATCAAGATGAGCGATAATATCAAATAACTCGGTACGAATCGCACTCTCAACTGTTTTAAAAAACATATCATATAACGCGCGTAGGTCATGTACCTCAAAATATTCTTTCGTATCTGGATTATCAAATCCCCAGCCGTTTAGAAAATGAACGGAACCAATTACATAATCAAAGTCTCCTAGCGCTAATAATTCTTTTAACTCTCCTTCACAACCAATAAAATAATCCGCTTCAATTCCAAGTTTAAGTGTGACACCTCTTTTCCCCCATCGTTCTTTCGCCTCTTCAATTGCCTTTGTAAAATCATACAGTGAAACTACCCTTACTTGATCTAACCATTCTTTCTGTATACGACCGAGCTTAGAATCACTAATATCTACATATTTTTCATAATATCCTTTTGCTTCATGAAAACGATATAGATGATCAACAATTCCCACTTCTTTTATTCCTTTTCGCACAGCTTCTTCTAAATATAGATCTATCCATTCTGTTGTAAATGGCCCTTCCTTCACACGCTTTTGCAAACGCTCTTGTGTTTTCATAAGCCAATCAATAGAATGTCTTTCTTGAAGCGGTTCATAACATTCCAACGCTTCATTTATTTTAGCAAGCCATCCTATTGAATACGGTCCTTCTTCTAAGTGAAGATGATAATCTACTTTCATATACATTCCCCCTTATAATGTATCTATTTCCCTTCTATCCCCAACTCTCGAAAGCTTTCCATTTCGTTCTTTCACCTCTCGCATCACATCTTCCAATGCAATATTTTTTTCAGCTAATAAAACGAAACAGTGATAAAATACATCAACCATTTCTTTCACTACTTCTTCTTTATCATTATTTTTACATGCGATAATTACTTCAGCACACTCTTCACCAATCTTCTTTAAAATTTTATCTTCTCCTTTTGAAAATAAATAATTTGTATACGATTCAGGAAGTGGGCTTCCCTTTCGTTCTTCAATTGTTTTATACAGCAACTTAAAGGCATTTTCCATATGTATCCCCCTATATAATTTGATAGTGAAAACATGTCTTCTCTCCCGTATGACAAGCAGGTCCTACTTGTTTCACATTCACAACAATTGAATCTTGATCACAATCTAAATATAAAGATTGCACATATTGAACATTCCCTGATGTTTCCCCCTTATTCCATAACGACTGCCTCGAACGAGAATAAAACCATGTTCTTTTCGTCTCTAACGTTTTTTTATATGCTTCTTCATTCATATAAGCTAGCATTAAAACGTCTTTCGTACCTTCTTCGATGACAATTGCCGGTATTAATCCTTTTGAAAAATTAGGTTTCATAACCGCACCTCAATATTTGCATCTCTTAATTTTCGCTTTACACTCTGCACTGTCGCCTCACCATAATGAAAGATGGATGCCGCTAACGCTGCATCAACCGTTGTCTTTTGAAAAACTTCTATAATATGATCCGTATGACCACAGCCTCCTGATGCGATGACTGGAATAGAAACACTTTTTGAAATTTCTTCTGTTAAACGAAGGTCATATCCGCTTTTCGTTCCATCTGCATCCATACTCGTTAACAAAATTTCACCTGCCCCAAGTTTAACAACACGCTTCGCCCATTCTATGGCATCCATTCCTGTGTCAACTCTTCCGCCGTTGACATATACGTTCCATTTATCTTCTGCTACTTTTCTAGCATCAATTGCCACGACAATACATTGTGATCCAAAGTGTTCTGCCCCTTCTTCTATTAACTTCGGGTTTCGCACTGCCGCTGAGTTTATTGAAACTTTGTCTGCCCCAGCTCTTAGTAAATTGTACATATCTTTCACACTTGATATCCCCCCGCCAACCGTAAGAGGAATAAATACTTTTGCTGCTGTTTTTTCTACAACATCTATAATCGTTTTTCTTCCTTCATGAGTCGCCGTAATATCTAAAAATACGATTTCATCTGCCCCTGCCTCGTTATATGCTTCAGCTATTTCAACCGGATCACCGACATCTTGTAATCCTATAAAATTTACACCCTTTACGACTCGCCCTTCTTTCACATCTAGACATGGAATAATTCGTTTCGCTAACATAACTTCGTTACCTGTAATACTTCTTCTAAATCAATTGTTTTCTCGTAAAGCGCCTTTCCAATTATGACACCATATATATTCATATCATTTAACTTTTTCACATCTTGAATAGATGCCACTCCTCCAGAGGCGATGAGACGAATGCCCACACTTTTTTGAAGTATCGCTAATTGTTCAAAATTTGGACCTGCAAGCGTCCCGTCTTTCGAAATGTCTGTAAACACAATCGTTTGAACACCTAAACTTTCCATTTGTTTCGCTAAACTAACGTAAGAAATTTCAGATAGATCAAGCCAACCTCTCGTTGCTACGAAACCATTTTTCGCATCAATTCCAACAATGATTTTCTCTTTATATAGACGAACTGCTTCCTCTAAAAATGACTTATCATAAAGAGCTGCTGTTCCTAAAATCACTTTTTCTACACCTGCTGACAATAACTTCTCCACCGTTACAAGTGAACGAATTCCTCCTCCCACTTGCACAGGAATACGTACCGCCTTGCAGATTTTTTCAATGACGGGCAAATTTAAAGACTCGCCAGCAATTGCACCGTCTAAATCAACAATGTGTAGTATTTCCGCTCCAAGCTTTTCAAATATGATCGCCTGCGCTACTGGATCTTCATTCATCACCGTTTCTTTACTAAACTCTCCTTGATAAAGTCTAACGCATCGTCCTTCTTTTAAATCGATAGCTGGGAAGATTTCCATGCTTCTACCACCCCTTGAAAATTTTTTAATATTTGCATGCCAATTTCGCCACTTTTTTCTGGATGAAACTGTGCACCAAATACATTTCCTTTCGCGACAAACCCTGGTACTTGCATTCCATAATCACTTACTCCGCATACAATTTCATCTGGACAATCCGCGTAATATGAGTGAACATAATACACGAAAGAACCATCCACTAATCCATTCCAAAGCGGAAATTCTCTTTCCTTCCTTAATTCATTCCATCCCATATGAGGAATTTTATACGAAACTTTTAACTTACGAATTTCCCCTGGTAGTAAACCTAACCCGCTACAATCTTTTAGTTCCTCACTTCGTTCAAATAAAAGCTGCATGCCCAAACATATACCGAGGAGTGGTTTTCCTATATCACAAACCTCTTTTAGTACACACACTAAATCTCTTTCTTCTAATACGTCCATCGCTTTCGGAAATGCACCTACTCCCGGTAAAATCACGCCATCGCTTCTCAATATCTCTTTTTTATCACTCGTTACAATGTACTCTGCGCCAATATATTTTAATGCTTGCTCTACACTGCGAATATTCCCCATTCCATAATCTATAATGGCAATCAATTACAACATTCCTTTCGTTGAATTTACACCAGTAATGTTGGCATTTTTTTCGACCGCTTCTCTAAGCGCTCTACCAAAAGCTTTAAATAATGCTTCAATTTTGTGATGTGTATTACTTCCGTATAGAACGCGCGCATGTAATGTAATATTGGCAGCATGTGCAACTGCTCTAAAAAATTCTTCCGTCAATTCTGTATCAAAATCCCCGAGCTTCGGATTTGTTAATTCCCCTTGAAATACACAATATGAGCGTCCACTTATATCAATTGCGACAAATCCTAAAGATTCATCCATCGGTACATACGCAGAACCGTAACGATTAATTCCCTCTTTGTTTTGCAATGCTTCTTTCAAGCAATTTCCGAGTACAATTCCAACATCTTCAACGGTGTGATGTGCATCAACAAATACATCACCTTCTGCTTCAACCTGCAATCCAAATCTTCCATGTCTAGCAAATAAAGTAAGCATATGATCGAAAAAACCAACTCCTGTTTGAATAGATACATTTGTACTTTCATCAAGCTGCAAATTTAATTTAATTTTTGTTTCTGTCGTCTCACGTGCTTGACTGGACTGACGCATTATTTTTCCTCCTCAAACCTTATTTGGATTGCTCTCGCATGTGCATGTAACCCTTCTTTATTTGCAAGCTCTACAATATGATGCTGTACATTTTTTAATGCTTCCTCCGTATAAGAAATAAAACTTGATTTTTTCACGAAATCATCGACTGATAACGGAGAAAAAAATCTTGCCGTTCCGCTCGTTGGTAATACATGATTCGGTCCCGCTAAATAATCCCCGAGCGGTTCAGGTGAATATGGCCCAAGGAAAATAGAGCCTGCATGTTTCACATAATCTAGAGCATTCATTGGTTCTTTTATATGTAACTCTAAATGTTCTGGAGCAATTTCATTTGATAACTTTAGCGCCTCCTCTAAAGAAGGAACGATAAAGATGGCTCCATTTCTATTTATTGATTCACGTGCAATTTCACTTCTTGGTAACGTTTCTAACTGTCTTTCTACCTCTTTTTCTACTTCTTTAGCTAGTTCCATATTCGTTGTAATACAAATCGCCGTTGCTCTCTCATCATGCTCTGCTTGCGATAATAAATCCGCTGCGATATATTTTGCATTACCTGTTTCATCCGCGACAACTACAATTTCTGATGGACCAGCAATCATATCGATATTTACTATTCCGTATACTTCTCGTTTCGCTAGAGCGACGTACAAATTTCCCGGTCCAACTATTTTATCCACTTTCGGAATCGATTCCGTCCCGTATGCTAAAGCAGCAATTGCTTGTGCGCCACCTATCGTATAAATTTCATCTACTCCCGCAAGATCTGCAGCAGCTAATATATGCGGATCAATTCCTCCTTTCCTCGGCGGTGTTACCATTACAATCTTTTTCACACCTGCGAGTTTCGCTGGCAATACATTCATTAATACTGAAGAAGGATATGAGGCTGTCCCACCCGGTACATATACACCTACATTTTCTAACGGCCGAATGAGTTGCCCTCTAATTATCCCTTTACTTTCACAATCGAATATTGAGTGCTTCTTTTGCTTTTCGTGATACGAAACAACGTTTTTCTTCGCCTCTTTTAAAGCTTCTAAAAATGAATTCTCTACAAACATACTCGCTTGCTGTATTTCTTCTTCACTTACACGAAAATTTTTCATCTCTACACCATCAAACTTTTTTGTATAGAAAGATAAAGCCTCATCTTTCCCTTCCCTTACATGTCTAATGATTTCTCTTACACTTCTTTGAACAGTTTCTTCTATTATATTAGCGTTTTCTCTTAGCACTTTTATTTTAGATAATGCCTCCTTAAATTCTTCATAAATGATTTCCATTTTAAATCCTCCTATTTCCCTGATAAGATTTCTTGCTCCATCATATTTATAATGCTGAATATTTCGTCTTTTTTAGTTTTTAAGGCTGCCTTATTTACAATCATCCGAGCCGATATAAAGTACATTTCCTCAAATACAATGAGTCCATTCTCTTGTAATGTTTTTCCTGTTTCAACAATATCTACAATCGCATCTGCCAATCCAAGAAGAGGAGCGATTTCTACAGAACCTTCTATCTTAATAATTTCTACATCCTCTCCCTTATCATGAAAATAAGTAGAAGTAATATGGGGGTATTTCGTAGCGATTCTTTTCTTCCGGTAACTCTTCGGATTATACGTAGGAATAGAAGCAACACAAAACTTACAAATCCCCACTCCTAAATCCAGCATTTCATAAATATCTTTCTCGTTTTCCATTAAAATATCTTTTCCAACGATGCCAATATCAGCTACCCCATGTTCTACATAAGTAGCAACATCAACCGCTTTTACTAAAATAAATGAAACATTTGTATTTTTACTTTGAAATACAAGCTTCCGACCTTTATTTTTGAGCTCGGAACAATCAATTCCAATCTGCTCAAAAAGTGGAATGACATGTTTTTCTAATCTTCCTTTCGTTAACGCAATTTGAATGTTACGCATGAAGCCTCTCCTTCTTTCTGGACTACCCATTTCTCATTCCATACATATTCCACTAAGTATTCATTCTTTGCCTCAACGACCGTTCCTATTTTATTTTTTCTTGCAAATTGAAAGGTATCGCTTAAATTAGAGAATAGAGATAACCAAGCATTTTTCCCATCCTTTCGAAGTAAATTTCGTAACCTTTCTGCTTCCGCTAATCTATTTAACTCATAATGAATCACAATATCAATTTGATTTCGTTCATATGGTTCTTGCTGCTCTTGCAGCGCCTTCACAATTTGATTTACTTGTACCGCGAGTCCAACAGCTGGCAGCATTTCTCCAAAATTCCCAATTAGCTCATCGTATCTTCCGCCACTAACGATTTCTTCTCCAATTTCATATATATATCCTTTGAAAATAACACCCGTATAGTAATCTAAGTGTTGAATCATGCCCAAATCAATTGATATGTAAGAACCATATCCTAACGTTTCAATTGTTTCATACATTTCTTTTACTCTTGCAATTGCCATTTTCATTTCATTACTTGAAGCAAGCTTTTCTGCTTCCTCAATAACTTCTAAATTTCCAAATAGCCTTGGCAATTTCTCAAGTAATCTTACTGTCTCATCGCATCGATCTAATTTCTTTTCTCCGATAAAATTTGAGAGGGCTGCATAATTTTTACTTTCTATATACGTTCTAAGTACCCTTTCTTCTTCATCCTGGATGGAGAGTTTTTTTACAATACATTTATATAACTGTACTTGCCCAATCTCAATTGTAAAAGATTGCACCTTCAACTTTTGAAGTGCTTGAATGACACTTATTACACATTCAATTTCAGCTCTTACATTATCAATCCCGATAACTTCAATACCACTTTGTACGATTTCATTATATTTTCCAGAATGGGATTCATTCGCTCGAAATACATTCCCGCTATACGTCACTTTAAGTGGCGTATCCCATCTCTGTGTTCCAATAACTCTCGCTAAAGGAATTGTCATATCTGGACGTAAAACGATAATCCTTCCCTTTTCATCAAAAAATTTATACATCTTCTCTTCATCTATCGGTCTATTTTGAAATGCAAAAACATCATAAAATTCAATTGTAGGTGTTCTTATTTCCTCATAACCTCTCTCTAAAAAAGTAAGCCTTAATTTTTGTTCTACTTCTTCAATTAACGTACATTCTTCGAATAAATAATCTCTCGTTCCATTCGGGTTTGCTCGTTTCCATTTTGTCATCTAAATTTTCACACCTTTCCCCTTCTAATGTATGCCTATTTCATTCCCCTAAGCCGAAAATAAAAAGAGCCTTGTAGACAAAATACCTACAAGGCTCTTCAGTAGAGTGTAGGTACAACGGGAATAACCCTTGTACCTACACGTTTTCACGCTAGGTTCAAGGGTTTCATGTATGATGATGTAGTTGTGTAAGCATTGTAATAGATTGCACGATATTCATAATACTTACTCCCTTTCTCCTCTGATTTTCACATAGTATATAACAGTTAATTTTGAATGTAAATACATTTTTAATATTCCGTCATTTTTTAATGTAAAGCCACTTTTCTTTCATACTCTTTTATTTCTTGTTCATATTGCATTGTAATACTAATTTCATCTAAACCATTTAATAACTTCTCTTTCCACATTTTCTCGATCGTAAAATGGAATCTATGCGTATTCGTTGTCATTATTTCATTTTCTAAATCAACTGTAATTTGTTCCCTCGCATCTGTTTTAGCAAGTTGTTCACGCATATCTTTATCCATTACAATCGGTAACATGCCATTCTTCATACAATTCATATAAAAGATATCGGCAAATCC
The DNA here is from genome assembly GCF_051917185.1 of Bacillus cereus group sp. MYBK108-1. Taxonomy (NCBI): domain Bacteria; kingdom Bacillati; phylum Bacillota; class Bacilli; order Caryophanales; family Bacillaceae; genus Bacillus; species Bacillus cereus group sp. MYBK108-1. The sequence continues at coordinate 424,845 of NZ_JBQAHZ010000001.1, forward strand.
TCCAGCGATAATAACGCGGAAACCATAATCAGCAAGTGCCCATGGAGCATGTTCTCTTGACGAGCCACATCCAAAATTATCACCTGTGATTAATATGCTGGCTCCTTTTCTTTCTTGTGCATTAAGCGGGAAATTAGGGTTTTCTTGGCGATTATTATCATATCGCCACTCATCAAATAAAAACTTCCCAAACCCAGTTCTTTCAATTCTCTTTAAATATTGCTTCGGAATAATTTGATCTGTATCAATGTTATCATTCATCAGTACTGCGGCAGTACCTTTATGAATACGAAATGGCTCCATCATAACTCTCCTTTCTAATATCAACAAAATGACCATATAACGCAGCCGCTGCCGCCATTGCCGGGCTAACTAAATGCGTTCGTGCTCCCTTTCCTTGTCTTCCTTCAAAATTACGATTGGACGTAGAGGCACAATGTTCTCCTTCAGGCACTTGATCTGGATTCATACCTAGACACATTGAGCATCCGGGCTCTCTCCATTCAAATCCAGCTTCTTCAAATATGCGATGTAATCCTTTATGCATCGCTGCTTCTCTTACCCTTTGAGATCCAGGTACAACAAGTGCTCGCACACCTTCTTTTACTTTTTTACCTTTCACGACAGATGCAGCAATTTCTAAGTCAGAAAGCCTGGAATTTGTACAGGATCCAATGAAAACATGTTGAACTGGAATGTCATACGTACTTTGTCCGGGACTCAATCCCATATAAGAAAACGCTCTTTCGTCATTTGCATCATGCTTTTCTGGCAATTTCTCATCAATCCGAACACCCATACTAGGATTTGTTCCCCACGTAACGTACGGCGCTAAATCTGTAACATCTACTAGAATATGCAAATCATAAATTGCATCTAAATCTGTATAAAGTTCTGACCATTTTTCCTTAATAGATTCATAGTCTTTCGGCGCATATTTACGCCCTTTTACGTAAGCAACCGTTTTTTCATCTGGTGCAATAATGCCAGCCTTTGCTCCCCCTTCAATTGCCATATTGCAAAGCGTCATCCTCTCTTCCATATCCATAGCATGAATGGCCTCTCCGTAAAATTCCATTACGTAACCTGTTCCAACTGCTACTCCGTACTTTGAAAGAAGGTGTAAAATAATATCTTTCGCATAGACACCTTGCGGTAACTTTCCTTTTAACTCAATGCCCATCGCTTTCGGCTTTCGTTGCCATAACGTTTGCGTTGCCAATACATGTTCCACTTCACTCGTACCAATACCAAACGCTAGTGCGCCAAAAGCACCGTGCGTTGCTGTATGACTATCACCACAAACAATCGTTTTTCCTGGCTGTGTGAGTCCAAGTTCTGGTCCTATTACATGAACGATCCCTTGCTCTTCATCTCCGATATCCGCTAATGGCACCTGAAATTGTTTACAGTTTTGCCGAAGTGTATCTAGTTGCTGCTTCGCAATGCGGTCGGTAATATTCCAAACATCTTTCGTTGGAATATTATGATCCATCGTTGCAAATGTTAAATCTGGTCTGCGGACTGTTCGATTTGTAAGCCGCAAGCCTTCAAAGGCTTGCGGTGACGTTACTTCATGAACAAGATGTAGATCGATATATAATAAATCCAATCCATTTTCATTAGTCGCAACTACATGTCTTTCCCAAAGCTTATCTAGTAACCTTTTTCCCATTATCTTCCTCTCCCTACTAACGCTTGCTCTTCCATTTCTTGAATAACTGCCTTTGTAAATGAAGTTGTCGTTTCAGTCCCCCCGATATCTGCTGTACATTTCCCTGATTTAAGGACTGCAGAAACTGCTTCTTCAATTGCATATCCTTCTCTCGTTAATCCGAAAGATTGCCCAAGCATCATTGCAACAGAACGCATCATCGCAATTGGATTCGCCTTATTTTTCCCCGCAATATCCGGTGCTGATCCGTGAATAGGCTCATATAATGAAGGTCCCTTTTCAGCGTGACTTGCTGATGGAAGCATTCCTAATGATCCAGCTAATACTGAAGCCTCATCACTTAAAATATCACCAAATAAATTTTCCGTTACAATAACGTCAAATCTTCCTGGATTCCGAATTAATTCCATAGCTGCTGCATCTACTAAAATGTGTTCTACTTCCACATTTGGGTAGCGAAGTGCTACTTCTTCTGTCACAGTTCTCCATAATTTACTAGACTCTAAAACATTCGCTTTATCAATAGATGTTACTTTTTTCTTCCGCTTATTTGCTAATTGAAAAGCATACGAAACGATACGTTCAATTTCATGGCGATGATACGTAAGTGTATCTGTCGCCACTTCTTCCGTTCGCTCTTTCGGATAAGAAAAATAAATTCCGCCTGTTAATTCACGAACGACAACGAAATCAATTTCATCAGCGTTTTTTAATGGTGATAAATGTGCAGTTGCACTTTCTACCGTTACAGGGCGAACATTCGCAAATACACCGAGTCCTTTTCTTAATGCTAATAATCCTTTCTCAGGCCTTTCTTTCGCACTATCCCACCTTGGTCCACCTACTGCTCCAAGTAAAACCGCATCACTCGCTAAACAGGCGGCAAGTGTTCGCTGTGGTAATGGTTGCCCAGTTAAATCGATAGCAATACCACCAAAGTACTCATCTTGCAAATGAAAATGATGTCCATATAGCCTTTCTACCATATGCAATACTTCCTTCGCACTCTCCATTACTTCTGGACCGACACCATCACCAGCTAAACAAACGATACGTTTTTCCATTTTTAACACTCCTTTTAACTGAATTTTCAGAACTTTAATTTGATAGGTGAGGAAAGCTTCTCTCACCTATCAATTATTTATTTCACAAGCGCTATAAGAGATTTTAATTTCCCTGCTGCATGGACATAAGCCCTCGCCGACGCTTCCAATACGTCTTGCGCAACTCCGAAACCTGATATTTGGTGACTACCTTCTTTTAATTCAACATGAACGTGAGCAAGTGCATCTTGACCTTGTGTAATAGATTGTATGCGATAATCTGCCAATTCACATTCTAATCCTAAAATTCTTTGAATCGCATTGTATATCGCTTCAATACTACCAGAACCAGTGGCTGCATCTTCATATACATTTCCTTCCTCATCCTTCAGCACAACTGTTGCGCATTGTGTACTATTTGATACGAAATGCACTTGTAATTGCGTAATGTTATATTGCTGGGCTGCAAATGCTGCTTCACCAAGCATAATTGCGCGTAAATCTTCCTTAGTAATTTCCTTTTTACGATCCGCCAATTTTTTAAATGCTTCGAATGCCGCATCTCGCTCTTCATTTGTAAATTCATAACCAAGCTCTTTCATTTTTTCCGTAAACGCATGACGGCCAGAATGTTTCCCAAGTACAAAGAGATTTTGAGATTCTCCTATAAGCGCTGGTTCGATAATTTCATAAGTTGTTACTTCTTTTAAAACCCCATCTTGGTGGATGCCCGATTCATGAGCAAATGCATTCGCTCCAACGATTGCTTTATTTTTCGGTACAACCATACCCGTTAACCTGCTTACTAATGTACTCGTCGCCTTAATTTCTTTTAAAGTCATCGAAGGCTCTGCTTTATAAAAATCTTTTCTAATATGAAGAGCTACTGCAACTTCTTCTAACGCTGCATTCCCTGCTCTTTCTCCAATGCCATTAATCGTTCCTTCTACTTGCAATGCTCCCCCTTCAACCGCAGCTAACGAATTTGCTACTGCCATACCAAGATCATCGTGACAATGACAAGAAAAAATCGCTTTTTCATATGATGGAACGGATTCTTGTAAGTATTTAAAAAGAGAATAATACTCTTCCGGATTTGTATATCCAACTGTATCCGGAATATTAATTACATTCGCTCCTGCTCGAATCGCAATTTCTACTGCTTCAGCTAAAAATGCTCTCGATGTTCTTGTCGCATCTTCTGCAGAAAATTGTACTGTCGGAAATAATGATTTTCCGAGCGTAACCGAGCGATGAATACTATTTAACACATCTTCTTTTGACATACAAAGTTTATATTTCATATGAATATCACTCGTAGCTAGAAATACGTGTAGACGAGGAGATACAGCGCCTCTCACAGCTTCATATGCTCTTCGAATGTCACTTTCTTTCGCTCTAGCTAAACTCATAACCGTAGCGTTTTGAATTGTATTCGCGATGCGTTTTACCGATTGGAAGTCACCTTCGGAAGCTGCCGCGAATCCAGCTTCCATTACATGAATACCAAGCCTCTCTAATTGCCTAGCAATTTGTAACTTCTCTTGTTCATTTAAATTTACTCCTGGTGATTGTTCGCCATCACGAAGCGTTGTATCCATGAACAAAATCTGCTTCATATTATTTAATCCCTACCTTTACTCGCGGCTGTACGAAAGGCATCATTTCACGTAATTTACGTCCTACTACTTCGATTTCATGTTCATTCTCTTTCTCATTTGTCGCGTGGAAATTTGGTCTTCCTGCTTTATGCTCTGCAATCCAGCCTCTTGCAAATGTACCATCTTGAATTTCTGCTAATACTGCCCCCATCGCTTTCTTCGTATCTTCAGTAACAACGCGTGGTCCTGATACGAAGTCTCCCCACTGCGCTGTATCTGAAACTGAATATCTCATATTTTCAAGTCCACCTTCATACATAAGGTCAACGATTAGCTTCAGTTCATGTAAACATTCAAAATATGCAAGTTCAGGCTGGTATCCCGCATCAACTAACGTTTCAAATCCTGCTTTTACAAGTGCAGTCACTCCGCCGCAGAGTACAGCTTGCTCTCCAAATAAATCTGTTTCTGTTTCTTCTTTAAACGTCGTTTCTAATACACCAGCTCTCGTTGCTCCAATTCCGTCAGCATAAGAAAGTGCTTTTTCAGTCGCAACTCCTGTTGCATCTTGATATACTGCAAATAATGCAGGAACAGCCCCTCCCTCGGCGAACGTACGGCGTACGAGATGCCCCGGTCCTTTTGGCGCTACTAGAAATACATCTACATTCGCTGGTGGTTTTACTTGATCAAAGTGAACATTAAATCCATGTGCGAACACGAGAGAGTTTCCAGCCTGTAAATTTGGTGCAATTTCAGCTTCATATACTTCTGGTTGTAATTCATCAGGTAATAGAATCATTACTACATCAGCTTTTTCCGCTGCTTCTGCTACTGTATATACAGAAAACCCATCTTCATTCGCTTTATCCCAAGACTTACCTTTTCTTAAACCTACTACTACATCAAATCCGTTATCACGTAAATTTTGCGCATGCGCATGACCTTGCGAGCCATATCCGATGATTGCTACTTTCTTTTCCTTTAATACATTTACTGTTACATCTTTCTCATAATAAACTTTTGCCATTTTCATTTCCCCCTATATTTAAATGATTATTGAATTAACATAACTTGCTTATCTTGTTTTTTCATACTACGTGTAAATGCTGTTACACCTGTTCTAGCAATTTCTTTTAAACCGTACGGACGAAGTAATTCAATTAACGCTTCTACTTTATCTTGCGTACCTGTTACTTGCACAACTATGGAATCCTTCCCAACATCTATTACAGCGGCTCGAAATGGTTCAATTAAACTATATAATTCTGCCCTCGCTACAGAAGTTGCTACTTTAATAAGAGCAAGCTCTCTAGCAATCATTGCTTCTTCTGTAATATCTGATACTTTCAGAACATCGATTTGCTTATGAAGTTGTTTAATTAACTGCTCAACTTGCTGTTCACTTTCAACGTGTACAACAATCGTCATTCGCGATATATCTGATGATTCTGTATGACCTACTGAAATACTTTCAATATTAAAATGTCTTCGTGTCATAACCCCTGTAATTCGGTTTAACACACCACTTTGATTTCGAACTGTCGCTGTAACAATTCTCTTCACCCTTTTTCCACTCCCTCCATTTGGTGAACACCTTTTCCTGGTGCAACCATCGGCATAACCTTCTCTGATTGAAGTACACGACAATCGATTACGACTGGCTCTTGTAATTCGATCGCATGCTGGATTTGCTTCTTTGCAAGAAGTGGATCGTCAATACGAACACCTTTTATACCATACGCATTCGCAAGAGCGACGAAATCTGGTTGGCATGGCAATAAAGAATGTGAATATCTTTGATTGTAAAATTCATCTTGCCATTGTCTTACCATTCCTAAAGCTTCATTATTTAAAATAAATACTTTAACGGGTAAAGCGTGTTCTTTTAATACACTTAATTCTTGCAGAGTCATTTGAAACCCAGCATCACCAACAATTGCAATAACTAGTTCATCTCTCTTTGCAATTTGCGCACCGATTGCTGCTGGAAATCCGAACCCCATCGTTCCTAATCCGCCAGAAGTTACCCATTTATCTGGATTTTTCAACGGATAGTATTGTGCTGCCCACATTTGATGTTGCCCAACGTCTGTTGTTACAATCGCTTCTCCTTTCGTGATTTCATATAGCATATCAATCGCGTATTGAGGTTTAATACTTTCAGAATTTCGTTTATAAGAGAATGGATACTTTTCTTTTCTACTCTTTAATAAAGAGAGCCATTCATGATGATTTTCTTTCTTTCCTTCTGATTGAAGCAATACTTCTAACGCCCGCTTAGCACTTGCAACAATAGGAATCTCTGTTGGCACATTTTTCCCAATTTCTGCTGGATCAATATCGATATGTGCAACAGTCGCCCCTTTAGCAAAAAAAGCTAAATTCCCAGTAAGACGATCGTCAAATCTCGCACCTATATTAATGAGTAAGTCGCATTCATATAACGCCATATTGGCTGTGTAAGAACCGTGCATTCCCCCCATCCCTAGAAATAGCCCATCATCTGGCGGAAAACCACCAAGTCCAAGTAACGTATGCACAACAGGGATTTCATATTTACGGGCAAAACTTGTCAATTCTTTCGAAGCTTTCGCATGCAGTATACCTGCTCCAGCTAAAATTAACGGTTTTTTTGCGGTTTCAATTGCTTGTAGTAATTTGTTTATTTGAAGTAGATTCGGTTCATAATTAGGGTTATATCCTGGTAAATCCATTTGTACATTGCTACATCGCTCACCTTTCTCGACTACCATATCTTTCGGAAGGTCAATAACGACTGGTCCTGGTCTTCCTGTTTTAGCAATATGAAATGCTTCTTTAATAATTCGAGGTAAATCTGAGGCCTTTCGCACTTGATAGTTATGTTTTGTCACTGGCATCGTAAGTCCCATAATATCCGCCTCTTGAAAAGCATCGCTCCCAATTAACGTTGTTGCTACTTGGCCTGTAAATACAACAAGTGGCAATGAATCAATCATCGCATCCGCTAGACCCGTAATTACATTTGTAGCACCTGGGCCACTCGTTGCAATTACAACCCCTGGGTTCCCTGTAATTCTGGCATACCCTTCAGCAGCGTGAATTGCCCCTTGCTCATGCCTTGTTAAAATATGCGGAATTTCACAATCATACAGTGCATCATAGAGAGGTAAAACGGCACCACCCGGATAACCGAAAATCACTTTTACGCCTTCCTTTTCTAGCGCTTCTAACAATAGCTGTGCACCAGTTGCCAGTTTCTCTTCCGTTTTTGAAGACATTGTTCTTATAAGCCCCCTTTTTCAAACTTTTATACAATAAAAAAATCCTACGTCCACACTCCAGCTATGTGCTGAAGGGACGAAAGATTTCGCGGTACCACCCTTCTTTGCAAGAATACTCTTGCCTCAGTGATCCATAAATGGATCTAGCTAATAACGGAGCTACCGTCTAAGCCTAGACAAATGCTTTAGCTTAGCACTCAAGGGCGATGTTCGTCGACGTGAACCATCGGTTTTCAGCAACCACCGACTCTCTGTGAGGCTTCACAATCAACTACTCCTCCCTATCAACGCTTTCTTATGTTAAAAAAGTTGTTATCCAACTTTATTTTCTTCGTAAATTTTCTCTCCATCTTCTACAACTAACTTACGAAACTCTTCTAATAAACGGTTCGTATGTGGACCTGTTTGCCCTAAGCCAATCGTTCTACCATCTACTGTCGTAACAGCAATAACTTCAGCAGCTGTTCCTGTTAAAAACACTTCATCAGCTACATATACATCATGTCTTGTAAATAACTCTTCTCTTACGTCATATCCAAGTTTTTCGCCGATTTCTAAAATGGCGTTTCGTGTAATACCTTCTAACGCTCCAGCAGAACTTGGTGGTGTAATTAATTTATTTCCTTTAACAATAAACACGTTATCTCCTGAGCCTTCAGCTACATATCCTTGATCATTTAACATAAGTGCTTCTTGTACTCCAGCTAATTTCGCTTCAATACGAACTAAAATATTGTTTAAGTAATTTAAAGATTTTACTTGAGGGGATAAAACATCGGGACGATTTCGGCGCGTTGCAACTGTTACAACTGGAATCCCTTTCTCATAATATTCTTGTGGGAATAAAGATAATTGTTCTGCAATTACTACTACATTCGGCTTCTTACATGAATCGGGATCCAATCCAAGATTTCCTGCTCCTCTTGATACAACAAGGCGAATGTATCCATTAGATAATTTATTTTGTCGAATCGTCTCAACAACAATATTTGTTACTTCATCTAATGAATATGGAATTTCTAAAAGGATTGATTTTGCTGATTCATACAACCGGACAAGGTGCTCTCTCAAACGGAAAACATTACCGCTATAAACTCTAATTCCTTCAAACACTCCATCGCCATATAAATAGCCATGATCATATACTGAAACTTTTGCCTCATCTTTTGGAACAAATTCTCCATTTAAGAAAATCCATTGCTCATTCACTAGAAGCGCCTCCTATGTTCTATGAATTTTTTATTGTTTCCTAGTTTACTCTCCTTTCTAAATAAATCAAGTGAATTTTTAGAAAATTTATAATTTTTAATCGTACGTACTTCTTTACTTATATTGATTTAACAACATTGTTAACGTTTACAAAAAGTCAAAAAATTTTTTTCGCCAATTTCCACTAAAAAAATATTTGTTTAAAAGAAGGATTTTCATCAATTGATGCGAATCTATTGTATTCAATAAACGGACGTCCGATTTTATAAATCCGGGAATATATAACGACTTTTGCTGAAAAAGGGGGAAAATAACAAAAATAGCGCTGTCTAAAAATAACATTCATATTTTTCATTTCGTAATCATAATCCTATTTTTAAAAAACAATTTGTCAAAATGAAGGAGGAAATAAATATGGCGTGTGTACAAATTAAAGGAACGAGACAAGAGGTAGTAGAAATGCTGCAATTATTTGATCTAATGGATACGAAAGGTTTTTGTAAATTCGATAATTACGTAGAGGTAGAACCAAATACGCAAGAACATAATCATTTTATTGCTTCAATCGACATCCATTCAAATACTTCTTCTGCCCAAGATACATTAAACGATCAATTCGTTAGTCAAATGCTTACTGGCGTATATAACGACTAAACAAAGATTTACTTCCTACCGTCTTTTCATAAATGCAGTGAACTTGAGCATACTAGCAATTAGATGGTAGGAGGTGAGAATTATGGCTAGAATTGGCGTTGAAAACTCATTAACAGACGTTCAACAAGCTCTTCAGCAACAAGGTCATGAAGTTGTTACACTTAACTCAGAACAGGATGCACAAGGGTGTGATTGTTGCGTTGTAACTGGGCAAGATTCTAATGTGATGGGCATTGCAGATGCATCAATTAAAGGATCAGTCATTACAGCTCACGGTTTAACAACGGATGAAATTTGTCAACAAGTTGAAAGTCGCACTTGAAAAATGAAAGAGGACTCCTTTTAAAAGGAGTCCTCTTTTTTATATTCACCTAACGGGAAAGTAACATATACTGGATGAAAGCCCTACCTCTCTCTCATCATTACGGTTCCACTGACCGCTCCTTGATTCACTAGTATACATATATAGCTTACAAATACAATTTATAGGGTTTGTTCACAAAAGTTGTTGATAAAATTACCCGATCTTTCGCAAACTTTTCGTATTGCATTCATAAGAGATATTTACTTTACACTAGCTGTAACCGAGACACGAATTAAAATTCTAACACCAATACAATAACTTGTCAACTTTTTTCCGCAAATTAAAAACAGACATTAACGGTTTGTCTGTTTTAGAATGGAGCTTTTTCTTTTATTACATATACAACAAAGCCGCTTACTAACATAAATAAGCCAACTACTAAGTTTTTGATATTAATCATAAATTCCTCTCCCTTATTCCACACATCATATATATTTACATTTCAATTATTCCGATCATCCTAAAGCGCACTTTTTCTAATATATCATAATTCCTAAAAAATGCAAGTTCACTTTTGACGACCATTCACAAATTTATCTACAGTGCTTGGTACAGTATTTAAAGCCTTTTCAATTAAATGTGTACTGCTGTTGAGATGTAATACTTGCACCCCATTAGAACCAACTACTAAAAAAGCTACTGGACTAATGGAAACCCCAGCCCCGCTTCCTCCTCCAAATGGATGCCCTTGTTTGTTCTCTTTATGCTGATTTTGCCCACCGCTATGTTTTTCAGTAATGAAATCCCCTTTAAAATCACTTCCACCAGCTCCAAAACCAAAAGCCACTTGAGATACTGTTAATACTACATTTCCGTCAGCTGTTGAAACCGGGCTCCCAACAATTGTATTTACATCTACCATCTCTTTTAAATTTGTCATTGCCGTTTTCATTAAATTTTCAATTGGATGTTCCATTATGTATTGCACCCTTTCCTCATTATTCCTTTTTATATTTTCCAAAATAGAGGAAGTCATACTAACTTTTCCTATTTCAAGAAAACATTTTCCTCCTTTTAAAAGATACTACTCCCTGTACATGCTCCGGTATAGTGAAACTTTAATCAGTGGGATGTGTACATTGCTCGACTCCCACAAATAGCGGGATAAAAAAGAAAAAGAGATACATACTACTATTGAACCTTGTTATGAAAGGAGTCATGACTTTGACTGAGAAATTTGATGATTATAAAAGAAAAGATAGAATAGATAGTGATTATAGTGACTATAAAGAAGAGTACGCCGCTGAGGTTGCACCACAACGCATTGATTATGATTACAATGATAAAGACGATAAAGATGTTGTAAAATCGTCCGCTGCTGGATCAACTGCTGGTTTTATTGCTCTTGCGCTATCTATCTTATCGCTATTTACATTTCCAACACTATTTGGTCTTGTTTCTGTTTTACTCGGTATTTACGCTTATAATCGCGGAGCTACTGTAACTGGCGGTATCGCTGCAGTTGTCGGTGGAATTGCTGCACTTATCGCAATTTTATTCCGAGTAGCACTTATTGGTCTATTGTTCTCCCTGTTCTAAAAAAGAAAAAGGTATCTCGCTTAACGCGGGATACCTTATCCTGTAAACACATCTTCCGATGGATATTTTATTTTTTGTTTTGCTGGTCGCGCTAAAGAGAACACAAGTGTTAATGGTCCAATTAATCCGCAGAACATAACAAACATAATAATACATTTTCCGAATGCCGATAGCTTTGCAGTAATTCCCATCGTTAATCCGACTGTGCCAAACGCTGATATTGTCTCAAATAATAATTGAATAAAGCTGAAGTTTTCTGTAAGCATTAATATGAATACCGCTGCTAAAATAAGTATTTGACTGGCAACAGCAATCGCTAAGGCCCTCGTTACTGTCGACATTTTAATTGTACGCTGAAATAAAACAATTTCCTCCTTTTTTCTAAAGAAAGAAAGGACAGATGTAATTAAGATAACAAACGTCGTTAATTTAATTCCTCCACCTGTCGATACACTTCCTGCACCAATAAACATTAAAATCATCGTAAATAATATAGATGATTCTTCCATACCTCCATAGTCAACCGTATTAAATCCAGCTGTCCGCGGAGTAATACCTTGAAAGAAGGAAGCCCATAGTTTTTCATTTAAAGATAAATTCCCTAACGTCTTCACATTATTATATTCCAATACAAAAATCACAATCATTGCTATAATATTTAGCACTACTGTTCCAATAATCATTATTTTTGAGTGAAGTGATAATTTTCGAAAACTGCGGCTATACCATATATCAATTAATACGGTAAAACCGAGTCCCCCAATTACAATTAAAGAGCAAATCCCAATATTAATAATGGGATCCCCTACATATCTTGTTAAATTATCTGGCCATAAAGCAAATCCCGCATTATTATAAGATGCAATTACATGAAAAATACTATAGTATAAACCTTTTCCAAAACCAAACTCTGGAATAAAGCGAAACGATAAAAAGATGACCCCAATAAGTTCAATACAAATCGAAAATATAAAGACACGCTTTACTAATTTTACAAGACCACCTATATTTGTTTGATTAAATGCTTCTCCAATTAATAAACGATGGCGTAATCCGATTTTTTTACCTAGTACCCAAACAATTAAAATGGCAATTGTCATAAGGCCTAGACCACCTGTTTGAATTAAAAACATAATAACAATTTCGCCAAACATCGTAAATGTACTTGCTGTATCCACTACTCCCAAACCAGTTACGGTCGCTGCTGACGTTGCTGTAAAGAAAGCATCTACCCAACTAATATGTACTTTCGTTGCGAATGGTAATTTTAATAACAAACCGCCAACCACAATTAAGCAGAAAAAGCCTAATGCTAATATTTGTGGTGGGTTTAATCGTATAAGACGATTATACAGCCCTTGTTTTTTTGTTACGTCCATATCACTAACTCCCTTATTAAAGTGAAGCTTTCCCCTCATACAATAAAAAGCTTTTTAAAAGCCCTTAAATAATTGGGACAAACCTTATATTCTCATAATATAGTTGAGCATAATCCTTTTTTTCATAGATTACAACTTTTATTTATATTCAGATTCCTTTTCGTTTTATGCTGGAAAACTCTATATCCTAACTCAATATTGCTAGCAATAACAATTTCATATGTACTATTTTTCAAATCCCCATATCTTTCACTCTATGTTCACATAGAGGTCACATCCACCTTTTATAGTATATGTATCGAAGCTGTTCCTCCCTAATTTATAAGACATTCCCCAGTGTCTTTGAATAGCTTCCATCCCTAATTAAATTGACATAAATTGTCCCCTTCCTTGACCATCTTATATATGATGGTCTTATTTTTTTGTCTTTCTATCTTTTATCTAAAACTCCCTCTCTCTTTCACTCTATATTCACACAGAGGTCACATCTACCTTTTATAGTATATGTATCGAAGTTGTTCCTCCCTAATTTATAAGACATTCCCCAGTGTCTTAAAGCAGCTTCCATCCCTAATTAAATTGACATAAATTGTCCCCTTCCTTGACCATCTTATATACGATGGTCTTATTTTTTTGTCTTTCTATCTTTTATTTAAAACTCCCTCTCTCTTTCACTCTATGTTCACACAGAGGTCACATCTACCTTTTATAGTATATGTATCGAAGTTGTTCCTCCCTAATTTATAAGACATTCCCCAGTGTCTTTGAACAGCTTCCATCCCTAATTAAATTGACATAAATTGTCCCCTTCCTTGACCATCTTATATATGATGGTCTTATTTTTTTGTCTTTCTATCTTTTATTTAAAACTCCCCCTCTCTTTCACCCTATGTTCACATGAGAGTCACACCTACCTTTTATAGTATATGTATCGAAGTTGTTCCTCCCTAATTTATAAGACATTCCCCAGTGTCTTAAAGCAACTTCCATCCCTAATTAAATTGACATAAATTGTCCCCTTCCCTTGACCATCCTATGTGATGGTCTATTTTATTTTCCAAACACAAAATCAGTCTATCTACACTTAAACAAAAACGAAAAATTCAGAAAATATTGTCAAATTAGGTATTTTTTCGGTATAATTACTTTAGAAAGAAATTTCGCAAAAACAAAAGGGGGGATTTTATTGAAACAAACAAAAGCAATCTTAATCGCATTATTTCTAGGTCTAGTTGTTGGACTCACTCTAAATTTAGCTGCTCCATCTATCTTTGAGCCACTAAATCAATTTGTGTTCAACCCAATTGGTCAATTGTTTATTCGACTTATTAAAATGCTAGTTGTTCCTGTTGTGTTCATTTCTATCGTACTTGGTGCTGCCGGCCTTGGAGATCCGAAACAACTTGGAAGAATCGGTTTAAAATCAATTTCATTCTTTCTCGTAACAACTGCGGTTGCCATCTCTATAGCGGTTACATTTGCACTTATTATAAAACCAGGAGCTGGCGGTAATTTTAAAACAGAAGGTCTTAAGTATGAAGGTGCAAAAACTGAAACATCTTTCGTCGACACATTGCTAAATATCGTACCAGATAACCCAGCAAAAGCGATGGCTGACGGAAACATGTTACAAATCATTGCCTTTGCCGTATTGATTGGACTCGGTATAGCTATTTTAGGAAAACGAGTTCAAGGTATCCATTCATTACTTGAACAGGGCAACGAATTAATGATGTATCTTGTTAATCTCGTTATGAAATTAGCTCCAATTGGAACATTCGGTTTGCTCGCTTCATCCGTTGGTAAAATGGGGCTTGCAGGCGTCGCTGCGATGTTCAAGTATATGATTGTCGTTATGTTAGTACTCATTATTCACGGGGTCTTTGTATATGGCGGCTTATTAAAGGTATTAGCAAAAGAAAGTATTGTTCGTTTCTTTAAACATTTCGGACCAGTAATGGCAATTGGATTTAGTACATCTAGCTCTAATGCATCGCTTCCATTTGCAATGAAAACAGCACAAGATAAGCTTGGCGTTCCAAAAGCGATAAGCTCATTTGTACAACCACTAGGGGCAACTATTAATATGGATGGTACTGCCATTATGCAAGGGGTAGCCACTGTATTTATCGCTCAAGTATACGGAGTTGAACTTACATTACCGCAATTAGCTATGGTCGTATTAACTGCTGTACTAGCTAGTATCGGTACTGCTGGTGTACCTGGTGTTGGACTTGTAATGCTTACAATGGTTTTAAATCAAGTAAATCTACCAGTAGAAGGTATCGCTTTAATTATCGGTATTGACCGTATTTTAGATATGTCTAGAACAGCTGTAAACATTTCTGGTGATGCAATTTGCGCAATGATTGTCGCAAAATCAGAAGAAAAATATAATACGGATCAATCGGCAGCATCTTAAATCAAAAAAGGAGTGATGAATTTCACTCCTTTTTTGATTTACTCCCTTTTTTAGAACGATATTCTTTCCCTTTATTATCATTACCAGTTTCAAATTCAGTGCTAAATTCCTGATTAAACTGGCCGGACTTTGGTGATCCTTGATTACCGCTCCCTTTACTACCGTTACGATTCGTCATATTTCTCCCTCCCTTCCTTGTATTAGTAGTATGGCGCTCTATCTTTTTTCATACACATTTTATTTTTTAACATCTATTACACATGAAAGAAGACCTTCCATATATAAGGAAGATCTTCTCTTTCATCACGTAAGCGTTTTCTTGTTTATAATCACTTAAATAAGTTTTTTGGAAATCGAAATCATTACATTCATTTCATCTTCTGAAAGTGTAGAGAATCTTTCTTGTAAATATTGTTTTTTCGCATCTTCCATTTTCGCAACTAAATCTTTCCCTTGTTCTGTAATCTCTAAATACACAACTCGGCGATCTGATGTAGAACGTGAACGAGTTACAAAACCTTTATTAATTAATTTTTCTGTAACAGCTGTAATATGACTATTCGACACATTTAATTCATTTGCTACACGCGATACCATTTCTTTATTCGTACGATTTAATATTCTCAGGACGATGAATTCATTCCACGGTATGTAACCACCGAATATTTTTCCGATATCATTACGCAATGTGCGAAACATAGCAAACACATTTGTCGATAGTTCTTCCATTAATTGCTCTCGATTTTGAGACAACTTTGACAGCTCCTTTTATTTCATTTAGTTAAATAAAAACCTTATTAATAATTTTACATGAAATCTTACTTTTTGTCACCTTATTTTCCCATAATTCGTAGTTTTTTAATATGTATTTCATGATAAAATGAAGTTAACTTCCAGAAAAAGGGGGTATCTTAATGCATGAGGAGGAGAAATTCTCAAATCTCAGCCTAAAAGATAAAACGATTATCATTAGTATTATTGCTCTTTTCTCATTATAATTTTTGCATTTATATTTTTTGTATATGTAGGAATCTTTCAATTTACAGGTATAGAGTATAGTTCACGTATTGCGTTACTTCTCTTTTTTTATTAATCACTTTCTTAGACAGTATTACATTTTTCATCTTCAGTTTCTTCAAAGCGCTGCTATATCCACTGACACAAAACATGCCAAATTGGATTTCTATTACTCTTTTCTCATTCATTGAAATTACACTAGATTGGTTCGTCATTCATACTGCTGATGATTGGATAGAAAGCGTACAAATGTCCAACATAGCTGAATTATGTGTCGTACTATTCTTTTTCCTCTTAAATAAATTATTAAGTGACGAGAAAGAGTAAGAATACAAGCTTTTCTATATAAAAATTGGTACAATGAAAGCAAATCTTACTAAAGAGGTGTTAATTATGAACTTACAACAATGGGCTGATAAAGGTATGTCCTTTGATACATATGTGAATGAAATGCAAGTAAACCAATACGAGCTACTACACATTTACAATAACTTTTTAATTCCAAATGAATTACTTCCTGTATTAGAAGAACGTCAAAATGACGGCTGGCGTGTTATCGTATTAACTGCTGATTGGTGTGGCGATGCTCTTTTATGCGTACCTGTTATGAAACGAATTTCTGAAGTTGCAAATATTGAAATGAGTTTATTAATTCGCGACGAAAACTTAGAATTAATGGATCAATATTTAACAAATGGAACAGCACGTGCGATTCCAATCTTTATTTTCATTGATAAAGATGGAAATGAACAAGCCGTCTTTGGACCACGCGCTCCAAAAGTACAAGAATTAGTAACTTCAATGCGCGCTACATTACCCGAAAAAGAAGATCCAACATTCGAAGAAAAACAAAAAGAAATGTATGCTAATTTCCGTGCTACATTAGCTGATGATACTTCTCTTTGGGAGCATGTAATGGAAAATATGGTGGAAAAAATAGTAAAATAAAAAAACCTGCCGAGCTCGGCAGGTTTTTTTATTACATAATGAAGAAATAGAATACCGCAGCTAAAATAAAACGATAATAAGCGAACGGTGTTAGTTTCACACGAGATAATAATTTCAAGAATGAAACAATTGCAAGCATCGCAACAACGAATGCAGTTACAAATCCTGTTACAAATAGCGTTATATCTGCTGAGCTTAATACATCCCAGCTTTTAATTAAATCTAATCCACTTGCAGCTACCATCATCGGTACCGCTAAAATGAACGTATATTCAGCTGCCGCTGTATGCGACACGCGAGCTAATAAACCACCACTGATTGTAGAACCAGAACGAGAAAATCCTGGCCAAAGAGCTAAACATTGAAACATTCCAATTGTAAATGCCTGTTTATATGTGATTTCATCTAACGTTCTTGCTGTACTTGGTTTCGAAAACTTCTCAGCAACAATCATTAAAATACCACCGGCTACTAAGCTAATAACAACTGGTCCTGGACCAAATAAAACCTCTTTAATAGTGCTATGGAATAACACGCCAAGTATCCCAGCAGGAATCATCCCGATAATAATATGTAATAAATTTAACGATGGTCCGTCTGTTACTTTACCTATTCCAACTAACGACCATAGACGCTTCCAAAATATAACAACAACTGCTAAAATCGATCCCAATTGGATAACAACTTCAAAAACTTTCGCTCTCTCATCGTCAAATCCAATTAAATGTCCTGTTAAAATCATATGTCCTGTTGATGATACTGGTAGAAACTCTGTTAACCCTTCAACAGCACCCATGATTAAACCAATTAACCAATCAGCCACAAGTAGTGCCTCCTTAATAACAAATAATATGTAATTTTTTCACACCTTATCATAATACCTTATCCCTTTTCAAAGTGCATCCTTTTTTTATTGGTTTTATATGTTGTAGGCGCGTATTTCTTTTCTAATCTTTGATTAAATTGTATGATAGTAAGAGTTTGTTTTTTTATATGGAAAGGGGATTTTATGAAAGAAACTACTTCATTTTCACAAAAGTTAAAGCAATTTGTATTACTATTTTTTCCGATTTTCGTAACGCAAATGTCATTATTTGCGATGAGTTTTTTTGATACAACAATGTCAGGACATGCAAGTCCAACTGATTTAGCAGGTGTTGCAATTGGAACAAGTATATGGATTCCAGTTAGTACGGGGTTAACAGGAATTTTAATGGCTACTACTCCCATTGTTGCACAGCTCGTTGGATCCAAGAAAAAAGAGGACGTTCCCCACGTTGTCATACAAGCAGTTTATTTAGCAATTTGTGCTAGCTTCGTTGTTATCCTCATCGGTTTTTTCGTCGTTTCACCTATTTTAAATGGCATGCGCTTAGAAGAACCTGTGGAACGTATTGCAGCGCAATTTTTAAGTATTATCGCAATAGGAATTATACCTTTATTCACTTACACTGTTTTACGTGGATTTATTGATGCATTAGGAAAAACTCGAACAACGATGATTATTACATTATTATCATTACCAATTAACGTAATATTAAATTACCTATTAATTTTTGGTAACTTCGGTTTCCCAAAGCTTGGTGGTGTCGGAGCAGCAATTGCTTCCACTGCAACATATTGGTGCATTTTAATTATTACAGTCATTATTATTCAGACGAAAGAGCCTTTTGCCTCTTTCAACATTTTCAAACAATTATACCGACCTTCTCTTTCAAGTTGGAAAGCATTCTTAAAACTTGGCGTCCCTATCGGATTTGCTATCTTTTTTGAAACGAGTATTTTCGCTGCGGTAACGCTCATGATGAGTAATTTTAGTACGACAACTATTGCAGCTCACCAAGCAGCTATGAACTTTGCTTCCTTGTTATATATGACTCCGCTAAGTTTAGCAATGGCAATGACTATTGCGGTCGGATTCGAAGTTGGAGCAAAACGTTACGATAATGCAAAACAATACGGATTGATTGGAATTGGATTAGCCCTTGCCTTTGCTGTATTATATTCGATTCTTCTCTACTTCTTTGATGATCAAATTGCTTCTATTTATACGACAGATGCAAAAGTTCATCATTTAGCAAAAGAATTTCTTATCTTTGCAATTTTATTTCAAATTTCAGATGCAATTGCAACCCCTGTACAAGGAGCTTTGCGTGGTTATAAAGATGTAAATGTTGCTCTAATTATGACTTTAATTGCTTATTGGATAATAGGTCTACCACTAGGTTACATATTAGCGACGTATACAGAATGGGCCGCGAAAGGCTATTGGATCGGTCTTATTATCGGTCTAGCATTTGGCGCTGCCTTCCTACTTATCCGTCTCTTTCAAGTACAACGAAAATATACAACACAAAACAGCCGCTAATAATAAAGCGGCTGTTTTCTTTATGCATATTTTTTCTTGTAACGTATAATATAATGAAAAAGAAAGGTGGGTACATATGGACGACAAAGAAAAAAAGCAATCATTCGATGAAGAATTTGCCCCTGAAATTTCACCTGGATATCGGCAAGATGTACATAAGCCACCTAAATATAAAAACACTTCGTTTTTAATGGGCATTACCATTTTCGCTGCTGTATTACTCATACTTATCATTTTCGTTTATTTTTGATGAAAGGTGGCCTATTATATGAAGAAACAAGATTCCAATCGTTCAAAAAGAACTGTTAAAACACAAAAAGGATATGCAGGAGATTCTGTTCATACTCTTAAACAAGTCGAGCAAGGGAATTTATATATTGCTCAAAAAGAACTTGGTCAACAAAATGAAAATCTGTAAAGGCCCTTTATTCCTTGAGGGCCTTTTTATTCCGCATTAAGTAATACAAGCAATGAATTTCCTTTATTGTACGCGCTGCTTTTGTTCTAGCACCATAAATATATTATTAACCTTTACAATTTTCACTTCATAATTCAATTTCATTTCGCTTCTCTTACCATTTTCAGTACCCGCAACGTACGCTACAGCTTGATAAAGAAAACTCTCATCGGTCTCTTCACGTATCTCCTCGCTTGTAAATTTATACTCTAAATCTTGAAAACGATTTGGATAATAATTTTCCATTAATGGTTCATACCCTCTATTTAAAAATATTTCTTCACCTTTTCGTTTCACATCTTCTTTATTATTAAACTCAAACACTGATAGTTGTTCAGTCACAAAATGCTCTCCTACCTTTTTCATTTCATTATGAGTTAAATTTTCTATACTTTTGTTCTTTAACTCCTTATTTAACTCGTACTGATCAATCGGTTTAAAGGTAGCAAAAACCTCCTCTTTATATGACCAAAACAATACAAAAGCGATACATAGAGAAATGATTAACAGTCTTTTTTTCGTAATACTCCCGCCCTTCTTCATAATAATAGATATATGTTAACATATAGAAAGAAAATTCTGATATCATAAAATAGAATAACTTAACTCAGAAACGAGGAACAATTATGGACTCTTACAAACATTATATAAAAGAAGCTTTGCCTAATCTTTCTATACATTCATATAAACAAAATGAAGAAGGATGGGATAATGTAGCAGTTATAGTAAATGATGAGCTACTGTTTCGTTTCCCGCGAAAACAGGAATATGCGATGCGAATTCCGTTAGAAAAAGAACTATGCGCAATTCTCACTCAATCACTACAAGAAATCGAAGTTCCACAATATCACCTAATTTATAAAAATGAATCTGATGAGGTTCCTCTTTGTAGTTACTATACTCTCATTCATGGTGAACCATTAAAAACAGAAACAGTTGCCACGCTGGAGGATACAGAGCTGAAAGCAATTATTACACAATTAGCTACTTTCCTTGCGGTACTACATAGTATTCCTTTACACCAAGTTACAACGCTATGTTTCCCTATTGAAAAAACATGTACCTACTGGAAAGAGCTACAAACAAAATTAAACCAATATCTCACTACTAGCCTTACTTCATTACAGAAACTAGCCTTAAATCGCTTATTTGAAAATTTCTTTGCATGTTTAGCTACATCCACTTTTCAAAACACAATCATTCACGCTGATTTTACTCATCATCACATTTTATTTAACAAGCATAACAAAAGCATTTCAGGTGTTATCGATTTTGGTGATGCGCAAATTGGCGATCCTGCTTTTGATTTTGCAGGACTATATTATGATTTCGGAGATGAGTTTACTACATCTGTATATGAACAGTACAGTACACTTATTTCTCATCATGATCCATTACTCATTCATCGTATTACTACCTTTTATCAATACAGTCCTTTACTACATAATATTATTTATAACTTTGAGTCAGAGAATGAACTCGAATTCATTACAGGCACAGAACAGCTAAAAACGATATTACAGGGATGAGATTACATTCTCTCCCTATATACTCTCTCCTCATACATCATTAACTTTTTATCCATTTCAACAATAACTTTATACAATTGAAACGCCTGTAAAATTTGCAGTTGAATTTCAAAAGGAGCATTTTGTTCTTTTAACCATTGAAATACTTTTGTTTCATCTTTCATTGATTATTCCTCCCTTTATTCTGCTATTTGTGGGTAGCCCGATTAATGAGGGCTGATAATCAGTGGTTGCTTGACAAAACCCCCACTGATTAAAGTTTCACTTTATTAAAATCTGCTACAAATATACCGTAAATGATGAAAAGCTTTTCATGTCAATAACAAAAAAGGATGCAAAGTTGCATCCTTTAATGAACTATATTTTTCTTCTGTTTCGCTTCTGTCTTTACTTCTTCCCCTTGGCATTCACTACGAAACGCACAACTTATACACTCAGAACGAAAATGACGCTCTGTATAATGCTCAGGTTGCTCTAACATTTCTTTCATTCTAGATAAATCAGCCATTCCAGTTATAATATCTTCCTGTTTCGGAATGTACTCATACTTAGTTCCTTCTATTAAATTAATAACTTCAATTTTTCCTGGAAAAACTCCGAAAGCTTTATAACTGAATACTGTCATTAGCTTCTGACAAAGAGCAAGCATTTCCTCATCTGCATCGACAACATACTTTTTAATTACAAACGACTCAGCACTCCACTCACCAACTTCAAATGTCAATGACATGTGGACACCTAACTCTTCCATATATGTTTGAAACTTCTCGTATAAAAACAATGGTGGTGTCTGACTATCATCCTTTTCAACGAACTGTAATAAGTGATCCGTTAGCTTCGCTAATACAATATAGTACTCCGTCTTCGAAGCAAACATATTAATCCTTACTTTTTTCCAATACTTTTCTATTAATATTAAAAGTACAATTTTCGTTTGTTGACCCGCAGGTAGCGTGTAATACTCGTTAATAATTTGATTGACAATCATTTGTGCTATTTGTTGCCATTCAAATGAAGAAGGTTCTCTTCTTTTTATGTGACGAAAATAAAATTTATGCGGACAACGCATAAAATCATACAAATGATAATCTGTCATCGTTTTGATTGAGATTTTCTCATGCACTTGCTCTTCATCTCCCTTCTGCCATTAAGAAAGGTGTTTTACAAATTCAGCTCCAAACTGTAAACATTTTTCTACATCTTCATCTTCTGGCGTTAATTCTACTTTTAGTCCTTCTAACACAACTGCTGCCCCGCGCTCTTGTAGCTTTTCTATTAAAATGTCAACTGCCACTCCGTATTTCGGATAAGCCGAATCACATGATCCGAATACTGCCGCTTTTTTCCCAGTTAAATCAATAGAATCCATTGCATCATAAAAATCTAAGAAATCATCAGGAAGATCGCCATCTCCCCAAGTGTATGCACCTAAAATAATTCCATCATACTGTTCTAATATAGAAGCTTCTGGTGAATCCATAATATCAATAACTTCAATTTCATTTTCTGTTTCACGAATTACGCCGGCAATATGGTCAGCCATTTCCTCTGTATTTCCACTCATACTTGCAAAAATCATTACTAACTTACTCAACTGAACCTCTCCCTTTACTTTGTATCTCTTTTTCTGTTTGAATGCTCTTCTTCTCATCTACATATTCAGACCGAATTACATTTCTTTGCCATTCCATATGCTGATCAACATCTTTATTTTTATCTTTTAATCCCCTCCGCAGAAGGTGAAAATTCTTTCTCATTAACATGTCGCATCCATCCTATTGATAATAATTATCAATTCCAACTATATTTAGATTAATTGATATTGATTATCAATGTCAATAACTATTTTTAAAAAAATGATTAAAATGTACAAGCTTGTCCGTTAGCTATTCATATACTATGAATGAGCATAGTTCTTTCTCAGCCCTCTCTGACGGAAAGAAATAAAAGCAACTGCAATAGAGTGCAGTTGCCTTTTTTTGTTTTTCTATGATTTTAGTAATCTTATAGTCGTCTCTAAAAATAGCTCCACTCCACAAATTAATGCTGATTCATCCAAGTCAAATTTCGGATGATGATGTGGATAACAAGTATATATATTTTCATTACCTGTTCCTAATTTAATGAAACAACCAGGTGCTTTTCTTAAATATGCTGAAAAATCTTCTCCACCCATAGAAGGTTCAAGCTTCACAACACGCTCATTCCCAAACAAATGTAGTGCACTTTCTTCTACTATTTTCGTAATATATTCATCATTAATAACCGGATCATATCCATATCGATACGTATATGTATACGATCCTCCATGTGCTTCTGTAATTCCTTTCACAATTTTCTCGATTTTCCCTTCTGCTTCCACCCTCAATGCTTGATTAAATGAACGAACAGTTCCCATTAAAGTTGCTGTACTAGGAATAATATTGTCAGCCGTTCCCCCATGAAATTGTGTAACTGAAACAACCCTTTGCATAAAAGCACTTGTATTTCTTGATACGATATGTTGTAGATTTGTAATAATCTGTGCTCCGATAGCAATAGGATCTATCGTTTCTTCTGGTCGCGCCGCATGTCCTCCTTTGCCTTGAATCTCAACTGTAAATACGTCTGGAGCTGCCATCATCGGTCCATATGCAATTCCTATCTTTCCACTCTCAAGTCCTGACATAACATGTAAACCTATTACATAATCAACACCGTCCATTACACCTGCCTCAACCATTTCTTGTCCCCCGCCTGGATACACCTCTTCTGCGTGCTGAAAGAATAGACGAATCTCACCTGCAAAATCTTCCTTTATATTTGATAACACCTCTGCTGTGCTTAATAAAATAGCTGCGTGAGCATCGTGCCCACATGCATGCATCATTCCTTTATTCACAGATGTATAAGATTTACTTGTCTCCTCTTGAATTGGCAAAGCGTCTATATCAGCTCGAATCGCAATTACTTTCCCTTGCTTCACACCTCTTTTAATTGCTAGTACACTATATTTCGTCGGTCTCGTTACTTCAAAAGAAGAAAATGAGCATAATGTATCATATATAAATTGCGAAGTTTCTTTTTCATGAAATGATAATTCCGGATACTTATGGAAATGCCTTCTCCATTTCACGATATTTTCTTCCGAAATTAGATTCTTCCACACTCTATTCATGATAATTTCCTCCTTTTCAAAAGAACTAGAAATTTAAAAGTTTACTCCGTCTTAAATGATTAATAAAAACAAACACTGTATTTTTACGTATTCTTATAGTCCACTTTTATGTATTCACACAATCCACTTTCTATTTACATGTCAAACCCATTACAAATTCATGCTGAATGTAATATAATTGCTAAGTTAGGGATTTTCTTTTTTAGTATTTAGTGCTAATATCAGAAAAGAGCCTTTTGACTTATTTTTACCTAAAATGTGGGATTTTGTTTTTTTCACAATAATGTAGGACATGATACCTACAAAGAGCTATTATTTCATTAAGAGAGGGAAAGACATGGAAAGATTAAAAGAGATATGGTCTCGACCACTCACACAATGGGTTGCAAAGACGGTTTATTATCTTGCAATTTTATTTGCATTACTTTGGTTGTATGGATTCCATGATACAAACACAAGTACATTTATTTACAATGAATTCTAGGGTGGGAACGTTATGAAGTTATTAGAACAAATTGAAAAGTGGGCTGCAGAAACGCCTGATCAAACCGCTTTTGTTTGGCGAGATGCGAAAATTACGTACAAACAATTAAAGGAAGATTCTGATGCGTTAGCACATTGGATTTCTTCTGAGTATCCAGACGATCGTTCACCAATTATGGTGTATGGCCATATGCAACCTGAAATGATTATTAACTTTTTAGGATGTGTAAAAGCTGGACATGCTTACATTCCTGTAGATTTATCTATCCCAGCTGATCGTGTACAACGTATTGCTGAAAATTCTGGTGCGAAATTACTTTTATCGGCAACAGCAGTAACTGTAACTGATTTACCAGTTCGCATCGTAAGTGAAGACAACTTAAAAGATATTTTCTTTACTCATAAAGGGAACACTCCAAATCCTGAACATGCGGTAAAAGGTGATGAAAATTTCTACATTATTTACACATCAGGAAGCACAGGTAATCCGAAAGGGGTTCAGATTACTTATAACTGCCTTGTTAGCTTTACAAAATGGGCTGTAGAAGATTTCAACTTACAAACAGGGCAAGTATTCTTAAACCAAGCACCTTTCTCATTCGATTTATCTGTAATGGATATTTACCCATCATTAGTAACAGGTGGTACACTTTGGGCAATCGATAAAGATATGATTGCGCGTCCAAAAGACTTGTTTGCTTCTTTAGAGCAATCGGATATTCAAGTATGGACTTCCACACCTTCTTTCGCTGAAATGTGTTTAATGGAAGCATCTTTCTCTGAGAGTATGCTACCGAACATGAAAACATTCTTATTCTGCGGTGAAGTGTTACCAAATGAAGTGGCTAGAAAATTAATTGAACGTTTCCCTAAAGCAACAATTATGAATACGTATGGTCCAACAGAAGCTACTGTCGCTGTAACAGGTATTCACGTTACAGAAGAAGTGCTTGATCAATACAAATCACTTCCAGTTGGCTATTGTAAATCAGACTGTCGCCTTCTTATTATGAAAGAAGATGGCACGATCGCACCTGATGGTGAAAAAGGTGAAATCGTAATTGTCGGTCCAAGCGTAAGCGTTGGATATTTAGGAAGCCCTGAATTAACAGAAAAAGCATTTACTATGATTGACGGTGAGCGCGCCTATAAAACAGGCGATGCTGGCTATGTTGAAAATGGTCTTCTATTCTATAATGGTCGTCTTGATTTCCAAATTAAGCTGCATGGTTATCGAATGGAATTAGAAGAAATTGAGCATCACCTTCGTGCGTGTTCTTACGTAGAAGGAGCAGTTATCGTTCCAATTAAAAAAGGTGAGAAATACGATTATTTATTAGCGGTTGTTGTTCCTGGAGAACATTCATTTGAAAAAGAATTCAAATTAACATCTGCAATCAAAAAAGAACTCAATGAGCGATTACCAAACTACATGATTCCACGTAAATTCATGTATCAATCTTCTATTCCAATGACACCAAATGGAAAGGTAGATCGCAAAAAATTATTGAGTGAGGTTACAGCATGACCGCATATGGATCATTTTATTTTTTCGCTATAGTGGGCATTTTATTAATACCTACTATCATAGCTGGATTAAAAGGTAAAATGTTGCGCAAATATAATGCCGTTTTAACATTAGTCATGATTGCTATTATCTTCTCAGATAAACCAAAGCAAGCAATGATGCTAGCTGCATTTATTATTTGGCAATATGTCCTTATTAAAGGCTATTTAATTTTAAGAAAACAAAATAATAGTACATTCATGTTTTGTATAGCTGTTATTTTATCGATTTTGCCACTTATTTTGGCAAAAGTCGCGCCGTTTGTACCTGAATTGCATTTTATTGTTTTCGCAGGTATGTCTTACGTAACATTTAGAGCTGTACAAATGGTCTTTGAAGTTCGTGATAATTTAATTAAAGAACTTTCCTTCTTTAATTTCTGGGAATTCGTTTTATTCTTCCCTGCGATTTCAAGTGGACCTATCGATCGTTACCGTAGATTCCAAAAAGATATTCAAAAGCCACCTAGTGCTGAGGAGTATCAAAATTTACTATATACAGGACTTAACCGTATTTTCCAAGGTTTCCTGTATAAATTTATAATCGCGCACTTGATAACAACATATCTTGTAAAGGCTGTATTCGCCAATCAAGATACACTTTTATCTAATGTGATTTTTATGTACGCTACTAGCATGCAATTATTCTTTGATTTTGCAGGTTATAGTGCGTTCGTAATTGGTATCAGTTATATGATGGGAATTAAAACGCCAGAAAACTTCAATAAGCCATTCCTTAGTCGTAATATTAAAGACTTCTGGAACCGCTGGCACATGAGTTTATCATTCTGGTTCCGTGATTTTATTTACATGCGTTTCGTCTTTTTTGCAACGAAGAAAAAGTTAATTAAGAACCGTTACACTATTTCGTATATCGGTGCATTTTTAAACTTCTTCATTATGGGAATTTGGCACATCCAAGGAAGCGCTGTTGCGCAGTATGTTATTTATGGTCTATACCATGCCGCACTGTTTATTTTATTCGATATTTTTGAAAGAAAAAACAAGAAGCATAAGTTTTGGCCAAACAATAAATTTACACACATCCTTGCGATTGTAATTACGTTCCACGTTGTATGTTTCGGTTTCCTAATCTTCTCTGGACACCTTAACAGATACTTTTAATGCACCCTTCTTATTCCATTAAGAAGTTGCACATATAATATATTTCGGATATAAAGGAGATTTTAAAAATGGCAGAATTCAAAGAGCAAGTATTAGATATTTTAGAAGAAGTATGTGAAAACGATATTGTGAAAGAAAACTTAGATGTTCAATTGTTTGAAGAAGGTATCCTTGATTCTTTCGCTGTAGTATCTTTATTAGTTGAATTCCAAGAGCGTTTAGATATTGAAGTTTCTATTTCTGATTTTGACCGTGACGAGTGGGCTACACCAAACATGGTTATTAAAAAGTTGGAAGAAATCCGATGAACAAAGCAAAATTTGGTCCGATGCTTTTAGCATTGGCCCTTTTTGCTGTATTCTTACTTATTCCAACGCGCTTCCTACTTCCACTTTTAAGTGATGAAAAAGTAGAACAAGCTGCTACTTCTTTAAAAGAAGAAAAAATTCAAAGTATGATTTTACAGCAAAAGATGTTAGCAGATCCAAAATATCTTCCGATGTACGGTTCATCGGAATTCGCACGTATGGATGCTTTCCATCCATCTAATTATTTTAAAGTAAAGCCTGAAGGATTTACGCCATTCCTTCTTGGACGCGGCGGAACACAAGACCTTGTACATGTATTAAACTTCGCATCTACAATGGATCAATTGAAAGATAAGAAAATGGTATTCGTTCTTTCTCCGCAATGGTTTGTACCACAAGGTATTGACGAAACGCACTTTGCACCTAACTTTTCAAAACAACAAGGTTACCACTTCATTTTCAACAATGATTTAAAACCTGAAATGAAAAAACAAATTGCAAAGCGTTTATTAAACTTTGAGATTGTAAAAAAAGAAACTTTATTAAAAATTTCGCTTGAAGGTATCGCTTATGATGATACGAAGTATAAAGTAAAAGCACTTGCTGCTAAACCTTTCGCTTATATTTATCGTAACATTTTAGATCGTAAAGATTTATTTACAGCTATGTTTAATATTAAACCGCACAAAGAGAAGCTCGATCCTTCATTAAAACAAATGAACTGGGAAGAGGCTCGTAAACATGCGGATCAAACAGGTGCAGCAGAATCTGGATCTAATGAATATGGTATCGAAGATGGTTACTTCAATAGCAAAATTAAGAAAAAATTAAAGCAACGTGAAGGTTACTTAAAAAATGATGCTTATGACCAATCGCCAGAATATGAAGATTTACAAATTGTACTTGATTTATTAAAACAATCTGGTGCAAAACCACTCTTCATTTCTGTTCCTGTCAAAGGTCCTTGGTACGACTACGCTGGCTTCCCGAAAGAACGCCGCGAAGCATACTATAAGAAAGTTCATGAGCAAATTGAAAAAGCTGGTTATCCAATTGCCGACTTCTCAAATCATGAATACGATAAATACTTCTTAAAAGATCATATGCACTTAGGTTGGAAAGGCTGGGTTTACATCGACGAAGCCATCCAACAATTTTATAAAGCAAACTAACGAAAAGACCGCTTGAATTACTCAAGTGGTCTTTTTGTATATATTTTGTAATTGCTCGATTGCATTCGCCGCTTCTTTCATAACTCGCTCCACTACATGCTGAGCTGATTCGATTCGTGCCAATGATGCTGCCTGTCCTGCCCAAAGTGACATATATTCTTCCTTATTTTGCTTCGCTGCCTCTTGGCGTATTTTAGAAGTTAATACGTTTTGCACTGGATATACCGGAAGCCCTTCTTCTTTTCCTTCATGTCTCTCTATAAATTCATTCCGAATACCGCGTGCATATTTCCCGGAAAACGCACGAGTTACAGTTGTGCTCGTATCTGTACTATGTAAAACCGCTTCTTTATACACATCGTGCGTAATACTCTCTTCACTTGTTAAAAAGGCTGATCCCATTTGAACACCTTCTGCTCCTAGTGCCAATGCCGCAACAAGCCCTTGTCCGTTCATTACACCACCTGCTGCGACAATTGGGATATGCGGAATAACCCCTACTAACTGAGGTATTAACGCAAACGTACCAATCATAGCATCTCGTTCTTTCCCAATAAACGTTCCTCTATGCCCTCCTGCTTCGCTACCTTGCCCAATAATAATATCTACTCCTAGCTCAGCAAGTACTTTCGCTTCCTTCACATGGGTAGCTGTTCCGATAACTTTTATTCCACTTCTTTTTAAATCATTTATTTCTTCTTTTTCTAACGTTTGAAATGCAAAGCTAACGACCGGTACTTTTTCATCTAATAGCACTTGTAATTGTTCCTTATAGCTTTTTGGAAGCTTTAACGTTCCTTCTACTTCTATACCTAATTCTCTATTCACTCCGCTTAGTAATACTTTCGCCTCATTTACCTTCTCTTCTTCTATTTCTATCTCTTTCGTTACAAGTAAATTAACACCGAAAGGTTTATCTGTTAGTTCTCTTATTCTATAAATCGCTTCACGAATTTGTTCTGGGCTCATATAGCCGGCTCCAAGCGTCCCTAATCCTCCACTATTACTTACTGCTGCAACAAGTTCTGGCGTCGTAATCGCGCCTGCCATACCGGCTTGAACAACGGGATACTCAATTTTTAATATGTCTGTTACTCGACTTGTAAACATCATTTTCCCTCCTATTTCCTTTATATCTTCTTTATTTGATAAGCTTTCCCCTGCTTTTGCAAGGGTTGCACTTCATATGAAGCGAATATATTGAAAGAGAAGGAGGCTGAGCTTAATGATTTATCCAAATGTATTAAAACAAGGTGATACAGTAATGATTATTGCACCATCTGGTCCACCTACAATTGAAAATGTATTAAAAGGTGTGAATGTATTACAAGAGATGGGGTTATCCGTAATAATCGGGAAGAGTGTTTACGAGAAATATGGATTTTTAGCCGGAAGTGATCAAGTTCGGCTTGACGATATACATGAAGCATTTATAAATAATGAAGTGAAGGCAATTTTTTGTGCACGAGGTGGTTATGGAAGTGCTCGTCTTCTTCCTCACATTCAATATGAAGTTATTAGGCAGCATCCAAAAATCTTTTGGGGATATAGCGATATTACAGCTTTACATACTGCTGTTTCACGTTATGCAAAGCTTATAACATTTCATGGTCCGATGATTGAAGAACTAGGAAAAGGCATTGATTCCCTATCTTTATCCTCTTTTAATCAGCTATTCCATCCGTATTCAACCATTTTATCTGCATCAGAATGTATCGTACCTAGCTCTCACAGTACAGTTACAGGTACGTTAGTTGGAGGAAATTTAGCTGTGTTAACAAGTATAATTGGCTCGCCCTACGAGATAATTACGAACAATACACTTTTATTACTTGAAGACATTGGTGAAGAACCGTACCGCATTGACCGTATGTTAAATCAGCTACTTTTATCTGGAAAGTTTAATGAATGCAGGGGCGTTATTTTCACAAGTTGTCACGACTGCACTCCTTCAAAGCCCTCTCAATCATTGCAAACAATATTATATGAATATTTCGCGCCATATCATATACCTGTCCTATTCGATTTACCAATTGGACATATAAGTCCAAACATCGGTATTCCACTTGGAGCTACAGCAACAATAAACACGAATAATAAAACAGTCTCTATTTCTTCTGGTATAGCCACTCCATATTCAAATTAAAAAGGAAAAGCGATTACGCTTTTCCTTTTACTTATAATAATTAAAAATTCGTCCAGATGCGATATCTGCAATTTCTTCTGGAATAAATGTTTTACTTATATCAGTGCCAACATTTAATACAGCTGTAGCATCTTTCTCAATGCTACCAAATAACTCTTTCCCACGTATCGTAATAAGGGGCGTTCCTTCTGGCAACACATCTTTTACAAATTCCATTTGTGTAAAGAACGGAACGATCCATCTACCTTCTCCTTGGAAATGACGCAAACGAAGTATTCCTTCTGTTGCCCCGTCCTCTGCTTCTAGTGAACCAGCAACATAAAACTCAGTAGATAAGAGCAATTCATAAAATTCCTTTTGCTTCTGTTTATCATCCCCTGCTACAACAAGTACCTCTTCTAATTTCTTTACTGAAATTTGCTCCATATGATGCCACCCCTATTTTCAAAATGATTGTACTTAGATTATACGAAATATTCTTATTTTTTTCTACATAATTCGCAATTATTTTCTTAAAATAATTTTAACACTTCTTTTGTCGTCACAATCGTAGCAAACTCTTCATGTAAATTTACAAGTGTCATATTGTGAATATCTTCTGCACTATACTCCTTACCATCTAAACCTTTACGGTTAAACGTAGCCGTTGCATCACTCACTAAATATGTTGTAAATCCTAAATTCCCTGCCATTCGTGTCGTAGTTTCCACGCAATGATTTGTCGTTAATCCTACAACCACTACTGCATTACATTTGTTCTTTCTTAATTGCTCTTCTAAATTTGTCCCAATGAACGCGCTGTTAACGAATTTCTGAATAACCACTTCATCAAGTAGTGGTTGCACTTCTTCTTTAAAGTTTACCGTTTCCGCTCTCTCATAAAACATTGACTGAGCATTTTCTTTATTTACATGTTGAATATGAAAAACTGGTCGTTCCCTTTTTCTCCATTCTTCTAACAAAATTCTCATGTTTTCTTCAGCAAAAATATTATTTCTCTCGCCCCAATCTGGTAATTGAAATGCCTTTTGTACATCGATTATGATAAGTGCTATTTGATTTGTCATCATTTCCCCCTTAATTTGGCTGTAATTGAAATAGAAAACCAAGTTGTTGTGACGCAGTAATAAAGCAAACATAGGCGCAAAGCTCTACAATTTCTTTTTCTGTCCAATATTGTTTTAATACGTGAAACATATTATCATCTATTGCTTTTCGGTCATGAACAAATGTATGCGCAAAAGTAACAGCTACACCAATCTCCTC
Source organism: Bacillus cereus group sp. MYBK108-1 (assembly GCF_051917185.1). Lineage (NCBI taxonomy): Bacteria > Bacillati > Bacillota > Bacilli > Caryophanales > Bacillaceae > Bacillus > Bacillus cereus group sp. MYBK108-1. The sequence goes on from NZ_JBQAHZ010000001.1 coordinate 457,539, forward strand.
TGCCTTTTGCACATCATCAGGTCTTCCCTTTGCCATACAGTACGGACATTCATTCCCATACGCTAATGTTCTTCTCACTTGCTCCTTCAACTCTGCTGAAAGAGTTCCTTTATTGTACAGTGTATCTTCTAACTTACTCCACGAGTGTAATATATCCGAATTATGCCCTAATAACTTTTGAAACTTTGTATCTCCTACATTTGATAATGAAATTCTCTCCATCATTTCCCCTCCTATTTCCTTCTGTTTTATTGTAAAATAAATAACGTTCACTTTACATTTCATATGAATCTTAATTTATATTTTTCCTTTACAAAAATCATTATTTTACTGGAGGTATATTTACAAATGCAACTAGACCGTGTTGATCGAAAAATTTTAAATGAATTATATAATGATAGTCGCCTTTCTATGCGTGAATTGGCGAAACGAGTAAACTTATCTGCTCCGTCTACTGCAGAACGTGTTCGTAAACTTGAAAGTGAAGGCGTTATTCAAAAATATACAATCGATATCGACTATAAAAAAGCAGGACTAGTTTTAGATTGTATTTTAGAAATCACTTTAAAAAATGGTGATACAACACGTATGCAACAGTTTATTCAGTCTTATCCATCTGCAAGTTTTTGTTACCGAGTAACAGGAAGCTTATGCTACATTGTAAAAATTTCTGTTCCTTCACTCGTTGAACTTGAAGAATTTATCAATGATGTTTCTTCATATGCAACGACAGTTTCTCATATCGTATTATCAGAAGTATCTCTTACTCCTGATATTGAACATATCTTCCCAGAAGATTAATTTATTTTTATTCATAAATTATAAAAAAACCCCTTACAATAAGAATAAAAATAATATATCATGTATTAAAATACATAATATTCGAGAAAGGGGCTTTACATTGAAAATCTGGTTTTATGAAAAAACGGCACAATTAGATGACTTACTTGGTATTTGGGACAATGTTCCGACCATCCCGCGAATTGGTGAAAAAGTGGAGATTTTAAAGACAGTCCGCACTGTTACAGATATTAAATATGTAAAGAACGGTAATAATTTTCGTGTAGAAATTATTACAAATTAAAAAGTAGCTCCTAAGAGCTACTTTTTAATTATCTATTATGTGCTTTCTTTATAACGATTTTATCTTCTTCTACAGCTACTGTTACATAATCATTTTCTTCTAACCGAAGCTTATTTACAGCCTCATCTGGTAACTCTATGGCCATCAATCTATCGGTTACGATCACTTGACTATACACTTCATTTTCTTGTGATGAATTCACTACTTTTTGCTCATTTATAAAACGTACTGGTGGCACGCCAACTTCTTTTACTGTACGCCATTGTTTCCAAACATACGGAATTAACCATAGTAATCCAACAACTGTAAGACCGATACCAATCCATAAATTACTTTGCGCTTGTAATTCAGTAATTGAGATTGTACCACTTTCTTCTCCACCGAAAAATTGCATACTTGTTGCAATCAAATTATTTAGAGCGTGCACAGCTATATTCGTCCATATATTTTTTGTCTTTATGTATAAAAGACACATAACGACACCAAACATGAACGCACCAATAACATCAAAATGTCCTAAGCCAAAAATAATGGAAGATATAATTACAGCTTTTTTAATTCCCCATTTATGAGCCATTCGCTGTAAGAAAAATCCCCTAAAAATAACCTCTTCCATAATAGGTGCTAACACACATGCTGAAATGAAAGTAAATATCGTCATATATACGTTACTCGTATTAATAACATTTCCGTCTTCTAGCATAGTAACTAAGAAATTCGGTAACGTATGTGCTAATATGTAAAATTGAATCTGAGATATGCCAACTGAAAAAATCATCCCCATTATCGTTGCTAATACAATTAATCCCCAAGATAAACGTCCTGGCTTATCAAAAAAACTGTTAAATACAATATTATTTTTATTTGTTTTTACGTATAGCCAAAGTAACGGAAATACAAAAAATACAGTTATTTGTGAAATAACCTCCATCGTATTCTCAGAAACATTTGCTAGACCTAATGGTATCATTATAAGGAACACCCCTATAATCATCCATCCAAAAAAGCTACGTAGCCTTATACGTGAAAATGCATAGTGCATATAGAACACCTCCAAAGATAGTAAAAGTAAATGGTCGGATAACTACATTATAATATGAATATAGTTGAAACTCTTCCTATTTTTCTCAATTACTTTCAAACAACATAGCTCTTAAAATACCATATCGCTGTTCTTCAAGTTGCAATCCAAGTGAAATTTATGTAATAAAAATCCCCGTTTTTACAAGCGGGGATTTCTTTTATTATAATACGTCACGTTTGTGGAATAATGCACTTGATGCTACAAGTAACACAACAAAGTATGCAGCTACAAGTAATAATGAAGTTGTAAACGTAAATTCTGTAAATGTTGGTTCCATTCCACCATTGATTAATTTATTACTATCGTAAGCTCTTAAATCCAAATGGTTGAATACTACAAACTTCGCTACACCTTTTGCAAACATTATTAATACCATATTAATTGCACCTTGTAAGAAGAATAGGAACATCGTAATAATTAATGGTAATACAGATTTTCTAAAGACATTTGCTAGGAAAAATGCAAGTGTTGCAAAAAAGAACGGTGAAAGTAGTTGATATAAAGTGGACTTCATAACGATTCCTAATGTTAATTCTGTTTTACTACCATCCATTACAATACCGCCAATAATCATTGCAATTAGCATACCAGCTAATACGATAAATAACATTGCTAATAACACTGTAATATATTTAGAAAATAAAACTGCAAGTCTTTTTCTTGGACGGATTAACAATTGTTTAATTGTACCTTTTTGGAACTCATCAGTAAGAGTACGGGCAGCAAGTGTAATCCCAAAAATCGTTGTAAATAAAACAATTAAGCCAATCTCTGAGTTTGCATAATCTAAATATGATCCCTTAAACTCATCACCTTTTCCCCACTTCAACATTGCTAAAGTACCTAAAATTTCGAGTGCCGCAATGACACCCATTAAAATATACATACCTTTTTTCGCATGCAACTTTAAAAATTCATTTTGAATTAATTTAAACATTACGCTTTCACTCCCCCAGTAATCGCTAAGAACTCATCCTCTAACGTTTTATTTTGAACAGTAACTCCGTATACAAGCACATCAGCATGAACAAGTTTTTTTACAAGTTGCGGAATGTTGTCTTTTGTTACAGATGCTACAATTACATTCCCTTTTGCTTTACCTTTAATGATTTCATTTGCTTTCTGAACTTCATCTACTTCAAACGCTACAACGACTGCCTCATCATGTTTCACTTTTTCATGTAAGTTGTACTCTTGTACAAACTCACCTTGTTTAATAATAACGACGCGATCACACATTAATTCAATTTCACTCAATAAGTGACTTGATACGATTACAGCAATATTCTCTTCTTTCGCTAAACGTTGTAAATAATCACGAATTTGGCGAATACCAGCTGGATCTAATCCATTTGTCGGTTCATCTAAAATTAAGATTTTCGGCTGATGCAGTAATGCCTGTGCAATTCCTAAACGTTGTTTCATACCAAGTGAATATGTTTTCACCTTTTTATGAATCGCATGCTCTAACTCAACAAGCTTTACAATCTCAGCAATGCGCTCTTTACTAATTGGTGTAATGGCCATGTTCGCAAAATGCTTTAAGTTTTGCATTCCTGTCATATAATCATATAGTTCAGGATTTTCTACAATCGCTCCAATTTGCTCTAGTGCCTTTTCACGCTCCGAGCGAATACTATGTCCACAAATTGTAATATCGCCCTCTGTCATTGAAATAAGACCTGTCATCATACGGATTGTCGTCGTCTTACCGCTACCGTTCGGTCCAAGGAATCCGTATACTTCTCCTTCACGAACCTCAAATGATAAACCACGAATAATTTCCGTTCCACCAATCTTTTTTCGAACATTCTCTAACTTTACTACTACGTTTCCCAATGGTGATTCCTCCTTTAGACTTCTAGTTTTTTATCGATAATATAAGCAATTACATATATTATTAGAGCACTAACCATTACCATGAAACTTATATTAAAAATGTTAAATCCATTTTCTTGAAACATATTAATAAACAGACTCTTGCTTTCACCATGATATTCTACTCTTCGCAATACTTGGAAAGCTGGAGCTAATTTTCCTAGCAAGGTTGTCGCTAAAGTAATCGCTATATTTATTACTAGGAAAATAATAACGATTAGTATATTTTGCGCCTTTTTCTTTTTCGTAAGTAACTTTACTAGAGTAATTACTAATATGATTTGTAAAACACTAAACAAAAACTCAAATAAATCGCTTATCGTATATATTAAATTATTAATTATGCCTACTTGCATAATCTCTTTTGCTTCTACATATACAGAAGTCGTAGGAAAAGCTAATACATAACTTACGTAGAAAAGAATTCCACATATCCCATACCATATAGCCATTGCGATAAATGAGAAAATAAGCATAGAAATTACATATTGTTTCCCAGATATTGCTGTAAGTCGTAACATTGGATTAGTTAGTAAGCGTGAATATGATTTCATTGTTTGTATAAACATATAAACAATATAAAAGAAAAATATAATCATAATGATTCCAAATATACCCTCTTGTCTACTGATAGCCGCATCACTTTTTCTTACAATCATTTGTGAAAATAACACAGCTTCAATTAGCACAAAGAATAAAAAAGTAACAATATATCTTTTCTTATTTACATTCCATAAATAGGAAAGTACTGAATTCACTTACTAAACACCTCCTTAAACAATTCATGAACTGCTTTTCCTCTCTGACAACGAATTTCTTCTACATTTTCATATAGAACCATTTCTCCATCTTTTAAAAAGATCACTTCATCAAAAATATTTTCAATTTCATTTATTAAGTGAGTGGAAATTAATATCGTACAATCTTCCCTATAGAACTGTAGAATTAAATCCAATACATGTTCTCTAGAAAGAGGATCAATCCCGCCCAATGGCTCATCCAATACATATAGCTTCGCTTTTCGAGAAAACGTTAAAATAATCTGCAGCTTCTCAACCATACCTTTTGACAATGCTGTAATTTTTTCTTCTAACGGTATTTTAAATTCTGCAATCGTATCTACCGCTTTTTGAATATCGAAGTCTTTATAAAAATCTCGATAGAAAAATAAAGCGTTTTTTACAGTCATCCAATCATCAAAGATTGGCTTATCGGACATAAATGAAACAATTTCTTTCGTCTGTAACCCTACCTTTTTACCGTCTATTGTAATACTACCTTCAGAAGGGTGTTGCAAGCCTGCAATCATTTTCAATAACGTCGTTTTCCCGCTCCCGTTATCTCCAACAAGCCCAACGATTTTCCCTTCCGTAATCTCTATGTTTAATTCACGGATCACTGCTTTTAATCCGTATCTCTTCCATAAGTTTTCTATTTTCAATAGCTCTGTCATTGGCTCTCCTCCCTCTTATCATGTAATGAAGAACGAAGAATTGTAAGAATTTCTTCTTCTGAAAAACCTAAATTGTCCATTCCATCTATAAAAGAATGAAGTAATTCTTTCGCCATCTCTTTTCGCAGCTCCATAATTTTCTCCCCTTCATTCGTTACATACCGTCCCATTCCTCTACGTGTGACAACAACTCCATCCCGTTCTAGCTCTTGAAATGTACGCTGAATCGTATTTGGATTCACTTGTAATTCACTCGCTAATTCACGGACAGAGGGAATTTTATCACCAGGTAATAAATGTCCTGTTACGATCTCTTTTTTTATGTATTCCATTACCTGAATGTAAATTGGTGTATTTGGAGAAAACTCTATTTTCATTTCTTCCCTCCTTTTGTATTAGTGTACTAGTTAAATAATACACCGATACAAAAAGTTTGTAAATACCCATTTAATTACAAAAAAGTTCTATCCGTTAAACGAATAGAACTTCCCAAATATAAATCGCTATACAAAAATAATAGTGTTATGTAAACAAAATTATAAAGAAAAACTGTCTTATCAATGAATAAGACAGTTTTTCTTTATACTCCTATATTAAAAGTTAAACACGAAGTCATCGTCAGCTAACTTTTCAACGTTCGTTGCTTTTACGTAACCATTTCCTTTTACAGAGAAGAAATCATGGTTTTTCGTATCTGTACGTAAACCATTTAAAACGATTGGGTTAATTTCTTCTTCTTCAAACTTCGGCTCAAGTCCTAAGTTCATAAGCCCTTTATTCGCATTGTAACGAACGAAACGATTTACATCTTCTACAAGACCGATAGAAGTGTAAATTTCTTCTGTATAGGCCATTTCAATTTCATATAGTTCCATTAATAACTCTTGTGTTTCTTTTTGCACTTCTTGTTGCTCTTCTGCAGAAAGTTCTGCGAAGATTTGTTGTGCTAAAATACCGACGAATACGCCGTGAATTGACTCATCCTTTACCTTCACATAAGTTCGCTACTCCTATGCCGTTTATACAGCTTACAGTTTCCTGTAAGAAGAGACTATATCATCTACCTTCTCAGGTAGCCCTCCATTTCGATTTAAGGGATTCTCACCCACCGCTTGGCCCTACTCCTCTTGCGGAATTTCACCGCCATTGGGATAGTCGTTGAACGTTCCTTTATCTACGTATCGCACCCACCACTGTTTATACAGTTTTCGATGTCTGATACGGCTTCCTGTGCCGCTCGATAACCCATGTTTTCTTTCAATGGATGCATTAGATTCACCGGCTTGTAGCATCTGAACGATATCCAAAAACATTTCAAGAGTCACACGTCCCCTTGTTTTCAGTTGGTGTTCAGATTTAACCGGCATATAATTTTGCACTTTTCCCCAAAGATATTTATAACGTTTCTTATGTCGAATTAAAGATACATAATTAGGATGAAGATTATACATATCAGCAATTTCTGGATTTGTCTTTCCGCACTTTAGTAGTTCTACAATCTCAAAAAATTGTGCATCTGTAATTTTTGATTGTGGATTTTTTTCACCTATAACACGTTGCCTTTTCTTCTCTAATTGTTCTTCAGTGAATTTAATTCCACCCAATCCTTCTCCGCCTAACGTCAAGTTATAGCCATTATTATAAGAATCATACAGCCAAATATACTGTTGCTCAATCTCACTCAATTCTTCCAATGAACATTCTATTTCCTCTAGAATTCCATATTCTAAAGTGGATTCATATTTACAGTATACTGCTTGTAAATACCTATTATAATGTGTACCACTCTTTAACATCCACATATGTTCCCTAATTCGTTTTAAATTTGAAACGTTCACATCTTTACCAATATAATACTTCCCATTGATTTTTAAATAGTAAATTCCGTACATGTTATCGCTAGATAAAGGCTTCGCTGCTGATTGCCCTATCAGCTATTCTCCTTTCCATCTATTGATAGTTAGAGAATAACCTGAATGCATATATTCATCAATAATAATACAGATAAATTTACAATAGGGGGTCCCAGCAATTAAAAGGGTTTTTCAATTGGTATCTCTACCAAAAGCCGCCATAAGTTAACGGATAATAAGGTTAATAATTTCACCACTTGCCGTCAGTTTACCTTGACCAGCTAAGTAAAGTGGATAGAAAAATCCACTATAGAATAAGTAACTTTCTAAGAACACACTTGCTACCATTGCCATGTATAACTCTTTTTTCGTTACTTCAGGCTTTAATAAACGACGATAGTAACTAGTAATAATACCAGCTTTTTTCTCAAGTAACGGATGATTGTCTACCCAGTCAAAAATATCATCAATTTCTTCTTCTGTAGCTAATGTTGTGAAAATGTGACTATAACTTTTCGCATGTACTTCTTCCATAGCTCCCATGAAAGCTAATACACTTTTCGCTTGTAAATTTTCAAGATGAACAAGTACAAGTGGCATTCCTTCGCCACCTTGTTTCGTATCTAAAAGTGTTAAACCACCTAATACACGCTTATAAGCAATTTGCTCTTCTTTCGATAATTGCACCCAAGTATTTTTGTCAGAAGAAACCGCGATTTCTTCTTCTGTCCAAAACTGAGCGATGTTTTGCTTCCAAAACATTAAACTGAAATCATCTTCCTTTTTATTCCAGTTAACAGCGCGCATTGAATCACCCCTATATCTATTATTGTTCTACTGAACGGTTAAATTTCCATCTAACAATGAAAAGCTAACCGTTTAGTAGAACAAACCAAGTATGAGCAGGGTTCATAACCCTGCTCATACTATTAGGTTATTCATTTAGTATGGCAATATGCCATTAAACGGTACAAGCCACACACTCTTCCACGCTTAATTTACGTGTTCTCGTATAATACAGACTCTTTAAGCCTTTTTTATGTGCATAGATGTAGTAACGTGCTAATTCACGTGTTGAAATATCACTATTAACGTAAAGAATTGTACTAATTCCTTGGTCAATATGTTCTTGAATTTCTGCGATTAAATCAATTAATTTAAACTGATTCATATCGTAAGAAGATTTATAGTACCAGAACGTATCTTTTGATAAATACGGCATTGGATAATATGTTGTCGCATTCGCATATGTTCTTGATTCGATTTGACTTACGATCGGCATTACGCTTGAAGTTGCATTTTGAACGTAACTGATTGATTGTGTTGGAGCAATGGCAAGACGATATGAGTTGTATAAACCATTCTTCTGCACTTGCTCTTTTAAACTTGTCCAATCTTCTTTTGTTGGAATATGAATTCCTTCAAATAGTTGCTGAACTTTTTCAGTTACTGGGCTGTAATCTGTCGTTTCATACTTTTCGAAGTATGTGCCATTCGCATAATCAGATTTATCGAAGTCCTTAAATGTCTCGCCTTTTTCTGTAGCGATTTCCATACTTTTCTCAATAGAGTAGTAATTTAACATCATAAAGAATGTACGAGCGAATTCTTTCGCTTCTGCACTTTCATAAGCGATTTTATTTTTTGCTAAATATCCGTGTAAGTTCATTGCTCCAAGTCCAACTGAATGAAGCTCGTCATTTGCTTTTTTCACAGTTGGTGCATTCGGAATAATCGTCATATCAGAAACAGCTGTTAAAGCTTCCATTCCCGCATGAACTGCTTCACGAATTTCTTTATTTTCCATTACGTTTACGATATTTAACGATCCTAAGTTACAGTTAATATCACGACGGATAATGTCATCTGTACCGTAATCATTTATTTCTGAAGTTTCTTGAAGCTGGAAGATTTCTGTACATAAGTTCGACATCTTCACAGTTCCAATATCCTTCAATGGATGTTGATTATTTGCATTTGATTTAAACATTAAGTATGGGTAACCAGACTCAAGCTGAATCATAGCGATTTTAATAAGCATATCACGTGCACTAATATCTAGTGGCTTCTTCTTCACTTTCGGATTGCTCATTAATTCATCGTACATTTCATCGATATCAATGTCATCTAAATGCTTTCCGTATTCTTTATACACCGTGTAAGGCGCGAAAACATGGAAAGGTTCGTTTTTCTCAGCAAGCTCAAAGAACTTACTTGGAACGATAATTCCGATTGATAGAGACTGAATACGGCTCTTCTCATCGGCATTTATTTTTTTGGTCAACTCGTCTTCATATTTCTATGAAGGTTGGACTATATCATCAACCTGTAACTGGTTGCCTTGCACTTCGACTGGTACCTATTTCCAGCCTACTCTACTAGCTTTCGTCTAATGACGCGCGTTCGATAGTCTCTACACCTTCTTGAAAGTATTGATAATTAGGAAAGTTATTGGATAGTACTCTATATTTTATCGTATTAGCAGGTACATTAAACACTCGTCCAGCTTCTGCTAAAGACTCATAGTAAATGTCATTTATAACAATTGGCTTTTTTTGTTTTTCTCTACCTGAATTATATTGATTTTTTTGAGCTTTACTTATCTTCATACATGTTTCTTTTGTATGCTTTTTACCTTTACGAGATCTAGACATTTTTTCTTTTGTTTCATCAGTATGTTTTCTACCATGAAATCGTTTAGTAATCTTAGATCTCATATTCTCCATATGTTGAGGTTTATCATACCAATAATTATTAGGCCCAGTATTAATTTCAGAAAGAAACTTTTTTACTTCCTTTGAGTGGGTTTTCCCATACATATGGTTCTTTTCCCCACTCAACGCCCCACCTCTAGCGATAGGATGTCCGTTGTAGCAATACTGTTTCCCATAATATTGACTTAATAAACTTTGCTCTATCTTATGAAGAATGTCCTTATCATCTGGTAATTCAATTATCCCTTTAAACTCAAATTTATTCTCACCATATAAATTCCAGGCTGCTTGTAAATGTTTACTATGATGCCGATTAGCATTCAATTGATTTCTATGAGTTTTAAATCGTACTTTAAAATTATTAGAACTACCAATATAAAACTTCCTGTTTTCCTTATTAATTATCAAATAAATTCCACAGTTCATGGAATCTCGCCTCCGGTGAATATAAGATTCCACTTCACCCAAGTAATATTTCTTTCAAGCTTGGCACGGTATTACCTGCTATCCACTTGCATGGACCGTAGGCTCTCTTAGTCAGCTTCTTCGCGGGTTCTTTTTCTTTTACCCCTTATTCAACTGATACCGTTAGCCGCTAATGCGACACCCTATTGGTTAGGTTCACAAGGTTTTCTCATACACATTACTGTGTAGAGGGACTACCAATTAATCCAGGAATTCAATAATATCCCAATGGAAAATGTTTAAATATACTGCACCGGCACCTTTTCGTTGGCCAAGCTGATTCGCATATGAAAACGAATCTTCAAGCAATTTCATAACAGGTACTACGCCACTTGCAGCGTTGTCGATACCTTTAATTTGCTCACCGCGTGCGCGTAGCTTAGATAAGTTTAAAGCTACTCCCCCGCCGATTTTCGATAATTGCATCGCAGTATTAATGTTAAAGCCGATCGAATTTAAGCTATCGTCCATCTCTAACAAGAAACAAGACACCATTTCTCCTCTTCTGCTTCTTCCCGCATTTAAAAAGGTTGGTGTCGCTGGTTGGTAGTTTTGTTTTACAATCATGCTTGCGAATTGTCTTGCCTTCGAAACATCACCGCGTCCTAAGTATAATGAAACAATTGCTACACGATCTTCATAGCTTTCTAAGTATTGTTTTTGATCATTCGTTTTTAACGCATAATCTTTGTAGAACTTAGATGCTGCCATATAAGATTGGAACTCGAAGTTTTCACCATAAGCGATGTTATATACTTCCTCTACTTCCTCCAAGCTATACTCGTCCAGAACGTTGTAATAGTAATCATGTTCTTTCATATACTCCATTCGCTCTGCCACGCTATTAAAAGGAACGGTATTCTCTCTAGCTTCTTCCATAAAGACTTCTAATGCCTCTTTATCTTTATGAAGCTGATAAAAACCGTCCTGCATTTGCGTGATTTCATTATTCAGTTCAATGTGTCGCAATCTCCCGCACCCTTTCCTTAAAATATTCTACATCGTTATTTGTTCCAGATAACTCAAATTTTGATACAATAGGCACTTCATATTTAGTAGAAATCTTGTCAGCACTTGCACCGAACATGTCTCCCCAGTTACGATTGCCGCTTGCAGATACGCCTTTTAATTTTTCATTATTGCGCTCTAAAAAGTCTAAAACACGTTCTGGTACATTGCCAAAACCTGTTGTATACGTAATAAGAATAAAGTCTTCATCTATTACTAGATCTTCATCAATTTGAACGGCCGGCATATTTAATTTGTGAATGAAACGCTTCACGTTTCCTGTCATAGAATCATATGCAACTAACATTTCCGACCCTCCCTCTCAAATCTATATTCTCTATATGTTGTTCTTGATTTCTCTATATATTGTATTACGTTTCAAAATAAGACACAAGATATATGTATAAATTCTTTCTTTTTTTAACTTTTACTTTTCGACATGATAGCCGTTTTTTTTCAATACAATGACTATGAAACAACATTCTAAAACTCATGTCAATAAAGTGCTTTTCAAAAAAGTTGTCAACGAATTTAACCTTATTTTTAAAAAAGTTAACAATATATTTTGTCATAAAACGTTAGATGCTGAAGAAATATATTTCTCCAGCATCACGCAAAAAAGAACAGATATGAAACTATAATCTGCTCTAAAAAACGATTACATTTATCAAATTTACCTTATTAAATATATTATACATATACTTTCGTTTCTCGTTACATACTAAAAGATAACTATTATAGAAAAAGATTATTATTATGGAACTTCAATTTATTTATGAAAAGTTTATTCAGAGTGCTCAATGCGCAAAATATCTTTTACAAATATATGATGCGGATTTTCATCTTTATCAATCATTGTACATACCGGAGCCTCTTCATCAAAGTATACAATCATTCCTTCTACGTACTGATATGTATGTCGAACTTGTACAGTTACTTTAATTTCTACTGCTTCTTCATATGCTCTTTTTATTTTCTGAAGCATTTTTGCTGAACATTTTCGTTTCTCTGGATACATAACCATTCCCATAAATCGATTGCCGGCTCTATCTTTCCACATATAATCCCAATGTGGTAAAATGCCTTGTTTAAAATCGCCCATAATTCCCCTCTCCTTTATCTTTTATTTATCCCGCATTAAACGTCCGATTGGTGAAAGGCTACTAATCAGTGAGAGATGCCCTGCTGATCAAAATTCCTCTTTATGAACGTGGCGTTTCTGAATATGTATAAATCACTTGCCCGCCTCGCTGTGCGTTACCAATGAAATGCTTAAAGTCTTCTCTATTTACAACAACTTCTCTGAACGTATAAAATACATCTTTCGTAACAACATACTCCTTTATTTCACCATTTTTTAGCTGATCTAAAATTGTATTTGCTAATTCTTTATCCATGTATTTCACCTCTCTGCAATATTTTATTTTATCGTATATTCTATAGGTCAACAACTGTAAATTTATCCCGCTATTTGCAGGTAGTGCGATTGGTGTTGACTACTAATCAGTCATGGAATGAACAAAAAATCTTACTGATTAACGTTTCACTTTATCTCGTTGTTATGTCATGATTTTATTTTCGTTATTTCGCAAACAATATCGTTTTACTATATGTCCACTAAATATCATATACTAACATAGCTACTTCTCTATATCAAACATTTCGGCATTCAATTATGCAAAGTTCCATACCACTATGCTACAATATACAAATAGAACTAGGAGGGATACTATGATTCGGAAAGCAAAAAAGACAGATGCAATGGCAATAGCTCCTTTATTGTATAATGCTCTGCATGAAATTGCTGAAAAAATCACAGGTAGCACAGATGAAGCAGAAGTATTACTAGGACTTGAGACATGGTTCTCAAAAGAAAATAACCGTCTGAGCTACGAAAACTGTTTTGTCTATGAACAAGACGAGAGTGCAGTTGGAGTTATTGTCGCTTATCACGGTAGTGAAGCAACACAGCTTGACGCACCAATTGTACATCACTTAAGAGAATTACATAAAGATGAATCAATTACGTTAGAAAAAGAAGCTGAGCTTGATGAGTATTACATTGATACACTATCAGTTTCAAGTGCACACGGCGGAAAAGGTATCGGTTCTAAATTAATTGAAGCTGCCGAAATCTATGCAACTGAAAAAGGGCATGAAAAAATCGCTTTACTTGTTAATTTAGAAAACACACGCGCCTATTCACTATACGAAAAGTTAGGTTATAAAAAAGATGAAATTGTTATGCTAGTAGGCGAACCTTATGCTCATCTCGTAAAACCATTAAACGTCAAAATTTCTGTATCTTAAAAAGAAAGCACACGATTTATATAAATCGTGTGCTTTTATGTTAAATTCGTATTTAATATATTTCCATCCATCGCCTCGTGAAACGTATATGTTGTACATCCCCATGGCTTTCTATGCAAAATAGGCGAACCAGACCATCCCATTGCCCTCAGCTCCGTTCCAATCATCGAATTAAAATAATTATGACCTACAAGAGCAATACTTCCATGTACGAGAGCATAACGATGTAATACGTAAGCTGCTTGCCTTGCCCTCTCTCTTACTTCCTTATAAGATTCAACATTTTTATGGTAACCAAGTATCCATAATGCTCGTCCAATACACATCCATACGTTAAGTTTACACTTCAACCATTTTGGCGCATAAAAGCTCGCCGGAACTGCCGCTTCCCTAAAAAGAGAATTTTGTATAAAACATAAAGAATCCATTAATTCAGCTGCTGACTGTACAGCACACTTTTGATCACTCGTTACAATCAATTTCGCTACTTCAACCGCTTCTCTTGTTTCCAATGGTATAGGTTGTTTTTCTGTTATAGTATGTAAGTCATATCCTTTTATCCATTCATGAAAGGATGTAACCGTCATTGGTTCTATAGTACAATCTAAGCGACCATGACGAATAAAAGAAATCTTCATTCTTTTCACTCTCCATTCATCACTTATGAACTCTATTATGCACTAGTTCTAAACATCATACCACGCAAGAAAATAAAGTTATATACCTTTACATCTCCCCACCACTATCATGTGTTATCGAAGCATGGATACCATCCATCCCATCAAAATATGTACTCGTATCATATTGACGAATCTTTTTTAAATGCATATAAGAAAATAAAAATAAAATTAAAGCTATAACACTCCCCACAAATTCAAACATCATTTTACCGCCTCTAATTTCTCCCACTTCAGCAGGTTATTCTACTTTTTCATTATACCTCGATATAAAGATTCTCGCATTTTTGCTATTTTTTTCAAAAAACATGGATTTTCTACATATTTTCTTACAAAAAGTGAATATTTTTCGAATTTTTACTTTGGAAACATTTACAAAGTAGGAAATATGGTTCAAAATAGGAGGAAATAAAAAAACCCAAATTTATTCTTTTTTTGGGAAAACTGTAACAAGGAGAGTTGCTTATGCAGATCGCAGAAACTGGAGATATCATCGAATTTAAAGGTGGAATGCAAGGCCGTGTTCAAAAAGTAAATCAAAACTCTGTTATTGTTGATATAACAATTATGAAGAATTTTAGAGAACTAGATATGGAACCTCTTACAGTTGTAAGTCATAAAAACTATACTGTCATTAATCAAAATGCATAATATAATAGAAAGAAAGGGCCTGTATAGTATACAGGCCCTTTCTTTCTATTAACGATTATCAATTGTTTCCGGATATAGATCGTGGTTCATCATGCGGTAATCAGCCATTTGTTCATACTTCGTCCCTGGGCGCCCGTAGTTGCAGTATGGATCAATTGAAATACCACCACGTGGTGTGAATTTCCCCCATACCTCAATATAACGTGGATCCATTAATTTAATTAAATCGTTCATAATAACGTTCATGCAATCTTCATGGAAATCACCATGATTGCGGAAACTAAATAAATACAACTTTAAAGATTTACTCTCTACCATTTTTTGCTCTGGAATATAGCTAATATAAATTGTTGCAAAATCTGGTTGTCCTGTTTTCGGGCATAAACTTGTAAATTCAGGACAATTGAATTTTACAAAATAATCACGGTTTGGATGATTATTATCAAATACCTCTAATATTTCTGGGCTATATTCAAATAAATATTTTGTATTTTGATTCCCTAGTAATGTTACATCTTTTAAATCTTCATCTAATCTTCCTGTCATTTTAAACATCCCTTCTCGTTATACGCCGCGCTTATTTCCCCATACTAACGCATGAAGCTGAGGCAATACTTTTGCATCATTCATCTCTTTACAATTTACAGCTTTATCAATCAGCCATTCATACTTATCTAATAATTTTTTTATAAGCATCGTATCATCCACTGTTTTTGTATCATCGTTTCCTACTTGTAAGAAAAATGGTACCTTTGGATAACGTTCGTGCATCTTAACTGCATATTCAAAATCATGATCATCGAATACTACTACTTTTAAACTAATATCTTTTCCTGCTAGTTTCTGAATAATAGCATCTAACCTCTGAAAATCTGTTTTCATCGTTGAACTTGGTGGTTTTGGAGAAATTGTTATCTCATCAATTTGAAGTAACCAATCTTGCCATTTACTCCCTTGCGTTTCAATTGCCGTTCGCATTCCATTTTCTTTTAATATAGAAAGAAGAAACTCAATATTTTTCAATAATGCCGGATTTCCACCTGAAATCGTAACATGAGAAAAATTTTCTCCTCCAATTGCAACAAGCTCATCCCAAATATCTTCTGGTGTCATCTGTCTAATTTGATCTTTAGCTGATCCATCCCACGTAAAAGCAGAATCACACCAAGCACAGCTATAATCACAACCAGCTGTACGGATAAACATTGTCTTTTGCCCTACAACCATTCCTTCACCTTGAATAGTCGGACCGAATATTTCTAAGACAGGGATTTTACTCATCAAGCATCCACTCCCGTCTTACTTCCGCATAACTAGTCGGCGTCTCAAATAGACGAACAAATTCAACGCGAGCTCCTTTATATTCGTTCACTCGATTCTCTTTTGTTAGTGCTTCTGCCATCTTTTCATAAATCCAAACGACCATATTTTCAGCAGTCGTATTCATTGCAGGTAACGTTTCGTTTAAATAGCGATGATCTAGATAAATTTCTATTTCATTCTTCCAAATTTCTTTTATATCTCCAAAGTCAATTGCAAGACCTATTTCATTTACATATCCACTAATTCCAAATAC
The DNA here is from genome assembly GCF_051917185.1 of Bacillus cereus group sp. MYBK108-1. NCBI lineage: Bacteria > Bacillati > Bacillota > Bacilli > Caryophanales > Bacillaceae > Bacillus > Bacillus cereus group sp. MYBK108-1. Next base: position 474,292 of record NZ_JBQAHZ010000001.1, read on the forward strand.
AACTTTATATGTGTGACCATGTAAGTTTTTACATTTCCCTTCATAACAGTGTAAATGGTGTGCTGCATCAAATGTAAATTCCTTGCTGACCATTACTCTTTTATTATGGTATTTGAGTTGTTTACGCTGAATATCCTTGTCCATTTTTTGCAAATTCTCTACGATGCGAAATCCAAAAAAGTTATCCATTAGTTGTTCGCTCCTTCGCGTTCTTGTAGGTACGTATCTAATCCTGCTTTACGAAGTTGACATGCTGGACATTCACCGCAACCATCACCAATGATTCCGTTATAACACGTTAATGTTTTTTCTCGAACAAACTCAAATGCTCCAAGTTCATCTGATAATTTCCATGTTTCAGCCTTATCAATCCACATAAGTGGCGTGTGAATGACAAACGGGTAATCCATAGATAAATTTAAAGTAACATTTAACGATTTCACAAACACGTCACGGCAGTCTGGATAACCACTGAAATCAGTTTCACATACACCCGTTACAATATGACGTGCTCCAACTTGTTTTGCTAATACAGCAGCAAATGATAAGAAGAGTAAATTTCGTCCATCTACAAATGTCGATGGCAATTCACCTTCTTCATGTGTAATCTCCATATCCGTTCTCGTTAACGCATTTGGAGCAAGTTGATTTAATAGACTCATATCTAGTACCGTATGCTTTATTCCTAGTTCTTTTGCAATTTCCGCTGCACAATCAATTTCTAGCTTATGACGTTGATTGTAATTAAACGTTACAGCTTCTACCTCTGCAAACTGCTCTATTGCCCAAAATAAACATGTCGTACTATCTTGTCCTCCACTAAAAACAACAACTGCTTTTTCTTTTTTCATTTCACTCATTCTCCTTCTCTACTATAAATAAGAAGAAAGAACGTTCTTGAACTGTCACAATAAAAAAACAAAACAATACCTAAGGATATTGTTGTTTCCATAGTTTTTTATAGAGGGAGTTCGCGAACCTCTCCCGCGCGGTGCACGGAATTTCTTCTTTCATTGACACAGCTTATTGTAACATATTGTATACTAGCGTAAAAATTTCTGATTTTTCAGCTATTTATTATTTCATTTCTTTCATTTTATAGTATGATTAATTTAATATAAGAAGAGAGGAGGCATCCCACTGAAATCCTTTATTATTTATCTCTTTTTAAATATATTATTCATCCTGATTACAATGCTCGTATATCATTTATTTTGGAATCAAAAAGGGAAACGCTCTCCTAAATTAAATTCAGCTATATTCATTGTACTCTGTTGCCTTGCTACCGTACTCTGTATTACATTTGCAGCAAAAACAAATAATGGTTTTCAATTTGATATGCGCCATATTGTATTAATTGTCGGTACATTAACGGGAGGGCCTATTGCTGGTGGTTCTATCTTAGTTGTATTAAACATATATCGCTTATTATTAGGTGGGGTAGGTGTTTTCCCATCTCTTATCGGTTCTGTTCTTCTATTTATTGTTCTATTATTAACATATAAATTTTTCAATCGAACTTCTAATCGTATAAAAATAACACTTGCTATTATCTACAGTCTCACATACGGATTTAGTTGGATACCCTTCTTCCTTTCAAAGGTTACAAATAAGACTGATTATATACCGCATATTATTGTGTATGAATTATGTTCAATGCTTGGTACGATTCTAATTTTATATTTACTACACATATTACAAACTCAAGTTCGTCTCCAAAATGAACTTATAAATGCTGAAAAGTTTCATTTAATTGGTGAAATGGCAGCGTCTATCTCTCATGAAATTCGCAATCCATTAACTTCAACGAAAGGTTTTTTACAACTGTTACAATCAGATACATGCACTGAGCAGGAACGGAAATTATATATCGACATTGCCATTAATGGCATCGAACAAGCAAATCATGTTCTTACAGATTATTTAACCTTTGCTAAACCAAGCATTGAAAAAGAACAAATATTACAGTTAGAAGAAGAATTACTACATGCATTGTCGTTAATTACACCGCTTGCTAATTTAACAAATGTACGTACTCATTATATAAAGCAAAGCACTTCTTTTTTTATCGCTGGAGAAAAGCAAAAACTAAATCAATGTTTATTAAATATTTTAAAAAATTGCATTGAGGCTATGCCAAAAGGCGGTGATCTTTATTTCACATTAGTTCCTGATCATAAGCATATTCAGTTATATATAAAAGATACAGGAGTCGGTATGGATTCAGAACAAGTAAAACGTCTTGGTTCGCCCTTTTATTCAACGAAAGAAAAAGGTACTGGACTTGGAATGATGGTCGTATTCAGTGTTGTTCAAGCTATGAATGGAAAAATTGATATTATAAGTGAAAAAGGAATCGGTACAACCTTTTTATTAACTTTTCCACTCATACAAAAAACGTGATGAAATACTCATCACGTTTTTTCTGTTCCTTCAACTAATTCAGCAAAAGCTTTCACTTTTCCGTGCGGTTGTTGATTTTCTTTACGTGCTTTCCAGGCGCGCTCTTCTTCTCGCTTCTTCTTAGACATGTTTTTTCAACTCCTTCTTTTCTTTCTTATTTCTCCATGTAGTATTCCAAAATAAGAAAGAAAACTATGCACGTATCAAAAAAGAAGTGGTTTCCCACTTCTTCCACTTTAGCGTTGCAAAATTGCATATTTCGCCTCTTTTAACTGCGTAAGATGTCTTTGTTCATGCAAATCAAGAAATTGAACCCATTGATACAAATTCAGATCATTAAAAACAGGATGCTTTAATCCATTTTCAAATAGATCTTTTTCATCTATAACACTATGAAGCGCGTGTAATAGTTCTTGGCGTGAATGTTCTAGCAATTGAATTCCTTGCTGTTTTTTCATTAAAGTTTCTGTTGGTTGCATTTGCTGAGGAGCTTCTCGTTTATGTGTGCGATCAAGCGTAAGTTGGAGGTCTTTAAATGGAGTCATGTTTCTTTCATTTTTTTGTAAAGCATATACAAGGGCAGACGTGACAGATTGTTCAACTAAATGCAAGTGGTGTAAAATTTGAATAATACTCCATTTATCACGGCGTGGCTTTACATTCACTTCTGTGTCATTTAACATTTCAATTTCTGATAATAGCGTGCTTCGAGTAGCCTGTAATGAGTTTACTAAACTTTCTAAACTTACATCCATATTAGATTGAAGCATACTTGTTCCCCCCTTTTGTTGGTGAAAAGAGGTGCTCCTTATTAGAAACACCCCTTTAGTATTCTGAATTTTCTTTTATTATCTCATCATTTTCCCATTATGTCGATGTTAAACATGTGAAAAAAAGCGCATGTTTTTTACAATTTTGTGTCGTCAATCGCATGTAACCATGCTTCAATTTCTGTAATAACACTTTTCACACAGCCTTCAGCAAATGGTGATGTTAAATTTGCAACCTCTACTAATTCTAAGAACGATTTACTTCCACCTTGTTGGCACAGATTCACATAATCTTCCCACGCCTCTTGTCTATTATCTCTTGCACGTTTCCAAAATTGTAGCGCACAAATTTGAGCAAGCGTGTAATCAATATAATAGAACGGTGAGCTATAAATATGCCCTTGACGTTGCCAAAAACCACCGCGCTCTAAATAATCATTCTCCTCATAATCACGATGTGGTAAATATTTCTTCTCTATGTTACGCCATGCTGTCTTACGCTCTTCAGGTGATGCTTCAGGATTTTCATATACATAATGTTGATATTCATCAACAGATACACCATAAGGTAAAAACAGAAGTGCTGAACTTAAGTGAGAGAAGTAATATTTATCTGCATCTTCTTCAAAGAATAGCTTCATCCATGGCCATGTAAAGAATTCCATACTCATAGAGTGGATTTCACACGCCTCATATGTTGGCCAATTATATTCTGGAATTTCAAATTTACGACTTTCATATACTTGGAAAGCATGACCTGCTTCATGTGTTAATACATCAATGTCACCAGATGTTCCATTGAAGTTTGAGAAAATAAATGGCGCTTTATAATTCTCAATATATGTACAATATCCGCCACCAGCTTTTCCTTTTTTCGCAACTAAATCTAATAAATCATTATCTAGCATGAAATTGAAAAATTCATCTGTTTCAGCCGATAACTCTTTATACATTGTCTTTCCATGATCAACAATCCAATCCGCATCTCCTTTTGGAGTTGGGTTACCTGTAGCAAACTCAAAGTTTTCGTCGTAATAAGCTAACTTCTCTACACCGATACGTGCTTGTTGTCGCTTTCTTAATTCCGTTGTAACGGGAACGATATAATCTAGCACTTGCTGACGGTAATTAGCCACCATCTCCGCATTATAATCTGTACGGTACATTCTTGCATATCCAAGTTCAACAAAGTTTTTGAAACCTAAAGATTTTGCGATTTTCGTTCTCACTTTAACAAGCTCATCATACATACGATCTAGTTCTTCCTCATTTCCAGCTAAAAATCCGTAGTATGCTTCACTTGCTGCTTTACGTTCGCTTCTTTCTTTTCCTTGCATAAACGGAATCAGTTGCGATAACGTTCTTTCTTCTCCAGCAAAGTCAATTTTTGCAGATGCTAATAACTGTGTATATTGCGATGATAATTTATTTTCTAATTGTAAATCTTTCACGACTTCATCTGAATATGTTTTTAAATCACATTCTGCTAGAGCAAATAATTGTTTTCCATAATACGCCTCTAATTCTTCACGAAATGGAGAATTAATGAGTGCCTTATAATATTTTGTACCATATCCTTGTACAACTGGAGAGAATTCATCAAAGAAATCCTGCTCCTCCTTATAAAAAGTATCCGTCGTATCAACAGAATGGCGAATGTAACAAAGGTTTCCCATTGTACCAAAATCGTTGCGAATCTCATTAATTGAATGAATGACTTGTTTTTGTTCTTCTACAGTTTTTGCGTTATCAAACTTCTCTAAAGCAACAGTAAATTTCTCTTTTAACTCTTCAATATTTGGGCGTTTATATTCATAGTCTTTAAATGACATGAACGAGCCTCCTCTCCATTACATACCTTTATTATAATTCAATACGTATTCTTGAATTCCCTCTTAATTTTCAACAAATTTCGGCAGTGATTGCCCTGAGCTCATTACAAATAAAAAAGCCTTGGATTTATTTATCCAAAGCTCCTTTGGAACATATTATTTTTCATACTTCCCAATTTTTTTTAATAAATCAAGTAATTCATCTTTTTCATCTTTCGTTAACATTTCAAAAGACTGATGTATAACTTTCTCATGCCCCGGAAAAATAGAAGCAATAAAGTTCTCGCCAGACTCAGTTAATTGCGCGTAAATAACACGTCTGTCATTCGGACATGGAATTCTCTTTACTAATCCCTTTTTCTCCAGCTTATCTACAACATATGTAATGCTGCCACTAGCTATCAAAATACGCTCACCAATTTGCTGAAGTGGTTGACCGCCTTTATGATATAGCAGTTCTAATACAGCAAATTCAGTTGGATTTAACCCGTTACTTTGTATAGATTTATTTGTAGTATCCATAACAGAACGATGTACACGAGATAATGCAATAAATACTTTTAAAGATTGAGAAATATCTTCTCGTTCATTATTTGATGTCATACAACTTTCAACCCTTCACTTAAATTCTCAGCAATAAAAAGAAAATGCCAGTTCATACTTCCTGTGAATTCCGAATGAGCATTCACTCATCCATTTCCTCTCCCCTAATATATTAAGAATCATTCTTGAATAAAAACATGACAATTTTAACATAGTTTATATATAATGATAATAAAAAAAGAAGGAGTACCACATTTGAAAGTCAAATTCCAAAGCATAATTGTATATATATTGCTTGTTATCCTACCGACAATAGGGATTGGTGCTACATTTTATTCGTATCATACATATAAAATGAAACAGGAAAACAAATTATCTGCTCATACAGTTCTCTTTTTATATAGAGATTATTTGGATCATCATCTTGGTGAAGCAATTTCTGCTTTAGACATGCTTGCAAAAGTTGTAGGCACCGAGACTGGTAATATAAATGGTATTAAACAAATTGTACATGATACAGATGGAAACGATGCACGCTTTTCTGGTCTATATTACGCTACACCAGAAGGAGTCATTACAATCGCATCTGAAGATGAATCAAAGCCTATAGATGTTTCAGACCGTAAATATATTCAAGACGCGCTCCAAACTAAAAAAACCACTGTATCATCAGTCATTACTGATCGCGTTCTTGGACATAAAGCTATTATGATTGCTGCCCCCATATTTAATAAACAGAAGGAGCTCTCAGGATTATTATTAGCTAGTTTACGCTTTGATTACATTTCATCTTCTTTAAATGCCATTAAACCACAATACCATTTTGAGGTAACTGATAAACATGATGTAGTTTTTCTAACCGATGATAATAACGACACAAGTGATACGCATTCTAATATGCTTACTACCCCACTCCAAAGATTAAATTGGAAGGTCTCTGTTTCTCCATTACCTATTCATCAAAAAACCTTATACCAGTGGGTTGCAATAGAGTGTATAGCTACTTTATTTTTAATGTCTATTTTATTTTTACTTGCTCAATATATGTTGTTAAAACGTCAAACAAAAATTGAAAGGCAACAAAATGAACTACAAAAAATTGAATTAGTTGGAACTTTTGCAGCGAGTACAGCACACGAAATTCGTAATCCTCTTACTGGAATTAAAGGACTCGTCGCTCTATTAAAAGAGAAATATAAAGATGAGCAAGATCAGTTCTACTTTTCCGTAATTGAACAAGAAATAGAGCGAATCAATGAAATTGTAAGTGAATTTCTTATTCTCGGAAAGCCAACCGCCATCATCGAACAAACGTATGATGTAAGAAAAATTCTAAATGAGGTAGCATTAATTATTCAATCTGAGGCGAATTTACATAACATTGTATTCCATTTACATTTGCCAGACCATCCTGTTCATATCCGTTGTTCGAAAGACCATATGAAACAAGTGGTTTTAAACATTACAAAAAATGCAATTGAGGCCATGACTTCTAGTGATACACTAACCATTGTAGTAAAAAACAATGAAACACACGCACAATTGCAGATTATAGATACTGGAAAAGGGATTCCGCAACATATTCAAAAACACCTCTTTCATCCGTTCTTTACTAATAAAGATACTGGAACAGGTCTTGGACTTGTCATATGTAAACGAATTGTAGAGATGTATAATGGGCATATTTTTATTGACAGTACAGAAAACGAAGGAACAACAGTTCATATCGAAATTCCGTTACACATAGTATAATTATCCTTATCCTATAAGGGTAATTATACTTATTTCATAAAACCAGCCACAAGCATTCGCCAAAAATTATTTGATTTTCCTTCATACCCGATTTGGAAAATAGGTATTTTTATAATTGAAAACCATTTCGGTGTTTGTTTTTCTTTATAACATTGATATTGTAAAATAAGCTTGTCCAATTCTTGACTAACTTGAATTGTCTCCCTACTATTTAGCCCACTTGTTAATCCTAGTTGAATCATTTCTTCACGTTTCATATGAATATCACGTGAAAGCTTTTCTAATGTGTACTTCCTTTTTACAGTAAACATCCATATCCCCCTTATTATACTTCCATGCTCTTAACTTCACTTCTCCATTGACTTTTTTAACTACTTAATCATATGCAAATTTGAAGAATCAGAAATTTTAACATTTTCTCCCTGTAATTTACAAATCTTTACCCTCACTTTGAGAATTATTACAAATTATTCTATCTTTGTAAATACATTCGCAATAATAGACATTTTTTTCATCTTGTTTTTTTATAAATGCTACGTAAACCGTGGATTCTTAATTTTCCACCTACTTTTCTTCGACATTTTTTGTTTAATTTATATAAAAAAGCAAAACATAATGATGATTGATAAAGTGAAACTTTAATCAGTGTTTTTTGTTCAGCCCCCACTGATTATTAGCATTCACCAATCGGGTAGGCAGTGAATCTCCCACCTATCCAGCCCAATGTTGAGGTGGGAGTCTTACTCCCCACAAATAGCGGGATAACAATAGAAAGGAAATATTTATATGCGAAAATATACGATTGCATTATTCATCATTGTTTTGTTTTTACCGTCCTTCTTATTTCCTATTCAAGCAAATGCTCATACGAATAAAGTTGCTATTGTCATTGATGATTTCGGAAATAATATGAAGGGGACTAATCAAATGTTATCACTTCCCATTCCACTCACTGTTGCTGTTATGCCTTTTCTTCCTTCCACAAAAGAAGATGCAATAGCTGCCCATAAGAAAGGCCATGAAGTTATTATACATATGCCAATGGAACCTATAAAAGGTAAAAAAGAATGGCTTGGGCCGAAAGCAATTACAACTGATTTAAGCGATGAAGAAATAAACAACCGACTTGAACAAGCGATTCAAGAAGTACCGCATGCAATTGGAATGAACAATCATATGGGGTCAAAAGTAACAGCGGATGAAAGAATTGTTCGCCTTATACTTGCTGCTTGTAAAAAACACGGTTTATTTTACTTAGATAGTAAAACGAATCCTAATAGTGTCGTCCCAAAAATCGGAAAAGAATTAGGAGTTCCTATTATTGAAAACCAACTATTTTTTGATGATGTGTATACAGCAGGACATATTTCAAAACAAGCCCAATTACTCATCAAAAAAATTCAAGAAAAACCTATTATGGTAGCTATCGGGCATGTGGGCCCTCCAGGTGAAATTACATCACGCGTTATTGAAACTTCTATCCCTAAAATTCGTGAGCATGCAGACTTTATTTTCTTATCTGATCTAGCATTATCCCCGCCTCCTGTTTCAAAATAAAGTTCATTACTCACATAAAGTGAAACTTTAATCAGCCCTCACCAATTGGGCTTTTATGGGCAATCCGTCCCCCCACTTAACTTCTTTACTTGCGCTGAATTTTGAGGCTCGGATTTTACTGCCCACAAATGGCGGGACAAAAAAGTACCTATCTATATATAACAGATAGGTACTTTTTTTAACTTAAATATAATCTACATGACTCACTCTGAATCCTTTTTTCTCTATTTTTCCGATTAATTGCTTTAATCTTGTTTCATCTAACTCATCTGATATATTTACAATAACGCGGCGGATATATTGATCACCGTTATCTAACGTAAATAGGCCACCTATATTATATGCTTTTAACAATGTCCCAAGCTCTTTAATCGTTCCCTTACAATCTTGTGTTGCAATTGTTAATATATAACCACCTGTTCGCATACCAAATGAATCTTCAATAACATCAAATATATTCGAATGCGTTAACATACCGACAAATTCATTATAATCATTTAGCACGGCTAAAAACGGAAGCCGACGAATTACATAAAAAGCTCTGAAGAATGAATCCTTTTCAAAAATAAATGCATTGGAATCATCAAGCATATCCCCTGCACTTACATGCTCTAATCCGCTATTGCATTTTTTTTCTAATAAATCTACTTTATAAATAATCCCCGTGAATTTCTTCTCATCTTCTGCTAATACCGGGATGGCTCGAAATCCCGTTTCGTTCATCATTTGCAGTGCCTCTTCACCAGAATCATTTATCTTGCAAAATGTTACTTGCTGCTTTGGCAGAAAATGATATTTAACTCGCAAAATATGTTCCTCCTTACATGTCAACATGTAATCTATATATAATAAGGAGACCTATATTTTATGAGTGAAATTATTTTTAAAACGCTTTCATTTGTTTATTAACTTGTAGCCATATCACATCCATTTTTATATAACAGAGCTCCTTGCACCCTTAATCATTAATAACTTTACATGATAGTTCATTAAATATTCTATACCCTCTAGCCATTTTTTCGCTTCTTCTGGCGTTTTTCCCCACACAATCATGCCGTAATTATGAACAAGAACTACTCCTCCACCTTCAATGAAATTCGGAACATTGCTTTCTAATAAATCAGCGAATTTTTTTTCATCTTCTACAATTGGAATTGTCATTTCTGTTATACCTTCTTTTCCGAAAACACGCTCCACACTGCGTTTATCGAACGTTACTTCTCCTTCTTCCCCATATAACTCTGATATTAAATGACTATCTACAGTCTGCACTTGTAAAATACATCCTGCACTACTTTTTTTATAAATATCCGCATGCATAAATGACTCTGCAGCTGGTTTTTCTTCATTTTCAAATACTGACTCGCACATGCAATTTACGACAATAAAATCTTCTTCCGAAAATAGCCCTTTATCTCTTCCCTCAACATTTACTAAAAATGTTAACGGCTCTTTTGACGTACATAGCGATAAGCTAATTTTAGTACCATAAAACCAATCACGAAGTGCCAATTCAGATTTCACATCTTTTAATTCATTCCATTTCTTCAGAAAAAATAACATTTCGTCACCCCCGGCATAATATTCATATAAGGTTCGAATCCTTTCTATGTAAAAGGAATATTTTTTGATTATTCTAAAAATTTAATTGAATTATCACATGAGAACGCTTTTTTGTCAATATAGTTTCGTGGTTCTTCTTTAAAATAGGCTATTCATATGTCTATACTCCTATCTATTTCATTTTGCACATAAAAAATACGCTATTCTTTAATTAAAGAATAGCGTATTTTCCTCATTTTTTATTCCGCATTAACGGGCAGCCCGATTGGTGAGGGCTACTAATCAGTAGGGAATGAACAAAACCCCCACTGAATAAAGTTTCACTTTATTTCTTTATTGCATTATACAAAAACTGTGCGTATTGTTCACGTGTTACGAAATTATCTCCTAAAAAATTCCCTTCCCCGTCGCCTTTTGATATTTTATTATCCACTAAAGCTTTCACATATCCTTTCGCCCAATGGCCATTTGGTACATCTTTAAAATTCTCTGCACTATTTTCATTTTCTTTTAACTGAAATACTCTTTGTAGTACTACTGACATTTCATATCGAGTTAATACTCCATCCGGACGGAACATACCATTTCCATAGCCTGTCATAATTCCAGCTTGAACCACTGCATCAATAGCCGTTTCATACATATTTCCTTTCGTATCTGTAAATGCCGTTTTTTGTTCTAGATTATTTTCTAATTTTAAATACCTTTGTATTAGAAGTGCTACTTGTCCACGAGTAATGTTATCACCAAATCCAAATTCACCATTTCCATAGCCTATAAATAATTTTTCTTTCGCTAAGTAATTAATTGCTTCTTCTGACCAATGTCCCTTTGGTACATCTTTAAATTCTACCACTTCTGTTTTCTCATCTTCTTTAGATGTATTACCGTCTTTACTTTCTACTACATTTTGAATAACAGATCCTGTAAAGAAGATTCCTGTATCCGCGAATGGATCTTTCACACCAAATTCATATACTTTCTCACCTGGTGTACTCCATTTCACTACACCATTACTATACGTACCATTATCGCTCTTCAGACGGATTTTCGTAGAAATCTCACCATCTTTTTCATATATAGGTACTTTTACTTCTTTATTTACTTCTGTTTCCTCTAAAAATACTTTTTGATTTTGGACATTAATATAAGCCGTCTTACTTAGTTCTATAACTGGTCGGACATCACGGATTTCATTTGCAACAAAACTTAGAAATACTAATTTTTTTAAATTACTAACTGGTGATAAGTCTGAAATATAATTCGCTTCTAAATCAAGCTTTTGTAAGTTTACTAAACTTGATAATGGAGTAATATCCTTTAACTCATTGTTAGGTAAGTGTAATTGTTTTAACTGTGTCATCTTACTTAGAGGAGTAACATCTTTTATTTCATTTTTCCCGATCCACAATTCTTCTAATTGCTTCATTTGCTCAATGCCGGATAAATCTTTAACTTTATTACGTGTTAATACTAAGTCTGTTAAAGGTAATGAATATAACGCTTTAATATCTTCAATTTGATTACCTGCTAAAGTTAAGTATGTTACATTTTTCAAAGCGCTTAATGGAGCAACGTTCGTAATTTTATTATTTGCTAAATTCAAGTAATCTAGTTGTTCCATTTTCGCTAATGCTGTTACATCTTCTATTTGGTTGCCTGATAGATATAAACTTTTTACATTTTTCATTTCAGTTAGTGGTGCAACGTTTGTAATTTTATTATTACTTAAATCAAGAGATTCTAAATTATCCATCTTAACAAGTGGCGTTACATCTGCAAATTCATTACCACGCAAAGCTAAATGATTTAATTGCTTTAAGTTCGCAAAGAACGACGGGTCTTTTATCTTCGCATTCGCAACTGTTAAAGATTTTAAATTTGGCATATATTTTAATGCACTATAATCAAGTATCTCATTTGTATTTAAAAATAAATCCTTTACTTGTAATAACTCTTCTTTCGTAATTGGTGTATTTAAATCTTTTCTATTAAATACTTTTTTATTCACAAGTTCTCTTAATTTGTTATCTGTTATCATATTTTGATTATCAACTGGATTATCCGTTTCCGTATTTCCTGAATTAGAGTTATCATCTGGTTTCTCTGTTTCTTTGTTACCTACAGTTGGATCTTTAATTTCAAATTGAACTTGATATTTGTGATCATATCCAATAGCTGGAATAAGTATATGCATTTGCATATTGTGCTTCTTCTCAAACTCGCCAATTTCAAATTGAACTACCTTCGTTCCATTCTTCCTCTTATCTTCTGACAAAACCTTCACATCATGAAATACACCAGGCTGGTTTTTATCTTCTATTCTAAGATATTGAAAATAATCGCTATCTTGCATTGTTACAGTGACAATTTTTTTGCCAGCTGCAATCGTTACTTTAGGATCTTTTATATATTGAGAAACCATAGATGGCTCATCTTTTTGGTCCTTATATATTTTAATCTCAGTATCATACGTGCGATCACTCGCTGCTGCTACCGATTGATTTGCTTCAACTTTTAATGCCGCTAATGCTGGAGTAGAATACGTAGCAAATGGAATTGCTAATGTTGTCGCTACTACTAGCGCCTTCATATAATTTTTTTTCAAAATAATATCCCCTATCATATACAATTTTTACAATTGATAACCCTTATCAATTACCTACGAATAAATGATAATGAATATCATTATCATTGTCAATGAGAATATTACATTAAATTTATATTTTTAAAGATAAAAAATATAAAGCCCTTTATTCAAAGGGCTTTTTTACCTATCGTATGAAGAATTTCACTTTTTTCCTTCTCATTGATGACACCAATTTTTTGCAAAATATTCGCGTACAATACAAGTTTATTATATATTCGTTCTGACATGTTCTCCCTTCTTTCCCTCGACCAACTTTTTTTGTATTGGTAAATTATATGAAAGAGATGAGAAAATGTGTCCACTTTTTGCATAAATGCAAATCTTTTATTTTACGATTTGCAGACAATAAAACTCCCTCCTAAAAATTAGGCGGGAGTTTAGGTACTTTCACTTTATTTAACAAACTGTCCACTGAATATTATGCTTCATAAGTTCTTCTTCAAAACTATATGGCATTTTTTTATCACAAATTACATGTTGAATACGTGAAAATGCTGCTATACGATAATTCCCTTTCACGCCTACCTTCGTATGATCACATAAAATATATGTTTTCTCAGCTAATTTCATCATCGCCTCTGACAATTTCGCTTTCTCTAATTCAAAGCTGGAAACTCCAAAACTAGGTAATAACCCATCAATCGAAACGAACGCTTTATGAAAATGGAATTGCTGTATTACTTGCTGAGAAATAGACCCTGATACACGCGAATGCTTTGGAGATACTTTTCCACCTATAAATAAAACTTCACCGTGAAACATCTTTTTATTAATAGAAGAAATTAATTGTGTTGCGACTGGAAATGAACTTGTTACAATCGTTAAGTTTTTACGATGAACAAGGTATGGAACCATTTGAAGCGGTGTACTTCCATCATCAATTGCAATGACATCACCATCTTCTACAAATGTCGCTGCTTTATAACCAATTCTTTTCTTCTCTTCTATATGTAGCATTTCTCTTTCTAACATTGGCGCCTCTACCCCAGCGCCTGGAAGTTGAACAGCTCCACCATACACTTTTTTCAGCTTCTTTTCACGATCTAATTCTTCTAAATATCGACGAATCGTTTCTGTTGATACAGCAAATTCTCTCGCTAATTCTGAAACCTTTACTTTTCCTTTAAATTCTACCTTTTCAAGAATGGTTCGCTTTCTTTCTTCTCCTACTACAGACATAGATTCACCTCATTTATATCTCCCTCATAAGCTTCCTTGCTTATACAAAGTTATAATTTTCTTTATAAGTAGAAACTTCTTCATGAATATGAATACCGCGCTTTGCTAGTTCATCAAAAATTAATTGTGGATTTTCAAAAGCTTCTTCAGGCGTAACAACACCCACCCTACTTACATTTCCAGTTGCAATTAACTCTGCAGCAATCCCAAATGGAATACCGACGTTTCTCGTATACGCCCTTAATTTTTCCCATCCTACAACAGAACCATCAGATAACGGATGTGTATGATATAACACATGTCTTTGCTTCTCATTATTTTTCATACCTATTACTTCTACATGAAGTGCATAACCATAAAGCTCTGTTTCTTGTCCTTCTTTCGATTGCAATAAATACTGCGAAATACAATCCATAATGCCTATTTCTTTCCCGTTTATTTCAATCTGATCATTACGCAATATGCCGTAATCATATAAAGCACGTACAAGTTGCATATTTTGCTTCGGCCAAGTTCCTCTCGTCTCTATCAGTTTGACACCTTTATTTTCTAGTGCCTTTGCTAACGTAATCGTTTCAGAATGCGGAATGATATACTGCGTTTCCTTACCATAAGGCGCTGGCAATTCTATTTCTCTCGGACGCGCAAACGGAAGTACTTGTTTAAATTCACCATCTTCATACACTGTACGCGATGGTAAATGTGGATCATATTCATATGTCGTTGTCTCTGTAATTGAAGCAGAAAAAGCAATCGGACGATACGAACCGTGACTTACGCGGACAGACTCTACAGTATCCAGTTGATTTGCTGCATGCATTGCCATCATTTGCGTTACACCTGGCGTCATGCCAAACCCAGGCAAACATGTTTTTTCATTTTGAACAAATATAGCATGCGATTCATTTTCTTCACCAAATCCATTTAAGTTCACACCGTGGCAGCCTGCTTCTGCAATACAGCGAGTCGACAATCCGTTTAGCTTTATCGTCGTACCATCCAATACAATGTCATAACCTTTCATTTTTGCAACCGTATCCTCTTGATTCGTTACATCTACTTTTACAAAATCAACACGAGGATCGTTGAGCCATTCTACTACTTTACGGCCTTCTTCCTCGTTAAAATCGGCTACAGTAATCGTCTCAAAAGATGAAAATTGAATTAAATCCAAAATAGCTTCACGACAAATTTTACCTGCTCCACCTAAACAAAATACTTTCACCCAATAACAGCTCCTTTAGCAATACTATCAACTAAGCGATTAATATCTTCTTCATGTACATCACCTATATTTCCAATCCGGAACGTATCTACTTTCGAAATTTTCCCAGGGTAAATAACAAATCCATAGCATTTTAATTCGTTATATAACTGTTGAAACTCGAACTCCCCTTTTGGATAAATGAAAGATGTAATAATAGGAGATTGATATTTCTCATCTACTAGTGGCTTAAATCCGATTTCTCCCATTCTATTCACTAGTAGTTTTTGATTGTTGTAATATCGATTGTAACGCGCTCTTACTCCACCCTCTTTTTCTAGTTCAAGTAGTGCTTGATAAAAAGCATGTACAACATGTGTAGGTGAAGTAAAACGCCATTTCCCATTTTGTTTTTCCATCGTTTCCCATTGATCATATAAATTAAGAGATAAAGAGCGTCCTTGCCCTTTACACTTCAATAATTCATCACGTTTTGCGATTACAAATCCGAATCCAGGAACCCCTTGAATACACTTATTCGCACTACTAATTAAAAAATCAATTTGTAAATCAGCAATGTCTATTTCAATCCCGCCGAAACTACTCATCGCATCAACAATTGTAACCTTTCCATACTGCTTTCCTAATTTACATACATCTACAATTGGATTTATAATGCCTGTCGTTGTTTCACAATGAACAACTGCAATATGCGTAATCTCTTTATCTTCTTCCAATAACTTTTCTACTTCTACAATATTAGTAGGTTCCCACTCTTCTGTTTGGCTGACCACTACATCAATCTGTAACATCTCTGCCATTTGTACAATGCGCTTACCGTACGCACCATTTGTACAAACGAGAAGCTTCCCATTTCCCTGAATAACAGAGCCAATTACTGCTTCAACTGAAAACGTACCGCTTCCTTGCATTAACACTGTTGTATATTTCTCTTCTTCCTTCGTCGCTAACGATACAAGTTTAGCTCTTACTTCTTGCACCATCGTATTATATTCAACATCCCACGTACACCAATCGTATAGCATAACTTCTTTTACTGATTTTGTTGTCGTTAATGGTCCTGGTGTTAATAATAAGTAGTGATTTTCATTCATGATCCCGTACCCCTTTTATGAAATAATAAGTTCTTGTTTCTCGATATGTTCCATTACGTTTTCGAGCTCCTGCATCGTTTCAATCGTAAAATGAGCCCCATTTTCAACAAACCGATTACGAACTATTTCTATTTTTTCACGAAGCTCTACCGAATTCATACTCTCCACTTCCTCTTCCGTTAAACCGAGCTCACTACTACCAAGAATCACACCAACTGTCCACATTCCAGCATTTCTACCTTCTTTCATATCTGATACTGTGTCCCCTACTTTTATCATATGGTTCATCGGATACACACCAAGTTCCATTGCATTTTTATAGCACATCCATGGGTATGGGCGGCCTGCTGGAACATCATCTGGCGTAACAAGAAAATCAGGTTTATATCCTTGTAACGCTGCTTCCTTTGCTACAATTTCCATCATTTCTCTCGTATAGCCCGTTGTTGAACCGATTTTAATGCCTCTCTCACGTAAAGAAGCGATTACTTCTTTTACCTCATCAATCGGCGTAGCATAACTTGGTAAAATAGAAAAGAGAATTTCTTCAAACTCTTCATACATCTCATGAATGTCTGCTTCTGTTGGTAATTGACCGAAGACACGCTTCCACTCATCCGCAATACGAGGCATTTCTGTTAGTGCCCTTACATGATCTATTTTTAATAATCCCATTGGCTTACGTGCTTCTTCTGCTGTAATTTCAACGCCACGTTTTTGAAAAATCTTCATGAATACTTCTAGCGGTGCAAAACATCCGTAATCAACCGTCGTACCTGCCCAATCAAAAATAACTGCTTCAATTTTCATTCTGTCCATCACCCTTCTTACTTATCTTTTTTGCCATTGTGAAGTTCGGTTACGAAGTGCTTTCGTTCCCCATTCATATACAACTCTCACTACAATATTTGTAACAACAATAAGTACACTCATTGCAGCTGCTGGTGCTACATTTCCTGCATCATCCATATTTACGATTGATACGGCAGCTAGTTTAAAATCAGCTGCATATAGGAATACAACTGCCGATACAGTTACCATTGAATTTACGAAGTAGTACATTACCATTTCTAAAATTGCTGGTAAACACATTGGTACTGTTACTCGGAAGAATGTTTTATAAAACGGAATACCCATCGACTGCGAAACAAGCTCAAACTCTCGGTCTAATTTCTTTAAGGCAGTCGTTGCCGTGACAAATGTTACAGAATAAAAATGAATGATATTTACTAGTACTAATACAGCGATTGTTCCGTATAAAGAATGAAACGGATTCGTTACTGATAGTCCAAGAATTTGAATCGTTGGTTGACTAAAGAAAAAGACATATCCTAATCCGAGTACTAAACCTGGTATCGCTAACGGCACTATAGAGAAAAAGTAACCTGTTTTTCTGAAAAATTGTAGCTGGTCTATTTTCTCAATTGCATATGCGAATACAAATGTTAAAATCGCCCCAATAACTGCTGTAACTGCTGAAACAATTACGCTATTTTTAAATGCTTCAAGTCCATCTCCTGTTAAACTTGAAAAATTAAAATGCTCAAATGTAAAACTCATATTATATGGCCATACTTTCACACTTGCAGCAATACCAACTGCAACAAATAATAGAATGATCATAAGTGTAATCACACTACAATATATGAATGAGATTACATCTCTTTTCTTATTAGCTATTATTCTGTATGGTACTGCTTTTGAAGATAAGAAATTCGCCTGCTTTCTTTGCGTAATACGATCAACTACAAATGCGAATATAGCTGGGATTAATAAAATCATTCCGACAGTTGCACCCATCGGCATATTTTGCTGTCCAATTACTTGTTTGTATACGTCAGTAGCAAGCACATTATATTGACCACCAACAATTTTTGGTGCCCCAAAATCAGTAAAACTAAGTGTAAACACAACAAACATTGCACTAATTAATCCGTACTTTACACTAGGTAAAGTAACCGTGAAAAATTGCTTTGTTTTACTCGCCCCTAACATATTAGAAGCTTCATATAAACGATAATCAGATCCTTGGAAGGCAATTAGCAATATAAGAAAGGCTTGTGGAAATGTATACATAACTTCAGCTATTACAATTCCTACTGGTCCATATAAAGGGATTTGTATACCTTCAAATAAACCAAACATTCCTTTCGTTACTAGCCCTTGATTACCAAATAAATATGTAAGTGCTATACCGTGCATCATCGTTGGTGCGAACAATGGTAATAACGCTACATACTGAAATACACGCTTTCCAAAAACATTCGTACGGGCAATTGCATATGCGTAAACGAATGCGATTGCAACTGAAATAATTGTTGTTGCGCCAGAAATCCATACTGTATTTTGTAAAGACTGAACTAAAGTTGGTGTTGTGAAATATTTACTGAAATTCGCTAAACCAACGAAAACTCCATCTTTATTATAAAAAGCTTGTGTAAATAGTTGTAATAGCGGTAATACAAGTATGATAAGGAAAGAAAAAATCATAACGATAATTACGAGCCTTTGGATCCATTCCTCTTTCCCTATACTTCTCTTAATCTTTTTTTTCGTACTTTCTACCTTATAGTTTTCTAACATCTCCATCTATACAACAACCTTCTTTCCATATGACAACATATGATTTTCTGAGAAAGAGATTTGAATTGGCTTCCCTTTCCTAATGGCTGTTTTTTCTACTTCTGATGCCAATATATCTACAACGATTTTCTCATTATATAGGTGTGTTTTCTCATCTATAACTCTCACTTCTGTCCGGTATACAGATCCACGAAACTCCATGCTTTCTACCATTGTTTTAATGCCATTATTTTGTACGACTGTTACATGCTCCGGACGAATTGCATGTTCTTCATTATTTTTTGAAAAGAAATTAATAGAACCAATAAAATCTGCCACAAACGGATTGGCTGGTCTTTGATAAATCTCCTCTGGTGTTCCAATCTGCATAATTTCCGCATGATTCATTACAACAATTTTATCAGCCATTGTTAATGCCTCTTCTTGATCATGCGTTACCATAATCGTCGTTACTCCTATTTTCTCTTGCAAATCACGCATTTCCCTACGTAATTTTTCACGCACTTTTGCATCTAAAGCTGATAACGGCTCATCGAGTAACAAAATATCTGGAGACAGAGCGAGCGCACGTGCAAGTGCTACTCGCTGCTGTTGTCCACCAGACATTTGAGCAGGATATTTATCTTTTACATTCAGCAAATCTACAAGTTTTAACGCATCTAGCGCTTTCTCTTTCACTTCTGCTTTCCCATATTTTTTTGTCTTTAAGCCGTATTCAATATTTTCAAGTGCTGTTAAATTCGGAAATAAAGCATACGATTGGAAAACCATTCCGAAGTTTCTCTTTCCAGGAGGCAATGCTGTAATATCTTTTCCATTCACAGCTATACTGCCAGTCGTTGGTTCCTCTAGTCCCGCTAAAATGCGAAGCAACGTCGTTTTCCCACAGCCACTCGGGCCTAATAAACAAACAAACTCATTTTTGTTCACAGTAAAAGAAATATCTTTTAACGCTGTAAATGCATCAAACTGTTTTTGAATGTGTTGAATTGATAAATATTCGCTCATTTTTCTCTCTCCCACTCACTTACTTTTTCGGTTCTGCTTTTTGGCCAAACTCTTTTTCCCATTTTTCTAAAATTTTGTCACGATTTTCTGCTGCCCATTTAAAGTCATTCTTTTTATATAATTTTTCAGTAACATCTTTCGGGAATCCCTCTGGAAGTTTATAATCATTTTTAATTGTCGCAAATCCATTTTTCTCAAAGTATAACTTCATTACATCATCAGTAATTGCCCAATCTAAAAATGCTTGTGCTAATTTATCATTTTTCGTATTATCTTTCTTAATAAGTGCGTTCGCTTCTACTTCCCACCCCAATCCTTCTTTCGGCAGTACAACTTCAACTGGTGCACCTTTTTGTTTCTCTTTTAAAGCACTATAAACCATTGATACACCGACTGGATATTCACCTGCTCCTGCTAATTTCGCTGGTTTTGATCCTGAATGCGTATAACTTGCCATATTATCATGAAGTTTCTTCATGTAATCCCAGCCTTTATCTTCACCCATGATTTGTAGCCATGCAGAAACTGTTAAAAATCCTGTTCCAGATGATGCTGGATGTGGCATAACAAGTGTTCCTTTATACTCTGGTTTCGTTAAATCTTCATATGATTCTGGCATCGGTAAATTTTTCTTCTTTAACTCTTCTTTATTTACAGCAATCCCCGTCATAAATGCAGTATTTCCTACCCATTTTTCAGGTTGCTTATCATCTTTAAATTGCGGAAGAACACGATCTGCTCCTTTTGGAGAGTATCCTTTTAACATATCTTTTTTATCTAAAGCTAATAGACTTGATGCCGCAGTTCCCCATACAACATCTGCTTGTGTATTTTTCCCTTCAGCTAGCAATTTCGCAGTAATAACTCCTGTTGAATCACGTACAATGTTCAATTTCACATCAGGATATTTCTTTTTAAAGGAATCAAGATAAATTGGTACAAGCTCTTCTTCAATTGCTGTGTAAACAGTTAATGATCCAGATAATTTGTCATCTTTCACTTTCGCTCCAGCACTTTCTTCCTTCTTTGCACCACACCCCATTAATAACGAAAATACCATTCCAGTCGCTACAGCTTTAAAGATTGTTTTTTTCACTGTTTCTCTCTCCTTTTACAAATCTTATGTACAACTCAAATATAAACAACTAGTGTAAAAGCAGTATTAAACCAACATTAATCTTTTGTTTGTTGTTTGTTTTTGTGTAATACGTTGCTACTTCTATGTTTTTTCGCATTTTTCTGCTAATAGAAAACACTAAATTTACAAATAATTAAAAAAACCTTTATAATCCCACAAAAAAATGAGGCGTTTGTAAAAAACGCCTCATTTTTGTTTCCCTTTTTTTGAATTACGATTAGCATACTTTGCGCTATTTTCTCCTTCATACTCTAATGCAAATTCTGCATCTGGTAAGCTTTCTTTCGGAGTTTTATTATTATTGATTGCCGCATTTTGTTTCACTTTTCTTTTTACCAATACATTCACCTGCTCTCAAGAAATCACTTTCTACTCTAGTTTGAAACAACTTAAAATAATTATTACTGGCAAGTGTTAACAAGTACATAAGAGGCGTTAGATGGAAATACTACGTATGAAGAAATCATTATAAAAAGGAGCGATAATTTTGAAGAAAAAAGAAAAGATTCAATCACCAATTTTAGACGAAACGCTCCCGCATCAAATGAATTTTCCATCTTTTAAAGGAACAGGAAAAACGATGCAACAACCTTTTGTGAATCAATATGATGTTGTAATTGGAGACAGTAAATATAATTCCGAGAACAGTCCACTTAACAATTGGAGTGATAAAATAGATCCTGCCATTATGGCTGGCGATGAGTGGATCCATCCGACAAATGATATTGGGTGGATTTCAGAAGAAAATCAAGAGTTACTAAAAAACGAAGTGGATAATAAAAATGAAGCTTTTATGCATCCACAATTTGGAATTAACGACTAAAAAACCATTCTACCTAACGTAGGTAGAATGGTTTCATACTATCCAATAATAATCCGCTCTTTCGGGTATTTATAGCGAGGTGGTTGTTCCCTTCCACCACTAGCTAAAATAAATGTTAAAATACCAACGCGTCCGATAAACATAAGCACAATAAGTACAAGTTTCCCAACAGTTGTTAAATCAGGCGTAACACCTGTTGATAGTCCCGTCGTTCCGAAAGCAGAACAAACTTCAACAATTAAGCTCATAAGCGGTACATTTTCCGTAATAGATAAAATGAATAGCGCAGTAGCACATAACAAAATCCCCATCGTCATAACGACAGATGCTTTCAGTACATCCTCTTCATGTAGCTGACGTTTGAAGACTCTAACTGTTCTACCGCCCCTTGCAAAGGTATATAGTGACAATATACTAACAGCAAATGTTGTTGTACGTATTCCGCCCCCAACCGAACTTGGAGATGCCCCTATAAACATTAATATACTCATAAATAAAAGCGTCGGTTGTGACAATTCACGTATATCCATCGTAGCAAGTCCACCACTTCGCGTCGTCACAGATTGGAATAATGTATAAAATACAGTTTCATGCCATGACTTTCCTACTAAAAAATGATTTCTCTCCAGTAAAAAAATCATAATTGTACCAACAACAACGAGTGCAAAAAATGTTGTTGTCGTCAATTTTGTAAATAATGAAAAACGGAATAATTGTTGTCTCCTTTTACTAAGGAATTGTTTCACTTCCATTAGCACAGGGAAACCAATCGCTCCTAAAATAATTAGTAACATATGAATCATTTGAACAATATAATCTTTTTTATAAGGAATTAATGATTGTCCTGTTAAATCAAATCCGCCGTTCGTAGTCGCACTAACAGCTGCAAAGAAACCGTGAAAATAAGCTTCTTGCCAAGTCGGAAAGTAAAGTAAAAATCTTGTACCTAATAGGATTGCTCCAATAAGTTCTATTGAAATAATTACAATCAAAATAGAACGCATCAATTCTACAAGACCCGATAAATTCCCTTGATTATGGTCTGCCATAATTAATCTTCTTCTTTGCAAACCAATCTTTTTCCCCGTAATGATCCAAACAAATGTACCAAGCGCCATAATTCCTAAGCCGCCTAATTGTAGAATAAGGGCTAAAACAATAATTCCTGCTGTAGTAAACGTATCTGAAATCGTAATAACAGACAGTCCCGTAACGCTTACCGCACTAACCGATGTAAAAAGCGCATCTATAAATGTCCATTTCACACCAGGCTTCGTAACAAACGGTAAACTAAGCAATATCACCGATACAACTACTGCTAACAAATAAAACAAAACGATGAGTTGTACAGGACGTAATTTTTGTAAAAACTTTTTTATATCTCTCATTCCATCACTTCGCTACCTTTTTTCTATCGATTAAATAAAGAAAAATCTTTACTTTCTTTATTTGTAAATAACTGCTCAAATAATTTGGCAAAGACCATTCCATATACAGTTCCATTACCTCCATACGGCAATGCGTAAAACAAATTATGTATCTTTTCGTCTTCTTTTAAAATGGGGAGACCATCATGAGTACCACCAAACGCGGCTGCCCAATAGTAGTCTGCCTGTATATTTTTATACTGCGGGAACATCTCTTTTACAATATTAATAAGGATATCACGCTTATGCAATAATTTCGTATCACCAATTGTTTGAATTTGCAGCGCTTCATCTAATCCGCCTACAATAATGCGGTTTCGATACGTTCGAAAATATAAGTAGGGCCGTGCCGTTTCCCAAATTAACGATCGCTCATGCCAGCCTTCAAACTGATCTATTTCATTTGTTACAATTGCATAAGAGGTGTCTACTGTTGTATTTTTTCTTTCTTTCTTTCCAAAAAGCGCTTCATAACCTGTCGCCATAATAATATTCTTTGCTACAATTTGATTTCCTGTTTTCGTGTAACAAATTAAATCATTTTTACGTTTTTTTATATGTATTGCCTCTGTATGTTCATATATATTAGCTCCCATTTGATTTGCTTTATGCAAAAGACTGTGCGCTAATAAATACGGATTCACCTCGGCATCACCGTGTGTATATATTGCCGCTTGTTTTATGAAAGGATAACGTTTCTTAATATCAGATTCTGTAAAATACTCAACAGGAAATCCATAATTCTGTAACGTATTGTACTCCTCTTGTAAAAATGAGACATCCTCACTTTTACTTGCATAATATAAACTACTTCTCGGAATAAAATAGGGATCAATATCGAGAGTAGGTACCACTTTCTCCATTGTCCGTAACGCTTCGTAACACAGTTTATATGCTCGTACCCCTTTTTCTTCACCAAATGTATGGATAAGTGAGGTTAACGATTTATCATGAAGAAACTGTAATACACCTACATTTGCAAATGTACTACCACATGCAATTTCTCTTTTTTCAATAAGCATTACACTCATACCTATTTTCGCTAAAGAATACGCTATATGGGCACCTGCTTCGCCACTTCCGACTACAAGCACATCACATATCATATCATTTCCTAACGGTGGATAACAAGGTACTGAAACTCCTGTATTCCAAAACAACTTACCTGTCATAAGTTTCATAATTATACTCCTAAAATATAAATTTCTCCTTTCTATGTTTTGTTATTTTTCATAAAAAAATCCAACTAACATAGGCTAGTTGGATTTTTTATTTTTAATTAGAACGCTCTTCAAGCCAATTTCCAATCGTCGGATATGTTTGTTTTACAGCTGTTCCACCGTAAACGATAGACATATGCCCTGTTGGTAAACATACATATTGTTTATCTGTGCTAGAAATATGGTCTAGTAATGCTTCTACTTGACATGGCAAAGCGATATGATCACGTTTCCCGGAAATATTTAAGACATTCGCCTTAATATTTGCAAGATCTACCTTTTGTCCGCGAATAACGAGTTCACCCTTAACCAATTTATTATTTTGATAAAAATCACGAATCCACTGTCTGTATGATTCACCTGGGAACGGAATACCATCACCAACCCACTTTTGAACCAATCTCCAGCTTTCGACGAAGCGTTCATTCTCTGAACGATCTACTAGAGCAACATATGGACCAACAAAGTTCGTAATTGGCTTTAACATTTTGTTTCCGAAATCAATCATTTCTGGCGGAATATTTCCAAATGTATCAACCGCTTTATCTAAATTGAAGTATTTCTCATCTAATAAAGGACCATACAATCCTGTTTCAGAGAAATCAAAAGGACTTGTCATGAAAATTAAATTACGAATTGGCATGTGCGGATGAAGCGCTGCATAAATAGAAGTTAGCGTTCCACCCATGCAATAACCAAGTAAAGAAATCTCGTCCGATTTTGCAGTTCGCATTACTTTTTTTACTGCTTTTGCAATATAATCAAACACGAAATCATCAAATTTCAAATGACTATCTTCTAAACCAAATGTGCCCCAATCAAGCATATATACATCAAAACCACGATCCACTAGATATTCCACTAAACTATTTCCAGGAGTTAAATCCATAATATATGGTTTATTAATAAGAGCATATATTAACAGAATTGGAACTCTTTGTGTTTTTTCTTGTTTTGGAATGTAGCGATAAAGCTTCGTCTTATTCTTCGTCCAAATAACCTCTTTCGGCGTTAATCCGACTTGCGGCTCTGGTTCACGTAATAAAATTTCACTCGCCCTTTTCACTCGGCGGTATGCTTTTCGGTACTCTTCTGGGTATAGCTCTAATTGCTTTTCCCATTCTGTTGCGAATGTAGTCATTTTTCTATCTCCTTTTTGGTCGATTTCCTTCTTAAAAAAAAGAAGTGCATTCCTGCTATGGATATGCACTTTTTTCTTACTTCATTACATATATAATCCGCCGTTAATGTTTAATTGTTGACCTGTGATATACGCACCGTCACGGCATAGGTATACTACACCTTTTGCAATTTCATCAGCTTGACCAAAACGTTTTTTCGGGATTTTTGCAACGATTTTTTGACGTACTTCTTCTGGTACTTCTGCTACCATTTCAGTATCAATAAATCCTGGACAAATAGCATTTACAGTGACATTTGTTTTTGCAAGTTCTAACGCTAATGATTTTGTAAATCCTAACATACCCGCTTTTGCTGCTGAGTAGTTTGTTTGGCCAAATCCACCTGCTTGACCAATAATAGAAGAAATGCTAATAATTCTTCCTTCTTCTGCTTCCGTTATGTATGGAAGAACCGCACTTGTCGTATTAAATACGCTGCTTAAATTCACGTCAATTACGCGCTCCCAATCTTCACGATTTAACTTTTTGAATGTACGGTCTCTTGTAATACCAGCATTATTAACAAGAATATCAACTTTACCAAAATGATTCACAGTTTCTTCTACAAGTCGGTTTGCATCTTCTACTTTAGAAACATCCGCTTGCACTGCATAAACGTCATGTCCGTCTTTTCCTAATTCATTTACTAAATTTTCAGCTGCTTCTTTACTGCTATTATAGTTAATAACTACTTTCGCTCCCTCTTGTGCTAATGCTACTGTAATTGCTTTTCCAATTCCTTTTGCTCCACCTGTTACGATTGCTACTTTTCCATTTAATTGAACCATTTCTTTTCCCCCTTAAATGAATTTGTGAACGATTGTTATGAATCATTTTGGTACTCATACTATAGAGTCCATATATAATTATGTTTCGCTGTTTATACGTGAAAAGAGATTCTCCCTCTCTCTTTTATCTGTTATAAACAAGCGCTTTTATCATTTTTTATTTTCTGGTTTATTCGCAGGCTTTACCTCTTCTTTTACAGGTACTTGTAGTTTAGCTAGTACTGCATTTTGCTTTTCTAGCAATTCTAAAATTTGATCTACTTTTGTTTCAAGCGTACGAATATCTTGTTTTACTTTCGTTACATCACGCTTTAATGTAGGAGCTTGCCCTAAAGAATCTACTTTCTCCTCTAGAAACTCCTCAATGTTATCTACTTTATTTTCTAAGTTAATAACAAGCGTAGCCACTCTTGCGATATCCTCTTTCGTCGGCACATTTACTTGTTCTAAATAGTTTTTTGTCGTATCATTTAATGCTTTTTGATAAAACAAATTCAAATCTAGAACGCTGCCCATCCAAGCAGAATATTCTTCTGTTTTAATTGTTTCATTGAGCGCTTTTCCCCAAAATGTTTCGGTTTGTTCATAAGCATTTTTCCATGCTTGTAGTGGATCGAATTTTTGATCAATCACTTTACCTACACTCCCTTTTTCGTTTTTGAAACAATTCAACCTATTCACTATTTTCTAATATTCTGAATAAAACTTCAAGTCTATATTTTATTTTTTTCTATTTTCTAACAAATGTGTTGACTTTAAAAACAGATAGGTGTAAATTGCACTTATAAGCAAAAAATTCCATCTAACTGATTCATGAGGTGATGCACAATCATGCTACAAAATGAACCAGAACAACGCGAAAGTTTGGAGAGCAACCAAGCGAAACAACCAAACTCCATGCCAAAAAACTTCTTAGTTCCCTTCTTACTTCTCTGTCTAAAAGACTGGAGTCTTCATGGTTACAAACTTATTCAAATGCTAATGGATATCGGCTTTTCTTCTGTTGACCAAGGTAATGTTTATAGAACACTACGCAAATTAGAAAAAGAAAACCTTATTTCTTCTACTTGGGATACAAGCGATGGAGGGCCGGCAAAAAGAATTTATTCTTTAACTGAATATGGAGAGCAATATTTAACAACATGTGCGACTTCTTTTGAACATTATCAAAATATGTTGCGAACGTTTTTCACGTTATACACCAATGCATTCTTTCCATTTTCTACTTCTCCAGAAAAGGATGAAAAGGATTCTTCATCTTCACCTGGTGGTACAGCAGAGTAATCTGCGTTCACAATATGCAAAAAAACATTTGGGGGTCAAACAATGGAAACTAAACCATACGAATTAGTCGATGCATTTTGGAAAAACTGGTCTCAATCACTTTCCCTTTTCTCTTCAGCTGGGAAGCAATTAGAGCAACTTACTTTAGAAACATTAAAACAACAACAAGACGCTTTGCATAAATTAACATCAGGAGTAGATGAACTAGAAAAAGAACTACAACAACTCACTGCTCAGTTCAATAACCAATATACAGATTACGTGAAACAATTAACTGGAAACTCCTTAAATGATCAAATTAACGAGTGGCAGGACAAATGGAAGGAACTTTCTGCTCATATGCATCAGCTTACTGTTTCTCCTACAAAAACATCATTGTCAATTCTTACCCAAACAAGCGGCCAATTTGAAGAAACAACAAAACAATTTATTGAGCAACAACAATTACAACGTGAAGAGGCTCAAAAACAGTTAGAGGGTTTTTTGGAAGAGTTCAAGTCAAAACAGTTGGAACTCGCAAAAAAGTTCGAGGAAAACTCAAAAAATCTATTTACTTCCATCAAGTAAGAAAAATGTGGGAGCTAACCGCAGCACAAACAAAACTCTTTCTTCCTCCTACTACATCAAGATGGCTAACATTTTTCGATATGGAAAAGAAGGAGGACAAAATGAATCCATTTCAAGAAGCACAAACTGTTCCGGAGCTTCGCTATGATGAGATTCAAGTCGGTGATCAAGCATCCCTTACAAAAACAATTACAGATGAAGATGTTATCAATTTTGCAAAATTGACTGGGGATGTGAATCCTATTCACATTTTAGATTCTTTTGCAAAAACGACAATGTTTAAAGAACGTATTGCTCACGGTATGCTCGTTTCGAGTTTTATTTCTACCATCCTTGGAACGAAACTCCCAGGCAAAAATACGATTTATTTATCCCAAAATGTTTCATTCCGTGCCCCTGTCAAAATCGGTGATACACTTCGCGTTGTGGCAGAGGTTATTAAGAAGCGTGATGATAAAAAAATCATTACGCTGCAAACAAACATATATAATCAATCAGATGATATTGTCGTGGAAGGAACAGCGACAATACTAAAAAAAGAGTAGCAAATTTGCTACTCTTTTTTCTATCCAAGAACTTCTAATCGCACCGATTACTTCCGCGTATGAGTACGTCGTTTCCACATAAAATAACGTTACCAGTTTAGATAAGAACTTAGCTGAACTGGACTACTCATAAGGATGTGTATCAACATGGTAAAAACAAACAAATTATTAGTTCCAGGTGCAGAACAAGCACTTGAACAATTTAAATATGAAATCGCACAAGAATTTGGTGTAAGCTTAGGATCTAATACAGCATCTCGTTCTAACGGTTCAGTTGGCGGTGAAGTAACAAAACGTCTTGTTGCTTTAGCTCAACAACAATTACGTGGATAATAATATAACATATGGCTTAGAGGCAGATATTCTCTGCCTCTTTCTATTTTCAACATACATAATGGTGCTTTTTCGCATACTAATCAAAACGAAAGGAGCGATCTGTAAAATGAAACGGATTAATATTAGCATGAGCCCTCCCCGCGTTCTTACTTTGTCTTTTCTTGTATTATCAGTTGTCGGCACATGTTTATTAAAACTACCCATTGCTACGACAACGTCCATTTCATGGCTCGATGCCTTATTTACAACCGTTTCCGCTTGTACTGTTACTGGGCTTGGTGTTGTAGATACTGGAAAAGTATTTACTTTGTTTGGACAATGTGTCATTTTAACGCTTATACAAGTTGGCGGGCTTGGCATTATGAGCTTTGCTGTCTTAATTGCGATTATGCTCGGAAGAAAAATCGGTCTTCAAAATCGGATTTTACTGCAACAAGCATTAAATCAAACGAATATCGGCGGCATCATCCGTCTTGCCAAAGCATTATTTTTATTCTCTTTTACAGTCGAATGTATCGCTACTATAATTCTTTCTTTTGAATGGGTACCAAAATATGGGGTTATGAAAGGGATCTATTATAGTTTTTTCCATTCAATCTCAGCCTTTAACAATGCTGGCTTTTCTGTGTGGAGCGATAATTTAATGTCCCATTCTCATAGCATTCTTGTCAATCTCGTCATTTCCTCTCTCATCATTTTAGGTGGAATTGGTTTTACAGTAATCGTAGACATAAAAAGAAAGAAAAACTTTAAAAACCTTACACTACATTCAAAACTTATGCTCTCTTCTACTCTAATCGTCAACATTATTGCTACCCTTTTTATTTTTATATTCGAGTTCCATAA
The DNA here is from genome assembly GCF_051917185.1 of Bacillus cereus group sp. MYBK108-1. NCBI lineage: Bacteria > Bacillati > Bacillota > Bacilli > Caryophanales > Bacillaceae > Bacillus > Bacillus cereus group sp. MYBK108-1. The sequence goes on from NZ_JBQAHZ010000001.1 coordinate 504,606, forward strand.
CTCCCTTTCTATGAGAGGTTTTACCCCATTTGAAGAAGGATTGGCCTCTTATTTTCAAGCAATTTCAACGCGAACTGCCGGGTTTAATACAGTTGATATTTCTACATTCTCAAAACCTTCTCTCCTATTAATGATGCTCCTTATGTTTATTGGTGCTGGTAGCGCTTCAACTGGTGGTGGGATTAAGTTAACAACATTTTTAATCATATTTTTTGGCGTATTTAAATTTTTACAACAACAAGAGGATATTGTCGTATTTAAAAAATCCATTAAAGATACTCTCATTGTCAAATCATTAACCATTACTATTATTTCAATTTCATTTATCTTTTTTGCTATTTTAATTTTGAGTATTACTGAGCGAGTTCCTCTATTGATGAGTGCTTTCGAAGTATTTTCAGCATTTGGGACTGTTGGCCTCAGTATGAATTTAACACCCCACTTAACTATAATCGGAAAAGCTATTATTATCTTTATGATGTTTTTCGGGAAAATGGGTCCTTTAACATTGGCTTTTTCATTTGCTCGTAAAAAGAACCTGAAAATAAAATATCCGAATGAAGATATTTTAACAGGTTGACAACCGTATAAATTATCCATATAATGAGAATACAATAACATATCTCCAAAGGGGAGTAGCGTCCAAGAATATTTCTTGGAAACAAAGTCGTCATTACGTAGAACTTAGTTCTTCCGGCTTTGTTGGCATTTTTTATTACATATGTCTAGCAAGACCTTTGCCTATTAACGGCAGAGGTCTTTTTTGCATTCACTTCCAGATTTTTCCAAAGTTAATAGGCAGGAGTATGGGGAAACTAAATAGTGGGGAAATTCTTCACTTATTTAGAACTTATAGAAATGAGAGGAGAATGTACATGGATGTATCATTATTATTGGAGTATGGTTGGGTATTACTCATCCTAATTGCACTTGAAGGGATTTTAGCGGCTGATAACGCTCTTGTTCTTGCAATTATGGTAAAACATTTACCAGAAGAAAAACGAAAGAAAGCACTATTTTATGGATTAGCGGGGGCATTTGTTTTCCGATTTGGATCGTTATTTATGATTTCGTTCTTAGTCGATGTATGGCAAGTGCAAGCAATCGGTGCCATCTACCTTATGTTTATCGCTGGTAATCACTTATTTAAAACATATGTTAAAAAGAATACAGATGAAGAAACAGAAGAAAAAGAAGCAAAGAAAAAACAAGAGAACTTTTGGTGGACTGTATTTAAAGTTGAGGTTGCTGATATCGCCTTCGCAGTTGATTCAATTTTAGCTGCTGTTGCACTAGCAATGACTTTACCAAAAACAGGATTAGGTACAATTGGTAGTCTTGATACTGGGCAATTCGCTGTTATCTTTGTAGGTGGACTTATCGGATTAATCATTATGCGATTTGCAGCAACTGCTTTCGTACAAATCTTAAAACGTAAACCAGGACTTGAAACCGCAGCATTCTTAATTGTAGGTTGGGTTGGTGTGAAGCTAGCAGTTTATACATTAGCACACCCTGCATTAAATGTAATTCCACATTCATTCCCAGAATCCACTCCGTGGAAGCTTACATTCTGGATTGTATTAGTCGGAATCGCAGTTGGTGGTTGGTTCTTCTCAAAAGAAGTAGAAGTAAAAGTAGAAAAGAATTTAGACGAAAAAGCGCTGTAATTACAGCGCTTTTTCTTTTTTCTTTCTTCCTCTCAATGTCCAGAAAAAATTCCATTATACTACCCTTTGTAAACGTTTTCTTGATGTATGTATGTCCTTTTTGTGAAACATTGCACAAACTTATTGAAAGTGAGAACAATTCCATGTACTTTATTCATATAAGGAGTATTTATAGAAGATTTACTAAAGGAGCGTATTACTCATGCTAGAACAAGGACTAGATTATGTTGTCAAACTGGCTAAAAGCAAAAAGAAAATACTAGATACAAACCCAATGCAATATTTCATTCGTGCTGCACTTGCGGGTATTTATATCGGTTTTATTATTGTACTATGTTTTAAATTAGGTAACTTTTTTCACATTGCAGATTCACCAGCAACTTATTTAGCCGCTTCTATGTTTTTCGGGATTGCTCTCGTACTTATTATATATGGCGGTGCTGAATTGTTTACTGGGAACACAATGTACTTTACTGTAGCAACTTTAAGAAAAGAAACAACGATTTCTGATACACTACGTAACTGGGTTGCTTGTTATGCAGGTAACTTAGCCGGCGCGTTATTCTTTGCCTTACTATTTTACGCAACTGGAATTTTTGAAGCAATTGATCACGGTCACTTAATGAGTAAAGTCGTTGAAGGAAAGATGAACACACCTACAATGCAGTTATTCTTTAAAGCCATTTTATGTAACTGGCTCGTATGTCTTGCTTGTTTCTTACCTTCTCAGGTTAAAGGTGACACAGCAAAAATAATAGTCATGATGCTACTTGTTTTCACATTCTTCTTATCTGGTTACGAACATAGTATTGCAAACTTATCACTCTTTGCTTTATCTTTAGTTTCACCGCATCCTGAGACAATTTCTTTTTCAGGTGCTATTCATAACTTAATTCCTGTTACAATCGGTAACATTATTGGCGGATCAGTATTTGTTGGTATGGTATACCACTACTTAACAAAGAAAACACCTGAAGTTCAACAGGAAGAAACTGAAATCGCAGCAGCTCAACAAGAAGAGATTATTCCTTTACAAGCACATATGAAACATTAAAAACTCCAAAGTTTTACTTTGGAGTTTTTAGCTTCCCACGTATTTAACAACAAGGTGAGGATTAATTTCTCCTTCTTCTTTTCCCTTATCCATTCTCTGTTTCATCTTGTGCATACCGATGACATCATTCGTATGAAGGTGAATTTCATTCACATATAATCCCTCTGTACAAAAAGCTTCTACAAAATCTAGTCCATTTTTTGCTTTCCACCCCATATTAAAATCAAGGGAAAGAATATTCACATCATAATTCCGAACCATTTGCAAGGCACATTCTACCGTAGTTGCGGACACATACCCGAACGGGCAACTTCTTTGATCATCCATATATACGTTCATTTTCGATTCCCTCTCTAATTTGAATAAACAGCTAATACATAGCACATTGCCCCAAGACTAATAAAAGGACCAAATGGAATTGGCTTTCGTACTTCTATACGTTTTAATCCGATACCAATCCCGAAAAAACAAAGACTAAAACAAGATGCTAAAAATAAAACGATAAAAACTCCCTTCACTCCTACTATAAAACCAAGTAACGAAAGTAGTTTTATATCTCCTCCGCCAAGCCCTTCTGGATATATCTTTTGCATGCAATATAACAAAAGGAATATAACACCACTACCAACTATACTATCTGTCCAAGTAACTAATTGTACAAAAACACTTTCGAGAATGAGTAAAACCGCAAACGAAATTAAAATACAATCAGGAATTAACATATATAAGTAATCTGTAACTGAAATAATAAGAAGTAGCGAAAAAAGGGATAAAATGATAATAAGTTCTCGTTCTATTCCAATCATATACACGGTAAGAAGAAATATACTTCCTGTTATACATTCAAATGCTACATATATAATTGGAATTTTCCTCTTACAATTCGTACAACAGCCTCTTTGTATATAAAATGAAATGATGGGGATTAGTTCTTTTGGCCTTAGCACATATTTGCAATAATAACAATGTGAACGCGGGGTAATAATAGACGCACCTAATGGAACCCTCACCGCAACTAACATAAAAAAAGAACCAAACACCATCCCTGCTAACAGTGCATATAAATAAGTGAACATCCCTTCCTCTCCTTTCCCAAAAAACATAGCAAAAAAAGGAGAGAACTTCTACTTCATATTATCCTTTATTCTACTAAAAAAGCAGGCCATTTTCCGGCCTGCTTTCCCCTCTTTTATACGATGAAATATACTGCTTTTAATGGTCCATGTACTCCGACAACAAGATTCATCTCAATGTCAGCCGAGTTACTTGGCCCTGTAATAAAGTTAATACAAGATGCCGCTGTCTCCCCATTTTCTACGCGTGAGTTCATATCCTGAACTGCTTGTGTAATACGAGGCACAAGTGTTTCACGTGGAATAATAGCAAAATATACAGTCGGTAAAAAGTGTAAAGAACGTCCCTGCCCTTTATGACTTTGTACAACAATTGTACCAGATTCGGCTAATGTATAATCACTAAATGCAATACCAATATTCGCTTTTTCAGCTAAACGCATATTTTCGTCTTTTCTCTCTGGATCCCATACGTTTACTTCAACGTCTCGCTTTGGAAGTTCTTCTTTAAATAAAGATGTTAAACCATATGCATCAAAACGATCATCTGCTGATAATAAAATAGGTCCCCCGCCGTTTTCCATGATTACTTTTTGAAGGTCTTCACCTAAACGGTCATTTGTCGTTTCTACTACAGTTGTATGAATGTTTGTACATTGCTTTTTAAACACTTCTAGTAATTCTTCTTGTGAATAATCTTTTAACGTTTCTATATTCACATTACTTTTCCATACTGGACGCTCTACACCTTCTGTTTTACGTGCGCGCCCAAGTTCTTTTGCAATGTTATCTAGAAAGGCATCACGGTTTTGAATTAATCCTGTCATTATTTATCCCCGCCTTTCTTATGATCTTTATACCAATCACGGAATCGTTCTTTACTTGGAGCTGGGAATTCACGAATATCCGTCCAGTTTTTAAGTGGTCCAACACCTTTTGATACACGATTACCAGATGTAAATGGACTCATTGCCGCTGGTGCCATTTTTGAACCCATTTTATATAAAGCAGCTGAAGAAGCACCCATACTAAACATTTTCATCGCTAGTTTTTCTGCAAGTGGTGCACGACCTTCTTGCTCAACGATGACTTGACGATGTTTTAATAATAAATCATGCAATGGAATTTTTACTGGACAAGCTTCTGTACATGCTCCGCATAAACTAGATGCATAAGGAAGCTCTTTGTAATCATCATATCCACCTAGAAGCGGTGTTAATACCGCACCGATTGGTCCTGAGTAAATCGATCCATATGAATGTCCACCAACGTGACGATATACAGGACATACGTTAACACAAGCAGCGCAACGAATACATTGTAATACGGAACGGAATTCAGATCCAAGAATTTGAGAGCGACCATTATCAACAACCACTAAATGGAATTCTTCAGGTCCATCAACTTCCTCTTCTTGAATTGGTCCTGCTACTGTTACATAACTTGTTAATTTTTGACCTACTGCACTACGACATAGTAAACCAACTAAAACATCTAATTCTTCCATTGTCGGAACCATACGTTCCATACCCATTACCGCAATTTGTGTTTTAGGAATTGACATAACAAGATCTGCATTACCTTCATTCGTTACTAAACAAAGAGATCCAGTATTGGCAACAGCAAAGTTACAACCAGTTACACCAATTTCTGCATCCATAAATTTCTCACGAAGTTGTTTACGAACAAACTTTGTCATTTCATATGGGTCATCAGAATTTTCATAGCCTAGCTTTTCTTTAAATACATCGCGAATTTGCGTTCTATTTTTATGAAGTGCAGGTGCAATAATATGTGAAGGTGGATCATTATCTACTTGCAAGATATACTCTCCTAAGTCACTCTCTAATACTTCACAGCCAATCTCTTCAAGCGCATGGTTCATACTAATTTCTTCTGTTACCATCGACTTTGATTTTACTACTTTTTTCGCTTGTTTCTTTTTGGCAACGTCTTGAATATACTTTGCAGCTTCCTCTTTCGTCTTCGCAAAGTACACGTGTCCGCCTCTTTTTGATACATTTTCACTTAACTGCATTAAGTAATAATCCAGATTTTCTAACGTATGTTGACGAATTTGTTCACCTAGTTCACGCCACTCTTCCCAGTTTCCTAATTCATCTGCAGCTTTTAAGCGATTCGTATATAAACGCGTTTGTGCAGAAGATACTGCTCCGCGCATAAACGAATCTTGAATTCCATCACCAACGCGATCATTAAATTTTTTCTCACTGATTTTCATAGACATAGCTTACGTTCCCCCTTCATGAGCGACTATTCAGTACCTCAGCAATATGCATTACTTTTACTTCTTTTCCTAAACGCTCAATACGTCCGCCAATGTTTAACAAACACCCACAATCTGCACCGATTAAATAATCTGCACCTGTTTCCATGACACTATCTACTTTTTCGTCTACCATTTGCTCAGAAATTGGAGTCATCTTAACTGAAAACGTTCCCCCAAACCCGCAACAATTTTGCACGTTTGGCAAATCTCTCACAGTTAATCCTTTTACATTTGATAATAAAATTCCTGGTGCTTCTTTTACTCCAAGCATACGCGTCATATGACATGATTTATGAATAGTAGCTATCCCTGGTAAACTTGCACCAACATCTGTAACTTTTAAAACATCTACAATAAACTGTGTAAATTCATAAGTTTTATCAGCAACTTTTTGTGCACGTTTAGCCCACTTTGGATCATCTTTGAAAACATGCGGATACTCATGAAACATTGTCGCACAAGAACCAGATGGCGTAACAATATATTCTGCATCTTCGAAAGTTTCAATCATATGTTTCATCGCTTCTTTTGCTGCTTCTACATGGCCGCTATTATAAGCAGGCTGCCCACAACAAACTTGTGCTTCTGGAAATTCAATTTCACAACCTAAACGCTCCAACACTTCAACTGTTGCTTTGCCGACATTTGTTTCAAACATATCGACTAAACAAGTAACAAATAAAGTAACTTTCATAACTATTACTCCCCCTTTTTACAACTTCACCAACAAACATATGGTCATCAGATGACTTAGTAGAGAAGAAATAGGCTCAACCATGGCCTATCCTCTCCCTCTTCTAAAGAAAACGCTTACTTAATCTTTCTCTATTTTATCAGAAAATTAAATTTTTAAAAGATTAAATTACGAATTTATATCGTTTTTACCTGTGACAATATGTTCTACATTTGTTAAATGATCTAGCATTGCTTGCTGCGCTAATTCTACATCTTGTTTTAACACCGCATCATATATAACTTGATGCTCTTCTATAAGTCGTTCTGATGTCGTTTGTTCACCATATAAAATAATGCGTCTTGATTCACCAATTGTTTCAGCAATCATCTCTGAAACATGATTCATGAGTTCAAGCAAAATGTTATTATGCGAAGACTCTGCAATTCCCATATGAAATTGAAAATCGGCTTTTTCGCCAGCCTTTTCATCTCCAATGCTCTTTGCCATTTCATCTAACCAATGTTTCATATTTTGTAAATTATCTTCCGTACGTTTTGCCGCCGCTACTCGAACTGCCCCCACTTCAAGCACCTTTCGTACTTCTAATAAATTCAAAATATCTTCTTTCTTCATTAATAATCTATTGTTTAATGATTTCGTTAATGAAGAAGAATCGAAGTTCTTCACATATGTACCTTCTCCTTGTTTCATCTCAATTAAGCCCATCGCTCTTAGCGCACTTAGCGCTTCACGAACAGCAGATCTGCCAACTTGAAACTGCTCAGCTAATTGATGCACAGGGAGTAGTTTGTCACCAGGTTTTAACGTACCATTTTTAATCATTGTTAAAATAGCTTCAGATACTTCTTCGTAAATTTTTTTCGGTTTAATAGATTTGTACTCCAGTTAAATCACCTCAGTATCTTCCAAACAACAATTGAAACGATTTATAAGAACTTTGCATCATAACTATTTTAGACCGAATTGATAAGAAGTACAAATGTTTTGTTCATAAAATAGTCAAATTTTCGATATTTATTACATATTAATTTATATTTTACGTGTAAAGTGAAACTTTAATCAGTGGGGTTTTGTTCATCGCCCACTGATTATTAGCTCTCACCAATCGGGCTTTTACGGGCAGCAGGGCCTCCACCTAACTTCTTTGCTTCCGTTGAATTTTGAGGTGAGTATCTTACTGCCCGGCGAATAGCGGGATAAATATTTTCTTCAATAAAAAGAACATGTCCTAAAAATTAGAACATGCTCCCCTCATCCTGTACATTCAGTTTAATAATAACCGTTGTTCCCTTATCTTTTTCACTTTCAATTTTCCACTGTCCACCATGTATATGAACAATTTGTTTCACAATAGCAAGGCCTAAACCTGTTCCACCGTGTTGACGACTTCTCGCTTTATCAACTCGGTAAAAGCGTTCTCCAAGATTCTCCAAATGTTCTATATCAATACCAATTCCTGTATCTTTTATTTTTAATTCACAGTAATCATCGATTTGCTCTAAAGTTATAACGATATTTCCTTTTTGATTTGTATACCGTATCGCATTATCTAACACATTATGAAGCACTTGTTGCATACGATCCTCATCAATCATGACAATGACCTCTGGATTTAAATTGGTTGAAATATGAATTTCCTTTTCTATAAACTTAATCTCATACGTATCTAATACGTCTTCAATCAGCTGTGAAAAAACGATAGGTTGCTTCTTTAACGGAAAGTGCTCACCTTCTAATTGTGCTAAGTCTAACAAGTCATGAACGAGACGCTGCATACGACCTGCTTCTTTATGAATTAGCTGCGTTACTTTTTCCTGCTGCGGTCCCTTTGCAACACCATCTAAAATAGCCTCGCTATACCCTTTTATATAACTAAGTGGTGTTCTAAGTTCATGCGAAACATTTGCTAAAAATTCCTTACGCTTTACATCTTCTGTTTCTAATGAATTTGCCATTTTATTAAATGCTTTTCCTAATCGTCCAATTTCATCCTCTGAAGAAACTGTAATCCGCTCCGAAAAATCTCCCGTAGCCAAATGATTTGCAACCCGCTCCATTTGCGAAAGTGGCTTCGTAATTGCAATTATAATTTTCCTTCCAACCCATATCGTAATTAAAATCATAGCAATTGCTAACGGTGCTAAAATAAGACCCATATCATAGATTAAATCTTTTATACTTTTTAAAGGAATATAAGAATAGACAATTCCGACTAATTTTTTATTTTCCAATACAGGGATGACAACCCCCATAATATTACGGTCAAAATGTTCTTCATATCCTATTTTTGTCACAGTTTTCCCGTCTAATAGCGTTTGCCTATCTCCTTCACTTATAAGAGAATGATGATGCACATCAAAAGGCAAACATGCACTTAAATCACGCGGATTAGACACGAAAATAACGTCTGAACTAGATATTTGATCAAACGATCTTACTTTCTCTTCAAAAGTTGATATTCCTTCACGCTTATCATATTGAGCAGCAAGACTTTTTCCTTCCATTACTAACGAAGCTTTTAAATTATCAACGTATAATTTTTCATACGAGTATAAAGATACGAAATAAAGAAAGGACACTGTTACACATACTGCACATACTACTGTAAGCCAAAGTTTTTGTACCATCGTAAACATACGTTACACCTCAAATTTATAGCCTACACCCCAAACAGTTTGAATGTAGTTTCCACTTTCTCCAAGCTTCAAGCGCATCGTTTTCACATGCGTATCTACCGTTCTTGTACTTCCGGCATAATCATATCCCCATACCTTTTCAAGTAATTGCTCCCGGCTAAATACTTGTCCTGTATGTTGGCAAAGAAAATATAATAAATCAAACTCTTTTACAGTAAGAGAAATCGGCTCACCACCCGCCTCTATTCGTCTACTTTTTTCATTGATAAGAATTGGTCCAAATTGAATCTCTTCTTGCTGTTCTTGCTTTGTATATCTTCTTAGCACAGCTTCCATACGGGCAACCAATTCACCAGGACTAAACGGTTTTACAATATAGTCATCTGCTCCCATACGTAAGCCGTTCACCCTATTCCACTCTTCACCTTTTGCCGTTAAAAATATAATCGGCACATCTGACGTTTTTCTAATTTCTTTACAAACTGAAAGTCCATCCATTTCTGGCATCATTATATCTAATACAACGAAATCATAATGATCCGTTTCTAGTTTTTTAAGAGCCTCTTTTCCATTCTCAGCTTCTCCCCACTCATATCCAAAGTTATCCAAATACATTCCAACAAGCTGTCTCATATCACTTTCATCATCTACAACTAGCACTCTATATTTATTCATTGTCCTTCCCTTCCCTCTCTATGAGTTGAAACGGTCCTTTTCCGACTTTAATTGTTTGTTTTATTTTCAAATTCTTCATATCTATAACGCACACTTCATCACTATCATAACTGGCTACATACCCTTCTGCTCCGCTCTCAAAAAATGCAAATGGATTCGACCCTACTTCTACAGAAGCTATTTCTTTATATGTGCTAATATCAAACTTTCTAAGTGTATTCGATCCATGACTGAGTGCATATACGTACTTACTATCCTTCGTTATATTCACAGGCATAAATGGAGCGTGTAAAGAACGCACCATTTCTCCACTCTGTAAAGAATACACTAACACTTTCTCATTTACTTGATTTCCATCACCATGTCCGCCAATCCATATTTCTTTCCCATCAGGACTAATCGTCGCTCCTGTTGATGCTGGCGGAATCATAAAGGATTGAATAACTTCTTTTTTCTTCGTATCAATTGTCGTTAGTTTCATATCATAAAAGTTTAGTACAGATAACCGATTCTGATACTCTACCATCGTTATAGGCCCTTTTCCTGTTGAAACACTTCCTGTCTCTTTCCCATTTATCGTAAAGAACCTTACCTTTTGAACATTTTGATCAGCAGCAAATAATTGTTTTTTATCTGCTGATACCACCACATTTACAATGCCCTTTCCAGTTTTATATTTTCCCACTTGCCTTCCTTCCGCTAGTGAATATACATACATATATTCTAATTGCTTACCGTATACAAGTATTTCATCGCCATTTGGAAGCAGTGTGATTCCGGCCATTGGCTCATTTAGTTCCCATGTCGTAATTAACTTTTTATCTTTTTTATCAATAAAACTAATGCTGCCTTCTTTTATATTCGTAGTTATAATAACATTTTTATCTTTAGCAATTGGTGTATATGAACTTCCTTGACACCCTACTAGTAGAAATAAAAAACAGAGAAGAAAAACATACTTTCTCAAAAGATTCCCTCCATCTTCGGATGATTTCGTTATAATTGTAAAATAACAAATAAATGTGTGGAAAGTGTGAAATTTCCCTTTCTTACTCAATTTACATATATAATGTACAACAAATAGAATTTGAGGTGTGTCAATTATGCTATTTCCTGATTTAGCGAATAAAATTGTACGAGAAGTACGCAGACTAATTACAGAAAATATTATTATCATTAATATAGAAGGCGTTATTATCGCAAGTACAGATACAGAAAGAATTGGTCAATTTCATGAAGGTGCACTCCGCTGCGCCAAACAAAAGAAAACCGTCATCATTACAAAAGAAGATGAAAGGCGATTGCAAGGTGTAAAGGCTGGGATGAATCTTCCTTTATTATTTCATGATGAAGTAATTGGTGTCATTGGGATTACAGGAGAACCTGAAAATATTTCACGCTACGGAGAAATATTGCGTAAGATGACCGAATTATTAATTCATGAAAACTACTTTTTAGAGCAACTAGAACTTGAGCACCGTTCTTATGAAGCTTTTGTCTTTGATTGGCTTCAAAATACAGAGTGGTCCCCGAGTTTTCTTGATCGCGCCAAAACACTTGGCATTGATTTATATAAGAAAAAACAACTTATTTTGTTTTCTATTGGCAAAAATGACACGATGCTCCAGCGTAAAATATGGCAACACATACGTAATATTTTAACAAAAGAGCATCTATTTGTTCGTTGGGGAAATGATCGTTTTATTTTATTTACAGCAACGAGCTCAAAAGAGCAAACTTATCAATTTTTAAAACGGTTAAAACAAGACTGCGAAACTTTATTTTCTATTTCTTTATATATCGGGATTGGACAAACAGTTACCTCAAACAATATGAACATATGTTACGAACAAGCATTACGCGCTCTTTCTGTATCATTGGAAACGAAAAAAATTGTATTTAATGAAGATTTACGTTTAGAAATGTGTTTACAAGATATTTCTGTCGAAACGCGTGAACAATTTCTAGAGCGTACCATCGAAAACTTATTATCATTTCCTGAGCTTATGCAAACTTTACGCTTATTTATCGATTATAACCAATCTTATAAACAGACGGCTAAACAATTACATATACACATTAACACATTACATTACAGGCTAAAAAAGATTGAAGAACATACAGGACTTGATCCAAAACAATTCAAAGACTTAAACGTTTTGTACTTCGCACTTCTCCTATTAGATAATTATACAAAAAAGAATGATAAAACAGATTAATCTTTAGATGATCATACATAGAAAGAATCTCTCGACTTTTTTATCATTATAATGAAAGCACTGTTACCACGTTGTTTATTATAACTAAACACGTTAACAGTTTGAGGGGGATTTCCAATGTTAGAAAAACAAATTATTCATTCATTCGTATCTATTGTTGGCGAAGATAATGTAGATACATCCAATATGGGGCGTTTAACTTATAGTTATGATGCCACTCCAAACTTCCAAGCAATGCCTGATGCAGTCATTGCTCCTCGTAATACAAATGAAGTAGCTGAAGTGTTAAAAGTATGTAACACTCACAAAATCCCTGTGTATGTGCGCGGGTCTGGAACAAACCTTTGCGCAGGAACATGTCCACTTGAAGGCGGTATCGTCCTTATTTTCCGCCATATGAACAATATTTTAGAAATTGATGAAGAAAACTTAACAATTACTGTACAAGCTGGTGTCATTACACTTGATATTATTAAAGCGGTAGAAGAAAAAGGTTTATTTTATCCACCAGATCCAAGTTCGATGAAAATTTCTACAATCGGCGGTAATATTAATGAAAACTCAGGTGGATTACGCGGTTTGAAATATGGCGTAACACGTGATTATGTAATGGGGCTTGAACTTGTCTTACCAAATGGCGATATTATTCGCACTGGTGGTAAATTAGCAAAAGATGTAGCTGGTTACGATTTAACTCGTTTATTTATCGGTTCTGAAGGAACACTTGGCGTGGTAACAGAAGCTATATTAAAACTTGTTCCTATGCCTGAAACAAAGAAAACAATGCTTGCACTATATGAAGATATTAATGAAGCTGCACGTGCTGTTTCTTCTATTATTGCAAATAAAATCATTCCAGCAACACTGGAGTTTTTAGACCAACCGACAATTGAAGTAGTAGAAGAGTTTGCACAAATCGGTTTACCTACAGATGTAAAAGCAATTTTATTAATCGAACAAGACGGTCCGCCCGAGGTAGTCAATCGAGATATTGAAAAAATGGCTAACGTTTGTCACTCTATGAATGCGGTTGATGTTCGCGTTGCAAAAGATGAAACAGAAGCAGATGCGCTTCGTACCGCTCGCCGTAGTGCTCTATCAGCGCTCGCACGATTAAAACCTACTACAATATTAGAAGATGCGACTGTACCACGTTCACAAATCGCTCCGATGGTTGAAGCTATTAATGCCATTGCAAAAAAATATAATATTCCTATTTGTACGTTTGGACACGCTGGTGATGGGAATTTACATCCAACTTGTATGACAGACGCTCGTAATGCAGAAGAAATGCACCGAGCTGAGCAAGCTTTTGCTGAAATATTTGCGAAAGCAATTGAACTTGGTGGCACAATTACTGGTGAGCATGGTGTTGGTGCAATGAAAGCTCCATATTTAGAAATGAAATTAGGTAAAGAAGGTATTGCAGCTATGCAAGGAATAAAGCAAGCTTTCGATCCAAATAACATTATGAATCCTGGAAAAATGTTCGCGAAAGACACTCGAAAAAGAGTGGTGGTTGAGCGATGACCACATTAAATAAAGAAAATATTCAAAAAGAATTTAAAGAACGATTAAGTGAAGATGAATTATTAAACTGTATGCGATGCGGTTTTTGTTTACCTACTTGTCCTACCTACATTCAATCTGGATATAAAGAGTCACATTCACCGCGCGGACGTATCGCATTAATGAAAGCAGTCGTTGATGGTTTAATCGAACCAGATGAAGATGTTGAAAATACATTAAACGTTTGTCTTGGTTGCCGTGCTTGTGAGCCTGTTTGTCCATCTGGTGTAAATTATGGACATTTATTAGAAGAAGCTCGTGATATTATTAATCAAAATAAAAAATTCTCAGTGCCAGTGAAAGCTGTTCGAAAAGTCGTTTTTGAAGGATTATTCCCCCATCAAAATCGAATGAGAACATTAACTGGACTAATCGGATTTTATCAACGTTCTGGTTTACAAACGCTAACACATAAAACAGGGATTATGAAGTTATTCCCTGAAACACTTGCAACGATGGATCTCGTTTTACCAAAAGTCCCTAAAATGAAAGCGATGAAAGATCGTCCTTCATTTTTATCTGCAGAAAGTACAAAGAAAAAACAAGTTGCATTCTTCACAGGCTGCTTAATGGATACGATGTTTTTAGAAACAAATAACGCAACGATGAAACTTCTTCAATTAGCTGGTTGTGATATCGTTATTCCGAAAACACAAAGTTGCTGCGGTGCATTACATGGACATGCTGGTGAAAAGAGTGGAGCAAAAGAATTAGCAAAGCGAAATATAAAAGCATTCGAAAATTTAAACATCGACTACATTATTACGAATGCAGGTGGTTGCGGGGCTTATCTTGTAGACTATGATTATCTTTTAAAGGATGATCCGGATTGGGCTGAACGTGCTAAGCAGTTTGTTTCTAAAATTAAAGATATTACTGCTATACTAGTAGAACTAGACTTCCATAAGCGAACTGACTTACGACTCACGCCGCAGGTTATTACGTATCAAGACTCTTGTCATTTACGCAATGTTATGCGCACATCTTCTGAACCTCGTATGTTACTAGAGGCTATCCAAGGTGCAACATATCGAGAAATGAAAGATGCCGACCGCTGCTGTGGCTCTGCTGGTATTTACAATATTGTTCATTCAGAGTTATCAATGGAATTTCTAGATTACAAAATGGACCGTGTGCATGAAACAGAAGCAGCAACCATTGTTACTGCAAATCCAGGTTGTTTATTACAAATGAAATTGGGCATTGAGCGAGAAGGGCTTTCTCATAAAATGAGAGGAATTCACATTGTGGATTTATTATTAGAAGCAATTGAAACTAACTCGTAATAACTCGTAACATACGTAATAATAGGAAAACGGCTATCTCCTTCGTCTATGTAAAGAGATAGCCGCTTTTTTGTCTGCTACAACATTAAAAATATGTTACTTTATTATAAAAAAGAACAACAGAAACATTACAGTTTTGTAAAAATCAATCCATTATATTCCTCAAAAAATCGTTCAAACCATTGATACAATAGGATTCTTCATTTTCTATTTAGGTAACTTTATCCAAAAACCCCCTCTTAAAACCAAGTATAAAAACACTATAAATTCCTTTTATACTCTATATTTCTCTTATTTTTGCTCCCTTCTTCTCTTAGGATAAATTAGGTAATTTTAAAGTCTATGAATTTTTTTCCATCTTTTTTCTCGCAAATTGTATGCTACGATGAATTTGTCAGTCAGACAGGCTGTCAAAAACAAATCGTGTGAAAACAAATTAAAACTTTATATAGGGGGACACACATCATGAAAAAGCGTGTTTTATTATCTGTAGCTGCTGCAACAGCTCTTACTTTAGGAGTATCTTCTTTAGATGCACAAGCTGCAACAGTACAACCATCTAACGTAAAGGTTCAAAATATTCAGCATTCAAAAGTAATGATGAAACAAATGAGCCAACAAGAATTACAAGCATTCTTACAATCTATGGGAGTTGAATCATTAGCACAATGGCAACAAGGAAACTTCCAACCAAACTGCTTCATTCCTGGTCAACAACCTACTGAAAATGTTGTAACTGAGCAACCAACAGCTAAGCCAGAAACTCAAAAGCCAGTTGAGCAAAAACCTGCCGAGCAAAAGCCTGCTGAAGAAGTTCAAAAACCAGAAGCTCAAAAGCCTGCTGAAAACAACAATACTCAAAAACCTGCTGAACAAAAACCAGCTGAGCAAAAGCCTGCTGAAGAAGCAAAATCTTTAAGCGAGTTTGAACAACGTGTTGTTGAATTAACAAACGCTGAGCGTGCAAAACAAGGCTTACCAGCACTAAAAATCGATACTGAATTAAGCAAAGTAGCACGTATTAAGTCTGAAGATATGCAAAAAAACAACTACTTTGATCATAACAGCCCTACATACGGGTCTCCGTTTGACATGATGAAGAAATTTGGCATTTCTTATACATCTGCAGGTGAAAACATCGCTCAAGGCCAACGTACACCTGAAGAAGTAGTACAAGCTTGGATGAACAGCGCTGGACACCGTGCAAACATCTTAAATAACGGCTTCACTCACATCGGTGTTGGTTATGTAGAAAGCGGCAACTACTGGACACAACAATTTATTACGAAGTAAATAGATTAAAAGAGTCTTCTCATAATGAGAAGGCTCTTTTTTAAGTTTCATAGCTTTCTATTATGTATGAATAGAAAATATATAACATAAACAACATAGATCCACAGCTTACTACACTAAGCAATACATAAAATCCCCACTCTAAGTTCAAAAACAATGAAAACAATATGCCACATGCCATCACTTGAAAAATCCGTCTACTCACTAAACGAATTTTTTGTAATTTAATTGGGTCTTTTTCTTTTTCTTTGCCTTTTATTTTCTTAAATTCTTTACTCAGCATAAAAAGAAACATACTAATCCCAATCGTTAATCCTGTTTGAAAGGATATCAAATCCCCAAAATTAATAAAGAGGATAAGCATATGAATAAACAATATAAATAATGTAATTTTCTTTATAAATCCGCCTATAATACCATGCTCTCTTTCATTAAACTTAAATATATTATGTGAAATAATATACAAAAATCCATATGAAAAAATAATAAAACAGGGAATAAATGCTACAACAATTTGTTTACTCATAAACTCGTTTGGCTCACCATTTACATTCCAATGTACTGCCATACGATTTGGTAAATAGGGATAAAAACATAGTGTAAGTAAAAGACAAGCGAAAAATATTCCAAGTACATACTTATATTTGATCAAGCGATTCTCACCTCTCTTTTCTCTTAACGGCTTCGCTTCTTTTAGAGAAATCCCTGCAAAAATCTACTTTTTTCAAGTTAAAACTTATACTTTACGCATTTTCTTTTTGAAATTCTTTTATTTTATTATTTAACTTTGTAGGAAACGGCACATCAACTTCAATCGCTTCTTTCGTAATTGGATGCAAGAAATTTATCTTCATTGCATGCAATGCTTGACTGGACATATATTTTGTTTGTCCACCATATAATACATCCCCAACTAGTGGATTACCATTATGACTCATATGAACACGAATTTGATGTGTTCTACCCGTTTCTAATTGTAATGTTACGAAAGTCGTGTTTTGCTTCTTAAAATACTTTTCTACTTTATAATATGTGATAGCTTGGTCACCTTTTGGAGAAATACGACGCCTTGTAGCATGATGGCGATCCCTTCCAATAGCAGCATCAATCTTTCCTTGTTTCTTCTTTACTTTCCCTTCAACGAGCGCTGCGTACGTCCTTTTAATTTTTCTTTCCATTAATAGACGATCCATAATTGCACCAGCAATTCTATGCTTAGCAAACACGACACCACCTGTCGTATCTTTATCTAAACGATGAATATGACGCACCTTCGTCTCTAAACCTTGCATTTGAAAATGAAAAGCAACAAGATTTGCAAGCGTCCCGGTTCCACCTTTTTCAGCAGGGTGTGTGTCCATTTGCTCTGGTTTATTTACGATGAGTACGTGATCATCTTCGTATACTACATGTAATTCGCCATATTCTGGATCTACACCGTACTCTTCCTCCGCAAACATATGGACTTGTAACTTATCGTTCTCTTTTAAAAGCTCATTCCATCTTCTTTGTTCCCCGTTAACCGTAACACCTTTTTCCATACGAAGCTGATGTAATAGCTTTTTCGGTATTTCCCATTCTACTTTTAATACCGATTCAATACTTATACCATTCCATTTAGCTGGAACAGTAATTTCACACCATTCGCCCTTTTTCTTTGTTTCCATACTGTTTATCACCTTATTTCTATTGATTCTCTCATTGTAACGGAAAACATGCTTGGATGCACTGTCAAAAATAGAGGACAGTCTTATAATAGACTGCCCCTCAAGCTCTAAGTCTTTTCATTTCTAACAATACTTCTTCAGCTTTTTGTTCATACGATAAATCTTTAAAGAAATCCGCCAACCTTTTATAGTCATTGTAAGCATCTAATAAATCGTCCATCTTTTCTATTTTCATTACTTGTTGTTTTTGTTTCATTTTTACTGGATAGCGATAACCTGATACTTCTTGTATTTTGTAATACTCATCCTCTACTTGAACGACCTTTACAAGTTCTTCCTCTTCTGCATCCATCGTATACCCGTCAAATTCTCTAAGTAGTTCATAAATGATATGAGTCCATTCATCTTTTGGATAAAATCCTTTTTCTAACCGATAACCGACAATGCGATACATATGCCCATCGTTCTCGGCAAACTGTACTGTATCATTTAACTTAAACTTAAAATAACGAAACATTGCCTTCACCTACTTATTATGTAATGTTCTTATCACATACTATTTGCAAAATGTAGGCTTTGCTATTCATAAAAAATGCTCATCAATATGATGAGCATTTTTTACAATGATTTTTCTCGTTTTTTTCGAAATGGTAACCACCAGTTCCAGTCTCCAAATAACTTCATTAAGCTTGGTACGAGCATAAGACGAATAATTGTTGCATCAAGAAATATTGCTAATGCAACGCCAAGACCCATCTGCTTTACTGGTAAAATATCAGTAAATGCGAATGCACCAGTTACAACAATCATTATTAAAGCAGCTGATGTAATAATTCTACTTGTTGAAACGAGCCCTTCTAACGTTGCTTGATCGTTATCTCCTGTTTCTTCATAGAGCTCATGAATACGTGAAATAAGAAATACTTCATAATCCATACTAAGCCCAAATACGAGGCCAAAAATGAAGATTGGTAAGACAAACAGAACCGGACTCGCTTCTAAACCGAAATGACCACCTTCAAATAACCAAACAACAATTCCAATAGTTGCACTTAAACTAAGTATATTCATAACAATTGCCTTAATTGGAATGAGTATAGATCGGAATGCAAATAATAATATAACAAAGGTCGATCCAAATATAACAGACATACCAATTACTACTTTATCTTTAATTTCATCTTCTAATTCTTGTTGAAACGTCGTCATTCCGCCTAGATAATAAGTAACATCCGTTTCTTTATAGTTCTTTTTAAAGTCACGCACCCACTGTTTTGCAGTCTCTGTACGTGGTTTTGTTTTCAAAAAGATTTCTATCGTCGTCTTATTCCCTTGCGTGTATGCTTCAAATACAGGAGTTAGTTTCGCTGATTCTGGCGACTGCAACATTCCAACAACTTGATCTGCTTTCATTCCAGTTAACCCGTCGTATAAACTTCTTACTTCATGTACTTTCTTATCATCTTTTAACTTTTGAACGACTTCTTCTATCTTTTGTAGACTTTCTTTTTCTTTCATATCTTTTTTCGTCTCTACAACTAACGTAACATCAGCGTGTGTTTTGACAGTTTCATTAAATACTTCTTCATACTTTTCATATGCAATCCTTGTATCACTCTTTTCAGGTAAAGCTTCAACACCAGGGAACTGCAAATTAGCTGTACGTAACGGTAATAAGCAAATAACAATAAATGTTGTAACAACAATAATCATTGCAATTGGATGTTTCATCACAAATTTTGCAAATTTACGCCATGCTTTTGCCGGCGTATGTGCTACTTGATTCTTTTTTAATATTCTTTTACCGATTAACGATAATAGTGCTGGAAGAAGTGTGAGTGAGAATAAAATACTCATAATGACAACAATCATTCCGCTAATCGCGACAGATTGAATATAATCTATCTTAAAGAAAAACAAACCGGATAACCCAACAAATACGCATAATCCTGAAAATACAATCGCACGTCCTGCCGTTTGATATGTAATTGCTATCGCTTCTTTTACCGTTCGTTTAGCAACTTCCTCTCGAAAACGGTTCACAAATAATAGCGCAAAATCAATAGATAATGCAAGTCCAATCATCGGTGCAACGTTTAACACGAAAATAGATAGTTCTTTATCAACACCGATGAAATACAATATCCCCATCGTACTAATAACACTAAGCGCCCCATTCAAAATCGGTAAAATTGATGCCAAAAGACTACCAAACGAAAATAGTAATACAAGAAACGCAATTGGTAATCCAATCATTTCTGCTACTTTTAAATCATTTTGCGTTCTTTCATTAATCTCTTGATTAATTTTCGGAAATCCTGTAGGTGTTACTTTTAATGCTACATTACTTTCTTTCTCAATCTCATCAGCAAATTGTAATGTCTTTTCCATTCTTTCTTTATTTGTTTTCCCGGAAAATAAAATTGTCGCATAACCGATGTCATCTTGTAGCATTTCTTTATTTTGGATTGGGTGATGGAAAGATTCATAGTTCTCTTTCTCTTGAACATTCTTTACAATTTCATCTATTCGCTTTTTAAATTCCTCATGCGAAGCATCTTTATTTTTCTCAAAAACGAGCAGAAGCGTATCTTGAGACTTCTTAAAATCTTTATCTAAAATTTCTTTCGTTTTTTGATAGTCGCCTTCCGTTTGGAAACCATCACCACCTAATACTCCCGGTAGCTTTGGAGCAAAAATCCCAAGTGCGATTGCGAGCAACAGTAACGCTACAATTACTGTATAACGGAACTGATACAAAAAGGCTCCTAACTTCCCCCACTTATCAACTTTATGTACATTTGTCTTCACACATTTTCACCTACTTTACATGATTCAATTGTCACTTATACTGTATCACATCTTGATATAAACAAAAAACGTCTGGAAAACTATAATGATAGTTTTTCCAGACGTCTTTCTTTCTATCTCTCTTTATTAAGCCCTAATCTCTCAGTAAGTAAACGATGGTAGTAAATCGCCATAATTAACAAAATACCACCTACGCAGTAACCAGCTAAAATATCAGTTGGGTAATGTACATTTAAAATGACTCTACTTAATCCAATCGATACAATTACTATACCCATCAAAATCGTTGTGGCACATTTGCCAGCTACGCTTTTCAAATTAGCAGCAATGATATAAGTAAGAAATCCAAATGTCATAATCGATAACATTGCATGTCCACTAGGAAAACTATATCCAAGTGCATCTAGCGCTTCATTTAATGACGGACGTTCTCTCTTTACAATCTCTTTTATCCCTTTATTCACAAGATGTGTTATTAAAATTCCCATTGGATATACAATCATCGCAGCATAATAACGCTTCTTCCAAAAAACAAGCAAACTTATAACGAGCGTAGCGACTATCCCAATTGCTGATCCCAATTTTGTAAAGTACGAGAAAAATGTAAGAGAACTTTCCGTTTGCAGCCCTCTTACTAATCCACGGACATATGTATCCATCACTGTAACGCCACCTGCATGTACGCGCCAAGCAACAATACCAAATACAGCAAATAACAAACCGATACACATTAGCTCATACTGATGTAACTTCTTCTTCAAACGATTTCCTCCTACTATGAAAAAATGCGATTTCTACTTTAGAAACCGCATTTCCTTACTTATTTACCTTTTGTTTTTAGCTCTGTCCAGTAACGATCATAGTCTTTTAACTTATCGTCCACATCAACAAGCCATTCTGTACGATCTAACTCTTCTTTCGTTAAGAAAATCATGTGATTATCACGGTATTCTTTACTATGAAGAGGATGAGCTTTTTCATTTGGATTACTGTAACCAATTGATTCGTAGTTTTTCACACTTACTTTTTCATCTAGTAAGTAGTTCATAAATTTCTCAGCAAGCTCTTTATGTTTTGCACCTTTTGGAATTGCTAACGTATCAGCCCAAATTGTGCCGCCTTCTTTTGGTACAACATATTCTACATCTTTATTATCTTTTGCGATAAATGCTGCATCTCCAGACCAAACTGTTCCGATCCAAGCATCTTCTGTAATGAATTTTTGTTTAATGTTATCTGTATCAAACGCTAACAAGTTTGGAAGCAGCTTCTTTAAATCATCTGCTGCTGTCTTTAATTGTGCATCGTCTTTCGTACTGTTTGAGAACCCGTGCTTCTTAAGACCCATTCCTAATACTTCACGAGAATCGTTTAGTAACGTTACATGTCCTTTATATTTCTCATTCCATAAGTCAGCCCAGCTTGTAGGTGCTTCTTTCACATACTTTTTATTGTATGCAATCCCTGTTACACCCCAAGTGTACACTAAAGAATATTTATTCTCTGGATCAAACGCAGGTGTTTTAAAATTAGAAACCATGTTTTCGATATTCGGGATATTCTTTTTATCTAACGGTGCTAATAAGTCCATTTTCGCCATTGTTTTAACCATGTAATCAGACGGCTGGATTAAGTCATACTTTGCGCCACCAGCTTGTAATTTCGCAAGCATTTCTTCATTACTTGCGTACTTGTCATAGTTAATTTTCACATTATATTTCTTTTCAAAATCTTTTAGCACCTGCTCATCAAAATTGTCAGCCCAGCTATAAATATTTAATTCTTCTTTCTTTTCACCACAACCAGCAAGCACACCAGCAACAAGGCTAAAGCTAATTGCTACGCCAGCTATTCTTTTCATTAATTTCATCTGTTTATTACCCCCTTGTACTTTCTATATCGTTCGTATTATAAAGGAAGGTGTCCTCCAGAGTTTTCTTCACCATCTGCACCTTTGTTCCGGAAGATTTCAGATAGAACCATTAATCCTACGATAGCCACAATTAAAATTGTAGAAAGAGCATTAATTTCTGGTGATACTCCGCGCTTAACCATACTGTAAATGTATAGTGGCAATGTTGTTGATCCTGGTCCTGATACGAAGAAACTAATTACAAAATCATCAATTGATAATGTGAATGTTAATAATGCTGCTGAAATAACTCCCGGTGCAATTGCTGGGAACGTTACATAACGAAACGTTTGCCAAGGTGTTGCTCCTAAATCATTTGCAGCTTCTTCTAAGTCACGTCCCATACTTGAAAGACGCGCAGCTAAAATAACAACAACAAACGAAATGCTAAATGTAATATGTGCAATAATAATCGTTGTTTGTCCAAGTTCCATTCCTAACTGACTGAAAAGAATTAGTAAAGATAATCCCATTAAAATATCAGGAATTAAAATTGGTAAATATACAAGGCCATTAATAGCCCCTTGGAAACGATATTTATAACGATGTAAAGCAATTGCAAAGAATACACCAAGTACCGTTGTCACAATCGTTGTTATAACTGCAATCGTAATACTATTTACAAATGCATCAATAACATCTTGTTTTTGAAATAAATCTGTATACCAATGGAATGTAAAACCTTCCCACTCCGCATTAATGCGAGAGTCGTTGAAAGAATAGACCATTAAAACCATCATTGGAAAATACAAGAATAACAAAATTAACCAAGAATAAGAAACTAAAAACTTCTTCATCTTTGCCTATTCCCCTCCGTTCTCATTATATTTATATACTTTCGTTGCACGATAATATAAGTAAATTAACAGAACAGAGAATAGAACAACGATAATCGATAACGCAGATCCAAACGGCCAGTCACGTGCACCTAAGAATTGATTTTGAATAACGTTTCCGATTAATGCTACTTTCGATCCGCCCATCACGTCTGATACAACAAACATTCCGATAGAAGAAACGAATACTAAAATAGAACCAGTCGCAATTCCTGACATCGTCATCGGCACTGTTATATTCCAAAATGCCTTTATTGGTGTTGCTCCTAAATCATAAGCCGCTTCTAGCTTACGCTTATCCAGCTGCTCAATTGCTGCATACACTGGTAAAATCATAAATGGTAATAAAGAATAGACCATTCCGAGTATTACAGAAGGAGTATTATATAATAAATTTAACGGTTCACTAATAATGCCAAGCTTTAATAACAACGTATTCACAAGACCTTGTGAACGTAAAATAACAATCCATGCGTATGAACGAACAAGAAAGTTAATCCAAAACGGGATCGTTGCCAATAATAAAAGAATAGAGCGGTATTTGCGGTCAACAATTGTAATTGTATAAGCAAACGGATAACCAATTAATAAACATATTACTGTCGTAATAACTGCGATTTTAACAGTTTCCCATAACGTTCCTAAGTACAATGGATCAAATACACGGGATATATTCTCCAGCGTAAATTGCATTTCTACTGTCCCGTAAGCTCCGCGCTGCATGAAGGCGAATCCTAATACGAATACGAGCGGGATTAGGAAGAAAATTAACAGCCACGCGACTGTAGGTAGTGCGAGTAATTTCCCTTTTTTCAATTTAAGGTCACCTCGTCCTCTTGCTCCCAGCCTACATATACATTATCTCCAATGCTCCACTGCGCTGCCTCTTCAGCAGTTTGATATGCCATTAGTAATTCTGATGTTTTCTCATCACGTACATAAAGCTTCTCCATATTTCCGACAAACTCAATATCTTCAATATGTCCAAGATGGTATTCTTTTAAAATTGGTTCTTCAACCGAACGTACTTTTACATTTTCAGGGCGAATTGCTACATAGCCTTCCCCGTTCTTCACAATATTATTTTCACCGATGAATGTCGCAACGAACAATGTTTTCGGCTTATTATAAATTTCTTTCGGCGTTCCGATTTGTTCGATATGTCCTTTATTCATAACGACAATACGATCGCTCATGCTCATTGCTTCTTCTTGATCGTGCGTTACGTATATGAACGTAATTCCTAAATTACGTTGTAAGTTTTTCAATTCACGTTGCAAGTCTTTTCGTAACTTAAAGTCAAGCGCTCCAAGTGGCTCATCTAATAGTAATACACGCGGATTATTTACAATCGCTCTTGCAATTGCAACACGCTGCTGTTGTCCACCAGAAAGCTTCGCAGGTTTACGATTACGGAACTCAAGTAACTGCGTTAAACGCATTGCCTCTTCAGCACGCTCTTTCTGCTCTGCTGCTGATACTTTCTGCATTTTCATACCAAAACAAATATTCTTCTCTACTGTCATATGTGGGAATAGTGCGTAATGTTGGAACACTAGGTTCATATGACGTTTATATGGCGGCAAATCGTTAATTCTTTCATCATCTAATAAAAGATTCCCTTTAGTTGGAGTTTCAAATCCTGCGATCATACGAAGTAAAGTCGTTTTCCCGCAGCCACTCGGCCCTAAAATTGTTAAAAACTCTCCCTCTTTAATATCTAAAGAAAGAGGTGGGATAATCACTTGATTTCCAAAATGTTTTTCAACTGCTTCAACTTTAATAATCTTTTTCATTTTCCCGTCCTATCTACCTTAAATTTTAAATTTTTATATTCATGAATAAATATTTATGTTCTATAGACTATTTTTTGTTTCGATCCAAACAAAAATGGTTATTTAACAAGCGTTCGTTTCTATTCTTTATGTAGTATGTTTGATTCATTTTCGCATGATACATAACGTCGAACAGAAAAACCCCTTCCATTGCGAAGGGGCTATTATCATACGGCTACGCCTACTGATAAACACCATCATCATTTTAACAACTTTCGTATGAATTTTAAAGCACTTTTTGTAGAAGAGTAACGAATTTTCATGTCGAATGCTGTAGATTGGGCTAAAATGCTTTTATAATGTGAAAAAGTCCGAAAACTTTCTTTCCCATGATAACCCCCTAATCCACTACTTCCAACACCCCCAAAAGGTAAATATGGCGTGGCAAGATGATAGACAACATCATTAATACAGCCTCCACCATATGAAATATTACTCGTCACTTTCTTTTGTACTTCTTTATCTTCAGAAAATACATATAACGCTAACGGCTTCGGATGTTGCTGGATTGTGCCAATTACATCTTCTATGTTGTCGTACTCTATGATTGGTAAAATCGGACCAAAAATTTCATCTTCCATAACAGTATCTTTCCATGTAATATCCGCTAGTACTGTCGGTTCAATATGTAATGTATCTTTCTTATAGTTTCCACCAATTACGACTTGACCATCTTGTAAAAATCCACATAATCTTTCAAAATGACGCTCACTTACAATACGCACATAATTTTCATTTTGCAAAGGTTCTTTACTATACTGCTCTATAATTTCATGTCGCAGTGCCTCAATTAGCTTTTCTTTCACGGAAGAATGCACATACATATAATCAGGCGCTACACACGTCTGCCCTGCATTTAAAAACTTACCCCAAACAATTCTTCTTGCTGTCATCTCTATCTTTGCATCTTTATGTACAATACAAGGACTTTTCCCGCCAAGTTCTAAAGTGAGCGGCGTCAACT
Organism: Bacillus cereus group sp. MYBK108-1; assembly: GCF_051917185.1. NCBI lineage: Bacteria > Bacillati > Bacillota > Bacilli > Caryophanales > Bacillaceae > Bacillus > Bacillus cereus group sp. MYBK108-1. The sequence goes on from NZ_JBQAHZ010000001.1 coordinate 531,093, forward strand.
GTTTCGCTGCTGCTTCCATTACAACTTTTCCAACGCCAACACTACCAGTAAAGAAAATATAATCAAATGGTTCCCTCAGCAAAGATGTACTCTCTTCAACGCCACCTTCTACTACCGCTACAAGCTCTTCTGGGAATAATTCATCTAACATCCTCTTAAGCACTTTTGAAACGCTTGGTGTTAACTCTGACGGCTTTAAAACGATTGTATTTCCAGCTGCCAGTGCTCCTACAAGTGGTGCAATTGCTAATTGAAAAGGATAGTTCCACGGTGCAATAATAAGTGTCACACCATACGGTTCTGGCACTACTTTTCCTTTTGATCCAAAATGAGTAAGTGCTGTTCGAACTCGTTTCGGTTTACTCCACGATGACATATGTTTCAATTGAAAGGAAATTTCTTTTAATACATATCCAACTTCCGTTGTAAACGACTCGTGAACTGACTTATTTAAATCTAATTTCAATGCCTGAAATATTTCTTCTTCAAAATGCTGAATGCCTTCATAAAGCTTCTTCAAATTATTCTTTCGCATTTCGATGCTTCTCGTATGCCCTTTTAAAAAATATTCCTTTTGCCTACTTACAATAGAGGAAATACTCATTCACTCACCTTCTCCCACTATTTTTATCCAATTCTTTCATTATTTATATAGACTTCATATATAACAAATTTCTATTCTTAAAGTTACATTATATATGACTTTTTCAACTATATAAAATTCATTGCTCACAAAAAAACTACCGAAAGAAAATCTCTCGGTAGTTTTACAGTATTAACGATATAAACGAACAGCACCTGCAGAATTATCATCAGCTTGTCCTACTACTTCAAACTTCAGACCAAGCTTCGGTAAAATACGTCCTGCATCTGGAATCTGTTGATTAATATACGTTTTAGAATCATCAAACTTCGGTACACCTGCTAAACCATCATACGTATACGTTCCACGCGTTGGAGATACAACTTTCCAAGCTGGCGTTTTATCGAATGAGAACGCCGCATCTGCGATTTGGAATCGCGTACTACTTTCCACTGTCGGTTTACCATTTAAAGTTCCTACAATTGCTTCTGGATGAGAATCAACTACACCTAGGAAACCGTGTCCTGGATGTACACCTACCCAGTTATCTGTGTAAGCTGAATCTGCATACCATACAACCATACCAGCGTTATATACTGGACCACGTGCAAATTTTAACGCGTTATCTGAACCAGCATAGTTTCTCCACTCAACATAGTAGTTATGGCTTTTCTTCTCTGTTCCGTTAGAAACAGCAAAACCATCTAATTTGAATTGTGGCGTACCTTCTGCGCCATCAGAGAATACTACTTTATCATCTACTGTTAATGAAGCATTATCAAGTAAGAAACCATTTAATGCTAAACCACCATCAGTAATGTAATCAAATGTTAATTTTACTTTCTTACCTTTGAACTGGCTTAAATCATATGATTTGTCAATCCATTTTCCATTTGTCGAATCTGCATTTCCACTATTTGCTTTCTCACCAAGTCTTTCAATTAACGTTTGTTGACCATCTTCCGTTACAGCGTGTACTTCAAGGAAATCATACTCTGCTTCAATTTCATATAATGATTTGAAGTCAAATTTTGCAGTCGTTGCATTTGTTAAATCGAACAGTGGTGTTTCCATCTTCGTATGAAGATCATCACCTTTTGTGCTGTAGTAATACTGTTTTCCGAATGCCGGCTCAATTGTTTTTATATCTTTGTCTGGTAAGTTAACACGAATCATACCTGGACGGTTAGATTTCGTAACACTTTGGTCTAAATATGTTGCTAGGCCGATACCTTTATTTAATTTCTCGTAATCTACTTCTACGATATTTGCCCAGTTACCACCGATTGTTTTTTGGAAAAACTCTTTATTTTGTGGTGATAAGCTCGTTGGTGTTGTACCTGCAATTTTACCAGCCCAGCTTCCGCCACTCATGATAGACCAAGCTTGAATTGGCTCACCAGCACCGCTATATTGTGTATCATACTCATCTGGTAAACCTAAATCATGACCATATTCATGCGCGAATACACCAACTGCTCCATCTTCTGGTTCAATTGTGTAGTCGAACGCTGCCATCTTTCCACCCCAATATGGAACTTTCGCTTGTGTACCTTCAATTGCGAATGGTTTTGGTCCAACTGTCCAGCGATGTGACCAAATTGCATCATCACCTAATTTACCACCACCTGCTTCTTGTCCAACACCTGCATGAATAATCATTAAGTGATCAATTAAACCATCCGGTTGATTTTTATTTCCATCACCATTTACATCATATTGATCAAATTGATCAAACTCTGATAGATCAAGACCGCTATCTACAGCTGCTTTTAATGCATCTTTTACTAAATCACGTGGGCCTTTTGGTCCTTTATTATCATGACCGCCGCTAGCAGCATCTGCACCGTAATCAGCAGCTTTACCAGGAACTGTTAACCATTTTGTAACTGTTCCGTCCACTGTGTAACTACCACCAGATTGCTCTTCGTAATATTGTTTAAACGTTTCAATTTTACTTCCATCATCTAATGTAAACGGCTCGTCACCGAATAGCATTTTTTCATAGTGTTCTTTGTTAAAGTCTTCCGAATACATATAACCAGGCTCTTTATCGATATTGTTATGTTTAAAGTCAGCGTACTCTACAAGTAAAACGAGTACTTTATCTTTACGCACATCACCGTTATACGCTTTTTGCTTTGCTGGAGATGTTGGTACTTTACCATTTAATCCGCCTTTAACTGGTCCTGTCGCTGCAGGTGTTCCTGTTGCAGGGTTATCTAATTTTTCTTTCGTGTCTGCTTTCGCATCTTTCACTTTCTTTAAAAAGTCAGATGCTTCTTTTGTAAGTTGATCCCCATTTGGTACTTCTTTCCCAGGATTTTCACCCTTTTTGTTCTCTACATACTTTTCGACAGCTTTCTTTGTTTCTTTCTCTGAAGCTGACGAATCAATTACCCCACGTTTTTTTAGCGCATCTGCTAAACGTTCTTCCGGAATTAAGTGATCATCAACTGGGCTCGTAGCTGTTTTATTCGCAGGCGTTTCAGCATATGCAGATTGAGTGCCAGCTCCGAATGAAAGGCCTAATACAGCTGTTAAAGCGATTGATGACAAAACTTTGAACGGTTTCTTGTTCATCCCTTATTTCCTCCCCTAATAAATAATATGTATTACAAATTGAATTTTATTAAAAATTCAATATTTTTTCAATATTTAGTCATATTATGTAATATTTTTAATATATTTGTAAAAATTTCATAGTTAGCATACGAATATATCACAATTCAACAATGTTTTCTGAAAATATTGAAAGTTTTTATCGAACAATTTATAATTTCCATAGAGGGAGTTTAATGGGGATTTTATCTTTGTTTCATCTACACAATATTTGATAATTCACTATATAAAACACAAAATCCGATTGCATTATCATGTATTCTGTAGCAGCAATTATGACCGATAATTAGGGAGGAATTACATTTGTACAAAGATAAGACAGACGCACTGGATCAAGAATGGATTGATTTAATACTTGAAGCTCTAGATGCTGGTATCGCCATGCAAGACATCGAGCAATTTTTCCAACGTATGAAGCCATCCAGTCAGGCTCAATAGGTTTGTTCTTTTTAACGAAGTTTATGTTATAATAATGACATCATAAGACAACTACATATTGATAGAAAGGTGCGCAAATATGATTGGAGAACGTATAAAACGCCTTCGTTTACAAAAAGGGATTTCATTAACTGAACTTGCCGAAAAAGCTGGCGTTGCTAAATCTTACATTAGTTCTATAGAACGAAATTTACAAAAAAACCCTTCCATTCAGTTTCTTGAAAAGATCGCAGCAGTTCTACAAATTCCAGTTGATACTTTACTTCATGATGAAACAACAAAGAAAACTAACCTAGACTCCGAATGGACACAACTCGTTAAAGATGCAATGAACTCTGGTGTCTCCAAAGAACAATTTCGTGAATTTCTTGAATTTACAAAGTGGAAGCAAAATCAAAAATAACAATAGAAAGAAGTGCTTACAACCAGCACTTCTTTTTCTTTATAAAAAAAAGCGGGAATACCCGCTTTTTTATTATTTTTCTTCCCCAGCTTCTTGGTTAGCATTGAATGTCCATTCTAAATTCAATGTATCACCTTGGAAGATATTTTGGTCTTTTCCATCATCTACGAATTCAAATTGTACCCATAGATAATCCTCTGTACCAGCTGCTAATCCACCCTTTTCTCCCCACTCAGGAGCAAAGATATCTTTAGCTAAAAGATCTGGATCAACTTTTTGTAAGTCTGCTAAAGTTGTTTCATATACAGGCTCACTTTGTTTATCCCAGTTCCAAAGGAATTTTACTTTAACGTGCTTACCAAAGTCTTCACCAGCATTATCACCTTTTGCATCTTTAACAGTATACTTTGTTGCTAATTTAACATCTTTAATAGTTAACGAACCGCTGTTTTGTAATAAGAACTCTTTCTTAACAGAATCCCCTGGTTTTAAATCTTTAATATCTACAAGCGTCTTAGGGTTTAATGTAAGGTCTAACGTCCCAGCTGCAAATGTATTGTTTGATACTTCTTTATCGCTAAAGAATGCAAATGTTCCTCCACCAATTAAAGCTAACCCCAATGCTGCTGATGCAACTCCCATACCTAATTTCTTTTTCAGACTCACAATCAATTCCCCCTAGCTTTTTTTTTATATTTTTATCACTTATTTTTCAATAAGAGATGTAAAGAAAACTGTATTAGCTTAGCTAATATGTGTTCTTTTTTAAAAACCTTACGTTCATTATAACGAACAACTCTATATAAACACAACACATATTTATTAATATTTTCAGTTATTTTTATTTCTCAATATTTTTTAGACTTTTCGGAAAAAATATTGATAATTTATAACTTTTTTCACACTCAAATCACTTAATACTATAAGAAAAAAGAAAAACAAAGAGGTGAGGGCTAACGTTCCCTCACACTCGTATAAATATTACTAGTCTTGCTTATTCGTTCACTCTCTCTTACACCACATTCTTGTTTTCTGGCTGTTTCACTAAAGCAGTTACTCCGCTTTCTTCTGCTCTTCTAGCTTTTTCTGTTCTTCCACTTTCTTTTGCTCTTCTACTTTTTTCTGTTCTTCTACTTTCTTCTGTTCTTCTACTTCCTTCTGTTCTTCGGCTTTCTTCTGTTCTTCTACTTTCTTTTGTTCTTCGGCTTTCTTTTGTTCTTCTACTTTCTTTTGTTCTTCGGCTTTCTTTTGTTCTTCTACTTTCTTCTGTTCCTCTGCTTTCTTTTGTTCTTCTACTTTCTTTTGTCCTTCCGCTTCAATTGCAACGTTTAATTGTTGCTGAAGAGCCTGAATTTGCTCATCAATAGCTTTCAAGCTAATTTCTTTCTCAATATAGTCACGCTTCTCTTTGATACTGCGAAAGCCTTCATTTACATATATGGACACTTGCTGCATCGACTCATCTTTATTTACCTTTAATTCTTCTTGTATTTGATTGTAAGGAGCTTCTATTTCAGTATATACATTTTGCAGAGCTTCCTTCTCAGCAACAATTTTCTCACGCCCTTGTTGCCATACAGAAATCGCCTGTTTTATTTCTTCAATAGAAGTTGCTTTCAATTTCCCCTTCATCGTTCCATACTCACGCTCAATAAACTGTTTATGTTTCTCAGATTGCTCTTTTAACGTATTAACTGTTTTCGGAAATATAATTGCTGTAGAAAGCGTCGCTTCTACTTTCGTTTCATGAATGAACGCCGCTTCTGTATGCGTCATAATTTGAGATCCTAAATAAAACGTAATAGAACACATACACGGCAATATAAGCATCTTTTTAAAATTACGCGGTCTTTTCAGCATCTTAATCTCTCCCATCGAACATTACGTTCTTTATACAGAACATTATCTATATTATAGTAAAGAACTATTAAAATTGATAGACAAATACTAGAAAAATAGAAAAAGGGCTATCCATGTGATAGCCCTTTTTATTATTATCTTTCTTCACCTGCTGTTTGTTGTGCATCAAACGTCCAATTTAATTGTAACTTATCGCCTTGGAATTGATTTTGATCTTTTCCATTATCAACGAACTCAAATTTCACTTTGAATTTATCAGATTTACCTGCTGAAATACCTTTTTCATCCCAGAACCAAGCCGATAAATCATTATCTACAGCTGTAAGTGTGTCACCTTTTAATTTATCTAAAGTAGTTTGTTTCACAATTGTCTCATGCTTATCTACATTTTTTAAGAATGTTACTTTAATATGTTTACCAAAATCATCTTTATTATCTTTCTTTACATCTTCTACATTATAATCTGTTTTCAGTAGAACCTTTTTAATATCTAAAGAACCTTTATTTTCTAGTTTAAATTCTTTTTCAATTGTATCCCCAGGTTTTAAATTCGATACGTTAACAACTGTTGATGGATTTAATGCTAAATCCAGTGTTCCAGCCGCAAATGTATTGTTTGACACTTCTTTATCACTGAAAAATGCAAATGTTCCTCCACCAACTAAAGCTGCTCCTAATACTGCTGATGTAATACCCATTCCTAATTTTTTCTTTAAAGTCATGTCCATATCCCCTTAATATATATTTGTTAACTTCCTAAACGGAAAGTATAACCAAACGAACTAGACGGATTGTTCTACTTTTTTATCTTTCTTTTCTCCGTCAATGCTACGAATAGCACCAAAAATAGAAATAGCGGAATAACCAAGCAAAAAGACTCCTGGAATAATAAGAAGCAATGCTGCTCCCGCTTTTGAATTCGCATAATTCAGTAAATAACCAACATACGGAACTGTAATATCTGCATACTTTCCAACTACATTTTCTGCAAGTACTGGCTCTAAATCTGGTCCGTTGTTGTTATCCCCTTTTGTTTCATACATTACTTTTCCATTTGTATCTTTCACACCGATAATACGGTGAGTGATAATTTTTTGATCTTTCTCTTTAAAGGTAATAACATCACCTTTTTGATATTTAGAACCATCTTTGTTTGGTTCTATTGCAATGATTGATCCTGTTAAAAACGTCGGCTCCATTGATCCTGAAAGAACGCTCTTAAATTGATATCCCATCACTGTCGGATCACCACCGCTTGCTTTTGAAGAAATAACTACAAAAGCTAAAAAAACCATCAATGCAAATAAAACAAATGAGATCGCGTTGCTAATTATCTTCCATATTAATTTCATCGTCTCTCTCCCTCTCCGTTGTTTTATATTATTTGAAGTATGCAATATCCACTTTGTTCTTTAACAAGAACACAAGTAAATGATATAACGAACTTTAAGTTATTGCAATAAGAAAATTTACAATTATTAGTTATTTAAAATATAGAAAAAAGACTGCGCCAAAATTTTACACAGTCTTTTTATTAGTAATTTATTTACCTTCTGATTTCATTCCTTTTGTATTTCGGCGCAACACTACATATAAAATTGCTCCAAATAATATAATCGCACCTATCCCAACACTTATTACTTTCACATTTGAGTCTTTTACTTCAGGCATAGTTGTATCTTTTTTAGGCATCGTAAAAGTGACATCTTCTGTTGAAAGAACATTTACCGTCGCAATTGTTTGATTATTTTTCGTAATATCAACTGCACCAACTACCTCACCACGATGTATTCCTTTATGATATAAAGATTCTTTATCTAATGAAGCCGCCCGGAAAATCGTTTTCACATTTTTCCCTTCATCTTTCTTAAGCATAAGCTCCGCACTTTGTTCCAACTCAGAATTAACATCTTTATTTAAATATGTTGTTTTTTGATGCCAATTATGTTTATCAAGCACCATTTGCTTCGTAAATTGACCGAAAGAATATTCCGCCATCTGCTTCAAATCTTCATAAATTTCAGGTCTTTGAGAAGCCATTACTACGCTTATAATACGATTTCCATCTTTCTCATTTAATAAAACAAGTGTATTACGTGCTTCATTCGTAAACCCTGTCTTACCGCCAATGCTATATGGATTTTCAAAAAAATTAGATTTATTAAAAATAGACACCGTCTGCCTAGACGTCGTAACTGTCGTTCTTTTCGTATTCATCGCTTGTAAAATTTCAGGATACTTTTGCACACCCTTCGTAATCATAGCCATATCATACGGCGTCGTATAATGGTTCGGATCATGCAATCCATTCGGTGTTACAAAGTGGCTATCTTTCGCTCCTAATTGCTTCGCTTTCTCATTCATCATATTAGCGAAATTCTCAACACTCCCGCCAATCCGCTCCGCAATCGCATACGACACATCATTCGCACTCAGCACCATTAAAATCATAAGCGCAGTATTTCTATTAATTGTCTCTCCAGGTTGAAACTCAATTTGATAATTACTCTTCTCTTGATCTAATGCTAATTGTGAAAATGTAAATTGATCCTCTGGCTTTGTATGCTCCATGAGTAAAATCGCTGTTAACACCTTCGTCGTACTAGCAGGATATGCTCGGTGATATGCGTTTTTATCATACAAAACATCTCCTGTTTTCGCATCAATTGTCGTTGCAAACTGACTAAAAACATTCGGTCCTTCCGCAGGTGGTGGTGCAACTTGTTCTGGATTTACTCCAATATTCGTCTCAGCACGCAATGTTATGGGCGTCAAAAAAAACGAACAAATAACTGTAATAAAAACCAAAATTTTCTTAAAATTTACCATATGACTCTCCCTTTTCCATTTACTCCTTAACAAAATAATAAATCTACCAATCATATGTAATTTGTATTATATTGGAAGAAATTTCACTATTTTTTACTATATCATACTTTTACGATAAAGAACATAAATATACAATAAAAATAAGAAGGAATTACTCTTTCTTATCCTTCTCATCAATCAACGAATCTATTAACTTTTGACTAGCTTCCTCGGGCGTAATCTCATCTGTTATTCCCATAAACGACCAACCTTTAGAATCAACCCACTCAACAAACTCTTGTAAAAATTCATCATGTGTAACATCCACATCAAGAATCGATCCATTAATCGAAATCGTTCTATTTTTAGACACGCGCATCTTGAACGTTTTTCTTACCATTACAACTTTTCTCCCTCTACTTCTGAATATTTATAAAGTGAAACTTTCATCAACCCTCACGAATCGGACTTTTACGGGCATTCCGACCCGAACCTAACTTCTTTACTTTTGCTGAATTTCGAGGTAAGGGATCTTACTGCCCGCAAATAGCGAGATAAAATAATCATGTATCTCTGTTATACATGATTTTCAGTAAATTGTAAAAAGGATATATTGGCCAATTTAAATAGCAAAAATAAAAATCTCTTACCTACGTAAACGTAATACGACATACAATCGCTCATAAATTATTAAATAAATCCATAAAAATATACACTTTAAAACATAATTGAGTAAGCCATTCTAGTCTTTTGGAAGATATTATCTAAAATAGTATACTAAACGGATAAAGGATATTTGAATAAAGAAACTGAGGCCCTCTATTTAGCTGGATTCTTAAGTTGTAGACTTAAAGACTGATGCCTGAATTCATATTTAATTTCTATTTCTGTACATCATATCGTAAGAAAGAAGGTAGTACTGTGAAAACAACAGAAAATTTTACTGACAGGGCCGATATATATGCAAAATATCGCCCTAGTTATCCTAATGAATATATTGATTACTTGCTTTCAGCTAACCAACTGAAAGGGAATCGGATTGTGGCTGATATTGGTTCAGGTACGGGGATATTTAGCCACCAGCTGCTTGAAAGTGGTTTACATGTTATTGGAGTTGAGCCAAATGATGATATGAGAAAGATGGCTGAGCAATCATTAAAACTATATTCTCGTTTTCAATCCATAAAAGCAACTGCTGAAAATACCACTTTAAAAGAAAATAGTGTAGATTTAGTAACTGTTGCCCAAGCATTTCATTGGTTTGATAAAGAGGCTTTCAAAATCGAATGCCAACGAATTTTAAAACAAAAAGCAAATGTTGCACTTGTTTGGAATAGTAGAGATTTAACTAGTCCACTTATTAAAGAGAATGCAGAAATTTGCCAGAAAACCTGTCCAAACTTTAAAGGCTTAGCGGTGGAATAGATGAAACTCCAGAAGTATTTAACAACTTTTTTAAAGATGGAAAGTATGATTTTAAAGAATATCAAAATGATTTACTTTTTGATTATGAAGGGTTTTTGGGAAGGAATTTATCAGCATCTTATGCTCCGAAAGAAAATGACGAACAGTATAAAAACTTTATTTTTCTCCTATCAGAGCTATTCGAAAAATACAGTAAAGATGGAAAAATTATTCTCCCGAATTTAACACGAAGCTATCTAGGCAATGTATAAACAGCCTGATACAAAGAGACATTGAACGGAATTAAAACAAGCTTAACCCCTCCCTGAATGTAGAACGAGGTTAGGCTTGTTTTGCATTTTACCACATCAAATTCAAATGACTTTCGTACAATAAAGTAGAATATATTAGAAAACACCTTAAACTAAGGAGGAACTCAATGGCGCGTTGTACGTATTGTAAAACGAAGTGGAAAGTAAAAGATGTATGGTCAATACTCGTGGCATTTGAAAAAGATTGTCCGTATTGTTTTGGGAGGCAATATCTATCAAAGAAAACAGTGAACGCTATGCCAGAACTTATAAGCTTACCTTTACACTTCTTGTTCCCTTTTCTTGTTGATTTGAGTGATGAAGGCCCTTTGGATTGGTATCGGAAATAATATAACCTCTACATCCAAAGACTACTTTCTACTAAATTCGCTTCTCATCATTATCCCTTCATACATTACTCTCATAATCGCTTATACTTTCCCTTTTAAAGATCCCATAGCTCAACAGGAAGAGCGTCCCCTGAACAAATTTTATCAATTATGACTAAAAAAACAGTGATATATGTATACTGTTAAACATAAAAAATTAGCATTAGGTTCCAATTAAATATTAATTGAAACCCAACACTACTTGTATTCTGTAATTCAGAATACAAGTAGTGTTTTTTATTATGCATTTTTGCATACAGTATTGTTTTCTCTTGTAAATAGATAATAATGGTATATAATAAAACCAACGTTTTACCAATAAAAGGTAATAAAGAGTAGTGGGATAAGCAAATAACCAAAACGTATTAACAGATTTGTTCTATGTAAATCATGATACATATATGAAATCAAAACTATGAAATTTTATGTAGAGGTTAGATTACTACAAGATGAAAGATTCATAGCGAATACACTCGAGGAAAAAAGTGTTCGATTAGATTAATGTTATAAAACTACTTAATGTGATATCTATCGAACGAATTGAGAATATACTTAGGGGGAATTTCAAGTGAAGGCATTTAGTAAAGTATTATTAACAGGAGCTTTAGCTTTAGGGGGTTTAACGGTTATGAACATTGAAACACCAAAAGCACATGCTGACGCAGCAAGCGAGTTCTGTCGTTATATTTGTGGTCCTAGCGAAACGTTGAACGGTGTTACAGTTCAAGTACACGCTACAGAATATAGCTTTGGTCAAAACGTAATTGCAAGAATTACAAATGAACGAGCTGAAGATATTCATTACAATGTCAGCATCGAGAAAAAATATGGCGATAACTGGGGAGAATATGATACTTTCTTCCATTGGCAAAATCAATGGGTTCCAGCTGGAAGTAACGATGAAATTTCTACTTTCACAGGATATGGCGAAAACATTTCAGACAATGGAACATATCGCTATAAAGTTGAAGTTGTAAGTGCTGACGGTTCTGTAGATACAATTTACACAGCAGGAATGACAGTTACAGGACGATAGCTCATGAACGGGCTCTATTATTTATGCTTGTATTTTTGATAATATCATTGATAATTGCGGTGATATTATTATTATTGAAATAAGCTCTTCGGGGCTTATTTTTTATATACAAATTGGAATAATAATATTCAGAAAATTACATCTTTACACTATTAAATTTTGTTGCTATTATAGGAATACATCAAATGTTACAATATTCAACAAATTATATAAATCCTCCGATTACACGAATGAAATGAAAACACATTGCTGGTCGTAATATTTATAGTTGGGATCCCGTAGCTCAGCAGGGAGAGCGCCACCTTGACAGGGTGGAGGTCGTGAGTTCGAGCCTCTCCGGGGTCATATAAAAAAGAGACACCATATCAACCTTCTACGTGATATAGTGTCTCTTTTTTATCTAATTCAATTACTTCCCACCAAACATCTTCTCCAAAGATTTCGCATTTGCAAACAATACTTCTTTCAAGTTATCGTCAGCAACGATTTTATAGTCGCCATCTTTGTCTTTCTTTAAGTTCAATGTAACTTCGCGAGTTGCCATTGCTGCATCTTTATCCGTTAAGTTTTTGATGATAGTTGAGGTCATTGTTTTTTCGATTGCTTTTTCAGATTGTTCTTTGTCTTCACTAAATGCGCTAGCGAAGGCCATTGGCATAACTTCTCCCACTGCTTTTGTTACAGCAACGGATAGATCAGCAGATGTAATTTTCACTTTCACTTCTGCTTTGTCATCCTTTTTCGATACTTCTTCTAGCTTTTCAAATTTAAAGTTCTTTGTAATTGCACTTAGCATTGCTTTTGCCTCAGCATCATCTGTTTTTTCATTTAGCTTATTAAATTCCTTGTCACTCTCAACAAATGTACGAGCCTTTTCTACATCACCTTTTTGTATCGCTGTTAAAAATTCTTCTGTAGTATCTTTCGGATTTGCACACCCTGCTAAAACACCTGCTGTTAATCCTACTACCATCATTAATAGCAATAATCTCTTTATCTTTTGCACGCTCATTCTCCTCTTATCTTTTCTAGTAAGTCAGCATCATACAATATTATGAAACTGACATTACAAACATTTTTTAGTATAGCATTTATATGATTCGTTTTCTATTAATTCCCAAAAGATAAAGGGCCTTGCAGCATTCCTACAAGGTCCCTCTTCTATCAATCTGTATCCGTAGCACAAATGAACCACATTTTCTGTTCCCTACTATCTAACACCATCCAAGTAACATCCCACGCAACATCGTAAAACCAATCTGTCCAAGGGCGATAGCTTTCGAACACTTTAATATCTTCGTATCGATTTTGGAACATATATTGACATACATTGACTGCTAATTGTTTTGCGATAACTGGTCGTTCCTTAAACCCTTCATATGCTCCGCCCCACAAAATTTGCGCAGCAATGCTACCATCAAGCATAACTGCCAGCTGCTCTTTAAAACGAAACTTATATTTGTCTGATGTATGTATTTTTAACTCTTCTAAGTTATTGATTATGTCTAAAGAGTTGAAGATTCTTCTAAAGAAGTGCTCATGTCCATCTTTCGAATGTGGTATTTCTTTAAAAAAATTTTCTTTATGCACTTTAAAACAGCTTATTATTGCTCCACCAATTAAGTTTTGTTCCTTAAACGTGTTTATAAGTTGCTCAACAGATGAGTCATTCGTGTCTATTTTTTCAAACGTTCCCTCTTTCCATCTCATAACGCCCACTACTCTCTATTAAAAATTTGTTTCTTCATTATAAATAGCAAAATAAAAACCAGCAACTTTAAGGTTGCTGGCTTAGCTCTTATTCATATTCGAAAAAACAATAACAACTGCTCCAAACAAATAATGCCCTACTACCATCCACACACTCCAATCAAAAATCATAAGCAATAACCAAAGTGATATATTAATAGCAGCAAATAATAAATATAAAATGAAATCTCTCTTTTGCATTGCTCCTCTATTCATCAAAATGCAAGCGGCACCGATAGGGGACAAAATAAAACAAAGGAAAAAGTTTTTCTTAACACCCACGGATACGAAATTACTGTCTGCATATGAATCTCCTTTTCATCATAATACTTGCTTCAACATCGGCCTCACTACCCTATATTTATCACTATAAGCTTCCTTTATGATTAAAGGTGGATATTCACTTTTTTCTTCCTCAATCATTGTGAATACTTCTGTTTTCTCTTGTAATGTATTAGATTCTCTATTTTTAGTAGGTTTTTTACTTGTTTTAATTTTCTTTGTTACTTCGCCAAGTTTTCGCCCAACTTCTTCTACTTTGACAGATTCATTCGTAACATAGTATTCTTGTTCGTCCCATACTAACATAGGTGGCACTTGTTCTCGTTTGTAACATATTATATAAGTAGTACTAGCTACAAGTAGTAGACAAGTTAATAAATAGAAGATAGTTTTTTTATTCATATACTACACTCCTTATCTATCATTTCATTGGATTATATAATACAAGTCATTTATAGTAAATGGATTTAGTGGTAATTTTTAGGTTGAACAATAAAGAAAAAACCTTACCGAAGTAAGGTTCCGTTTTTACATTCTATAGTGACCGACTTATTAAAACAATCATTACAATAATCGCTATAAACATAACAACTAAACAGCCGATCATTTTATAAAATCCTCGTTTCGTTAACGTCCCGCCTTGAACGTCTTTACGAATAAATAAGAATACTGCTAAAAATAATACAAGCCCAATGCCAAAAGCATACATCATTTGCATATGTTAATCTTCCTTTCTCTCTTCCATCTTAATATCTTTTTGCCAAAACAACAAATGAGATAAAGACGGTACTCATCGTAAGTGCCATAAGTATATTCAATAATTCAGTAGCAGATAGTGTAAGTATTTTTAAGTTTAAGCTGATAGAGAAAAGAAGATAATATGCCGTTAACGCAAAAAAGCTGAAGAACATTCCTTTATAACGAATGAGTTTCATTCGCTCATCTTTTTCTTTAAATTGCGGGTGTAAGTAACTAAGGCAGAAACACATAACCATCATTGCAAGTAACGTATAAGTAGGACTTGGCGGTGCAGAATGCGTCATTATACCTGTTAATATCATAAATCCACTCATAAATAGAAAAATAATCCCCATAATTACAAAGTACTTTTGTGAATAGTTCATTCTTATTCCCCCTCTTCTTTTCCTTCATAAATAAATACATGTTCTATTGTTGTCTGAAATGTTTTCGCTATTTCAAATGCTAACGGAAGTGATGGATCGTATTTCCCTTTTTCAATTGAAATGATGGTTTGTCTGGAAACTCCAAGTTTCTCAGCCAACTTTTCTTGAGATAGTCCAAATTTTTTTCGGTATTCGACCATTTTATTTTCCAAGGAAATTTCTCCCTCCTTCCATATATCGAGTATATATGTAAAGTAAACTTTACGTCAAGGTTCCTTTACATTTATTCCAATCATTTTTCACTCTATTTATATAGAAGAAACTTGTTCGATTTGAGCACGTCTATTTTGTAATAAAACATGGAACACTGTATGTAATCGTTACTATATTTCCTCCTCACCTTTTTTAAAATTTAATATCTTCATATTTGTTTTATCCTTTTAAAATATTTCATTCTCTTCTTTATTAGATGAAATGTGTTATTGGTTTTACGGTGTTTTTCGTCATATTTATAGAAACTAACTGTTTATGGAGCATTTTTTATGTTTAGCAACTTTTTTTGTAGAAATCCTTCACTTTCCTTTCAATATTTAACACTATCTAAATAAAGTTTACGATAAATTCATAATTTTTTATTTTTTATACTATATTCCGTTATATTGTTGTATAATATCTATGAAAGCGCTTATTATTTCAATATACATAATTCAAACTAATTTTATCGAAACATTCTAACTATTATACCTATATTTAAATGCAACAATTATAGCTATTAGTATAGGCATACCAAATATATCCACCCCATTTTTCTGTAAAATTACTTTATAACATGAAAGATTAACTTGGGTGATAAGTTATTGTGAATGTTTTTTTACAAAACAGATAAGTAATAGTGTTTGGTATTATGTAAATTATTGTAATAACATAAGAGTAAAGAAAACATTTACATTGATTATTGATTTATTACTTATTGAAAAAGAGCAAAATGCACCTTTGTATGGAAAAGGATTATATGCATTGGGAGGTTTAAACAAATGACGAGGAAGAATACAACGACAAACCCTTGGGCCAAGTTCCACGGTCCGAACCTTGGTTATGTTATTGAACAGTATGATCTTTACGTAACTGGAGCAGGTTCTGTTGATCCGGAATTACAAGAGCTTTTTGAAATTTTTGGAGCTCCTTCGTTTCAAGATGATGTCGTAACAGGGGACAACACAGCAACACATTTTTCTCCTCAAAACACAGGTAACATTGAAAAAATTCTTAAAGTCGTTCAACTTGTTGAGCAGATTCGTTCTTTCGGGCACACGTTGGCTCACATCAACCCGATGGAAGATGCTGCAAATGGACAATCTCTTCTTGAGAAAGCATTGAACGAACTGAGCGATGCTGACTTGAAAGCGATTCCAGCGAAAACAGTATGGCCAGATGCACCAGAAGGTATTCACACTGCACTTGATGTAATTCATAGATTAAAAGACGTTTATACAAAATCTTTAGCTTATGAATTTTCTCATATACAAGATAGTGAAGAACGCGCGTGGTTGCATCAAATGGTGGAATCAAATTCATTGCGTCAACCACTATCAAATAAAAAACGAACTGCTCTTTTAAAACGTTTAACAGCTGTTGAAGGTTTCGAGCAATTCTTGCATAAAACATTCGTTGGGCAAAAACGTTTCTCTATCGAGGGCGTTGATATGCTTGTACCTGTTTTAGATGAAATTGTTCTAGAAGGTGCTAAAAACGGCGTTGAGGATGTCATGATTGGTATGGCTCACCGCGGTCGCCTAAGCGTACTTGCTCACGTATTAGAAAAACCATATAGCCACATGTTTGCTGAGTTCAAACATGCAAAAATAGAAGGCGCAGTGGCTAATTCTGGCTGGACTGGCGATGTGAAATACCACCTAGGTAGAGAACAAGTCGTTAGTAACGAAGAAGTTAGCACTCGCGTGACATTAGCAAATAACCCGAGTCATCTTGAGTTCGTGAATCCTGTAGTAGAAGGTTTCGCACGTGCTGCTCAAGAGAATCGTAAAAAATCTGGTCTTCCAGATCAAGATACTTCAAAATCATTCGTAATTTTAGTTCATGGTGATGCTGCATTCCCTGGTCAAGGTATTGTATCTGAGACACTCAACTTAAGCAGATTGAACGCGTATCAAACAGGCGGAACGATTCATGTTATAGCAAACAATGCAGTTGGTTTTACAACTGATAGCTATGATTCTCGTTCTACGAAATATTCTAGTGACCTTGCAAAAGGTTTCGATATTCCGATTGTTCACGTGAACGCTGATGATCCGGAAGCTTGTCTTGCAGCTGCTAACCTTGCGATTCAATATCGCATGTTGTTCAAAAAAGATTTCTTAATCGATTTAATTGGTTACCGCCGCTACGGTCATAACGAAATGGATGATCCAGCAGTTACGCAACCACAAGTGTACAAAAAAATTAAAAACCATCCAACTGTAAGGGCAATTTATGCAGATCAATTACAAGCTGCTGGTGTTCTAAATGCAGATGAGGTTGAAACAATTACACAGTTTACACAAGAGCAATTAAAATCCGACTATGCACAAGTACCACCAGCTGATACGAGCGACGCAACAATTCACGTTAAAGTACCAGATGTTGTTGCAAAAGGTATTCAACCAATTGATACTGGTGTTGAGATTGACTCACTTCGTGCAATTAATGAAGGTCTACTATCTTGGCCAGAAGGATTTAACGTATATCCGAAAGTGAAGAAAATTCTTGAGCGCCGTAAAGATGCTCTTGAAGAGAACGGTAAAATTGAATGGGCACTTGCTGAATCGTTAGCATTCGCTTCTATTTTACAAGAAGGTACGCCAATTCGTTTAACTGGTCAAGATTCACAGCGTGGTACATTCGCACACCGTCATATCGTATTACACGATACTGATACAAATGAAACATATTCACCGTTACATCGCTTACCAAACATTAATGCATCGTTCTCTGTTCATAACAGTCCGTTATCAGAGGCTGCTGTTGTTGGTTACGAATATGGTTATAACGTATTCGCTCCAGAAACTCTTGTTATGTGGGAAGCGCAATATGGTGACTTCTCAAATACTGCGCAAGCATTATTTGATCAATATGTTTCAGCTGGAAGAGCAAAATGGGGTCAAAAGTCTGGCTTAGTTCTTCTATTACCACACGGTTATGAAGGTCAAGGACCAGAGCACTCTAGTGCACGTCCAGAGCGTTTCTTACAGTTAGCTGCTGAGAATAACTGGACAGTTGCAAACTTAACGAGCGCGGCTCAATACTTCCATATCCTGCGTCGTCAAGCATCTATCTTAGGAACAGAAGCTGTTCGACCATTAGTATTGATGACGCCGAAGAGTTTATTACGTCACCCACTTACGCTTTCAACTGCTAGTCAGTTAAGCGAAGGACGTTTCCAACCTGCTTTAGAACAAGAAAACCTTGGCATGAAACCAAATAAAGTAAAACGTCTTGTTTTAAGCACAGGTAAAATGGCGATTGACTTAGCAGCAGAAATCGAGTCGGGTAAACATGAGTACAACTTAGACGAAGTTCATGTCGTTCGTATTGAGCAATTGTACCCATTCCCTGCTGAGAAAGTTCAATCTATTATTAAACGCTTTAAAAACTTAGAAGAAATCATTTGGGTTCAAGAAGAACCTCGTAATATGGGCGCATGGCATTACATGGCTCCAATTCTGTTCGAACTTGCTGGAGATAAAGTGAAAACAGGCTACATTGGACGTCCTGATCGTTCTAGTCCATCTGGCGGCGATCCATTCGCTCACAAAGCTGAGCAAGAGCTAATTGTTGCACATGCTTTAGATGTGAAGTATAACTTCCGTCAAGATAAACAAGAAATTGAAGTTTACAGCAACTAAAAAGTAACAATGAAGGTTTCTAGCTTGTTCCTTGGGCAGAATATCTGCCCAAGGCCAGGCTAACAAATGGAGATTACCGAAGACAAAAGAAGAAAAAACACACCGTTAGGCAAATAAGGGGAGGACATTTAAAATGATCGAAATTAAAGTACCTGAGCTTGCAGAATCTATTACTGAAGGAACTATTTCACAATGGCTTATCAACGTAGGCGACAAAGTTGAGAAAGGTGGCAGCGTTGTTGAGCTTGAAACTGATAAAGTCAATGTAGAAATCATTGCAGAAGAT
This sequence comes from Bacillus cereus group sp. MYBK108-1, assembly GCF_051917185.1. Lineage (NCBI taxonomy): Bacteria > Bacillati > Bacillota > Bacilli > Caryophanales > Bacillaceae > Bacillus > Bacillus cereus group sp. MYBK108-1. The sequence continues at coordinate 550,290 of NZ_JBQAHZ010000001.1, forward strand.
TCAGGTATTGTATCGAAGTTACTAGGCGAACCTGGGGATACAGTTGAAGTTGGCGCAACTATCGCAATTTTAGATGCTAATGGAGCACCAGTTGCAGTAAGTACACCTGCACCGGCTGCTGAGCAACCAAAACAAGAAACAGCTGAAGCACCGAAAGCTGCGGCACCAAGTGCTGAGCAAACTGCAACACTACAAGGGTTACCAAATACAAACCGTCCTATCGCATCACCAGCTGCTAGAAAGATGGCTCGTGAATTAGGAATCGACTTAAACGACGTACGTAGTACAGATCCACTTGGACGCGTGAGACCACATGATGTACAAGCTCATGCTGCAGCACCAAAAGAAGCACCAGCTGCTCCAAAGAGTCCAGCTCCTGCTCCAGTTGCAAAAACGGAATTCGAAAAACCAGTTGAGCGCGTGAAAATGTCCCGCCGCCGTCAAACAATTGCAAAACGTCTTGTAGAAGTTCAACAAACATCTGCAATGTTAACAACATTTAACGAAGTTGATATGAGTGCGATCATGGAATTACGTAAAGAACGCAAAGATGCTTTCGAGAAAAAACATGATGTACGTCTTGGCTTCATGTCATTCTTCACAAAAGCAGTTGTTGCAGCATTAAAACAATTCCCATTATTAAATGCTGAAATTCAAGGTGACGAGCTTATCATTAAAAAATTCTATGATATCGGTATTGCAGTAGCAGCTCCAGATGGATTAGTTGTTCCAGTTGTACGCGATGCTAACCAATTAAACTTCGCTGAAATCGAAAGCGAAATTCGTGAATTAGGTAAAAAAGCACGCGATAACAAACTTTCATTAAAAGAACTACAAGGTGGTACATTTACAATTACAAACGGTGGTGTATTCGGTTCTCTAATGTCAACACCGATCCTAAATAGCCCTCAAGTTGGTATTTTAGGAATGCATAAAATCCAAGTACGCCCAGTTGCAATTGATAACGAGCGTATGGAAAACCGCCCAATGATGTACATTGCTTTATCTTACGATCACCGTATTGTTGATGGTAAAGAAGCAGTTAGCTTCCTTGTTGCTGTTAAAGATATGCTTGAAGATCCAAAATCATTATTATTAGAAGGTTGATGGATTAATAATCTAATATATAAAGGCTGTAGAATACATCATTCTACAGCCTTTTTTTGCGTTCATACGGGACAAATGTCATGACATAAGCTAATAATGTACGCCTAAACGTAAGGAGGATTAAAATGAATAACCTTCCAATTCATGCAAAACTTAAAGTAAATAAGGATACTTTCTTCCTCCCCGATTCAAACGGGGGTGTCTATTTTCGAAATAACGCCAGTTCATTTCGCATGGACGGTGATGGAATTTATGACTGGATTGAAAAATTAATGCCAATGTTTAACGGAAATTATTCTTTAGCAGAAATAACCGATGGCCTCCCTCTCCCCTATCAAAATCGGGTATTTGAAATTGGAGAGATTTTATATGAAAATGGTTTCGTTCGCGATGCAAATCAAGATGCACCCCATGAATTAAACAGTATATTACTCGACAGATATGCTTCACAAATTGAATTTTTAGAGGCTGATTCTCATTCAGGTGCTTTAAAATTTGAAACGTACCGCGGAGCAAATGTCCTTGTACTTGGCTCTGGGGATATGCTTACTTCTTTAGTTTCTTCTTTATTAGAATCTGGTTTACCTACATTTCATTACCTCGTTACAGATCGAGATGAAACAAACTATGACAGAATACATGAGCTAATAGAACGTGCATATGAAGTTGATAACAGTGTACTCCTTCAAGAAATCGATACTACAATTGACCGTCCCTTGCATGAAGTATTCGAACCTTTTGATTGGATTTTATATGTTTCTCAAAATGGAGACATTGACGGTTTAAAAACAGTTCACACTATTTGTAGAGAAACGAAAAAGAATTTTATACCAGCTATTTGTTTATCAACACTCGGTATAGCTGGACCTGTCGTAACGGAAAATCGTGATGAATGCTGGGAATCCGCATGGCATCGGCTACATGAAACGACTTTGCAAAATGAAAATTCATCAGATTCCTTCTCACCAATTACATCTGCCATGTTAGCAAATGTAATCGTTTTTGAAATGTTTAAACATGTCGCGGATGATTCATATCGTGAAAAAGAATCACAATTCTTTTTATTAAACTATGAAACACTTGAAGGAACGTGGCATCCTTTTATAAAACACCCTCTTGCAACTGATGAAAGTTTTACAATTGATACGATAGAAAATCTTTCTGAAAAACTTGAGCATCGGTATGGCCAACATACTTCAACTGATGTATTCCGCTTTTTCGACTCATTAACTTCTAAAGAAGCCGGTATATTCCATGTATGGGATGAACAAGATTCATATCAATTACCGTTATCACAGTGCTATATTCAAGTAGCCACTCCACTATCAGATGGCCCAGCTCACCTTCTGCCTCTTATGACTCGCAGTGGATTAACTCATAATGAAGCACGCCGAGAAGCTGGTTTAACAGGAATTGAAACATATGTAGCAGAAATCATTCACCGCCTTATTCCTGAACATAACGATATCGGTATCGGTGCTGGAGAAACGATGACAGAAGGATTTTACCGGGCACTACAACAACATTTAAACAATAAACTGTATGAGCGGCAGTCACATATGCTAGAAGAACTTACAACGATTGATTTAACTGATATTCACGATAAACATTGTAGATTTTATTACGATGCTCTTGCTACAATTCATGAAACACCTAAAATTGCAATGAGTGAAGAGATTCTCAGTTTTCCAGTCATTTGGGTTGGTATAAATGATAGATGGTACGGTGCATCTAATATTAATATGACGTTAGCCTTACGGAACGCACTACAACTATCACTGCTCCACATTCAAAGTGAAGAGACTCCTTACAGAGCTAATATCTTGCCTGAATCATCTATTATTTTATATGACACGGATTCTTTTAGAGTGGAAATACAAGCGGAAGAAGAAATTCCAAGTGTGCAATCTTTACAGCTTGCCTTACAGCATTTAGAAGAACATAATTTTTATCCCTTCGTGTTTGATTTAGCAATCGAACCATTTTTGAAAGAAAACTTAGACGGTGTGTATGGGGTATTAATTGCAAAGGAGGACGGTCTATGACTCAAAATATATTGCTTATAGGAGATGGCCTTCTTGCAGACTATGCACATGATCAATTATGCAAACAATATTCCATCATTCGTCAGCATACCCTTCCAGAAGTACTTCCTGAAAATATTCATCTCGCTCTCGTATTACATGACGGATCTCCTTCTACTATTCATCATGACGCTGAGCTAATTTTTCGGTCAAATCATATTCCATGGCTACGTGGTTTTACTTCATTTGGCGAAGGTATTATCGGTCCTTACATTCATCCTCTTACGCCCGGATGTTCCCATTGTTCTGATGGACGCCGTTTTATCGCTGGCTTTGACCAAAAAGAAATGTGGGAACTACAGCGGAAATATGCCTTTAAAGCAGATGATGTAACGAGGCGTGATGTACGTGCCACCCAAAATGGAATGTTACAAATGTGCCATCTTATTTGCGCAGAAACAGAAAAAATATTAACTCATAACCATTCTTCTTTAGAAAATGAACTTATTTTACTAAACTTACAAACATTACAATGTACGCGGCATTCTTTTCTTCCAGATCCTCTCTGTCCTGTATGTAGTAATTTACCTAATGATACTGCGGATGCGGCGGAAATTTCTTTACAACCGAGTTTAAAAGTAAGCACCGAAACGTATCGCTGCCGTTCCATTCATGAATTAAACACATTTTTAACGAGAGACTATTTAGATTATCGGGTCGGTATGTTGAACGGCAAAATGCAGCATTCATTATTACCATTCGCTGACGTCATTATAAACATGCCATTAATGTTCGGAAATGAAGGTGTTGCAGGCCGAACTCATTCATTTGCAGTGAGTGAAGCAACTGCTATTTTAGAAGGTTTAGAACGATATTGCGGGATGTCGCCTCGCGGGAAAAAGACAAATGTGCATGGTAGTTTTCATGATTTAGAAGAACACGCACTAAATCCCCTCTCGCTCGGTGTACATACAAATGAACATTACAATCGTGATAATTTTCCATTTAAACCGTTTGATCCTGATTATGAGCAAAACTGGGTATGGGGATATTCTTTATCACAAAACAGACCGCTTTTAGTTCCTGAATCAATTGCTTATTATAGCCTCGGTCATCGAGACGCTTTCGTGTATGAAACATCAAATGGATGTGCAATTGGCGGTAGTTTAGAAGAAGCGATTTTTCACGGCATTTTAGAAATTGTAGAGCGTGATGCCTTCTTACTCACTTGGTATGCCGAATTACCTCTTCCCCGCCTTGATCTTAATTCAGCAAATGATACAGAATTACAATTAATGATCCAGCGGTTACGTACGATTACCGGATATGAATTACACGCTTTTAACGCGACGATGGAACACGGCATCCCGAGCTTATGGGTAATTGCAAAAAATACGCGTGAAAATGGAATGAACGTTGTTTGTGCGGGAGGCGCTCATTTAGATCCTATTCGAGCCTTAAAAAGCGCCATTCAAGAAATAGCAGGCATGTTACTTATAACAGACGATGAGCTCGAGCACAAAAGAGAATACTACGAAAAATGCTTACAAGATCCTTATTTCGTTAATAAAATGGAAGACCATAGTATGCTGTATGGATTGAAAGAAACGGATGAACGTCTTCACTTCCTTTTACGAGAAGATGCACCGGTGCAAATGTTCCAAGAAATGAATGTATCACAATCATTTGATATGGATTTAACATCCGATCTCCACCAACTTTTAAATCGTTTGCATCAATCTGACCTTGAAGTAATCGTTGTAGATCAAACCGTTCCCCTTATAGAAAAGAACGGACTACACTGTGTAAAAGTTATTATTCCAGGTATGTTACCGATGACGTTCGGACACCATCTTACTCGGGTTACAGGACTGGACCGGATATATACCGTACCGATGACACTTGGATATACAGACGAACCTTTAACAAATGAAAGATTAAATCCACATCCACATCCGTTTCCATAGTAAAGGAGGGATTTCATGCAGCTAAATACTTTTTTACATCATCTCCATTTCTCTATCGATGAAATTATGCCAAATCATGAGGTGGACTGGAAAGACGCACCGCTTCCTTATAAATTATATCGAAATGTACCTACCATCCCGCTCTCCTTAGAAATCCCGTTATCTTTATCGAACTCTTCTACTACACCTACTCTAAATGAGATTGGTCACTACCTTTGGTATTCATTTGGTGTAACACAATTATGTCAGCTAAATAGCGGGAGAAATGTATTACGTAGATCCATTCCTTCAGGCGGCGCCTTATACCCTAATGAATTGTATATCTATTTAAAGATTGACGATTATCCAGACGGCATTTACCATTATGACGCCGCGCATCACCGGCTTATTTTACTTCGCGAAGGAAATTTCGATTCTTATTTAGCAAACGCACTCGGTAACCGCTGTAACATACAGGATTGTTTCGGTGCCGCATTCGTATCCACTATGTTTTGGAAAAACTTCTTTAAATACAATAACTTTTCATATCGCCTTCAAGGATTAGATAGCGGGGTTCTCATTGGACAATTACTTGAATGTGCCAAACAGTTCGGTTATACGAACGGCGTATACTTTCAATTTCTAGACCGTGCACTGAACCATTTACTCGGATTGTCAGAAGGTGAAGAAAGTGTGTATGCCGTTATTCCTTTAAGTACAGAGCTAGAAACTAATTGGTTTCACAATGATTACCATGAAAATAAAACAGTTACTTCTCATGAGTTGTTGCAACAAATTCCGCCGCTCGCACATGAACATTTCGTTCGCTCAAAACATGTAGATGAATATCCGATGATAACAAAAATAAATGAAGCTTCTATGATCGAATCGACAGCACACTTCCAAACACTAGCTCATGAAGAGCACTATCAATATCATGAGCATGCTGTACAACTGCCGAAAGTAGAGCGTTTATCTTATGATTTCTTGCAACTTTGCAGAAAACGGTATTCCCCTGATGCTGACTTTACTTTAACGAAATGGGATGCAGCCGAGCTCGCTACTTTACTACAAGAAGCGAGCCTCTCCCTCCCTTATTCCAACGACCTTGATGGTAAGTATATAAATGAAAATGCGCGCGTCTCATTATATGGATGTTTCTATAATGTAAAAGATATAAAAAACGGCGCTTACACTTATAACAGTAAAACGCATTCCATACAACCACTTCGATATGGGGACCTTCGTTATCCTCTTCAATCTAGTATGACGATGGATAACGTAAACCTTTTTCAAGTATCACTTTGCCTACATGTAGTCGGAAAGAAAGATTATTATACAAATGCATTAGGCTATAGAGGGTACCGTATTCATCAAATGGAAGCAGGTATACTTGTTCATAAACTCGTTTTTGCAGCGACCGCGATGGGGATGGGCGGGCATCCTTTACTTAGTTTTGATACAAATTCATGTGATCAATTGTACGGAATAGATGCTGGGAATGAAACATCTCTTATTCAAGTTCCAGTTGGGGCATATCGGGCGCGGAATTGGTTAAAAGGGGCTTTGCATTGTTAGAAGCACGCCGTCTATCGGCGTGCTTTTTTACTAGATTAACTTAAAAATACTCTTAATTTGTCTAGCAAATAACCAATTTTTCGTACCGTAGTTATCATTTAAACTATCTAAGTTGATAGATTGTCCGTTAGCAAACTTTAATTCTAACGTAGTATTTTTGTCATTTGTTTTTAAGTTACTATTTGTAATGGCATCATACTTTAATTTTTCAATCTCAACATATTCGTCTTTTTCTTGTCCAATCACGACATGGTCTTGGAAGAAGAAAAATACTTCTACTTTTTTACCGAAACAAAATACATTTTTCGTATAAATTAATGTCGCGTTATCAAGTCCGACACATACTTCTTTCATTTCTTCCACAACGTGTCCAAAGTCTTCTTCATGTCTTGCATTTGATTCAGCAATCCATTCTTCGATTGTTTTCATGTTAATTGCCATACTGCGCCCCCTGGTTCGTTCATTGCTTCGTTTAAAAAATAAATACTATATGAAAATATAAGCGATACTTAATATGTTTTCAAGGGGAAACGGTATATTCAAAATAAAGTGAAACTTTAATCAGTGGGAGCTTACTGCCCGCAAATAGCGGGATAAAGTTAAATTTCAAATTAATATAAAAGGAACACCAATTTCATTAAATTTTAAACGTTTGAACGAGACATTCTTCATCATCAATTAGCTGCGCTCTCTCATCAAATTCAATGTTTAGTTCTTTATACACTTTCTTCCAAAACGACAATGCTGGTACATTTTTTACAAGTTCGATAACGAAATATTGTCCTCTTTTCTCTTCTAGTAAATTCTCAACAGCTTGTTTACCGATTCCTTTTCCTTTATATTGATTCAATATGAAAATATCATTAATACCAAAATCATTTTCCTTCTTCAAAAACGGACGTTCCAGTAGTAATAAGAATCCTACAATACTATGATCAACTTTTATAAAATACGGCGTGATTCCGTCATTTTTCCAAAACATATGCAAATCTTCGTATTCAAAAAATCCGTTCGCTCCGATAGTTATATTCATAGTGAACTTAGAAAGGTCATGAAGATATAAAGCGTACAAATTACGTAATATTTCTTTTTCTGATTCTTGAACTTTTTGAAGTGCTACAATCATAAAAAAACTCCCCTTCCACATATGTAACTATTTCCCGATCCTCTTCATTCGACAAAAATGATAATTCCCCTTTAACAAAAAAATAGCACTTTAAAAAGTGCTATTCCGCTCTCCTTGCCGCTTGCTGAATTGGATCCCAAACGCTGTTATATGGTGGGGCATAACTTAAGTCGACATCTTCTAAATCGTGAATGCTCATTTTATTGAAGAGTGCCATTGCGATTACATCAATCCGTTTATCTACACCTTCTTCTCCAATTACTTGTCCGCCTAATAATTGTTTCGTGTCGGAACGGTATAGTAATTTCAAGTAAAGTGGTTTCGCATTTGGATAATAGCCCGCCATATTAGTCGAATCTATTTTGACTGTTTTATACGGGATGTGTAGCCCTTTCGCTTCTTTTTCATTTAATCCTGTTCTTGCAAGCGTCAAATCCATAAATTTAATAATGCCTGTACCTAACGTACCTTTAAATGCTCTTCGTTTATCAAGCATATTCAGTCCAGCAAGTCGCCCTTGTTTATTGGCAGTCGTTCCGAGCGGGATATGATCATGAATTTCCTTTATAACGTGGTAATGTGTTGCGCAATCACCAGCTGCATATACGTCTTGCACATTCGTTTGCATATATGCATTTACTTCAATTGCCCCTTTATGATTCTTACGTATATTTGTTCCTTCAAGAAAATCAGTATTTGGCTTCACTCCGACAGATACTAAAACAAGATCCGCTTTATACGTACCTTTATCCGTTTCAACTGCTTCTACTCGTTCATTCCCTTTGAATGCTTTTACATTTTCATTCGTTAAAATTTCAATATGATGTTTATCTGCTTCTTTATGTATGTACTCTGCCATATCTGCATCATAAATCGTACCGATATGATCATTTCGCTCAATCATTCTTACTTTCTTACCAAGTTCGACGAATGTTTCTGCCATCTCAAGTCCAATGGCACCACCGCCAATAATCGTTACATCTTCAACTTTATTCGTTTCTAGCGTTTTTAATATGCGCTCAGCATCAGGAATTGTTTTTAAAAGATGAACGCCTTGTAATTCCCGTCCTTCCCATTCTGGCATAACAGGACGCACTCCAGTCGCAATTAATAATCGATCGTACGGTAATTCAAAGACATCTTTCGTCTTCGTATGCTCTGCGTACACCATTTTCTTTTCCGTATCTACTTTCGTTACTTCATGACGCACTTTCGCATCAATTCCATATTTCTCACGAAACGTCTTTACGTTACGCGCGATTAACTTTTCAGTTGAAGCGATAGCACCACTAATGACGTACGGTAATCCACACTGAGCGTACGAATAAATTTCACCTTTTTCTAAAGTTACAACATTTGCATTTTCATCGTTTCTAACAATTTGCATCGCTGCACTCATACCAGCTGCATCTCCGCCAATAATGACATAGTTCACTTTACCACTCCTTCTTTTTTACATACTCTTTACGTTTTCCATATTTTATAGAAATAACACCTACTTCCATTGTAAAGAAAGAGAATTTTATCTTCAAATTTGTTGCACAAACTTATACGTGAATAGGTAACTGTCGTGTCTTATAAACAATATGTTTAATATGCTATAACAGTTACTATTGAAAGTAGGTGAAATATATGTGCGCCGGCCTTCTCGCCCAGCTTCCAGATGAACCGCAAGAACCAAAAGAACCGAAACCCGCCGTCTCACTTGACCAAGAATTTTCCATTAATGCAACAATATATAGCGCTCGTGCTTGGTTATCTAACGATGATACGTTTGCGCAAGATATTTGGAAAGCTACCCAATTCGCTTCAGCATCACATGCTGGCAAGTCCATCTTTCCAGTCGGTTCTGTTAAAATTATAAACTTCTCTGATGATACAATTACTGTTACTGCTTCACCAGAATCAGATCATGCGCTCAAAATAGTCGTACCACCCCATTCCGAGGCTGCCCTAACGTCTGGTCCTTTATCACATATACAAGCTAGTACATCAGGAGGATCAAGTAAAGTCACATTTCTCTTTCATATCTTTTTCTCAAGGGATCCTGGTCCAGCTAAATAACGATAGAAAAGGTACAGCAATATACACTGTACCTTTTTCAAGTGCCTATTCTCTTGATTTGATTAGTTCAATATTATAAGTTTCGATATCTGTTAACTTTCCTTTAAAATAAGGATTTTCTCTATACCAAGACTGTTTTGCAAAATACGCTTGCATATCTTTCGTTTGAAAAATATGTCCATGCCTTGCATATATTTCATTTCTAGCAATTTTCAACTGCTCTTTCGATAAATATGTTAAATCTGCGCTCGTTAATTTTCGAATATCACTATCAGGAAAGATGAAACCATTATATACATACCCAGTCGCGGGCGTTGGAGTAACATTATAAACAACTGTTTTTTCTGTATTTTTCTTTTGGAACGGAAGATTATAAGACAAAAGTGCCGTTACCGTCTCTACTTGTGTCGTTTCCCGTCCACTTTCTCCATTTCGTTCTAAATAAATCGTCGCACTTCCATCAGTCGCTACAGGCCCCCATGTAATTTCTTCTCCTGCCAGCGCTGTAACCGGTTTTTGATTTACGTACAATGTTGCACCAGGCGCGTTCGTTTGAACTGTAATATATTGACCTTGCAACGTTAAATCTATCGTTACGTTATTTTGGCTTTGTTTCATAAGTACAACCTTTTCCTCACGAGATAATTTTACATAGTCATTTTTATAATCTGATTGAAACACTTGATTTCCCGGAAGAAATGGCCCATATTGCTTCTCAAACTTTTTGTCATCTGTCTTATCAATTTCTTTTCCGTTCATTTTTAACGATACGCCTTTTTCATTTGTAAGCAAAGTTGTATAGTACGTCTTCGCTTTCAATTTATATCGATCAAATATAAAGAAATACTTTCCGTCTTTCGTTAATGAAAAATCAGCTCTTTCTATTCCATCCCGTTGTTTTTCACCTTGTCTCAAATATCCTTTTAATTCATTTACGTAAGATGGATTTTCTTTTATATATGAAAATAGAGGTGTTAAACTCTCTCTCGTTATCATAACCGATGGATCATCTGCCGTAACGATCTCAGCTAATTTCTCTCCGTCCCTCTCTTGTAAAATCGTAATCATCCGGTCTACTTGTGCCACCTGCGTATAATACGATGCTCCGTACAAATACAATCCAATAATCGCTATAACAAATAGTGCTAACAGTGTAATGCCAACTTTTGTACCACCGCTCATGTTCTTCTTTACTACAGGACGTCCCCTCTTCGACCCGCAGTTTTGACAAAATTGCACACCATCTTCAAACTGAGCTCCGCACTTTGTACATACATTCATCCAGTCAACCACCTTTTCATTAGAAGCCAGTTATTCCCTTTGTTAAGGCTTGAATTATCGTACTAATGTAAGACCAAAGTACAATGAACGTTGCAATTCCAATTAAAACATTTGCAATAATAAGTGTGTAAACGAGATCTAATCCGCCATTGTCTAGCTTTAATACGGCTACAGTTATACTAATCCCTATATAAGTTGCAGCTACGGATAATAATATAGGTAAGAAAAAGATTAATAAGAAACTAAAAAGAAAAGAAAGGACTAATATGACAATAGTCGGCGTCGCTATCGTTCCCCATATACCAAATACTTCAAGAAACGAAAAAGACGATTTCATCATCTTACCACTTACAAAAATAATAAATCCGACAAATAAAGTTAAAATTAATAAAAAGAAAAAGACCGTTATAGATTCTCCAAAAAACGTGGGAGTAGATATATCTGGTGCAAATGTTCTCGTAACTGCTGATGCTGCACTCATCATTCTATAAAAAATACATGCTCCTAAAAAACAAATAAGAACAAGACTTACAATTCCATTTCGCACTTCAATAGCGCCGCTTTTCATAATCGCTGTCGGTGCTTGTAATGCATGTTTAAAAAATTGAAAATAGCCGCTCGCGAACCGCTTCGCTTGCTCTACCGTTTCATTTGGCCGAGCTTCCTTTGCTTGTGCCGCACGTACTTGTTCCGGCCCTTCTTCTTGGCCACTACTTGCCACTACTTCTTCCGTTAACGAATGTCCACAATTCCCGCAAAACTTTGCCTCCGCTGCATTTTCTGTATGACATGACGGACATTTCATTCTCTTATCCCTCCTTAAGCATATACCTTATAGGGTGTTACAAGTTCAATATATGACTTTGGACATAAAACATGACTACAAGAAAAAGATTCTGAAATCCTTCTTCCGAAAGAAAATATATGTGCTAGTAATCTTGAAAAAAAATGCTATTATGAAACAGAATAAATAATATTTTTAACAGATTGGATGACTGGCAATGGAATTGGTAAACTCAATTTTTCAAATACTCCTTACAAGCGTAATCCAATTATTATCTTTAATTGGCGTTATCATTGTAATTGGATTTCTATTAGGCTATTTAGAATCTCTCACACGGATGTATTGGTCGAGAGCTTTTGGAAGAAAAGGATTCCTATTAACGGCTTGGATCGGTGTTCCGATTCATGAACTTGGACATGCCATTATGTGCGTACTGTTCCGTCATAAAATTGTGGCGACTCAGTTCTTCCCAACAGATACAAGTCAAGGGGCTTTAGGTTACGTACAACATCAATACAATCAAAAAAGTGTGTATCAACGAATTGGGAATTTCTTCATCGGCATTGGGCCTATTATTTCTGGTATTACTGCACTAATCCTTTTAATGCGCTATTTCGTACCAGAATCATATTTTTTATTTAATACAACTCTCGAAAAAACGATTGCTTCTACTTCTATTAATATAGAAATGATCCAAAACATGCTCTTGTCGACGTTTGTATTATTGAAAAGCTTATTTACAATCGGTAATTTATTGAATCCTTCCTTTTGGTTATTTTTATTTATCGCCATTTGCATTTCCGCACATATCGCTTTAAGTAAACCAGACATTAAAGGATCAATAGACGGAGTTATCGTCATGTTTATCGTTTTATTTTTATTCAACATCATAGCGGGACTGTTCCAATACGACAGTAACCAGCTAATTGGACAGGTTATGAAATATAATATGTATCTCATTGCGTTTTCTAGTGTAGCACTGCTTTTCTCTTGTATTTCTACACTTGTTAGTTTTTCGTTTTATAAAATAAGAAGAGGGCGTTCTTTTTGAACTCCCTCTTCTTATTTTATATTCCCCTTATAATCACAATGCTCAACAGGCACACGAGCATGCCCTTCTTCATCGGTACACCATGACTGTGATTGGAATGCCAGAAAGATACCAATCCATTCTTCTTCCTTTTCAAAGTGAATGAGTATTCCTCCGTCTTGCCATATGCCATCATCACCTTGCCATTTTTCTACATTCCCTTGATTCATATGAATATCATGTATACCGTTTCCTGGTTTGAAATGAAAATAGGAATCTGGTGTATTTTCTTCTGGTCCCCATCTTTCACCAAATGCGTAAATAATTGCTTTTTCTTCTATCGCTCGTTTTATATAACGTTCTATTTTTTCATTTAAATCATTATCTGCTCCTGCTTTTTCAGGAGGTAAAGGAATCATTTGATTTGAGTCAAATAGATTTCCTCTTATATAATCTAAAGCTACTTTCGGTTCATTGTTTTTTATTTCTGTAAAACCGAATGGTAATGTCGGTAAAATATGAATCGCCTCTGACTTAATATTGTTACTCGCAAAATATAAAACTTCTGATGGATAACTTTGTGACTTTACGTTAATTGCAATACGATAATCTACTCCTGTCTCGCCCTGTAAATGAACTTGATAATGAGGTGTTTTCCCTTTTCCAATCTCTGATTGTATAACTGTACCTTTTAACACACCGTAGTTTTTTAGGGTCATACATTTCATCTCCTATTCATCTAGTAGAAGCTATTCATATTTAAATCATTATCCACTCATAAAAAAAATCCTCCTATATTAGGAGGATTTTTAATTTCTCAACATATACCAAACAATAACCTCTACCACTACAAGCAAAACCGCACCAAAAATCATTAACGTCGTCTTCTTTAATAGTTCATTTTCACGGTAAGGGATATTACATAAGTAAGCACCTAGTGTAATCCGTGATGGACAAGCGATTGTCGCTACTGATGATGCGGTGTTTTGAAGTGTTGTGACATATTGCCACGGGAGTGCTACGTTTTGTGCGGTTTGCATTTGTAGTTTTATAAACATTGCATTTGATCCTGCGTTACTACCTGTTAAAAATCCACCAATAGCGCCAATAAACGGCGCAACGAAAACGAAAAATGTTCCAAATGTATCACCAGCTGTCTTTGCGAGTAATGAATGCATGCCTGATGCACCCATTAGTTCTGAAATGGCGATAAACATTGTCGTCGTAATCGCAAAAGGAATCCATTGTTTGATCGTTTGTGAGAGTGATTGTTTAATAATATTAGACGGGATGCGGAAGAAAATAATAGTAAATAAGCAAGTCATACCGAGCCAAAATCCTGGTGAATATAGTAACTCTAGTTTGTAAGAGTATGATTTCAAATCAAGAACCGCATATGATCTGAACAAATCATGTAATGCTGGAACGAGGCGAGAAAGTAAAATACAAACTGTTAGAAATATATAAGGGCTAATAATTTTTATAATGGATACTTCTCTCTCCGTTGCAGCCGCATGCTCTGTTATAAGATTTTGCCCACTTTTTCCTTTTAATTTAATGATAAGAAAGCCAAAGGTAATCGTAACGATAGAACTTAATATCCCGGCTAGTTCAACACTTACGTATGCATTAGAAAGATAGATTCCGAGAGAAAATAATAGAAAGAATCCTACTCCTTCTTTCCACTTTTCTATAACCGCTTGCCAGCCGCCAACAACGTGTAAAGAAAGAATAACGAAGTAAGCAAACATCGGAATACTTAATAGCGCTGTATTTGTGCCAAGTGTTGTAAGAGGCATATTTATTAGCTGCGAACCGATAATCGTACCAGTTGCCATTGCGCCCCATGAACTAGCTAGTAAGCCGATGAATGAGAGTAGTACAGCTTGAAATGGTTTATATCCTAGTGAAAGAAAAATAGGGGCTGCAACCATGAAGCCGATACCGAATCCACTTACTGATTCAATAAGCGGGCAAATGCCAAAACACATAAGCAGCATTTGTAATAAGCGATCCTGAGTAACTTCTTCTAGAAAACGTGCTACTTGATCGATGTACCCCATTTTGTTCATGAGGTGAAATAAAAAAATACCGAAAAATAAAACGTACCCGACAATAAAACAAATTAACCATCCTTTAATCGTTGCGTGTACAGTTTCACTTATCCCTAATTGAAACGTTGGCGAGAGTAAAACGATTCCAACACATACAGCATAAGAAATTAACGAAGACCTTAATGACGTTTGTTTAAATAAAAATAAACAAATGAAAATCATCATAATTGGGATAAGTGCCAACAATATGGCCATGTTATCATCTCATTTCGTTTAAAATACAATTTTTAACTATTATATAACAGATGCTATAATTTTCAATTGTTTTTAAAACAGATTCAAAAAAGGAACCAAACGGCTCCTTTTCATTCACTCCCATTTTCTATTATCCTGAAAAACTGTCTGCTTTCCGACTATTTCTTTCAACACAACAAACACAATGTAAGTACATATTGCTTGCAATATAATATTCCAAAATTTCATTAATGTAAATGAATGAATCCGTAGAAATAGTTCGTTTAATAATACAATCGAAACGATACTAAATAATTCTATACTAATCGAAAATAGACATATTTCTAAAATAGACTGTTCTTGAATGCGATTTAAGTTGGAAAAGATGAATACATACCCTAAAAATAGAGCCATTAACTCTATTTTCGTCATGCTAATGAGCCAAGCGTATAACGGTACAGTTAAAAATAGATATAGTAATTTACGTCTTAGCATGCCTTCTCCCCCTCTGAATTATATGTATTTTCTGTATATTTTAACATTTATTACACAAAACAAAAAGAAGAGACTACGCCTCTTCTTTTTGTTTTGTTGCATATATTAATTCACATATTTCTTCTCGCTTTTCATTTTCTAAAAGCTCAATGACCTTACTTCCAACGACAACTCCGTCGCATATTGTAACCATTTCTTCTACATGTTCTTTTGTTGAGATGCCGAATCCAGCGACTACTGGTAAGTTGACGTGTGATTTTACTTTTTCTAAGTAACTATGAATCTCCTCTTTAAAGTTTTGACGTACTCCCGTTACGCCCGCTACTGTAACAGCATAAACGAACCCTTCTGATTCACTCGTAATTTTTTCAATTCTTTCAATAGGACTCGTTACGGTAACCAGTGGGATGAGCGCAATGTTTACCTCTCGAAGTAACGGCGCAATAATATTTTGTTCTTCATACGGTAAGTCTGGAACGATGATGCCGTCTACACCTGCTTCTATACAGTTCTCAATGAATCTCTCTTTTCCGAATGCAAGTACCGGATTTAAATATGTCATAAGAACAAAAGGCATTTGTACTTCTTTCCTTACCTCTGCTAACGCTTGAAAAATGCCTTTTAATGTTACGCCGCTATCTAGCGCTCGTTTCCCTGCTCTTTGAATCGTTGGGCCATCTGCAACTGGATCTGAAAACGGAATACCAATTTCAACGATGCTTGCTCCTGCTTCATCAAGAAAACGAATTCTTTCTTTTAATTTTTCAAGGCCACCATCTCCGCCCATTACGTACGGAATAAATGCTTTCTTGCCATTTTCAAACGCTGCTTTAATTTTTTCTACTCCCATTTTTTACACCTCTTCCATATAACGTTTTATACTCTCTACATCTTTATCACCGCGGCCAGATAAACAAATGACAAGCCCTTCATCTTTCTTCATTTGCGGCGCTAATTTTAATGCGTATGCGACAGCATGCGAGCTTTCTAACGCCGGGATAATGCCTTCTTTTTTCGTTAATAATTGAAATGCTTCTAATGCTTCTTCGTCTGTTATCGAATGATAGGAAACGCGGCCAATATCTTTTAGCAAGCTATGTTCTGGACCAACACCTGGATAATCAAGTCCTGCTGAAATAGAGTGTGCTTCTTGAATTTGTCCTTCTTCGTTTTGCAGAAGATACATCATTGATCCGTGGAGAACGCCAACGCTTCCTTTCGTTAAAGTTGCTGCATGCTTTTCTGTATGAACGCCTTTTCCAGCTGCTTCTACGCCGTAAAGAGCAACTTCTTCATCGTGTACGAACGGATAAAACATCCCCATCGCATTACTACCACCGCCAATACAAGCAACGACTGCTTCTGGTAACTTTCCTTCTAACGCCTCATATTGTTTTTTCGTTTCATTTCCAATTACACTTTGGAAATCACGGACAATTTGCGGGAATGGATGTGGTCCGAGAACAGATCCCATAATGTAGTGCGTATCATGCACATGTGAAACCCAGTAACGAAGCGCCTCGTTTACCGCATCTTTTAATGTACCGCTACCTGCCGCTACACTTTCTACTTTCGCTCCGAGTAATTCCATTCGGAACACATTTAATTTTTGACGTCTTACATCTTCTTCTCCCATAAAAATGACGCATTCTAATCCGAGAAGAGCACATACAGTAGCTGTTGCAACTCCGTGTTGTCCAGCTCCTGTTTCAGCGACAACTTTTTCCTTGCCCATTCGCACTGCAAGTAGTGCCTGACCGATTGTATTGTTAATTTTATGAGCTCCTGTATGGTTCAAATCTTCACGTTTTAAATAAATCTTTGCACCACCGCAATACTTCGTCATATTTTCAGCATAATATAGCGGTGTTTCTCTTCCGACGTACGTTTTTAAATAATGATTTAATTCCTTTTGAAATGCTTCATCTTGCATCGCTTCTTTATATGCTTCTTCTAGTTCTAGTACAGATTGCATTAACGTTTCTGGAACATATCGTCCTCCGTATATACCGTAATGTCCTTTTTCATCTGGATATGCGTAGTTCATTTGGAACACTCCTTCGCTTTTATAATAAATTGTTTTATTTTCTCTACATCTTTCTTTCCTTCTGTCTCTACTCCGCTGCTCACATCGACCATGTATGGCCGAACAGTTCGAATTGCTTCTTCTATATTAAGAGCGTTTAATCCACCAGCTAATATCGTTTTCTTTCGCAATTCTTTTGGCATATGCCCAAGTAGTTCCCATGAAAATGTCTTTCCATTTCCTCCATGAAACTTTTCTTTCGGGCTATCAAATAATATATAATCCGTTTCATACCTTTGAGCGTTTTTCATATCACTCTCTGAAGTTACTCCTAGCGATTTTATAGACGGAATATTCAATCTTCTAATTTGATGATTGTCTTCATCCCCATGTAGTTGTACATGTGTTAACCCGCACTCATCTGCAATTTTCTGGATCACTTCTACTGATTCATTTACGAAAACACCGATTTTTAACACGTTGGCTGGAAGCTCCTGAATGATTTCTTCCGCTCTCCTTGGAGTGATTTTCCGTTTACTTTCTGCAAAAACAAATCCGAGTGCATCTGCTCCGTATTCGCACGCACTTTTCGCTGTTTCCACATCAGTGATGCCGCAAATTTTCACTTTCATATATTCACCTTACAATCTTCAAAAAAACTACTAATAGAAGATGATGTCATAAGCGCCTCTCCAACTAATACACCTTTGGCTCCTGCTTTTTTAACACGAATAATATCCTCTTTTGAATGAATCCCGCTTTCGCTAATCCAAAGTAATTTCTCCTCATTTAATCGTTTTCCAAGCTTTTCTGTTTGGCCTAAATCGACTTCGAATGTTTTTAAATTACGGTTGTTAATACCGATAACGTGCGGATTTAATTCGATTGCAATTTCTAATTCCTCTTCATCATGAACTTCAACAATTGCTTCTAATCTTTTTTCTCGTACATAGCTATATAGCTCTTTTAATTTCTCTTTCGTTAAAGCTGCTACAATTAATAAAATAATATCTGCGCCAGCTTCATATGCTCTATCAATTTGAATCTTATCGATTATGAAATCTTTACATAAAAGCGGAATGTTACTTTCTTCTCTTGCTGTTTGTAAATCGTGAAACGATCCTTTAAAAAATTGACCATCTGTTAAAACAGATACTGCTCCTGCACCACATTTCTCATATGTTCCCACTTGTTTTCGTACGTCAACGTGTAAATTGATATCTCCTTTTGATGGTGATGCTCGCTTTACTTCTGCAATGACAGTAAACTGCTGTAACGCTTCTACAAGTGACTGTGTCTTTCTTTTTGTTTTTACTGGTGTATATATTTCATATAACTCCGCAACTTCCTTTTTCTTCTGTTCTACAATTTTATCTAAAATCGTCCCCACTTTAGTTCACCCTTTCTAATTTTTCGTTGCTTGCTACAATTAATAAGTTTAATTTGGCTAATGCTTTTCCAGAGTCAATGCTATGTGCCGCGAGTTTAATTCCTTCTTCAATCGTTTCCGTTTTTCCATTTGCGAAAAGAGCTAGACCTGCATTTAATAAAACGGTATCGCGATAAACACTCTTTTCTCCGCTCAATACTTCAAGCGTAATCTTTGCATTTTCTTTTGAATTCCCTCCTCTAATCTCTTCATTTTTCACTCTTGAAAAACCATACTTTTCTGGATCAATACTCATTTCTACTATTTCATTATCTTTTAAAATGACAACATGATTCTCTCCTTGTAATGATGCTTCATCTAAAAATCCACTTCCGTTTACGACAAGCGCTTGTTTTCTTCCCAGCTTCTGTAATACTTGCGCAACTGGTAGTAACATATCTCGTTTATAAATGCCGACAAATTGTGTTTCTAAATTTACCGGATTTGTTAAAGGACCAATTAAATTAAAGATCGTCGGCACGTTTAACTCTTTTCTTATTTTCATAATGCGCGTTAGTGCTGGATGCATCGCTGGTGCAAATAAAAATGCAATGCCCACATGCTCTAGTAAATAATCAATTTCGCTTGGCGTACTGCTAATATTTACACCTAATTCTTCTAATAAGTCCGCACTTCCTGTTTTACTAGAAACAGCACGATTACCATGTTTTGCAACCTTTACGCCAGCTCCTGCCAGTACAAATGCCGATGTTGTACTAATATTAAACGTTTGAGCACCGTCACCACCCGTTCCGCAATTGTCCATCGCTCCTTGTATATGGTTCGAAAATGGTAGTGCCTTTTCGCGAAGAGCTCGAACAAGGCCGTATATTTCTTCTGCAGTTTCACCTTTCGCTTTCAGTAAGACTAAAAAAGCTGCAATTTCACTTTCCAATATGTTTTCATTTAATAAAAGAAGCCCTGCTCTATACATTTCCTCTTCTGTTAAATGTTTCCCCTCCACTAATTTACGAAGATAGCTATTCATACACTTTCCTCCTCCTTCACTTCTGTTAAAAAGGCACGTATTAACTTTCCGCCTTCTTCTGTCGCGATTGATTCCGGATGAAACTGTAATCCGAATAGCGGATAATAATTGTGACGAACTGCCATAATTTCTCCATCGTCCATCGCTGTCGCTAATATGTCAAAACACTCTGGCAAGCTCGTTTGCGCTGCAACAAGGGAATGATAGCGCATTGCCGTTAGCGGCTGTGTAGCGTATGAAAAGATTGACGTTCCGTTATGTTTCACACGCGATGTTTTTCCATGTTTAATACATTCTGCTCTAACAATGTCTCCTCCAAATGCAGCTATGATCGCTTGGTGGCCAAGACAAATCCCTAATATGGGAACGTTCTTATAAAAATGACGGATGACGTCGATACAAATGCCAGCATCCTCTGGTTTTCCTGGTCCTGGTGAAAGTACAATTCCTCTTGGATTCACCTCTTCTAACTGTTCTATCGTTATTTCATCATTTCTTACAACTACAATTTCTTCTTCATATTCGCCTAACAGTTGATACAAGTTATATGTGAACGAATCGTAATTATCGATAAGTACAATCATTTCATTACCTCCAAAAGCGCTCTCGCTTTATTTAATGTTTCTTCATATTCAGCTACTGGATCTGAATCGTAAACGACTCCTGCTCCTGCCTGAACGTATGCTTTTTCATCCTTTACGACCATCGTTCGAATGGCGAGCGCCATATCAAGATTTCCTGAAAAACTAACGTATCCAACTGCACCAGCGTATACATTTCTTTTTTCATTCTCTAGTTCATTTATAATTTCCATCGCTCTAATTTTCGGAGCTCCAGAAACCGTCCCTGCTGGTAAGCAATACGCTAACGCATCAAATCCTCCCATTTGTTTTTGCAATGTTCCGTAAACTTCGGATACAATGTGCATAACGTGAGAATATTTTTCTACTTTCATATATTTATCTATCGTAACCGAGCCGATTTCACTCACTCTACCAATATCGTTTCGCCCAAGATCTACAAGCATCATATGCTCTGCTCGCTCTTTCTCATTGCCTAACAGTTCTTTTGCGATTTCCTCATCTTCCCTCTTCGTTTTCCCCCTCGGCCTTGTACCAGCAATTGGATTCGTCATCACTTTATCCTCCCTTACTGATAGTAAACTTTCCGGCGAAGAACCGAGTACAACATAATCTTGAAAATCGATATAGAACATATATGGTGATGGATTTGCAATTCGAAGTTTTCGATATAACGCGAATGGATCACCAATACATTCACTTTGTAAACGCTGTGACAGTACAACTTGGAATATGTCTCCCGCTCTTATATATTCTTTCGCCATTTCTACCATCTCACAAAACTCTTTTTCCGTTATAGAAGAAGTAAATGATAATGGGGATTGTATTGTATTTACTTCAGCTTCTTCTCCTTGTAGCACTTCCTCTTTGTATACTCGTAGCCTTTCGTATACTTCTTCATAATCTGCTGAATCATCTTGCCTGCATACATATACAAACGACAACTTTTGGCGTAAATGATCGTAAACGATAAACTCACGATATAGTAAAAGGTGTACTTCCGGAATATTTAATAGGTCGTGTAAATCCGCTCCAATGTTTTCATACTGCCGAATGACATCATATCCAATATAACCAACTGCTCCTCCGCAAAATGGAAATGGACTGTCTACTTGTGATGGTGCGATTACTTCTTCTAACACTTGCAGTACATTACCTTGTAACTTTTCTGCCCGGCCGTAAATCGTTCGTTCCACTTCCGTACCAACGCTTTTCACTTCTCCATAAGGATTACATCCCAAGTAAGAATAACGCCCTTTATCTTGATGAAGCTGTGAACTTTCTAATAAGAATTTCTGCTTCCCTTTCATACGTCTATATAAAGAAATTGGCGTAATGCTATCTCCTTCTTCTTCAGTGATTACTAAAAATGTCTTTCTCTCTCTTTTTTGTTTTATAAATTCTTCTTTCGTCATCATGTCCTTCACCTCGCCCTGAAAAATAAAAAAATCCTCTACATATCGAAAATATGTAGAGGACGATAAATATACCGCGGTACCACCTCGTGTTGGATGCAAAAGCATCCCGCTTTGTTCAGGTACAAAATTTATACCTTATCCTTGTAACGGCGGAACCCGGGTTGCCTACTGAAAATAATTGTTCAGCATACCTCTCGTAAGCCCATTCCGTATATGGCACCGTACCGGGCTCCCACCTATTCCCGGCTCTCTGTAACGTCTCCAATATACGTACTCTTCTTACTTAAACGATTTCATTTATTTAATTTTTTATACACAAAAAGGGAGTACTCATCCTATAGAAAGGACGGGTACTCCCGTGGTGCCACCTTAATTCGTTACAAATGTAACGCACTTTACCGTATCAAAAACAATACGTGTCTCTTGTATCGATGAGATCATGTCGCCAAAGCCTACTTCTTTCGTTTCGGTTTGGAAGCTCCGAAGCCCATTCCACATCAATTCCATACTGATTCGCACCAACCATCAGCTCTCTGACATGTTCATCATGTGTACTCTTCTTCATCAACGCTTGCATTTTTTTAAGTTGCACTCATTATAGACCTGACTTTTTTCACAAGTCAATACTTTTTTAAAAATTTTATTTTTCTTTCCTTTCAATATTATATTGACAAAACAACCTCTTTTTATGTAAATATAATAAATACTCTATTAAAAATAAGGTTTTTTGTATGAATATTATATATTAAAAAAGTAAAATGACATCAAAAAACGCTTACATTTCTGAAAATTCATATTTCTATATGGATTTTTCAGAATAATCATGATAGATTATAAATATGCATAACGCATCAAAAGACATGACAAAAGGAAGGGGAACTACATGAGTACGCAGATGTTAACTTTAACTTCGATCTCTATCTACATGCTCGGGATGTTAGTAATTGGCTATTTCGCCTACAAACGAACGTCCAACTTAACAGATTATATGCTTGGCGGGCGTACACTAGGCCCCGCAGTAACAGCATTAAGTGCTGGAGCATCCGATATGAGTGGTTGGCTTTTAATGGGATTACCCGGTGCAATGTTTAGCGTTGGATTAAGTAGTAGTTGGATTGCGATCGGCCTAACACTAGGCGCATACGCAAACTGGCTTTATGTCGCTCCTCGCTTACGTACCTACTCAGAAATTGCAAATAACTCTATTACTATCCCAGAATTTTTGGAACACCGTTTCCACGACAAATCTCATATGCTACGTTTAGTATCTGGACTTGTTATTATGATTTTCTTTACTTTCTATGTAGCTTCAGGATTAGTTTCAGGCGCTGTATTATTTGAAAATTCATTTGGCATGAACTATCATGTTGGATTATTCATTGTAGCAGGCGTTGTTGTAGCTTACACATTATTTGGTGGTTTCTTAGCAGTAAGTTGGACAGACTTCGTGCAAGGAATCATTATGGTAGTTGCTCTTATTCTTGTTCCTATCGTAACAATTATGAATTCGAACGGACTTGGACCTGCATTTGATACAATTCGATCTGTAGATTCAACACGTCTAGATATTTTTAAAGGTGCCTCTACTTTAGGAATGATTTCTCTATTCGCATGGGGCCTTGGTTATGTCGGACAACCTCATATTATCGTACGCTTTATGGCAATCGCTTCTGTAAAAGAACTTAAAAGCGCACGAAGAATTGGTATGAGCTGGATGATTTTCTCTGTTGTCGGAGCTATGTTTACTGGTCTTATTGGTATTGCTTACTATTCACAACAAGAGTTAACATTATCTAACCCAGAAACAATTTTCCTTGAACTTGGGAAAATTTTATTCCACCCACTTATTACTGGATTTTTATTAGCCGCAATTTTAGCAGCGATTATGAGTACAATCTCATCTCAGTTACTCGTTACTTCTAGTGCCGTAACGGAAGACTTATATCGTACATTCTTCAAACGTTCTGCATCTGATAAAGAACTTGTATTTGTCGGTCGTATGGCTGTACTTGTTATTGCATTAGTTGGGTGCGCTTTAGCGTTTAAACAAAATGATACGATTTTAGCTCTTGTTGGATACGCTTGGGCTGGTTTTGGTTCTTCATTCGGACCTGCTATTTTATTAAGCTTATATTGGAAGCGTATGACGAAATGGGGCGCGCTTGCTGGTATGATTTCTGGTGCCGCTACTGTTATTATCTGGACTCAATTCAAATTCTTAAAAGATTTCTTATATGAAATGATTCCAGGTTTCGCTATTAGTTTACTAGCCATCGTAATTGTTAGTTTACTAACACAACCTTCAAAAGAAGTTGAAGAGCAATTTGAGGATTTCGAAAAACAACATCGTCATAATTTATAAAAAAATCTCTGCTGTTATCGTAACAGCAGAGATTTTTTACAGTTCGACAATCTTCTTATCAAATTTAACAAATTCTTTATGTTTCGTTAAATTTAACATAACACTACTCCTTTATAGTATGAGTATCAGCACTTATACAGAAAGGGGACTCCAACATGTTAGCAGCTTTCCAGCAACAACAAACACGAAAATTTTCACCTATCACAAATACTTCTGCGTCTTGTTTAAACATGCAACCTAACCCGCCTAAAATTTCAATTGCTCCTTCTGTTATTTCAGTCATCGGTGTTCATATGGAAAAACATAAATTAAAAATAAAAACGGGACAAAACATTGTGTTAGCAGCTTCTACTTTGCCAATACAAGCAACGAATAAAGAGCTTATTTGGTCAAATATGAATTCTGATATCATCACCATATATCCAAAAGGTGACACCGTGACGATTACTGGAAAAAGTGCAGGTAAAGCAGTCGTAATTGTCACAACTGCTGAAGGCAAATTCCGTGACCTATGTGTCATTCACGTACAACCTTATATGACAAACCCAAAGTAAAAGAGTGGCTTCGTAGCCACTCTTTTACTTTGTTTCAATATTTGAGTTTTTACTTTTTACAAGGTTAATAAATTGTTCTTTATTTCTTGGAGAAATAATTTCTGTTTTTATGTGTATCGTAAACAATTTCAAGTCGGTCAAATGATAATGCATGAGCTGCTATTGGATTTTTCGTATTTGAAATTTGTTTTATATCTCGTATAAATATACGTTTTGTAACGAGACCCGATCTAATCGTAATTGTTTCTTTCCCGGCAATATATTTTGCCAAAAATCAACTCCAACTAAACAACATTGCTAATGGAATTGTAAAAAGCAAAAGAAAATATTCTCTCCCTGCAAATATAGGAGCAAAACAGGCGCCTACAACAATAAAAAAAATTGGATGTAACCATACATCTTTTTTTGATGGAAATTCCATTTTCCTCCCCCTTCTACACCCGTATTTCTATAAAACAAAAAGAGAAGTATCACAACTTCTCTTTTCTCCCCTAACACTATAATTCCTGTGTATACACCGGCTCGTTTACGACATTTTTTGCTGTACGTTTTTGTTGCTGCAGTAAGAAAACAGATACACCAAACAATACGAGCATGCTACCGATAATTTGCATTGCATTTAATTTTTCTCCAAGTAAGAAGAACGCAAGTATAGATGCTCCAACAGGTTCTCCTAAAATACTCATTGAAATTGTCGTTGCATTTACATAATTTAATAGCCAGTTATTAATTACATGTGACACTGTTGGCACAATTGCAAGTAAAAGAAAAACAGTCCAATCCCACCTCGTATAACCTGTAAAGGGAACTTGTAATATGACATTATAAATCCCCATAAAAAGACCTGCGAACGCAAAGACTGTAAAGCTATAAATCCAGTGCGATACTTTCTTCACTGTCGTTTGCCCGATAAATAAATAACCGACAACTGCTATTACACTTAGAAAGGATAATATGTCACCATAAATTGCTTGCTTACTTAAACCTAAATCTCCCCAACCAATGCACATTACTCCTAAAATAGCGATTCCCATCGTTGCAATGGCTGAATATGTTGTTCTTTCTTTAAATAGAAAAAAACCTCCAACTAAAGATACGATTGGTTGAAGTGCCAAAATAATTGTTGAACTAGCAACTGTTGTATGCTTTAAAGATTCAAACCATAAAAGAAAATGAAGTGCTAAAAAGAAACCAGATCCAATTAAAAAGCCCCAATCTTTCATTTGAATCCTATTAAATTCCTCTCTTTTTTTCCATACGATAGGCAGCATAATAAGTACGATAATCCATAAGCGGTACATACTTAATATTGAAGATGGTGCTGAGGACATCTTTACAAAAACTGCTGCAAAGGAAATGGCAATTATAGAAATAGCCAATGGTAGTGCGATTGATTTTTCTTGTTTCAAATCCTGTCTCCCCTCTCACCTGTCAAAAATCCCACTTCATTATATCCGTTTTCTTTCGTAACTTAAATACTAATTTTTTAGATTCTTCGTACCATTATGGTAAAATAGAAATTAAGGCACCAATTAGTGAATATTTCTTTCCTTTTCACTACAAGCGTCGCTCTTACAATCGTTACAGTAAATTTTTATTTAGGGGGATCTACATGAGTCAAACAATAGGGAGAATTGAAGAAATTTCATTTTATAGCGCATCACTTCAAGAAGATGTTACACTTCTCGTTTATTTACCAGTAAATTACACACCACTGCACAAACATACAGTTGTAATTGCACAAGATGGTAGAGATTATTTTCAGCTCGGTAAAGCGCACCGTGTCATTGAGCGCCTTCGTGAAACCGAAGAAATTGACCGTACAATTATTGTCGGTATTCCATATAAAAATGTACATGATCGTAAAGAAAAATATTTCCCAAATGAAGTGAAAAATGCTGCATATATTCGTTTCCTTGCTCATGAACTTGCACCATATATTGATGAAAATTATCCAACGTACCAAATGGGAAAAGGTCGTGTTTTAATTGGTGATTCTCTTGGCGGAACAGTTTCCTTTATGACTGCACTTATGTATCCGCATACATTCGGTAAAGTCGTTATGCAATCACCATTTGTGGATGAGACAGTGATGAACTTAGCAAAAGAATTCAAAGATCCACAGGCGTTAGAACTGTATCACGTCATCGGTACAGAAGAAACGGCTGTAAAGCGTACTGATGGACAAGTATCTGATTTCGTAGGGCCGAACCGTGAGTTAAATACGCTTCTTACAGATAGAAACTTCATCACGCATTACGAGGAATTTGAAGGCAATCATACTTGGAAATATTGGCAGACTGATTTACCGAAAGCCTTCTCTCATATTCTATCAATGAAATAATAGAGAGCAGTATTCAGAATAATTTGATATAATAGATAAAGAGATTTATTTATCTCAAAATCTAACTAGACTTACAAAGGGAGGAATTGGAACATGAAATTAGGCATTGTAATTTTTCCATCTAAAATGATTCAAGATAAAGCGAACGGATTGCGTAAACGTTATGACCCGCACTACGCATTAGTTCCGCCACATATTACATTGAAAACACCCTTTGAGGCCCAAGATGAACAATTAGAGTCGATTGTAAACGAGTTACATACAATCGCAAGTAAAACGAACCCTTTCACCCTTCATGTTGGGAAAGTTGGTTCTTTCGCACCTGTTAATAACGTCCTTTACTTTAAAGTAGAAAAAACACCTGAACTTACTTTCTTAAATGAAGAAATGCATAGCGGGTTATTCACGCAAGAACGCGAATATGCTTTCGTACCTCATTTAACAATCGGACAAGGCTTATCAGATGCAGAGCATGCTGATGTGTTGGGCCGATTACGTATGAAAGATTTCTATTACGAACAACCAATTGATCGTTTCCATCTTCTATATCAATTAGAAAATGGAACATGGACTGTACACGAAACATTCCGTCTTGGAAAGGGGAACAACTAATTTGCACGCACAGATTGTACAAACGGACGAACAACTAAGAGATGCATTCTCTGTACGTAAACAAGTGTTTGTAAATGAACAACGTGTCTCTGCTGAAGAAGAGTACGATGAGTTTGAAGAAACTTCAACACACGTTGTTATATATGACAATGATGTTCCAGTTGGTGCTGGACGTTTTCGCATACTTGATGGTATAGGAAAAATGGAACGCATTTGCGTGCTAAATTCCCATCGCAAAAAAGGGATTGGAAAAATTGTTATGGATTCTCTTGAAGCGTATGCAAAAGAAAATTCGCTACCAAAATTGAAACTTCACGCTCAAACACATGCTGAAGATTTCTATAAAAAACTTGGATATGTAACAAGTTCTGATGTATTTATGGAAGCAAATATCCCGCACGTCGTAATGATAAAAAAATTGTAATTTGAAAACAGGAGGTAACCCCTCCTGTTTTTTTACATTGCTATTTTCTTTTTCTTCCGCTAAAGTTAAATGTTGATGCTATAGTTTTGAAGGTGAACATATGACACAAGAAAAATTTTCACAAAAATCGTTAACACACGCTGATATTCCGCGTGCGACATATCATATTCCGAAAACATCTACCCATTTAATTATGGAAGAAGATGTAGATGCGGCTTATTTCCGCGCTCTTGAACAACAAAATGTTTTTTTAAACGAAAAACAATTAGAAGCCGTGCGCACAACAGAAGGTCCTGTTCTTACACTAGCTGGTGCTGGAAGCGGGAAAACATCTGTTTTAACAACTCGCGTTGGTTATTTAGTAAATGTAAAACAAGTTCATCCACGAAATATTTTATTACTTACATTTACACAAAAAGCAGCTGAAGAAATCCGAAGTCGTGTTGCGAAGTTACCAGGTATGAATCATGCAGCAAGTAGCTACGTTGTTGCTGGTACATTCCACTCTGTTTTCTTAAAATTGCTTCGTAGTCAAGGTTATAATCAGCAAATTTTAGCAAATGAAAAACATAAACAAATTATGATAAAGAAAATCTTAAAAGAATTGCGTTTAAAAGACGATTATGATGCGGAAACGATGCTCGCGATGATTTCACTTGAAAAAAACAAATTAAATCGTCCGAAAGATGTAAAAGCGAAAACACCAGTGGAACAAGAATTTAAAGAAGTATATGAACGTTTTGAAGAGGTAAAACAACGATACAATTATATTGATTTCGATGACATCTTATTGGAAACATATTATATGTTAGAAAATAATGCTCCTTTACTAACTCAATTACAACAACGTTTTCACTACATTGAAGTAGATGAGTTTCAAGATACATCCTATGCACAATATGAAATTGTAAAATTGTTAGCCACGCCAAGAAATAATTTGTTCATCGCAGGTGATGATGATCAAGCAATTTATGGCTGGCGAGGGGCAAGTCACCAAATTATTTTATCTTTTCCAAAAGAATTTGATAACACAACAATTATTGCACTAAATACGAATTATCGATCCAATCCCTTTATCGTCGGGCTTGGAAATGAAGTTATAAAATTAAATCAAGAACGTTTTGATAAAGAGCTATACTCCGTTCGTGAGGAAGGTGTACAACCTTTTTATGCAAGACCTGCTACGACTCTTGATGAAGCAAATCAAATTTTACAGCTCATTCAAGAAAAAGTAGATAGCGGTGAACGAAACTATAAAGATTTTTGTTTACTGTATCGCACACATTCTGTAAGTCGTTCGTTACTTGATCAGCTTACCATTCATAAAATCCCGTTTATTAAACACGGGGCGAGCCAATCATTTTATGAACATTCTTTAATTAAGCCTGTATTAGATCATTTAAGACTCGTGATTGAGCCGTTTCGACTAGAATCACTTTCAAACATATTGCCGACGATGTATATCGGACGTGATGATTGTATTTCATTTATTGAACGTGAACAATGGAAATATGGTGAGGGACGCTTCCCTTCTCTTCTTCATTTCTTACTATTAAATCCAAGCTTAAAACCTTTTCAAGTGAAAAAGGTAAATGAGCGCATCGATTTTATTAAGTTTATTAAAGAATTAGAACCGAAAAAAGCATTAAAAGAAATCATTCATGGTAAAGGAAAATATTTAGAGTACTTACAAAGTAACGATCGTTCTTCCTTTACGATGCATAAAGACATACAAGAAGAAATGTTGGAAGAATTAATGGAGTCTGCAACTCGTTTCACCGATATTCCAGCTTATTTACAATTTATCGACGAGGCGATTCAAGGTCAAAAAGAAATGGAAGCATTAAAAACAATGCCGCAAAAAGATGCCGTTTCACTTATGTCAATCCATAACGCAAAAGGCCTTGAATTTCCATGTGTCTTTTTACTTGGAGCGAGTGATGGAATCCTGCCCCATACTTCTTCTTTAAAAGATGCAAATGATCGTATTACGGAAACTTCTGAAGCGCTAGAAGAAGAACGCCGATTACTGTATGTCGCCATTACACGTGCGAAAGAAGAACTTTACATTTCTTCTCCGCAATTTTTCAGAGGAAAGAAATTAGACATATCTCGTTTTTTATATACTGTGCGAAAAGATTTACCTGAAAAGACATCCACTAAATAAGGATGTCTTTTTTTATATCACGTTATGTACATCCCTCCTATATAAATTCCTTGTTTTTATCGTGAGAATTAACGTAATATCAGCCATATCCCACTCATATTGTAATAGTGTATGTCAGAACTCACGAGAAGGAGTGAACATAATGAGCTGCAATTGTAACGAAGACCATCATGAACATGATTGTGATTTCAACTGTGTATCTAATGTCGTTCGCTTTATACATGAACTGCAAGAATGTGCAACGACAACATGTGGATCTGGTTGCGAAGTTCCATTTTTAGGAGCACATAACACTGCATCAGTAGCGAATACACGTCCTTTTATTTTATACACAAAAGCCGGAGCACCTTTTGAAGCATTTGCACCATCTTCAAGCCTTACTAGTTGCCGATCTCCAATTTTCCGCGTAGAAAGTATAGATGATGATGACTGTGCTGTATTACGTGTATTAACTGTAGTATTAGGTGATAACTCACCCGTACCACCTACTGATGACCCAATTTGTACATTTTTAGCTGTACCAAATGCAAGATTAGTATCAACCTCCACTTGCATTACTGTTGATTTAAGTTGCTTCTGTGCTATTCAATGCTTACGCGATGTTACAATTTAAAACTAAATAATGAGTTAAGTATGGATTGGGTGGCAGAGTATTCTGCCACCCAATCCATGCTTAAAGAGTATTCTTATGTAAATTTCTTAAAATTGGGAACTTGTCTAGAACATAGAACCTGTCCTTTTCATTAACTGAAAGTAGAAACAGATAAAGGAGTGAAAAACATGTTCTCTTCTGATTGCGAATTTACTAAAATTGATTGCGAGGCAAAACCAGCTAGTACACTACCTGCCTTCGGTTTTGCTTTCAACGCGTCTGCACCTCAGTTCGCTTCACTATTTACACCACTATTATTACCTAGCGTAAGTCCAAACCCAAATATTACTGTTCCTGTAATAAATGATACAGTAAGTGTTGGAGATGGCATTCGAATTCTACGAGCTGGTATTTATCAAATCAGTTATACATTAACGATTAGTCTTGATAACGCACCTGTAGCACCAGAAGCTGGTCGTTTCTTCTTATCATTAAATGCGCCAGCTAACATTATTCCTGGATCAGGTACAGCGGTTCGTTCTAACGTTATTGGTACTGGTGAAGTAGACGTATCCAGCGGTGTTATTCTTATTAACTTAAACCCTGGTGACTTAATTCGAATTGTACCAGTTGAGTTAATTGGAACTGTAGACATCCGTGCAGCAGCATTAACAGTTGCACAAATTAGCTAGTAAAAAGCGGTATTTCTAATACAGAAATACCGCTTTTTATATATAATAAAAACACTCACAGTAACATGAGTGTTTCATTCTTCATAGTGTTTTATTGTGTTCTTCTTTTTTCCACAATTACATCCCTTTTTCTTCACAAATCCTTGTTGTTGCAATTGTTCTTGATATGCCTGTTGTTGTGCATGGTGCTGTTGCTGTATTTGATACCACTGCTGCAGGTCATATGAATTTTGCCTTGGATTATTGCTCACAGCAAACATCTCCTCTACTGTCAATTCTGTCTATTTACTATATGAACAACTCTTTATTTCCGTTCCCTCATTCTTTTAAACTCCGCTTTTTCTCTTATTATGAAAATATATTATTCTCCCATAAAATATCCTGTAATCGTTTCAATGATTGCTGCTGCTCCTGCAATAGCTAATAATGCAAGTAACGGCTCCGCAACAATAGGAATCCAATTATATAAAACTAATAAAAAAGCACTAACCCATACACCTGTACACCAATAACAGCTTAATAATTCGCCAATCCACTTTCTTAATCCTTTACCTTTCACTTTTGTAAACGTTGATACACTTCCATCTGGCTCCGTAATCTCTAATTCATCAATAAATGGTCTTCGCAAAAAGGCTGTAATTTTATCATAAACAATTAAACGAGTGAGCCTAAAGGCTGCTAACGCGAAAATAAAAAATAAAAGCCAGCTTGTAAACAGCATAATTCCACCTTCCCTTATCCTCTTTCGCCTATTTAAAAAAAAAGGTCTTGAGATTGTGACCAAATCTCCTCGACTCCAATATCTTATTAATGTAAATACAAACAAGAAGATAAGGAGTGACATTAATGAGTTGTAACGAAAATAAACACCATGGCTCTTCTCATTGTGTAGTTGACGTTGTTAAATTCATCAATGAATTACAAGATTGTTCTACAACAACGTGTGGATCTGGTTGTGAAATCCCATTTTTAGGTGCACATAATACTGCATCAGTAGCAAATACACGTCCTTTTATTTTATACACAAAAGCTGGAGCACCATTTGAAGCATTTGCGCCATCTGCAAGCCTTGTTGGCTGCCGATCTCCAATTTTCCGTGTGGAAAGTGTAGATGATGATAGCTGTGCTGTACTACGTGTATTAAGTGTAGTATTAGGTGATAGCTCTCCTGTACCACCTACTGATGACCCAATTTGTACGTTTTTAGCTGTACCAAATGCAAGACTAGTATCGACATCTACTTGCATTACTGTTGATTTAAGCTGTTTCTGTGCGATTCAGTGCTTACGCGACGTTACTATCTAATAAGTGAAGTAAACTAAAAAACTATTGGGGTGGTAGAAGCTTTCTACCACCTTTACATATTTAAAAGCCGGCCATACTAATTGATTGGATATCATCTATAGACAACCTAATATCTCTCATACTATTTTGCGGCATAATAGATACGATGCCATTACGATACGATATGATTGATCCAACATAAGAAACTGTAGCTGTTTTTATTCTGCACCTTACTTTCGGAATATAATGAGGGCGGTTTAATAAAAAATGAATTTTTTCATCATTATTCATATCCTTAAATGATTTATTATGTGGGACAGTTCTTACTGGTTCTGGTTCTTGCTCTTCTTGTTCTGCATGCTCTTCTTTTTCCTCTTCTTCTATTTTCCCTTCCACTTGCTGTTCTTCTTGTTGTTCTATTACCTCTTCCACAGCACTACTTACAACATTTTCCTGTATGTTACTTTTTTCTTTTGGATCTTCATTTTCAAAGTTTGTCAGGATAATCCTTTTTATTTTCGGTGCAGCAAGTTCTAAACTTACTTGCGCAATATATAACAACGGTTTTCCAACTGTTGAACTTTTATTTTTATTCTTCACACTCGTCCCTCCCACTTCCATACGTAGCTGAATAAATCGTGTACTATTATAGTTATATTCATCACGTGGCAAGAACTTTCGTTAAAAATCGTTCTTTCTCAGAACAAATAAAAGGACAATCTCAGCATTTAGAGATTGTCCTTTAAAAATTAATATTATATTTATCCTAGGATATGATACCCTGAATCAACATGAATGTTTTCTCCTGTTACACCGCGTGCTAAATCACTGAATAGGAATACTGCTGTATCGCCAACTTCTTCTTGCGTTGTTGTACGACGAAGTGGTGCGCGCTCCTCAATTTCTCTTAAGATTGAGTTGAAATCGCCTACACCTTTTGCAGATAACGTACGAATTGGTCCTGCAGAAATAGCGTTAACACGAATACCGTGTTGACCTAAATCGTTCGCTAAATATTTCACGCTCGCTTCTAATGAAGCTTTCGCAACCCCCATAACGTTATAATTTTTCACAACGCGCTCGCCGCCAAGGTATGTTAACGTTAAAATATTTCCGCCTTCTGTCATTACTTTTTTTGCTTCTCTTGCTACAGCTGTTAAAGAGAATGCACTAATATTTTGTGCAAGTAAAAATCCATCGCGAGAAGTATCTACAAATTCACCTTTTAAGTCATCGCGATTTGCAAAAGCAATACAATGTGCTACACCGTGAATAGTACCTACTTCTTGTTTAATTGTTTCAAAGCAAGCTGTAAGTTCCTCATCATTCGTTACATCACAAGGTAATACAAGTGATTCTTGTCCTTCTAATGTGTCCGCTAATTCACGAACGTTTCTTTCTAAACGTTCTCCTGCATATGTGAATATTAATTTTGCACCTGCATTATGCAAAGAGCGAGCTATTCCCCATGCAATACTTCTTTGGTTCGCAACGCCCATAACAACAAATGTTTTCCCTTGTAATAGTTCCATGATATATCCTCCCAGAAATACTTATACTTGTTATTAGTACCTGATACTATAATTATAGTACCATAAAACCGCTTAAAGGCAAACAAAAAAGTCATTAACAGAAATTTGTTAATGACTTTTGGTTTCTATAAAAAACCGCTCTAATCCTTCTTCCCAAGACGGCATTTGTGAAAAACCATTTAATCTTAGCATGTTATGTTGAAAAATAGAATATTTGGGCCTCGCAGCCGCAGCCCCGAATTCTTCCGTTGAAACAGGTAATACATTCACTTTCATATTGGCGTACGAAAATATCTTTTGTGCAAATTCAAACCAAGAGCATGAGCCTCTGTTTGATACGTGGTATGTACCGTATAAAGAAGTATGAATGAGCTTATTAATAACCATATTCAAATCCGCCACATACGTAGGAGAGCCAACTTGATCCGCTACAACAGATATTTCATCTCTTTCTTTTCCTAATCGCATCATCGTTTTCACGAAATTATTCCCATATTTACCATATAGCCACGATGTGCGAACGATAAAATATTTATTATGTAACTCTTTGACGAACTGCTCCCCCGTATACTTAGAGGCCCCATATATATTTATCGGCGCTGGACTATGAAATTCGTCGTATCCATCTGGTCTGGCGCCTTGAAATACATAATCAGTACTAATATAAACTAGCTTCGCCCCTACTAATTGTGAAGCGACTGCTACATTTCGAGCTCCGATTGCATTTATTCTATACGCAAGATCCTGTTCTTTCTCCGCATGATCTACTTTCGTATAGGCAGCACAATGAATAATTATATGTGGTTTTATTTCTTGTACCACTTGTTGTATTCGGGATATATTTGTCACATCTAATAACTTTTTATCAAATGGATATATATCATATTCTTCAGAGTCTAACTCTTCAAATAGTTGCTTTCCTAATTGACCGTTTGCTCCTGTTATGATAACCCTCTCTTTCATTTAACATGCCCCTTACTGGTCTTTTAGTGGTTTCCACCATTCCTTATTCTTTTCATACCATTTCACCGTCTCTTGTAATCCTTGTTCAAACGTATATTTCGGTTCCCAATCAAATTCATTCTTCATTTTCTCTGCATCAATCGCATAACGACGATCGTGCCCTAAACGATCTGTAACATATTTAATTTCTTTTTTTGTTTTTCCTAAAAGATTAATAATTTGTTCCACAACTTCTACATTTGTTTTTTCATTATTTCCACCTATATTATATACTTCTCCTACACGTCCCTTATGCAAAACAACGTCAATCGCACCGCAATGATCCGTTACATGTAACCAATCTCTTACATTTAAACCATCACCATATAACGGTAATTTTTTTCCTTCCAGTGCATTCGTAATCATTAATGGAATTAATTTCTCGGGATACTGGTACGGCCCATAATTGTTAGAACAACGCGTTACTATAACCGGTAATTGATATGTTTTATAGTAAGATAGAGCTATCATGTCCGCGCTCGCCTTACTTGAAGAATATGGACTATTTGGAGCTAACGGTGTTTTCTCTGTAAACTTCCCTGTTTTTCCTAAAGAGCCATACACTTCATCTGTTGACACTTGCACAAGTTTTATATGCGAATATTTTTTAACTAGTTCTAATAAAGTGACCGTCCCAATTACATTTGTATCATAAAAAGGGATCGGATTTTCAATACTACGGTCCACATGTGATTCAGCTGCAAAATTTACAATCACTTGTACGTCTCGCTCTTTTATAACATGTTCTAATAGCTCTCCATTTTGAATTTCTCCTTTTACAAAAGAGTAATTCGGGTGATTCTGAAGAGATTTTACGTTATTTAAATTCCCGCTATATGTTAGCGCATCGTAATTAATAATTTTATAAGTTTCATAACTTTGTAGCATGTAATGAACGAAATTACTTCCAATAAATCCAGCCCCACCTGTTACTAATATATTCATAAACAACGCTCCTACTTAAAAACTATCTTCATATTCCTCTAGTAATGGTAATAACTGATCCTTATCAGACAATATAGGATCAGTTACTGGCCAAGGAATTGCTAAATCTTTATCTTCCCAAAGTAATCCTGAGTCATGCTCTGCGCTATAATATTCATCTACTTTATACATAACGATAGTATGCGGAACAAGCGTGCAAAATCCATGCGCAAACCCTTTTGGCACTAGTAATTGCCGATGGTTATCTGCACTTAAAATATATCCTTTCCATTGTTTAAATGTTGGTGATTTTTTTCGTAAATCAACGATAACATCATAAATTGCCCCTTGCATAACTTGAATGAGTTTCGTTTGTGCTTTCGGTTTTTTTTGAAAGTGTAGTCCCCGAATCGTTCCTGCCTTAGCCGAATAAGATACGTTATCCTGTACAAATGAATACGTTATCCCTAATGTTTCTAGCACCTGCTTATTATAACTCTCTGAAAAAAAGCCACGCTCGTCTCCAAACAACCTCGGTTCTAACAATTTTGCATCGGTAAAATTTGTTTCTACAACTTTCATATTCTCACCTATTCTCCGTTAAACTGTTTCCCAAAATTAATATCACGCGCTAACGTATTCGCCTTTTGAAGCGAAGCATGAGTTCCCGCATCAGTCCACCAACCGCTCATTTCATTATAAGTAAGTACCCCTCGTTTTAAATACCAATTATTTATATCTGTAATTTCAAGTTCTCCCCGCGCAGAAGGTTTTAATTCTTTAATATAAGAAAAGACTTTCGAATCATACAAATAAATTCCCGTAACCGCATAAGAACTCTTCGGCTCTTTCGGCTTTTCTTCAATTTCAACTATTTTTCGGTTTTGAATATGTGCCACGCCAAATCTTTCGGGATCTTCTACAGATTGCAATAGCACTTTCGCACCTTCTTCTTGATTTGCAAACTCTTCAACATACGGAAGAATATCATCTGAAAAAATATTATCCCCTAATATAACTACCATACGATCATTCCCGACGAAATCTTCACAAAGCCCTAACGCCTGTGCGATCCCGCCCGCTTTATCTTGCACACGATACGTAAAGGATACTCCAAATTCATGACCACTTCCTAAAAAGCTAACAACATCCCCCATATGCTCTTTACCTGTAATAATCATAATATCTGTAATATCACATTGTTTTAACTTATATACCGCATGATAAATCATCGGATACCGACCAACAGGAAGTAAATGTTTATTCGTTACTTTCGTTATTGGATATAATCTCGATCCAGTACCACCTGCTAAAATAATCCCTTTCACTTTGCATCTCTCCTTTATGATGGAGATAATATATCTTTGTAATGTTCTACAAACACTTTCCGGTACTTCTCATATGTATCCGCATCAAACTCATCCCCGTTGTAATGAATACACCATAAATTTGCTTGATTTGGGATACCAATTAAATAACCAGCCCTTTGAAACTCTAAAGACTGTGACACATCATAAAAGTGAAACCCTTGAAACAAATCTTCTCGCCACGGAATATCATACTGCGTTGCCATGAATAAGCCATCAATTGCCTGAACTGACAAAAATGGTTGATTACCATAAAAAACCTGATCTAAATTTAATAATTGATAATTCCGTCTTCTATACTCAATCACTTTCCCTACTAAATTTTTTCCTTCCCACCATATCCCGTTATTCGGTAAAAACTGAGCCCCAGCGACTCCTATTAAACCAAGCTTTTCATTTTCTTTAAAAAGAGATATAAGTGTAGAAAACATGTCTCGATTAATAAGATATGTATCTTGATGTATATATACTTTGTATTTCGCTGGATATGAAAGGGCTCGGTTGTATGCACTTGCCATACTTTGTGCATCTCGTATCGGAAAAATTTGCACGACATAACCTGGGGGAACAAAAATGTTTCTTATTTGGCTCTCACATTGTTTGAAAAGCTCCTCATTATTTACACAAACAACGACTAATATTGTATGATCTTTCATTTTTGTCCCCCCTTTTATTCTTCCTTATTTACATCTGACATATAGTGTTCCACAAATATTTTCCGATACTTTTCATAGTTCGTCATATTCACATCAAAATGATAATGGATACACCAAGCATCGCGCTGTACAGGTACACCGACTGTATATCCTGCTTTTCTAAATTCAAATGATTGAGATACATCATAAAAATCAAATCCGTCAAATAAGTCTTCTCGCCACGGAACATCATATTGTGTCGCCATTAATAAACCATCAATACATTCTACAGGAATAAATGTTTTTGATTCATGATACGGTTGTTCTAAACTTGCCATATAAAACAAATCATTCATATAACCAATGACTTTTCCTACAATGCCACGCCCTTCGTTCCATACACCAGTCGGAGGAACATATTGCGCTCCAACCATCCCGATCATCCCAAGGTGTTCATGTTCCTCAAATAATTGAAGTAATCCATATAAAAAAGCCCTATTTATAATAAAAACATCTTGATGTAAATAAACTTTATACTTCGCTGGATGCGAAATGGCTTGATTGTATCCACTCGTCATACTTTTCGCATTTCGAATCGGCATGAATTGGACAATATACCCTGGCGGTACTAACAATTGCAATATATGTCGCACGCAGTTTGCATACAATTTCCGATCATTTATACATGTAACAAATAATATTGTTTTGTCTGCAGCACTCATAATTGTGATTTTTCAGCTTCAATAATATACTGAAATACAACTGTCTCAGCCATGAAGCCACTTCCAAGACGATATTTTTTACAAATTCCATATAGCTCCTCAATAAGCGGTTCATACATTTTATGATCAACATATACACGATCTACTTTACTAATAACATATCCTGCTTTTAAAAACATTCTTAGCATTTCATTAAATGTAAAGAAACGAATATGTGTTTTATCTAATAAACCATATTCTGTATACGTCCAATTTCCCGCAAGTAAAGGCGCTAATACTGAAATATGAGCAACATTCGGTATACTTGCTAAAATTACACCATTTTGCTTTATATATGGCTTAATCTTTTCAATCACAGCCCACGGATCAAATAAATGCTCTAATACATCTCCAAATATGACGCAATCAAATTGCCCCTCCTCATAAGGAAGTTCTATTTTTTCTATATCCCCTAAAATAACATGATCAAGTCTTTCTTTCGCTTGTTCTGCTGCCTCTGGAAATGCCTCAATTCCTGATACACGTGTGCCGTTTTCTTTAATAGCTGCTCCCAATGCACCGCTCGAGCAACCAATATCAAGAACTTCTTTCCATTCCTTTTTTATATGCTTCAATAAATTCGGATTTGCTGCATTATAATAATGTTCGGATTTTTCTTCATATAAAGAGCTTTTTTTACGATTCATTTCACACACTCCTTATGCAATTTGAATTTGAAATATAAATCTCATATGAATTCTATAAAGTGCAGATTTTGTTCATCCCCTACTGATTATTAGCCCACAAATAGCAGTATAAAATCTTTTATTTATATTGGTTACGTTACTGATACTCTAATATATAACCAATCTATTAGAGTTAGAATAAAGATACATCATTTCTAAAAAACGAAACCCATTACTCTTTATATGGTTTATCAAAAACCCCCCGAAAATATTTACGGTTATATTCAATTGCAGCATTATTCGGAACATAAGAAGCTGCTAATTCATTGTAATAATACGCTTTATCTTGCTCTCCTAACCTGCTATAACAAATACACATTTGTAAATAGGGTAGCCATGTGTAGCTAGCTGGACTATGGAAAGGACTTTCCGTTGCCATCGGTACTTCTGTTGCAAGTTTAAACCAAAATATCGCTTCATTATATTTTTCTTGTTCCATATATATATATCCTATTCTTGTACAATTTTCTCCTCTAGGGACGTCATACCGAAACGACTTCACACAAGATTCGATTGCCTTCTCCCACATTCCGAGCTTCGCATAGCAATCTCCTAACTTACCACATGCATAAATTTTTTCTTCATACCATCCTTCGTCTTGATTAAGAAATGTTTCATAAAGAAGAACTGCATCATCATATTTTTGGTTATCCGTAGATTCATTTGCGTAATAAAATAAATCTCTCGGACTTAATTCTTCACCTGCAGCTACAGTATTTTGAAAAATTTTCAAATTACGATCTGTTACTTTTTTTTCTTTTTTATGTGTAATAGCAACATTACTACTAAAAACCTCACCAGAAATAGCTAAATACTCATGAACCTTTCCAAACCATTGAAATTGTTTTTCACGCTTTACAAGTCGATTTCTTTTTGTACAATATAAAGGTTTCCCGTTAGAATCCATTGCAAGGTGATAAGGCATCGAAACAGCATCAATTTTAGGATCTAATTCTCTTTTTAAAAGTTTCAATGCTTCTTGAGCATCTTCTAATAATACGTCATCTGCATCTAGCCACAATATATACTCTTGCGTCGCTTTTGAAAAAGAATAATTTCTTGCTGCTGCAAAATCATCGATCCACTGGAAATCATATATGTTAGAAGTGTATTTCTCTACGATTTCTTTCGTTCGATCGACGGAACCTGTATCAACTACTATAATTTCATCCACAATTTTTTCAACTGTGTCTAAACAACGTGCTATTGTCTCCTCCTCATCTCGAACAATCATACATAAACTAATTGTAATTCCTTGCTTGTTCAACATAATCACCCTCTTCCAAATCAATCATATGTTATACATATACTAAACTTTCCATTTTTTTAAATTGTTCAAGTAGTTTTAGATTTCTTTTCAATAATTCAAATGTCCGTGTCATTTTCTTTCGGTTTTGCATCTACTATATAATGAACGCTTTATGGAGGTGAATTTATGTCAAATAATAATTATTCAAATGGATTAAATCCCGATGAATCTTTATCAGCTAGTGCATTTGACCCTAATCTTGTAGGACCAACATTACCACCGATACCACCGTTTACCCTTCCAACTGGGCCGACCGGACCTACGGGACCTACGGGACCGACTGGGCCGACTGTACCTACGGGGCCAACTGGACCTACGGGACCGACTGGACCGACTGGACCGACTGGACCGACTGGGCCGACTGGTGACACTGGGGCTACTGGACCTACGGGGCCGACTGGTGACACTGGGGCTACTGGACCTACGGGGCCAACTGGTGACACTGGGGCTACTGGACCTACGGGACCGACTGGTGACACTGGGGCTACTGGACCTACGGGACCGACTGGTGACACTGGGGCTACTGGACCTACGGGGCCAACTGGTGACACTGGGGCTACTGGACCTACGGGGCCGACTGGGGCTACTGGGGCTACTGGACCTACGGGACCGACTGGACCATCCGGACTAGGACTTCCAGCAGGACTATACGCATTTAACTCCGGTGGGATTTCTTTAGATCTAGGAATTAATGATCCAGTACCATTTAATACTGTTGGATCTCAGTTTGGTACAGCAATTTCTCAATTAGATGCTGATACTTTCGTAATTAGTGAAACTGGATTCTATAAAATTACCGTTATCGCTAATACTGCAACAGCAAGTCTATTAGGAGGTCTTACAATCCAAGTGAATGGAGTACCTGTACCAGGTACTGGATCAAGTTTAATCTCACTCGGAGCACCTATCGTTATTCAAGCAATTACGCAAATTACGACAACTCCATCATTAGTTGAAGTAATTGTTACAGGGCTTGGGCTATCATTAGCTCTTGGCACGAGTGCATCCATTATTATTGAAAAAGTTGCTTAATTTTTTACTTAGCAGTAAAACTGATATCAGTTTTACTGCTTTTTCAATTTCAAATTCAATCATGAAACATTCAGTACCTACATAATCATATTGTTGTATGACATTTTGCAGGAGGCACAAATATGGAAAGTAAATCTGCTGTTCAGCTTTATCTCGAATTGCTAAAGAAGACAATTTTATTTGAAATATGGTTAGAATATGAGGCATACTTACCCGCATCTCTACATATTTCGAAAGAACTAGAATTCGAACCAGTTACAGTCCCTCTCCCTTTATTCATTAAGCAATATGCCGAAAACCATAACTTAAAAATTGTAAAACCAAATGTCTCAAAAAGTGAACGTCATGATGGAATGGATTGGCCAAGAGCAGCACATAGCATGATTGGTCGAGAACGTATGAACCAATTACAAGAGGCGATGGAAACCGTTGTTCGTGAAAATATAGAAGGTGATTTTATTGAAACAGGTGTATGGCGCGGAGGATCATGCATTTTTATGAATGGGTTTTTACAAGCAAACAACATTACGGATCGTAATGTGTGGGTCGCAGATTCATTTGAAGGTTTGCCAGCACCGAATCTAGAACAATATCCAAAAGATTACGGTGATTATTTACACACATTCGATTACTTACGCGTCTCTTTAGAACAAGTACAAGAGAATTTCAAAAAATATGATTTACTAAATGATCAAGTGAAATTTTTAAAAGGTTGGTTTAAAGATACTTTACCAACAGCACCAATTGAAAAAATAGCAATTGCACGGCTTGATGGTGATATGTATGAATCCACCATGGATGGTCTCGTGAACTTATATGATAAAGTTTCTAAAGGTGGCTATATAATTATCGATGACTACGGGCTACCACCATGCGCTGAGGCTGTGACAGACTTTAGAAATCAACGGAATTTAAAAGCCCCTATTACTAAAATTGATGTATTTGGCGTTTATTGGAGAAAAGAATAAAAAAGATTTAATCTATAGGAGATTCCATTTTCACTCATTCTTCTCTTACTTTTAATCCAATTAAGTATTCTTTTTCGGAATCTCCTTACATATAACAATTGTTTTCCTGTGTTCTCTCACTACAAATTGAAAATTTCATTAATAGAGTTACTGCATATTCTCACATAAGAAAGGGGTATACTCATGAGCGAATTTAACAAAGAAATGACTTTACTCCCCCCTCCTGAACTCGTCCAATATGTAGGTGGCGACTTTAAAAAGGTTGGAAAAGAGTTCCTAAAGCATTTCATTCAAATTGGCGCTTTAAAATCAAATGAAAAAGTATTAGATGTAGGCTGCGGCGTCGGCCGAATGGCTGTACCATTAATGAATTACTTAAATGATGATGGAGCGTATTATGGATTTGATTTGTTTAAAGATGGAATTACTTGGTGTCAAAATAACATTTCAACTATGCGTAATAATTTTCACTTTGAACATGTTGACATATACAATCAATTCTATAATCCGGAAGGAAAAGAAGATGCCTCTCAATATCGTTTTCCCTATGAAGACGGAACATTCGATTTTATCTTTTTAACTTCTGTATTTACGCATCTTCTCCCAAAAGAATTAGAACATTACGTATCTGAAATTGTACGTGTATTAAAAAAAGACGGGAGATGTTTCATTACATTCTTTCTTATAAACCCTGAATCGTCTTATTATTTAAATGCAGGACAAAGTACATTAGGTTTTTATCATCGAATCGAAAATTGCTACGTTGTAAATAAAGATATTCCGAATTTCGCAGTTGCTTATCCTGAGACAGATATTTGCAATCTATTGAATAAGTACGGCCTAGAAATAATCAATAAGCCGCATTACGGTTTATGGTGCGGCAGACAGGAATATACAAGTTACCAAGATATTGTTCTTACAAAAAAAAGCTTCTGAAAGGAAGTTATGTATGATGAATGAAAAAAATCCACCTCTCGTTTCCATCCTTATTCCCACTTATAATCGGCCCCATTATTTCAAAATTGCTCTAGAAAGTGCATTGGCACAAACTTATTCAAATATTGAAATCATCATCGGAGATGATAGTACAAATGATGAAACAGCAACTTTAATACGCGAACAATACTTACCAAATTATAAAAATATA
This sequence comes from Bacillus cereus group sp. MYBK108-1, assembly GCF_051917185.1. NCBI lineage: Bacteria > Bacillati > Bacillota > Bacilli > Caryophanales > Bacillaceae > Bacillus > Bacillus cereus group sp. MYBK108-1. The sequence continues at coordinate 594,849 of NZ_JBQAHZ010000001.1, forward strand.
ACATACATTCGAAATATCCCTACTCTAGGACAATTTTACAATGACCTTATGCTCATAGAAAAATCAAATGGTGAGTATATAAATTTTTTAATGGACGATGACGTGTTTTATAAGCATAAAATACAAAAAATGATGGCCTATTTTGAGCAAGATTCCAATAAAAATCTTGCTCTTGTTACTTCTTATCGAGTACGTATTGATGATCATGGAAATCTAATAGGTGATTCCCATCCAACACAAAGGTTATATAGTGAAGACACCCCATTAAACGGGATATTTTTAGGTAATTGGATGTTAAAGGGCGGGCACAACATTATCGGTGAGCCTACGACTACTTTGTTTCGAAAAGAATTGCTCACTGAGCCCTTTGGTACCCTTAAAGAGCGACATTATTCTTGTAGTGTTGATATGGCCTCATGGATTTCTTTACTTTCTAAAGGAAATGCAATATACATTTCTGAGCCTTTAAGTCAATTTCGCTACCATGCTGGACAACAAATACACAATAAGCTCCTTCAAGGTTGTGAAGATTTCACACACCTTGTTATAACAGCAAAAGAATATGGCTTTTTACAAAATCCTTTGGATTATAGAGCAGCTCTACTTAGCGCTTACCAATGGTGTAAAAGTTCCTTAAAATACTATCTTCATCAACTAGATATTTTTCCTGACGCACATGTACGTCTTTCCCATTGTTTGGATATAATTATTAAAGAGTTAAACAATTAAACTACTCTGCAAAATTAAAAGTGTATGGACTATATGTGAATCATTCGTATAGTTCATACATTCTTTCTCATACTATAAAGTGAAACTTTAATCAGCCCTCACCAATCGGGCTTTTACGGGCAGTTGATCCCCCACCTAACTTCTTCGCTTTTCCTGAATTTTGAGGTGGGGGTCTTACTGCCCATTAATGCGGGATAAAATCCATTACTATAAAGAGCAGTAGAAAGGAATACCTACATTGAAAGATCCAAATTCTCAATATCAAATAGACTACGTATTACTATTTATTTTATTTGCCATTGGGATTGTTAGTTGTTGTGCTATTGCAAGTGCACAAGCCTCTTTACCACCATTTTTACAAAACGTCAATTTTGTACTAAAGCAAATCCAATGGTATTTCATTGGATTTATAGCCATTGGTGTTATTATGATTATCGACTTCGATCGTTATCAAAAAATTGCTTGGTATTTGTACAGCTTTGCAATGGTACTACTTATTGGACTAGAACTTCAAGTACCAGGTGCCGTTACAATTAAAGGCGCTACCGCTTGGTACAGGCTCCCAGGCATCGGAAATTTTCAGCCTTCTGAAATTATGAAATTGTTTTTAATTATCGTCATTGGACGAATTATAGCAAATCATAATGAGAAATATTTTTCCCAAACGATACATGACGATTTTTTACTACTTGGAAAAATATTTGCGACAAGCTTGCCACCACTACTACTTATTGCAAAAGAACCAGATTTAGGAAACACAATGGTCATTTCAGCGATGCTTGCAGCAATGATACTAGTTTCTGGCATCCGATGGCGTTTTATTTTCGGATTAGTTTCAGGTACTTTCGTTGCTGGATTTACATTAATATATATTTTTTTTACTCACACAGATTTCTTTAAAGCACACATTTTAAAAGAATATCAATTAAATCGCTTCTACGGATGGTTAGCACCTTACAAATATGATGCACAAGGCTATCAATTAAGACAAGCATTCTTAGCGACTGGATCCGGAGAAATGCAAGGAAAAGGGTGGGAAAATGGACAAGTATATTTTCCAGAACCACATACAGATTTTATTTTCACTAATGTCGCTGAACAATTTGGATTTCTAGGCGCAAGTGTCATTATTTCTCTTTTTTTCTTACTCATTTTTCGAATGATTCATATTGCTTTAGAAAGTAATGACCCTTTCGGTAGTTACATTTGCGCTGGTACAATCGGAATGTTTACTTTCCAAGTATTCCAAAATATCGGGATGACAATCGGATTACTCCCCATTACAGGGATAACATTACCTCTTATGAGTTACGGAGGAAGTTCACTGCTTACATACATGATTGCGATTGGATTCATTTTAAATGTTCGCTCAAGAACGAAAATCTTTATGTTTAAATGAACAACACAAAAACGCTATATTTTTATCTCTATCCTTTTTTAGATATACTAATGAAAAATACGATGGAGGTTTAAATATGAAATATGACATTATAGGAGATATTCATGGATGCTTCCAAGAGTTTCAAAATTTAACAGAGAAGCTAGGATATAACTGGAGTAGCGGTCTACCGGTTCACCCTGACCAACGTAAACTTGCATTCGTTGGCGATATTACAGACCGTGGTCCTCATTCATTACGTATGATCGAAATTGTATGGGAACTTGTCATACATAAAAAAGAAGCTTATTACGCTCCTGGAAATCACTGTAATAAACTATATCGATTTTTCCTTGGGCGTAATGTAACAGTCGCTCACGGACTTGAAACAACTGTTGCTGAATATGAGGCACTTCCTTCTCATAAGCAAAACATTATAAAAGAAAAGTTTATCACTCTTTATGAACAATCACCGCTCTACCACATACTAGATGAAAAAAGAGTAATCGTATGTCACGCTGGAATTCGGCAAGATTACATAGGAAGACGAGATAAAAAAGTACAAACCTTTGTATTATATGGCGATATTACAGGAGAAAAGCATGCCGATGGCTCACCTGTCCGTCGCGATTGGGCACAAGAATACAAGGGACAAGCTTGGATTGTATATGGACATACACCAGTGGCAGAACCTCGATTCGTCAATCAGACAGTCAATATTGATACTGGCGCTGTATTTGGTGGCAAATTAACCGGATTACGTTATCCTGAAATGGAGACTATCTCTGTCCCTTCTTCTTTACCTTTTGTCGCTGAGAAATTCCGTCCAATTTCATAACTACCTTACTTAGCGAAAGATTATCGTATTATTTAACCAGATTTCATATAAAACTAGGTAAAGTAATTAAAAAAAGATGCAATAAAGTGCATCTTTTTTTAATTACCCTACATATAATGTCGCAGGAGGTGACAGAATGAAGAAAAAATCTTCTAAACAAAAAAGAAAATTTCCCCCTTTATATCTGCCCATGTACGGAATTAACAACTGGTGTAGTATTCGGGCTGCAGCGATAGAAGAACTGGAAGAACAAGAGTCATCAAAAAAAAGCAAAGTAAAACCAACATATGTCTCTTTAGAAAATGCTGTGATGAGCCGCATAATCGATCGCAGAAAAATAAAGATGCAACAAAAAAATAAACAGCTCTCAAATCAAGATGAACAGGTAATACATTCTAATCAAACAGAAGAAAAGACGGAAGAAAATATTTCTGTAGCAATAAATAAAAAAGTGGAACCAGAAATTCCAGCTGCTATTATAAACAAAGTAAAAAAAATAAAAGAGGCATTGGCTTCATCGAATGATATACAAACTGAAAAACCACTCATAATTGAGACACCTACACCTGAAAATACAAAAGTTAAAAGGGGCGGCCGATATGCATATGCGGAAGGGCTTCACTCTCATGCGGAGGGCATGGCAGCACATGCGGAAGGCTTATTAACACACGCAAAAGGTTCTTTCTCTCATGCAGAGGGATCAAACTCAAAAGCAACTGGACATAGTTCGCATAGTGAGGGAAGTGAAACGACAGCAGGCGGAGCTTATTCTCATGCAGAGGGTAAACAGACGATTGCTTTAGGCGAAGCTGCACACGCAGAAGGAACCGCAACTATCGCTAACGGATCCTCTTCTCATGCGGAAGGTCATCATACATCAACAGCTCATTTTGCAGGTAGCCATATTATGGGGCGCTTCGGCACTGCAGAAGAAGCTTATTCTTGGTTTATTGCAAATGGTGTAAGCGACACCGACCATAATATCGGGGCTAAATGGCTTGCCCATAATGGAGAAATGTACATTGAGGGTGCGTCTTACAATGCAAGTGGAACGGATTTTGCACAAATGTTTGAAACCGAAGATCATAAACCTATTGATGTCGGTTATTTCGTTACATTTAGTAGCGAAGAAAAAATTCGGATAGCTACTTCACACGACTCGTTCATTTTAGGAATATCTAGTGCAACCCCTGCCCTTATAGGAAATAGCGGGGCTTTAAGTTGGGAAAAACGTTATAAAACAGATAACTTTGGAAAACGCCAATATGTATGGACGGAAACCGAAGAAATACAACCTCTTTTAAATACAGAATGGGATCCAACTCGCAAATATGTAGCAAGAAAAGATCGCGCCGAGTGGCTTCCTGTCGGATTAATTGGACAAATGTTAGTACGTGATGACGGAACTTGCGAAGCACATGGATTTTGTCTTCCAAATGACAATGGCATTGCTACAAAAGCCGAAAGTGGATTTTTCGTTATAAAGCGTACGGGTGAAAACCAAATTTTAATATTATTCCGCTAAGAAAAAAGGGAACAAAATTCTTTATAATATAAGAATTTTGTTCCCTTTTTAAGTATACCGCAACACTTCTTGCATATCGCTTGGAAGCTTTATAGTGAAAGACATCTCTTTCTCTAAAATAGGATGATAAAAAGTCAAAGATTTACTATGAAGTGCTTGCCGTTTCATTTCATCCCTTCTCCCTCCATATAAGCTATCACCAAGTAATGGATGTCCTATATGAGCCATATGCACACGAATTTGATGCGTTCTTCCTGTCTCAAGCTCAAGCGCTACATGTGTCTTATGATATGTACTATCAATTACTTTAAAATGAGTAACTGCCCTTTGTCCATCCTCACAAACCATTCGCTCAATAATGCTATCAGATTTTCGACCAATTGGTGCATCAATCATTCCTTCTCGTTCTACAATCTTTCCGTGAACAATTGCTTCATACGTTCGTTTCACAGCTTTTTGTTGATGCTGCTTCGATAAAAGATGATGCACGAAACGATTTTTTGCAATAAGCATAAGCCCCGAAGTATCACGATCTAAACGTGTTACGATGTGCACTGTACTTGCAAGATGCTGCTTATCATAATGAGATAACAGCGCATTGGCAACACTTCCTGCCGGATGTTCTCTAGACGGAATCGTTGACATATTCGCCTCTTTATTAATGATAAGAACCGCGTCATCTTCATATATAATGCATAAAGGAATATCTTCTGCCATCATCCCTTCACTTCTTTCCTCCACTGGAAAAAAGACACGTAATTCTTCACCAGCACGCAACTGATGACGAACACTCGCATGTTGACCATTTACTTCAATTGCTCCGCCATGAAACTTTATATCCGTTAAAGCGGCTTTAGAAATACCTTTCGTTTTCAAAAATTCCCTAACTAAAGCTCCCTCTTCAGCCGGCCCTATATCCCATTTCAATGTAAATCTGTTCAAATATATAACCCTTTCTATTTATCTGCAACAAACGAGTCACGAACTCGTTTCCAGAACGGGAATGGGCGGAAACGAACAAATCGCACTTTCTCGTTTGCGACGCGATACTGGATTGATTTCACATCTTGATGAACCATCGTTAAATGATCCACTGTAATTTGTAAGTTCATTCCTGCAGCTGGCTTTAACACACATGTATGATGCTTCGGCAATACGAGTGGCGATCCTACAGTACGAAATACACGATTGTTAATGGACGCCATTTCTGCAATTTGAATCGCTTCAATAGATGGGTGAATAATTGCTCCGCCAAGCGCTTTATTATACGCGGTACTTCCTGAAGGAGTAGAGATACAAAGGCCATCTCCGCGGAATGTTTCAAAATATTCTCCGCGTATTTCTACTTCTGTTACTAATGTACCTTCTGCACTTTTTACAGTCGCCTCATTCATCGCTAAATACTGTGACTCTTTACTTCCATTCACATAGCGAATAATAACTTCTAAAAGCGGATATTCCACCACTTGGAATGGTGTTTTCGCAATCGCAATTACTAATTTCTCTACTTCTGTTGGTAACCAATCTGCATAGAAACCTAGATGTCCTGTATGTACACCAACAAATGCTGTTTCATCCAATCGATTATAATAACGATGAAACGCATATAAAAGCGTTCCATCTCCCCCAACAGAAATTACAATATCGGGTTCCTTTTCATCCATTATAAATCCAAAATCTAGCAAGTACTCTTTCATCGTGCTTGCCAGTGTATCTGATGATTGATCTCCCTTTGACATAATTGTAAATTTCATCGCCCAACACCCTTTAGTTTATGATTCGGAATCTTTCGTTTCTTGCTTTCTTGAAAAAGCCTTTTGCGCTTCTTGAATTTCAAGACGAATAGAAGACATTTCTTCATCTAATAAAAACGCCGCTTCAGCTGCACGTTGCAATCGTATTTTAATATCTTCAGGAAAACGTCCACTATATTTATAATTTAAAGAATGCTCAATTGTTGCCCAAAAGTTCATTGCTAGCGTGCGTATTTGGATTTCTACCAATACTTTTTGTTCACCTTGAATCGTTTGAACAGGATAACTAATGACAACATGATAAGAACGATAACCGCTATCTTTCTTTTGCGTGACATAATCACGTTCTTCCACGATTTCAAAGTCATTTCGTTTTCGAAGATATTCTACAACAGGCTTAATCTCATCAACAAATTGACACATCATTCTAAGCCCAGCAATATCCTGCATATCTTCTCTCAATCGGTCTAGCGGTACATTTCTCTTCTCCGCTTTATCAATAATACTTGCAACCGACTTTACCCTTCCTGTTACAAACTCAATTGGAGAATGCTCTGTTAACATTGCAAATTGAGTACGCATTCCTTTTAGTTTCACTTTTAGCTCTGCCACCGCTTGGTGGTAAGGTGCTAAAAATTCTTCCCAATTTCGATTCATTTCAACCACCACCAAAATCAATCCATTTGCTTATAGAAATACTTTTTCTACAGCAGTTACTAATTCTTCTCCGTAATTTGCATTACCTTCAATATTTTCAACTAAATATTCTACTTCTTCTTTTAATCCTTCTAATTCCATTTCAATGTCATTCACGCGAACGAACATAACCACATCGTTATTCATCGCTTCATGCATTGCTTCCCAGCATGTGTGCGGAATACTTACATAAATGAAAGATGATTCATTTTCTAAGATATATAAAAATGATAAATTGTCTGAGTCTACAAGTACGTGATTACGCGCACTTAACTCCTTTACCTCTATTTCACTATTTTCCGCACAAAAAATAAGAGCATTCTCTCTCTTTTCTACGCTCTTAACTTGGATTTTATTTTGCATGCTCTAACTCCTCCATCTCAACTTCCTGTCTTACTTAACAGTATTATTGTATCATAACATGGACGCAAACAAATAAAACATTGAACCAAATTTATGAAAAAGCGATAATGTGTAAAGAATTATTTTTCAAAAGGAGATTATACAATGACACAAGAAATTGAAATTGAATTCAAAAATATCGTTACAAAAGAAGAATTCGATACATTATGTAAATCTTTTTCTATTGAAGCATTTACAAAACAAGTGAATCACTACTTTGAAACACCTGACTTCTCGTTAAAAGAAGCTGGCTCTGCACTTCGTATTCGTCATAAAGGAGCAACTTATACGTTAACGTTGAAACAACCTGCAGAAATCGGTTTATTAGAAACGCATCAAGTCGTAACAGAAGACGAAGCAAAAATGATGATGGAAACAAACACAATCATTCAAGGAGCAGTAGTAGATCAATTACACAAATTACAAATTCCTGTTTCTGCTTTAACATATATGGGTAGTTTAACAACAGAAAGAGCAGAAACATTATTTAAAGGCGGAACACTTGTCTTTGATCATAGTTTCTATTACAATCACGATGATTATGAAATTGAATTTGAAGTACAAGATGAAGAAACAGGAAAAGCTGCATTTATTCATTTATTAACGCAACATAACATACCTGTTCGCCATACAAATAACAAAGTAAAACGCTTTTTCCTTGCCAAACAAAAAAAAGCACGCTAAAGTGAAAATTCCACTAGTGAATATGTTTCACTAGTGGATACATCTCACTAAAAAAGTTTACACCCGTAGAATAAGCAAAGAATCTTTGAGAAAGCTGTTTATTTGCCCTCTCGAACATTCCATTGCTACAATAGATATACATTTCATGGAAAAAGGAGTTTATAAAGGATGAGCAAGCAACCGATGACACCATTTGAAGGAATTGGCGGTGAACAATGCATTGCAATATTAGTAGATACATTTTATTCCTATGTCAGTAAACACCCTGACTTATCTCCCATCTTCCCGGAAGATTTAACAGAAACCGCTAGGAAGCAGAAGCAATTTTTAACACAATATTTAGGTGGTCCTAATTTGTACACTGAAGAACATGGTCATCCTATGTTAAGGGCACGCCATCTTCCGTTTGAGATTACTCCAAAACGAGCAGAGGCTTGGCTATCATGTATGGAGCAAGCAATGGATGATACTGGAGTTCATGGTCATATAAGAGAGTTTGTTTTTGAACGTTTAGCATTAACCGCTCAGCATATGGTTAATACTCCAAACGAAACAGGTGAAGTGTAATGGATAAGCAGGAAGCAAAGCATATAAATATCCCATCTCCTTCCGCATGCGAGCATAAGTCTGTAGAAGCATATTTATTTATTGATCCACTTTGTAAAGATTGCTGGGAAATTGAGCCTTTTATTATTAAACTATGGCTTGAATACGGGAAATACTTCTCTATTCGTCATATCGTAACAGGAAAAGTGGATGGAACGAACGCTTCCTCACACAAATGGAATAAACCTGCTAATATTCGATTTGTGTGGGAAAAGACAACCAGTTTACAAGGTTTTTCATGTGATGGAAAGGTACATATGCAAGAAGCATCATCAACACCATATTTAGTTTCGATGGCAATTAAGGCAGCGGAGTTGCAAGGCCGAAAAGCAGGTTCGAAGTTTTTGCGAAAACTCCAAGAATACATTTTCCTTGAAAATGTATCAAACCCTGACTGCGAACTATTACTTGCATGTGCGAAAGATAGCAATATTGATGTAGAAGAATTTAAAAAAGATCTACATTCTGCTAGTGCAAAAAAAGCTTTCCAGTGTGACTTGAAATTCACGAATGAAATGCATATTACAGAAATACCTTCCCTCGTCTTTTTTCATGCGAACTCAGATGAAGAAGGTATTAAAATCGCTGGAAATTATTCCTACGATGTATACGTACAATTATTGAAAGAACTTGTAAAATGTGAAATTGAGCCAGAACCATTACCACCTTTAGAAGTGTTACTAGAAGCAACACAATTTATATCTTCAAAAGAAGTAGCATTTATTTATGATTGTCCGCAACAAGAAATTGAACGCGAACTAAAAAAATTACAACTGAAACGAAAAGTACAAATGATAGAAGTAAAATGCGAACGTTATTGGAAATGGATAGCAAAAGAAAAAGACCTGGTGTAAACACCAGGTCTTCTTCTTTACGGCTTATAAAAATATTAAAGGGGATGGGAGAAATTTTCACGTTCAAACAAAGGGGTATATGTTTGTATGTGAATTCGTTCACGCTTATTATATTACAAGATTCGACGTCAGATGACAACCCCTTTTGTCGAATTTCACACTTTTGTCACATTCTAAACGTTTTCATTTTTGAATAAGCTATAAAAAAGGTCATTTAGGGGGTTTATTTATGAAAAAATCTTATATTGCTCTTCTCTTTCTAGCTGTCATCGTTTCTTTTTTCTTGTACATCCTCTCTCTACTACAAGCTTTTCCTAAAATTATTGCCTTACCTCTTTTATTCGGAATCATCGTTATCACTCTCTCTTATTTCAATTATAAGAAACGATTCAAAGGGTTTTAATTTTAAAAATCAGTCGTAAAACTATCCTTTCAGTTAGAAAAACAAAGAAATTCACCTTTTTCTCCGACAAATATCGACATTGAATCTATTCAACAAAAAGACGAGGATACAATCCCTCGTCTTTTTTCATTACTTTTCTTCAAATAATAATGCTTCTAATTCATTTAATTTCTCTTCAAATACTTGTAGCGCCTCTTTTACTGGTTCAGGAGATGCCATATCTACTCCTGCTTTTTTCAGCACTTCAATTGGATAATCAGAGCTTCCTGCTTTTAAGAACTCATTAATATAACGTTCTACTGCTGGTTGTCCTTCTTCTAAAATCTGTTTAGATAGAGCTGTCGCTGCACTAAATCCTGTTGCGTATTGATATACGTAATAGTTGTAGTAGAAGTGTGGGATACGAGACCATTCTAAACCAATCTCTTCGTCGATTACTAAAGCGTCACCGAAATATTTCTTATTTAAATCATAGTAAATTTCCGTTAACATGTCTGGCGTAACAGCATGTCCTTCTTGTACTTTCTTATGAATAATATGTTCAAACTCTGCAAACATCGTTTGACGGAATACAGTACCACGGAACCCTTCTAAATAATGATTTAATAAATATAGACGCTCTTTCTTATCTTCTGTCGTTTTTAATAAATAATCATTTAGAAGTGCTTCATTACAAGTAGATGCCACTTCTGCTACGAAGATGGAATAATCACCATATACGTGCGGTTGTGTTTTTCTTGTATAGTAACTATGCACCGAATGACCAAACTCATGAGCAAGTGTAAATAAATTATTTACATTATCATGCCAGTTCATTAAAATATACGGATTTGTTCCATATGCACCAGATGAATATGCCCCGCTTCGTTTTCCTTTATTCTCATACACATCTACCCAGCGATTTTCATATGCCTCTTTCAAAATATCAACATATTCATCACCAAGTACGTTTAAAGATTTTAATAAAAGGTCTTGCGCTTCTTCGTATTTCACATTCATTTTCACTTCTGGTACAAGTGGTGTATATAAATCATACATATGAAGCTCATCAAGTCCTAGTGCACGCTTACGAATATCGATGTAACGGTGTAATAAATGTAAGTTGTCATTTACTGTTTCAACGAGTTGATCGTATACTGCTTCCGGAATATTATTATTGCTCAGTGCAGCTTGGCGAGCAGAATCATATTTACGAACACGCGCATTGAAATTATTACGTTTTACTGCTCCGCTTAACGTACTTGCGAATGTGTTTTTAAATTTTCCGTACGTTTCATATACAGCTTTAAATGCATCTTTGCGAACACGAGGATCATCACTTTCTAAAAACTGAATGTAACGGCCATGTGTAATTTCTATTTCTTCTCCGTCTTCCCCTTTAATAGATGGGAATTTTAAATCCGCGTTATTCAACATACCGAATGTATTGCTTGATGAACTCATTACTTCAGATGCTTCCGCTAATAAAGCTTCCTCAGCTTCTGATAATACGTGCGGGCGTTGACGTGTAATTTCTTCTAATGCATGTTCATATACACTTAAATCTCTATTTTCCTTCAAGAATGTTTGCAGTGTATCTTCTGAAATCGATAAAATTTCAGGCACAATATACGCTGTGCTACTAGATACTTGTGAATATAAATTTGTTGCACGATCATTTAATGCTTGATATACAGAGTTTGTTGTATCTTGATCGTAACGCATATGAGCATATGTATATAACTTACCTAATCGCATTGATATTTCATCTTCATATTGCAATGCCTCAAGTAAATTGTCCGCAGAGTCACCAAGTTTCCCTTTAAATTCAGTTAACTTCGGTAATAGCTCTTTAATAGCTTGGAATTCTTTTTCCCATTCTGCATCCGTTTGGAAAATATCTTCTAATCGCCACGTACTTGCTTCTTCAATCTCGTTGCGATCTGGTAATGCTTTCGCTTTGTTTTGTTCAGACATTCTTTAAGCCCTCCTTTAAATATCTCTACTTAAGTACAATTCGTTTTTTTCTTATGTAATTCCTTCACAATCATTCTTTATTATATCCGCTTTTCCTCCTCTCATGTTAAAATTTGCCTCAAATAAAGATAGCGCATGTATTAAGCAAATCTCATCATGTTTCATAATTTCCTCCTCTGTTTTTAACATCACGGCATCCCTTATTTTTCGGTACGTATAAGTTCCCACTTTACGTAAAACACCTATATAGCATAAAAATGTCATATATTCAGTAACTGCCATTTTCCATATGTGCTGCGAAAAGTACGGAAGTATCCGCCTTTTCGTATACCTTTTTACATAACTACACACGTATTGAAGAGAAATACACTCTCCCACTGCAAGCTCCCCTATACACTTCATATATAGAAAAGCTTGCCATATAAATGGGTTTGTTTGAAAAGCAAATGCAGAAGGGAGTGGAACACCAATTTCAGAAGGAAAGCTCGCTGGGGTACATTTAAATTGATATAAGAGGCGTAATAATGACTTATAATTATAATTCCAAATCGGTAAGGCATTTTGGCGAAAGTTTTTCTTTCTCTTCTTCCACTCTTCACCCAATCTTTCTTTCCCGAAAGGAACAGGAGAAAAAAGCATTTCAAAAGTAGACGCATCAGTTGGTAAATATATAGTATGTGAGAAAAAAACATTTGTAGAAAAGGGAGTGACAAATGCACATTTCATAAATGATTTTTGTTTCGGACAGAAGAAAATAAGAAGTGGCTGAGGATAAGATTGTAAGGAGAAAGCCATAAGTGAGGAAAATTTCATCCAATATGCAGATTGCTTTTTCAATTGATTTCCACCAACGATCCAAATGACCTGTATACCAGCTTGCCAATACGAATATGTTCTTTTGTACAGCTGCTCTATAGCGAGGTTTGCACATTGGTATTCAATTGCAATTTTTCTACCCGCCCTCTCTACAAAAACATCTGGTCGTTGCTTAATTTCTGGGAGGTAGTACTCTATATCCACCTGAAAGTTTTGACGTTTGAACCATCTATATAACAATTCTTTACCATGCATATGATACTTTGATTCCGCTTCATAAAAGGCAAGACATGAATCCACTTTTTTATGAGCAAAATGCCAACTTTTTTGTTTCCCTAATTTCATTTGCACTTCCTTTCCGCAAGCTACACAAAAGAATCGTTCTTGTTGACGCATACGGCGCAAAAGCTCTTCATTACAATTATAGAGTAAATGAATTTTTTCACCGTTTTCTCTTTTAGCGATAAATATCGTAATCACACCCTTTCAGCTCCTTATATTCTACAATTTGTTACAAATTCCTTTTAAAAAAGAGATGTCCCAATTTCGGACATCTCTTTTTATAATAAAGGTGATAATAATCGGTACGTTGATTCAACAATTCGTCTATGAAGACGTCTTTTATGAAAATGATCACCATGAATTTCACTTGATTCTTCTAAATCATCTTTAAAGTCTTGAACAAGTTTTCGAATGCTATCTGTATCATATAAAAAGGCATTTACTTCAAAATTCAAATGAAAACTTCTCATATCCATATTAGCTGTCCCAATTGAAGCTAAATCAGAATCAACGATGACAATTTTACTATGAAGAAAACCTTTTTCGTATTCATATATCTTTACTCCTGCATCTAAAAGCTCTGGGAAGTACGATCTCGATGCGTAAAAGACAGTACGCTTATCCGGTTTACTCGGCATTAATAAACGAACATCAATACCAGCAAGTGCAGCAACCTTTAATGCGGATAAAATATCATCATCCGGAATAAAATACGGCGTTGCAATCCAAATAGATTTCCGAGCAGAAGCGATCATTGCGAAATATAAATGCTTAATCGTTTCCCACTTATTATCGGGGCCACCTGCAACTAGCTGCACTCCTCCCCAATGATCACCCTCAACTGCTTTTGCTTGTAAATATTCAGGGGCTAGCACAGCCTCTCCAGTCATATAAAACCAGTCTTGAAGGAAAATAAGTTGTAAACTTTGAACCGCTTCACCACGTAAATACAAATGCGTATCTCGCCAAAAGCCAAAATATTTATTTTTCCCTAAATACTCATCACCGATATTTAATCCGCCTACAAACCCTTCGTTCCCATCAATCACAACAATTTTCCTATGATTTCGATAATTAATCTTATCGTTTAAAATCGGAAAGCGCACAGGAAAGAATGGAATCATTTCTACACCTGCATCGTTTAATTCTTCAATATACGATTTCGATAACTTAAAACTTCCAACCGCATCATATAAAAAGCGAACAACAACGCCTTCTTTCGATTTTTGTATTAAAATATCTTTAATTTCTGTTCCTAATTTATCATCACGCACAATGTAATATTCCATATGAATGTGATGTTTCGCTCGTTTTAACCCATTTAAAATAGCCCGAAACGTTTCATCTCCATTTGTTAATGTCCTCGTTTCAGTTTGAAATGAAATATTTAAAGCTCCTAATCGATCCGCTAAACGAAATAACAGTTCTTGATGCTTATGATTGCGTAAAATTCGTTCTTCGTAATCTTCATGCCCTTTATATTGTAAAAACGCCTGTTCATCAAGTAACGCCTTCTTTTGGAACATTCTTTTTCTTCGAAAATTTTGTCCAAATAATAAATAAGCAAAGAAACCAAATACCGGAAAAATTCCTAAAACAATTAACCATGTAAGTGTTTTAGATGGATGTCGATTTTCTAAGAAAATAACGCAACCAATTAAAAACGCAGATACTGTAAATAAAATACTAATAATACCTAAAATCGAAACATCTTTTATCCCAATCACATCTGAATAAAATGCTACATCAATAAACATACGTAACGAAACAAATAATGCGAACAATAGCAGTATAAAGAAAATCAGCTTTAACGTATTTTTCATCTCTTACCTCCTAACTAAGAAAGCTTTCCTATTCTTCATATAAAAAGCCGATTTCATACTACAGAAATCGGCCTACGTTTTAGCAGGAAAATTATTGCGAATCGTTTCAAGCGCATGCTCTTTCACAATTTGTTTTCCATACTCACTTACACGATGAATTGTTAAAGTTGATTCTTCTCCATATTCTAAAATAATACTTAAAATACGATCGATTTCTTCTTCATCATGTAGCACTTCATCGAATTCCACATATACATAATAGCGGTCCTCAAATGAATACAGCTCATCTTTTATATCTTCAAAGATAAGACGATGACTTAATGAAATGACATCTTCAAAATCATTAAATTTAATTAAAAAGCCAAACGTACCATCTTCATTAAAGTTTGTTCCTGTTTGTTCTTCTACCTCTTCGACTAATTCTTGTTGGAATAATGATTCGATGCCTTCATCTAGAGGAATATCTATAATTTTGTCTACCCCTATCGGTAGTTCCAGCTTTTGTCCGTCCTTTGAAAGCTCTGCTTTCGTGACAAGTACTTCAATCCCTTTATCGACTGCTTGCACTTGAATCCATAACGGTCCATCAATAAAGAAATCGTCATGATCACGAGCTTCGTCCATCATCTCCCAAAAGAGCTCTTCACTTCGTTCGCGATCATACCAAATTTCTTCACGATTAAATCCTCTATCCTCTATATCAATGTACGTAATAAAAAATTTCATCGTATGATCATTAATTCTTTCAATATCCAAAATACAACTCTCCCTTCCTGCTTAGAATTGTTATGAAGGGATTCCCCACTCATATGACAAATCAATAGATTCTTGTACTCTCATTTTATGATAAGATTCTCCAGAATGGAAATAAAATCGATTTATTTTACAAAAATAGTTATATGCCTATCTTTACTCGATAAACTACATAAATATATTATTATAGCGATTTCTTACTTACAAAAAATTTGGACATACATTTCCACATTCCCCCGTACACTGTAATAAAGTGAAACTTCTATTAGAAGAGATTATTTAACAACAACTTTCTTCATCACATACATATAGTTCGCTTATTAAAACATCATAAATGGAGGCAGACGAATGGACTTAGAGTTTTTAACATCCGTACTAATGATTGTCGGTATCGATGTTGTATTAGGTGGTGACAATGCAATCGTCATCGCACTAGCTAGCCGAAATTTACCTGAATCGAAACGAAATAAGGCTATTTTGATCGGTACTCTTTTAGCGATTGTACTAAGAATCATCCTTACTATACTAGCTGTCTATTTACTCGACATTCCATTTCTACAATTGATTGGCGGGGTTTTACTTACATTAATTGCAGTCAATTTATTAACCGATAATAGCAACGATCTTTCTTCTATTCAAGGAAAAACAACTTTATTTCAAGCTGTGCGGACAATTGTTTTCGCGGATCTCGTTATGGGGTTTGATAATGTTATTGCCATTGCAGGTGCAGCTCACGGGAGATTTTTACTCGTCATAATCGGCTTACTCATTTCTATCCCGATTATTATTTGGGGCAGCAAACTTATTTTAATACTTATGGAACGATTTCCATTCCTCATTTATTGCGGTGCAGCGATTCTTGCCTATACTGCAGGAAAAATGGTTACACATGAAGACAGACTTGCAACCTTTTTTCATAACAATCCAAGTTTCACTACAAGCATTCCTTATTTGTTCATTTTCACTATTTTATGCATCGGCTTTATCGTACAACAAGTTCGATTACGCAATGTGAAACATTAAAAAAAACCTTCTACTATATAATAGGTAGAAGGTTTTCATATTATTATAATTAATTTACAAGACGTTGTGCTTCACGTAATTGGAACGTTCTTACTGTACGTGGTAAGAAACGACGAATTTCGTCTTCGTTGTAACCAACTTGAAGGCGTTTCTCGTCAATCATAATTGGACGACGTAAAATCCCTGGATAGTCACGAATCATCTTATATAAATCTTGAAGTGGTAAAGACTCTAAGTTTACATTCAATTCTTGGAAAACTTTCGAACGAGTAGAAATAATCTCATCCGTTCCGCTTTCTGTCATACGTAAAATCTCTTTAATTTCCTCAATCGTTAATGGATCTGAGAAAATATTACGTTCTGTATAGGGAATATGATTTTCCTCTAGCCATAATTTCGCCTTTCTACAAGACGTACAGCTTGGAGAACTATATAATGTTACCATACAAAGCTCACTCTCCTTAAAGAGTACAAATTCTGTACTAAATACAGTTTTAATTTCTAACTTCAGCAATTTTTCGCGATAACTTGTCTTATTGAAAAGTACAAAAATCGCATTTCATGTAAGCAACAACTTATAATAAACAACAATTACTTTTAATAAGTAACTTCTATAATCATTATACAATAGATTTTGCAAGAAATATACAGTAAATTTCCTGCTAGTTGAGAAAACTCTTCCGTGTATTTCACTGCTATGTAACATGATTACGCTCACTTCAGCTGTACTTTAACAATAACTTTCAATCCTTTTACTACTCACTTCTCATGGATTTTTCATATAATATATAGTTATTTATCTATAATCTTCCCTATGAAAAAGAGAACGTTTTCTTACTTTTTCTTGATAAATCAATTAAGAAATGTAAGACTATACAAATGAGAATGAAAAGGAACATTTGTTCTTATTTTAACAAATATCCTCCCTCCTGTCTACACGATTTCTAAAGTAAATTAAATATTTTTCTGACATTTCTTTCTTTTTCATTTTTTATCTCATACAATAAACATACAGACAGGCAAAGGGGGAGTTTTCAAATGATTGCTTTTTTTATTGATTTTATTACGGTTGCTGCCCTCATCATCGGAATAACAGCATTGATTGGTGTCATTACAAATAGCATCGGCGAAAAGCTCTTTGGTGGAAAAGAAAAAATGAAGTTTGTTAACAAAAGTTTGGATGTACAATCTGGCTGGAACCAAGTTGGCGGAAAAGGCATTTATAAGAAACGAACGTATTAAAAAAAAAGCAGGCGATCACCTGCTTTTTTTTTATTTCTCTACTGACGCCCATTTAAAGCTTAAATCGCCGCCATATTTATGGTTATACATATTTTTAATTGAATCTCTTTGTAAATATGCTCTACCACGTTGATATACTGGAACGATCGCAGCATCATCAAGTAACATTTTTTCTGCTTCTAATAAGTTCTTCCAACGAGCATTTACATCGCTTCCATCTTTTTTCGCCTTCATAATGATTTCATCGTATTTTGGATTAGAGTACTTCATCTTATTTTGTGACCCATCTGTTACAAACATATCAAGATATGTAATTGGATCTGGGAAGTCCGCACTCCATCCAGAGAATGACATGACATAATCGCCCGCATCTTCTAATTTTAGTTTTTGTGCGAATGGTTGTTGTTTAATTTTTACTGTTAAACCTGGTAAATTCTTTTCTAATTCACCTTTTAAATATTCACCAGTTTTCTTTGATAACTCTACATCTTCATTTAATAATTCTAATTCGATTTCATTTTTACCAAGTTCTTTTTTACCAGCTTCCCAATATTTCTTCGCTTCTTTCACGTTTGGTTTTACAATATCCCCGTTTACAGCACGGAAATCTTTTTTATCTGGTCCTTTAATGAAGTTATCAGGAATTAATCCTGTTGCTGGCTTAGAACCGTTATTTAATAATGTATCCACGAATGGCTTACGGTCAAAAGCAAGTGAAATTGCTTTACGAATATTTTTATTTGCTAAAGCTGGATCTTTTTGATTTAAACGAAGGAAGAATACAGATGTATCTTCTACTGTTTGGAAATCTGGTTTTCCTTTATATTTATCAATAAACTCCGCTAATAACGACGCTCGATCAATTGCATTTGTTTCATATAAGTTAATTGGCGTAGATGTATCTTTTACAATATTAAAGTTTACTTCTTCAATCTTCACTTCTTTATTGTCCCAATATGACGCGCTCTTTGTCATTTTAAAGCTACGTTCATGTTGCCAATCACTTAATGTAAATGGTCCGTTATAAAGCGTTGTATTCGCTTCCAAACCAAACTTCGTACCTTGCTCTTTCACAAACTTTTCATTCACAGGATAGAAGATTGGATATACCATTAAATCTACAAGGTATGGAATTGAATTATCTAATTCCACTTCTAATGTATAATCATCAATCGCCTTTACCCCTAATTGATCCGGACTCATCTCTTTTTTATTAATTTTCTCTGCATTTTTTATATCATACATAATGTACGCTGATTTCGCAGCTGTATCTGGGTTAATCGCTCTTTGCCATGCGTATACGAAATCTTTTGCCGTCACAGGATCACCATTTGACCATTTTGCGTCTTCACGTAATTTAAATGTATATTTTTTACCATCTTCTGATTTTTGGAATTCCTTCGCTACACCAGGAACTAGCTTATCATCTTTTCCTAAACTGTATAAGCCTTCCATCGTATTACCCATTACTCTTGAAGAAACTGCATCAGCTGATAACGCTGGATCCATCGTTGGAATTTCTTGCGTTTCAATTAAGTTAATAACTTGCTTCGCACCGCTTTTCCCGCTATCCCCTTTTGCGTTCGCTTGCGGTTCATCTTTTTGGTAGCTACATGCCCCTAACATCATGCTCATTGCTACTGTTGATACTACAAAAACTGGCATCTTTTTTTTCATACTTCCACCCTCCATAAAAATGTTAGCCCTTTCATTTTCAAACAGAAAGAAATATATATATGTTCTAATAATTCATATTATACACACAAATATATTTTTTGTATATTTATATTTCTATTTCATTAAAATTTCCTGTTAAAAAAATAAATCTTTGTAAACGTTTCATATTGCTGATTATTCTTACTAAAGTGTTAAAAACAATATCTTTTATACTTTTCTAAATTATCAGAGAAAAATGAATTTTATATCTCATAATACTTTATGTATAATTATCCTTTTGTTTTCATCATAAAATAGCACTCTCTTCATAATAAAAATATGTAGGCTAAAATGAGTGCAAAGGTTAAGAAAGTATGTTACGATACATTTTGCTAAAAATAGATATCGGTAAAGAGGGGACGGACATGGCAGCAATTCAGGCAAAAAACGGGCCTACTGAGAAATTAAGTTTATTCTTATTAACATGGCCTATTTTTCTAGAAGTTTTTCTTTTTATGTTAATGGGGATCGCTGATACTTTCATGTTAAGTGCATTATCAGACGATGCTGTATCTGGGGTTGGTGCAGCGAATCAATACCTCCATATCGCTATTTTGGTACTAGAAGTCATCGGGAACGGCGCAGCTATCGTCGTATCTCAATACCTCGGTTCCAAACGCTTTATGGAAGCATCTAAAATATCAGCATTAGCCGTCACATTAAATTTAATAGTTGGGCTCGTTATAAGCGCTGGTTTTCTTTTATTTTCGAAACATATGATGCTCGCAATGAACTTACAAGGCGATGTACTAACGTATGCGCAAAACTACTTATCTATCGTCGGAGGAGCCATCTTCCTACAAGCTATTATTAACTCATTAGCCGCAATTATCCGTGTACACGGTTTCACAAAGCAAGCGATGTTTATTTCACTCGGAATGAATATGATTCATATCGCTGGAAACTACGTACTCATTTTCGGGAAATTTGGTTTCCCTGAGCTCGGTGTACAAGGGGCTGCCATTTCTTCTGCTGTCAGCCGACTTATAGCGCTTATTGTTTTCTTCTGGTTACTATACCGCGTTATGGAATATCGTGTAAAATTACAATATTATTTCACCTTATCAAAAGAATATATCGGGAAAATTTTAAAAATCGGGATTCCATCTGCTTTTGAGCAAGTTATGTATCAAGCTTGTCAAATTGTCTTCTTATACTATGCAACATATTTAGGAACGGAATCGTTAGCGGCTAGACAATACGCTACGAACATTTCTATGTTCACTTATTTATTCGCTATTGCAATTGGTATGGGAACAGCCATTATTATTGGCCGCCTCGTTGGTGGTGGCGAAAAAGATGAAGCATACGAACGCTTGTGGAAAAGTGTAAAATGGGCGATTGGTGTAACTTTATGTATGGTCGCTCTCGTTATTACATTCCGTACACAATTAATGGGACTGTTTACAGATAATCCGTACATTATCGGGTTAGGCGCAAGTGTTCTTTTACTAAGTGTACTACTTGAAACGGGACGTACGATGAATATCGTCATCATTAATTCGCTTCGTGCAGCTGGTGATGCAAAATATCCTGTTTTAATCGGTGCATTCTCTATGGTGTTAATGAGTTTACCACTAGGTTACTTTTTCGCCTTTCATTTAGATATGGGGCTCGTTGGTATTTGGCTAGCAATCGCCATCGACGAATGGACACGTGCCATTATTATGTTCTTCCGCTGGAAAAGTAGAGCATGGGAGCGTTATGCACTTGTTAAACCTGAAGAACAAGAGGAGAATGTTTCTGTTCAAGTTCAGTAATTTTGCATATGGATATCACTAATGATACATGAGATTTATATCGGCGATTCTTTAAATACATCGACTGACCGACAAATGTATACAATTCTTTTATATAGTAGAAAAAGAGCCATCCTTCCTGAACTGCACCCCAATTGTTAGACACAGTCTAACAATTGGGGGTGCAGTTTTTCTATGGCTAAATTTACAGCTGATGAAAAAATACAAATCGTTCTACGTTATTTGAACGGAAATGAAAGTTATCGAGAAATGGGTAGATCGCTCGGTATAAGTGACACAATCATTTTGAATTGGGTAAACCAATATAAACAGAATGGTCTGGAAGCTTTTCTAAAACGATGTACAAATTACACACAACAATTTAAACTAGACGTACTAAACTTTATGATTGAAAACGGTATGTCCTTATTTGAGACGGCAGCTATCTTTAATATTCCTGCCCCTTCAACGATTTCTGTTTGGAAAAAACAGCTCGAAACACAAGGAATTGATGCCCTTCAATCTAAGAAAAAGGGGCGTCCATCCATGAAAAAAGATTCAAATAAACAAGTAAAACAACCTTTAGCTGAAGGATCAGTCGAAGCACTTGAAGCACGCATTAAACAGCTTGAGATGGAAAATGAGTACTTAAAAAAGTTAAATGCCTTAGTTCAAAACAAGGAAAAATCACAAAACAAGACAAAGCGCAAGTAGTCTATGAATTAAGGCATAAATATTCGGTGAAGGCACTCGTGGAGCTAGCTACTATTCCTCGAAGCACGTATTATGATTTAGTAAAGAAAATGAATCGTCCAGATGTAGATGCCGATTTGAAAGCTGAGATTAAAGCGATTTATGAGGAAAATGAAGGTCGTTATGGTTATCGTCGCATTCGTGATGAATTAACGAATCGTGGCCAGAAAGTGAACCACAAGAAGGTTCAGCGCATTATGAAAGAGCTTGGGTTAAAGTGTGTTGTGCGTATGAAGAAATATAAATCCTATAAAGGAAAAGTCGGTAGAATTGCACCTAATATTTTAGAGCGTAAATTTCATACAGATGCACCGAATCAAAAGTGGGTAACAGACATCACAGAGTTTAAATTGTTTGGAGAAAAACTGTATGTATCACCTGTATTAGATTTGTATAATGGTGAAATTATTACCTATACAATTGGTTCTAGACCGACGTATTCGCTTGTTTCAGACATGTTAGAGAAAGCATTGGAACGTTTACCTGAAACCCACCAGCTACTGATGCATTCGGATCAAGGATGGCATTATCAAATGAGACAGTACGTCCGGACACTTGAATCAAGAGCTATCGTCCAGAGTATGTCTCGAAAAGGCAACTGTTACGACAACGCAGTAATAGAAAATTTCTTTGGGATTATGAAGTCGGAGTTCCTCTACATAAAAGAATTTGAAAATGTAGAGCACTTTAAAATAGAATTAGAAAAATATATAGATTATTATAATACGAAACGGATTAAGGCAAAATTAAAAATGAGCCCGGTACAATACCGGACTCACTTTTATCAAGCTGCCTAATGAAATAACCGTGTCTAACTTTTAGGGGTCACTTCATCCATAACAGAAGAATGGCTCTTTTTCTTATTGATAAATCTCTTTATATTTCTTGTACTCCGCTTCCGAACATAGTACGAAATGTCCCGGGCGAATTTCACGCATTGTTGGTGCTTCACTACCATAATTATGCTGTGATGGATCATATACGATACGTTTACGATTGCGCTCATAATCTGGATCTGGAAGTGGAATCGCTGATAATAGTGATTTCGTATATGGATGAATTGGATTCGCATATAATTCATCACTTGTTGTTAACTCAACGATTTGGCCACGGTACATTACACCAATACGATCACTAATGTATTTTACCATTGATAAATCATGGGCGATGAATAAGTATGTTAAACCTTTTTCTTTTTGTAACTTTTTCAGTAAGTTTACAACTTGCGCCTGAATCGATACGTCAAGTGCTGAGATCGGCTCATCGGCAATGATAAATTCTGGGTCTACAGCAAGCGCTCGAGCGATACCGATACGCTGACGTTGTCCACCTGAGAATTCGTGTGGGAAACGGTTTGCGTGCTCTTTATTTAAACCAACTGTGTTTAATAGTTCATGAACACGGTCCATGCGCTCTTTTTTACTTTTCGCTAATCCGTGAATATCAATACCTTCTGCGATAATATCCCCTACTGTCATACGAGGATTTAATGATGCGTATGGATCTTGGAAAATCATTTGCATTTTACGGTTGAATTTCTTCAGTTCTGCGCGTGATTTCTTACCATGTACGTTTTCACCATCGAACAATACTTCACCAGCAGTTGCATCATATAAACGAATAATCGTTCTTCCAGTTGTCGATTTACCACAACCTGATTCTCCTACAAGACCAAATGTTTCTCCGCGGTAAATATCAAATGAAATATCATTAACCGCTTTGACAACACCACCACTCACGTCGAAGTGCTGCTTTACATTTTTTACTTCAATTAATTTCTCACGTTGTTTAGTCATGTTGTTCACCTGCTTTCATTTGAAGAATGCGTTTTTCAACGACTGCTGGCGGTTTTACTTCTGGAGCTTGCTCGTGAAGTAACCAAGTTGCCGCATAGTGCGTATCACTTACTTTAAATAAAGGTGGGTCCATTTCAAAATCAATTTTCAGTGCCTGTGGGTTACGTGGTGCAAAAGCATCTCCCTTTGGTGGCTTCAATAAATCTGGAGGCGTTCCAGGGATTGCATATAACTCTTCTTCTGAACCATCTAAACTTGGCATAGATGCGATTAAACCCCAAGTATATGGATGTTTCGGATTGTAGAAAATTTCATCTACAGTTCCAATTTCAACAACTTTACCAGCGTACATAACTGCCACTCGGTCCGCAACGTTTGCTACTACACCTAAGTCATGCGTAATGAAAATGATTGCTGCTTCTGTTTTTTGCTGAATGTCTTTCATAAGTTCTAAAATTTGCGCCTGAATCGTAACGTCTAGCGCTGTTGTCGGCTCATCGGCAATTAATAATTTCGGGTTACAAGCTAACGCCATCGCAATAACTACACGCTGTCTCATACCACCTGAGAATTGGTGAGGATATTGTTTTAAACGAGCTTCTGGATTTGGAATACCTACAAGGTCAATTAATTCTAAAGCAACTTTACGTGCATCTGCTTTACTCATCCCTTGGTGTTTAATTAGACCTTCCATAATTTGATTTCCAATTGTCATCGTTGGGTTTAATGATGTCATTGGATCTTGGAAAATCATCGCGATATCTTTACCGCGTACTTGCTGCATTTCTTTTTCTGTTAATTTCGTTAAGTCACGACCTTCAAATACGATTTCACCATTTTTAATGCGTCCAGGAGGATTCGGAATTAATCCCATTAACGCTTTAGAAGTAACTGATTTCCCTGAACCAGATTCTCCTACAATCGCCAATGTTTCTCCTTTTTTCAAATCAAAAGTAACGCCGCGTACAGCTTGTACTTCACCTGCATGTGTATCAAAGGAGACTTGTAAATCTTTTACCTCTAACAATGTTTTCATCTTTGCCTCTCCCCTCTTTTACTTACGCATTTTTGGATCTAACGCGTCGCGTAATCCGTCTGCCATTAAGTTAAACGCTAAAATTAATATACTGATGACAACCGCAGGGATGAACATCATATGCGGATACGTTTGAATAGATTTATAACCATCATTTACAAGAGAACCTAGTGACGCAAATGGCGGCTGAATTCCTAAACCGATGAAACTTAAGAACGCTTCACCAAACACCGCTGATGGAATTGTAAACATTGTCATTACGATAATAGGTCCCATTACGTTTGGAATTAAATGTTTCACAATTAATTGTGTATTTGTTGCACCTAATGTACGAGATGCTAATACATATTCTTGGTTTTTTAACTTTAAGATTTGTCCACGAACAATACGCGACATCCCTATCCAACCTGTAATCGCCATCGCGAGTGTAATTGACCAAATACCAGATCCCATAATGATTACCATTAAAATAACGATGATTAAGTATGGAATACCGTTAATAATCTCCATAATACGTTGCATAATGTTATCTACTCTACCGCCGTAGAATGCTGAAATACCTCCGTATGCAACCCCAATTACTAAGTCAATTGCTGCTGCTAAAAGAGCGATATATAATGATACGCGTGTACCTTCCCATGTTCTTGTCCATAAGTCACGGCCAAGATCATCTGTACCAAACCAGAAGTACTCTTTAATATCACGTTTTTCATATTGGTCAACACCATATTGATCTGTACCGTCAAATGGTAACCAATGAACATTTTCAATAACTGGAATTTTTGGTGGTAATTTCGCTCGACCTAAATCTTGCTCTTTATACGAGTGTTTACTTACCATCGGTCCAAAAATCGCTAATAGTGCAATGATAACTAATAATACAAGGCCAAGCATCGCACCTTTATGTTGGAATAAACGTCTTCTTACATCTTGCCAAAACGTTAGGCTTGGACGGGCAATGACTTCATTATCAACATTATTTTGATTGGCTTGTTGAAATAAATCTGGAGATAATTTTTGTACATCTTTCATCATTTTTTCCCTCCCGCTAAACGAATACGAGGATCAATAATTCCGTATAAAATATCGACAATGAAAATAACTAAAATGAAGATTGCACTATAGAAAATCGTAGTTCCCATAATAACTGTATAGTCATTTAAAGTAATCGATTTAACGAATTGTTCCCCAAGTCCTGGTACAGCATAAATTTGCTCGATAACAAGTGTTCCTGTAATTAATGCCGCCACCATTGGTCCTAAAATTGTTACAACTGGAATTAACGCATTACGAAGTGCATGTTTGACAATAATAACGCCTTGGCTAATTCCTTTCGCTTTCGCTGTTAAAATGTAATCGGCTTGCATAACTTCAATTAATTCTGCACGAGAGAAACGTGCGATTGTTGCGATAACTCCCATCGATAATGCAATTGTAGGCATTACAGTAAACTCTGGTCCTTTCCAGAATGCTACTGGGAACCAGCCAAGTTTTACCCCTACGAAATATTGCAGTAATGCGGCGAATACGAATGATGGTACCGACATTCCGAGTACCGAAATAACTGTTGCACTATAATCTACCCACGTATTATTACGAAGTGCGGCAACAATACCTAAAATTAAACCGATAAATGTTCCTAATATAATCGCTTGTAAACCTAATTGGGCTGATGGTCCAATACGATCCACAATCATGTCTGTTACTGGGCGGTTATCATATTGGAATGATACCCCTAAATCACCTTTTGCTAGGTTACCTAAGTAACGTGCGTATTGAACTGGTACCGGATCATTCAATCCGTATTTTTCAAGAATGATTTCTTTTTGTGCCGGTGATAGCTTCTCCTGGTTTTTAAGCGGAGAACCCGGAAGTAATTTCATCAAAAAGAAAGTCAGTGTAGTAATTAAAAATAATGTCAAAGCCATGTACACGAAACGTTTTAATACATAACGTCCCATATCAAGCACCTCCCCGTTTTTCTCAAAAGCAATAAGATAGTTTAAAATATTCTTACTTTTATTTTTTTAAAATAAGAGCATATGCCCATCATAGGCATATACCCTTGTAAACGATGGAAAAAAAGATTATTTTTGTTCAACAGATGCCCATTTGTAAGTTAATTTACCACCATAGTTAATTGGGATAATATCTTTTACGGCACCTTTTACTACATACGCTGAACCTTTTTGGAAGATTGGAGTGATAACTGCATCCTCTTTAATTAACATCTTCTCTACTTCTAGAAGGTTGTCCCAGCGAGCTTGTAAATCTTTTGTATCTGTTTTAGCTTTTAGGATTAACTCATCATATTTCTGATTAGAATACCCTGTTTTATTTTGAGAACCATTCGTAACAAACATATCTAAATATGAGATTGGATCTGGGAAATCTGGTCCCCAAATACCAAACGCAATATCATATTGCTGAGAATCTTCTAATTTATTTTTTTGTGCGAATGGTTGCTGTTTAATTTTAATTGATAAACCTGGTAAGTTCTTTTCCATCTCACCTTTTAAGAATTCCCCAACTTTTTTAGCATCTTCATTATCAAAGTTTAAGAATTCTAGTTCGATTTTATCAGTTCCAAGCTCTTTCTTCGCTGTTTCCCAAAGCTTTTTCGCTTCTTTTGGATTTGTTTCAACTAGCTTTCCATTTTCAGCTCGGAAATCTTTTTTATTCGGACCTTCAGCGAAATCTTTTCCAACAAATCCGTAAGCTCCAATTGCACCGTTATTTAAAATAACTTTTGCAATGTTATCACGGTCAAAGGACATTGAAATTGCTTTTCTTAAGTTTTTATTACTTAAGTACTGATTACTTTGATTAAATCTTAAGTAAGCAACCCCTGCTTCTTTTCTTGTTTGGAACTCTGGGCTTTTTCTAAACTTATCAACAAATTCAGACGTTAAAGCCGCTCGATCAATCGCGTTTGTCTCATATAAATTTACATCAGTTGCTGTATTTTTTACAATATTAAAGTTGATTTCTTCGATTTTAACCGTTTTATTATCCCAATATGAAGGATTCTTCTTGAATTGGAAACTTTGTTCATGTTTCCAATCACTCATAACGAATGGACCGTTATATAATGTTGTATTTGCCTCTAAACCAAATTTATCCCCTTGTGCTTTTACAAAGTTTTCATTTAGTGGGTAAAATACTGGATAAACTGTTAAATCGATAAAGTAAGGAACGGGATTGTCTAATTCTACTTCTAATGTATAATCATCAATCGCTTTTACACCTAATTGGTCAGCAGGTAATTCTTTTTTATGAATTTTCTCTGCATTTTTAATATCGAACATAATGTACGAATACGTTGCTTTTGTATCTGGATTTACTGCTCTTTTCCATGAATACACAAAATCTTTAGCTGTTACAGGTTCCCCATTCGACCATTTCGCATCTTTTCTTAATTTAAATATGTATTTCTTCCCATCATCTAGCTTTTCGACATCTTCTGCAACTCCAGGCATTCTCTTTTGATCTTTGCCAATACGATATAAACCTTCCATCGTATTATTTAATGCTGTAGAAGATGAAGAATCAGATGCCAATGATGCATCCATTGACGGAATTTCAGATAACTCTGTTAAATTAAGAATCTGTTTTCCGTTACTACTACTCGTAGCGTTCTCTTTCCCTTTTGCTTTTGCGTCATCTTTTTGGTAGCTACACGCGCTAAGCAACATACTTGCAGTTAAAGTTGATGCAAGTAATAACGGTATCTTTTTCTTCATGTTGTGTTGCCTCCCCTAATTGCACTTCCTGTACCCTCACTTGTTAAAAAGTAGAATTGAAAGAATAATCTCCAAGTTTCTACAATTTTCATTATACATATAATATAACAATTGTGAATATAGTTTTTTGTTTTTTTGTTAAAATTTTTAATAAAATATTTATATTTTAAATTTTTCGTAAAGGGATACATTAACATTGCTACCATCATCTTAAAATCAGACCTTTAATTGCGTATAATTTTCAAAAAATTAATCCTAGTACTTATTATAGCTTTTATAGTATAATAATTCTAGTAATATTTTGACGGAGGGGAATATTTTGAATAAAGTTTTTTTTCATACTTGTATACTAATTTTTATAGCGATGATTGCTTCTAGTATTGGTGCATTCCTCATTTCATCTCAATTTTTGTTGAACTTTGTCAACATTTTGTTTTATATTGCACTGTTTTTTATTCTTATCGGCGGTTTTTTATACATATTTCAAAATGGTTTTTTCAATGTAACCATTTACGCATTCCAAAGAGTATTTGGTACGAACAAAAAGATTGACTCTTTAATTGAAGAAGTCGAGGAACCTACAGATAAGAAAGAACGTATTTATAAAACATATTCATTCAAATGGACATATCCAATTTGTATTACAGGTATCTTCCTTGGGTTGTTCTCGACCCTCATTAGCTTTACTATTTTGATGTAGTTTGCAAACACTATCCCATATGATATAATAATCAGCAAAACATTTTGTTATAAAACTTTAGTTCTTTCATATTAAAAGAGCTCAAGTAACAATAAATAAATTTATATGTATGCGATGATAAAGAAGAGTACATATTGAGGCAATTTCAGAGAGCTTGTGGTTGGTGTGAACAAGTAATTGTACAGTATGGAATGGGCTTTTGAGCACCAAACCGAAAGTAGTAGGCTTTGGCGTTATATCCAAACGTTATTATGGATTAGAGAGATTTCACAGTAGTGAAATAATTAGGGTGGTACCACGGTCCATTCGTCCCTATAGTTTTTGGGATGAATGGGCTTTTTTGTTTGCCTTCTCTTCCCCACATCACGCATTCTATTTTAGGAGGAATTACTTATGTCAGTTATCTTTTCTGGTATTCAACCAAGTGGAACGATTACACTTGGAAACTATTTAGGAGCAATGAAGCAGTTTACAGAGCTTCAAAATGAACACGACTGTTATTTCTGTATTGTAAACCAACATGCGATTACAGTACCTCAAGATCCCGTCGGGCTTCGTAAAAACATCCGCAGTCTTGCTGCACTTTATGTAGCATGCGGCATCGATCCTGAAAAAGCTACTTTATTTGTACAATCAGAAGTACCAGCACACGCTCAACTAGGATGGATCATGCAATCTGTTGCTTACGTTGGAGAATTAGAACGTATGACGCAATATAAAGATAAAGCTTCTGGTAGAGATTCAGTTCCAGCTGGATTACTTACGTATCCACCATTAATGGCTGCTGATATTTTACTTTACAACACTGAAATCGTGCCGGTTGGTGATGACCAAAAGCAACATATCGAATTAACACGTGACTTAGCAGAGCGTTTCAACAAACGTTACCGCGAAATCTTCACAATGCCTGAAATTCGCATTCCAAAAGTAGGAGCTCGCGTTATGTCATTAACAGAGCCTACGAAAAAAATGAGTAAATCTGATCCGAATCCAAAATCAATGATTAGTATGCTTGATGAGCCAAAAACAATTGAAAAGAAAATTAAGAGTGCTGTAACTGACTCTGAAGGTATTGTGAAATTTGATAAGGAAAACAAACCTGGTATCTCTAATTTATTAACAATCTACTCTTCATTCTCTGGAAAAACAGTTGAAGAAATCGAAGCAATGTACGAAGGAAAAGGATACGGCGACTTCAAAGGCGACCTAGCGCAAGTAGTCGTAGAAGCTATTCGTCCAATCCAAGACAAATATAACGAACTAATCAACTCACCAGAACTAGACGAAATCCTAGACAAAGGTGCAGAAAAAGCAAACCGCGTTGCATTCAAACAACTACGCAAAGTAGAAAACGCAATGGGACTAAGCAGAAAACGTAGGTAACATATAAAGCGGAGGCAGCTCGTTCAGCTCTGACTGGATAAGGTTCTTTCGCATAGAAGACGCTTTTTGTCTTCTTATGCGGAAGGTTCTTAGACACGAAGAGCTCGCTGCCGGAGCTGGATTTCTACAAAAAGCGGAGGCGACTGCTTAGCCCTGACGGCTAAGGTTCTTTCCCACAGAAGGTGCTTTTTACCTTCTTGTGGGGAAGGTTCTTAGACGCGAAGGGTTAGGAGCCAGAGCTGGATTTCTACAAAAAGCGGAGGCGGCTCGTTTAGAATGTGAGGGGGATGGAGCTCCTGACGTAGAGGCGCTTTTTGCCTCGCAGGAAGGCGCGAAGCCACCGAACATTCTTGCCGCTGGAACTAGATTTCTACAAAATTAAAAAACCGCCAATTGGCGGTTTTTTAATTTACCTTTTGCTCATTTTCCATTTCCCATAACTTTTCAAAAAATGGCTGTCCTTTTACGAGACGCTCGCATAATTGTTCGTGCTTATCAGACCAGCCAGCTTTCGCTTCATCATACAGCTTAGCCCAAATATCTTCAAATTCCATATGTTGAACCATTCCATATGCTGATGGATCCCACTCTGTGAACCAATAGCGAATTTCTGCTGTGTTTTTCGTTGTATGTAATTGATCTAACGCCATAAATAATAATTGTTTTAGCTGTCTTTCTTTACGAGTCAAGCCATTCATAATGAAAGGCGATGGTGATAAAATATGATGTTCTTTTTCTGTTTCTTCTACTTGGAACTCATACTTTTCTGCTTGTACGTTTTCTACCATCTCATATACCATCTGCTCTTGGCGTGGTATAAGTCTACTTTTGCGAATTGGTACATTATAACCAATTGTGTCAATCGCAATAATTCCTTTTCCATCTGTAACAACAAAGCAATACTCTTGCTGCAAACGTTCATGATTTTTACGAATATAAGCCTTATGATGTACGTCTTCCAGCATTTTTTGCGGAAGCTCTAACAATTCGTTCTCGATGTAATGATATAATGTGGCATCTACTTTTAATAATGGCACTTGATCTAATAGCTCAATCGTATCATCTTTCCGCCATTCGTAAAAATGACAAACGTTATACCCATTTTCTTCACCTTCAAACCAATTTACCCATACATCATGTAGATATAACATTCACTACCCCTCACTTCACTACTGTTTGTACCAATCATTATGTTCATTTTTGCTTAACTTTATTCCACTTGAGGAAATATATTCTAATTATTATTTTTTCTTCTATTAATACTAAAAAAACAGGAAATAGAATTCCTGTTTTTTTATATATGAAATGTATTTGCTTTATTCAATATTTCTTTTGCATCTATAGATAATAAAGAAAGTGTATCTTCTCCTTCCAAAGTTACACAATCTTTGACAATATGAAATCCAAGCGCATAGCCAAGCATCTTCGGATAAGAGTGAAAGCCATTTAATAAGATGTCATGTTCCCTTGTTCCTCGTTTTATACTTATTCTTTCATGTAC
This sequence comes from Bacillus cereus group sp. MYBK108-1, assembly GCF_051917185.1. Taxonomy (NCBI): domain Bacteria; kingdom Bacillati; phylum Bacillota; class Bacilli; order Caryophanales; family Bacillaceae; genus Bacillus; species Bacillus cereus group sp. MYBK108-1. The sequence continues at coordinate 626,980 of NZ_JBQAHZ010000001.1, forward strand.
AACATTTTTCCAATAATAAACAGCCTCTTCTTGTGAAAGATACGCCGTCCACGGTGCATTGTTTTTTTCTGTATACCTTTCTGTTACTGCTTGTTCCGCTAGCCCTTCCATAATCATCGTATCAAGTAATGTATATTCTGTTTCTTTCGTCTCAATTTGATGTAACCTGCATATGTGATGATATTCATGCGCCAATAACACTTTTAATTCTTCTACCGAATTCCGCCCACATACGAATAAGAAAATAACATGACGCATAGATAATCCAGCCCTACCGTTATACTCTTCTTGTACAGTTCGATTATAGGAATCTGATAATAAAATAAAGACAGGGACATCTGGACCTTTTAACCAATTTTTCAGTTTATCATACTCCAGGCTCAATTCTTTCCAAATTTCCTTTTCCTCTAATTCTTTAATTTCCTTTTCTCCGCGCATGATCGGGCGATACATCCCTTTTGAAATTAAAAAGCGATACAACCTTTCTTTTGGCAACGGAATATACTTCGTAAATTTCTCACAAAGTTTTTCTGGCCGTCCATAATATAAATGTAGCCATTCAGCTGTTTCAACAATCCCCATCTTTATCCCTCCTTTTTCTTATGTATATGCTACAGGAGAAAAAGGCGTAAAAATAAATAAGGAGTTTTTTCGCAATCTATTGCGAAAAAACTCCTTATTTCATCGATTATTTATACGATTTAAATACTAACACTGCGTTATGACCACCAAATCCTAATGAGTTACTTAATACTGCATTTACTTCTTGGTGTCTCGCTTGATTTGGTACGTAATCTAAGTCACATTCTGGATCTGGTGTCTCATAGTTAATTGTTGGAGGAATTACTCCGTCTGTAATTGATTTAATAGAGAAAATCGCTTCAACAGCACCAGCTGCTCCTAATAAGTGACCTGTCATTGATTTCGTTGAGCTAATCGCTACTTTATACGCGTGCTCGCCGAAAGTTTCTTTAATTGCCATCGTTTCATATTTTTCATTCGCATCAGTACTTGTACCGTGCGCATTAATGTAATCAATATCTTCTGGCTGTAGGCCTGCATCAGCTAAAGCTTGACGCATTGCACGCACTCCGCCTTCCCCACCAGGAGCAGGCATTGTAATATGGAACGCATCTCCAGTTGCACCATAACCAGCAATTTCCGCGTAAATGTGAGCACCGCGTGCTAATGCGTGCTCTAATTCTTCAAGAATTAGAATACCTGAACCTTCACCCATTACGAAACCGCTACGGTTTTTATCAAATGGACGGCAAGCCGTTGCTGGGTCTTCATTAAATGTTAATGCTTTCGCTGAGCTAAATCCTGCGAATGCCATACTTGTTAGCGGCGCTTCTGCTCCGCCTGTAATCATTGCATCAGCATCACCACGCTGAATTGCTTTAAATGCATCACCAATTGAGTTTGCACCAGATGCACAAGCCGTTACAGAACAAGTGTTAATTCCTTTTGCTCCTGTTGCGATTGATACTTGACCTGCTGCCATATCTGGAATCATCATCGGCACGAAGAATGGGCTCACGCGGCGTGGGCCTTTCTCAGTAAAAATCTTAAATTGTTCTTCGTATGTTTCCATACCGCCAATACCAGATCCAATCCATACACCAATTCGAGGTCCGTTTTCTTCTGTAATTTCAAGCTTTGCATCTGCAACTGCCATTTTCGCTGCTGCTACTGCATATTGTGTAAAGCGATCCATACGGCGCGCTTCTTTTTTATCAATATATTTCTCGACTTCAAAGTCGTTAATTTCCGCTGCTACTTTTGCTGGAAATAGTTCTGGATCAATTCTTGTAAGTCGCCCGATTCCAGATACACCCTTTTTAATGTTTTCCCACGCTGTTTCAACATCTGTTCCGACCGGTGTAACAGCTCCTAGTCCTGTAATTACGACCCTCTTTTTTTCCATACAAAATACACTCCTTTTTTTCTCTCAGTCCTTATTTACCCCAACGAAGAGCGACTGCTCCCCATGTTAATCCGCCGCCAAAACCAACAAGTATAATTAAATCACCGTCTTGAATACGTCCGTTTTGCAATTCCTCTACCATTGCAATCGGAATTGAAGAAGCTGATGTATTACCGAACTTCTCAATCGTCATACTCATTTTTTCTTGTGGTAAATTTAACCTCTCTCTTGCAGATTCCATAATACGAATGTTTGCTTGATGCGGTACTAAGAAATCCACATCTTCTTTCGTAAGACCAGCTTTATCTAAAACGCGAAGACAAGAATCACCAAGTTGACGAACGGCAAATTTAAACACTTCTCTGCCATTCATCATAACATACTCGTCTTGATAAAGGTGCTTGCCGCCACTTCCGTCTGCTCCTAATTCAAAAGATAGAACGCCTTTACCTTCTGAAACAGCTCCCATTACGACAGCACCGGCTCCGTCTCCAAATAGTACTGCTGTATTTCGATCGTTCCAGTCTACAATTTTAGATAGTTTATCACTACCAACTACTAATACATTTTTATACGTTCCTGTTTGAATAAATTGCTGCGCTGTAATCATTCCGTACATAAAACCAGCACATGCTGCACTTAAATCCATTGCGGCTGCATGTTTCGCTCCTATTGCTTCTTGAATTACACAAGCAACTGCTGGAAAAGCACGATCTGGTGTTACTGTTGCTACTAAAATAAGATCGATATCCTCTCCGCTAATTCCTGCATCTTCAAGTGCTTTTTTAGAAGCCTCTACGGCCATATATGAAGTATCTATTGTATCATCGGCAATGCGTCTTTCTGCAATTCCCGTTCTCGTACGAATCCATTCATCGGATGTTTCCATTATTTTCTCTAAATCGTGATTTGTGACTACTTTTTCTGGCACATATCTTCCGATCCCTAAAATGCCCACGTTCACATCGCAGCCCTCCGTTTTATATCAATTATTATGACTTGGTACTAATTTTAAAACATAAATGTATTTTTGTCTAGAATATATTTCGCATAAAACAGAAAGCTAACGCATTATTCACGTTATTTTTCATTAAAAGAAATAGAAACATACCTCTCAAATATAAAAAGACTCAAACCGCTTCTATTTACAGTTCGATCCTCTCTTTCATCTAAAAAGATGCTTTTTATTCTTTATCTGCTTTCCTTCTAAACTAGAGAGTTCTCCTCACTACTTTTCCTTTATCCTCTTCATATCTCTGGTTTTCCCCCAGGCGAGAATAAAAAAGGCCCTGACCGCTTCTATCCACGGTTCGGGCCTCTCTTCCATCTTAAAAAGATGCTTTTTATTCTTTTTATTCTTTATCTGCTTTCCCGAGCTCATAGGCCTCGTTCATAACTTTCATTAACAACTCTAACACCGGCTGTGCCTTCTCCATATCAAGTGCAATTCCATTATCATCTAAAATTGCCTTTGCTTCCGGTAAATGCTTCATTGCGATTTGTAAAAACTGCATGCTTTTTTCGTTCATATTATGCTCTTCCTCTCCATTAAAACTTTCACATACAATAGTGTAACACGCGTACTACCCTTCGTATAACTCTTTATATTTTTTCATGTGTGCCAGTTGCTTATTTAAACCGTATTCTAACGGAGTATTTCTTTTTATTGAAATTACCTCGATAGCCTCATCTCTTACTTCGTTATTATTTTTATTTACTTTATCATCCGCGCGTAAAAGATTCATACCTTTTTCCCATAATGACTGTTTACCACTAAGTAAATTGTATATACCAAGATGCGCCCCGTTCGTTCCATTTTCCCATAAGTATTCACATACATCTTCAACGTAAAGTAAATCATTCCCCTTTTCCTCAATCGTACAACGGCACTCTTTTTCACCTAATTCTGATAAAATAAGCTGATGAAACATCATAAAGGACGGTTGCCACGGTCCATATAATGTTGGAACTCGAAATACACTATATTGTAAATTCCCTTTTTTCAATCCTTCTTCTACTTTCAAAAATAGTCGCTTATTTTCGGATTCATCTGTACTGCCTACTTCAATAGAAGAAATTAAGTTTAACTTCACTTTTTGTTCTTCACACATTCTTATAATTCGCTTTAAATATTGTAATATGACTCTTTCATTCCGAAATCCACTTTGCTGATTTGGCTCATATAAGCAAAAGTAAACAGTATCGAATCTCTCTTCCTCAACCGATCTCCATCCATCTTCATCTCTTATCGAATAATACGTAAATAATTCATTTCGCCCAATTAATAATAACTTCTCTTCATTAATTTTCGTCATACTATCGAATTCATCAAAATCAAGACCATACACTTCCACTTCTTCTTCAATCATTTTATTTACAAGGTGATAACCTACAAACGTAAGTGCACCTACAATTAGCACGCGTTCCATACCACCAACCCTTTCCCTCTGAAACAAATAGCTCCTCATTTATGTATATGGGAGCTTCATAATTCTTCTTCATATTTTTTAAAGAAATCGGTCGTTTGCCTAACCATTTTATATTTCACATCTTGCAGATGGAACAAGACAGAAGTATCACATTGATTTAGTTGCCTCATTTTCTCATATCTACGCAACTGCTGTTTTCTTCCTCTTTTTTCTTGTGTTGATACGAAAATTTTAACAGGTACACAAGATGGAAGAAGCGTAAATGATTTCTTATTTATTTTTGATTCTAATTCTTCTTCTTTGGCATCATACGCCAAACTTAATTCCTTCACGAGTCTCTTGTAAAAAAACTTATGCTCTTTCTCAAACTCCACATATTCTGGTAAATCTAAACACGGATTTAACATAATGACAGAGCGTATACACTCAGGGTATTTGTTCATCATTTCGAGTGCTACAAGTGCTCCCATACCATCTGCCATAATGTGCATTTTCGCATTCAATGTCTCTTTTCTCAACACAACGTCATATAAACGTTTCGCTAGACGAACAGATTGGTCGTTTCCCCAATGTCTTCCGTATAAATTAGAAGAAAAGACTGTGTAGCCTTGCTCAATAAGGCCATGTAAAAAATAAGATCTACCCGCATGCTGTGTCCATAAACTTGTACCATTCTCAATAAAGTAGTTATAATCACCGAGGAGCATAACAGAAAATCCATTTGGCTTCTCCGGTAAATAAATGACACATGGTTCTTTTTCTAAGTAAAAAAAACGTTCCGTAATACTCATTTTTCCCCCGCCTTATTTTCTAAACATATAAAACCACTCTTTTATAATGTATGAACGGAATGCAAATTTGCGTTGAAAAATCTACAAATATTTTTCTATATTCTTTTTTCAATTGTGTTACAATAAGGACAGATTGAACGAATAGAGGTGTAAAATATGCGTTTCATTTGGGCATTAATTTGGTCGTTCTTACTTGTACATATGATGAGCTATGTAATCGGCTCTATGACTGGCGGTACATACGACTTTAACCAAGCGTCTATTTTCTCAGTTGTTCTTGCTGTGTTAGTACTAGCAATTTCAGCTGCAATTCCAAACGAGCCAGTAGAACAACACTAAAAAAAGAGTCCGGATTTTATCCGAACTCTTTTTTATTTTTATTTCACATGAACGACTAATTCGTTATTTTCTACATCAACAACTACGTGACTATTATCAGTAATTGTTCCTGCAATTAATTCTCGCGCTAATTTCGTTTCCACTTGACGCTGTACGTATCGTTTTAATGGACGAGCTCCGTACATTGGGTCGAAACCGGCTTCCACAACAAATTCTTTTGCTGCATCTGTTAATTCTACTGTAATGTGACGATCAGCTAGACGACCTTGTAGTTCTTTTACAATTTTATCAACAATGCCTTTAATTTCATTCGTTGTAAGAGGTTTGAATAAAATAATTTCATCCACACGGTTTAAAAATTCAGGGCGGAAATGTCCTCTTAATTGCCCCATTACAAGGTCTCTTGATTCCTCTTTAATCGAACCATCTTCTTCTAATCCATCTAGTAAATGAGCAGATCCAATATTTGAAGTCATAATAATAACTGTATTTTTAAAGTCCACTGTACGGCCCTGTGAATCTGTAATGCGTCCATCATCTAACATTTGTAATAAAATGTTGAATACTTCTGGATGTGCTTTTTCAATTTCATCTAATAAAACAACGGAATATGGTTTACGTCTTACCGCTTCTGTTAATTGACCGCCTTCTTCATATCCTACATATCCAGGAGGTGCACCAATTAAGCGTGACACGGCGTGTTTTTCCATATACTCAGACATGTCAATGCGAATCATTTGCTCTTCACTATCGAATAAAGACTGGGCTAACGTTTTTGCAAGTTCTGTTTTACCAACACCTGTTGGTCCTAAGAAGATGAAAGAACCAATCGGGCGGTTCGGATCTTTAATACCAGCGCGAGCACGAAGAACCGCGTCTGACACTAAGCTTACTGCTTCCTCTTGTCCGATGACACGCTCTGATAAGATTTGCTCTAAGCGTAATAATTTCTCGCGTTCACCTTCCACGAGTTTCGCAACAGGAATACCAGTCCAGCGTGAAACAATATCTGCAATTTCTTCTTCACTTACTTCCTCACGTAATAAACGATTTTCTTGTTTATTATGCGCGCCCATTTCTTCCGCTTCTTTTAACTCTTTTTCAATTGCGGGAATTTTCCCGTGACGAAGTTCGGCTGCTTTATTTAAATCGTAATTGCCTTCTGCTTCTTCTAATTCACGACGCAAACGTTCTAAATGTTCACGTAAGTCACGAACTTTGTGAATGTCTTCTTTTTCTTTCTCCCATTTCGCTCTCATGCCACTTGCAACTTCTTTTAAATCCGATAATTCACGTTGCAATGTTTTTAGACGCTCTTGGCTACCACGATCCGTTTCTTTCCCAAGAGCTGCTTCTTCAATTTCCAGCTGCATAATGCGGCGCGTTACTTCATCTAATTCTGTTGGCATAGAATCAATTTCTGTACGAATTGTTGCACACGCTTCATCAACAAGGTCAATTGCTTTATCAGGTAAGAAGCGATCTGAAATATATCGATCTGATAAAACTGACGCTGCTACAATCGCACGGTCATGAATATTTACACCGTGATAAATTTCAAAGCGTTCTTTTAATCCACGTAAAATTGAAATTGTATCTTCAACAGTTGGTTCTTCTGCTAATACTTGTTGGAAACGTCTTTCTAGCGCTGGATCTTTCTCAATATATTTGCGATATTCATCGAGCGTCGTCGCCCCGATACAATGCAGTTCACCGCGCGCAAGCATCGGTTTTAACATATTTCCTGCATCCATGGCTCCCTCTGTTTTACCAGCTCCAACTATTGTATGAAGTTCATCAATGAATAATAAAATGCGTCCTTCACTCTTTTTAATTTCATTTAATACAGCTTGCAGACGCTCTTCGAACTCACCACGGAATTTCGCACCAGCTACGAGTGCACTCATATCTAACGCAAAAATCGTTCTATCTTTCAATCCTTCAGGTACATCCTTTTTCACGATACGCTGTGCTAGCCCTTCAACGATTGCTGTTTTACCAACACCTGGCTCCCCAATTAAAACAGGATTGTTTTTCGTTTTACGTGAAAGAATACGGATTACACGTCGTATTTCACTATCACGGCCGATTACAGGATCAATTTTCCCTGCTCTCACTTCCGCCACTAAATCACGACCATATTTTTCTAACGCTTCATAAGTTGCTTCTGGATTTTGACTCGTCACTCTTTGATTCCCCCGAACTGTCATTAAAGACTGTAATAAGTTATCTTTCGTAATATGCAATCTTGTAAATAATTGATTTATATCGCCTTTTTCTTCAGAAAAAGCAAGCAATACATGTTCTACTGAAATGTAATCATCCTGCAGTTTTTCTGCTTCTTTTCCTGCTCTTACAAGAAGTTGTTGCAGAGCGCTCGTTACATACAATTTTCCAACTTCTGCACCGCTCCCCGTTACAGAAGGTTTCTTTTTAATTAAACTTTCAGCACCTTGCTTTAATGCTTCTATATCAACATTCATTTTTTGAAATATACGTACTGCTAATCCATCTTGCTCTTCTAATAATGCAAGTAATAGATGAACAGTATCCACCTCTTGGTGATGATGAGATACCGCTAAAGATTGGGCACTCATAATCGCCTCTTGTGTTTTTGTTGTCATTTGATTTAAGTCCATCTTTACAGCCCTCCAAAAGTTTGACTTTCTTTGACCTTTAATTTGATTATACGCCAACTGACTTTTTTATACAATAATTTTGCCTATGTATTTTCAAACTTATTATTTGAAAAAGAAAAAGAGAGCATTCATTATACTGCTAAAAAATACGGTAAATGAAATTACAATGTGTAACGACAAAAAAGCCGCAATAACGATTGCGGCTCCTGTTACGGTTTTCTTTTATATGTCCACTGGCGGTTATGATTCGTGTTATCCGGAAACTTTTCACCGGCAGTTAATTTCACCATTTGCGGATCTTTCACCATACTTCCCGTTTCACCAATTTCTACGTAAATGCCATCATTCGGCGCTTTTTGTCCAGAACGAAACCTGCGATTTTGTCCCATCTTCATTCTCCTTCCATGACGTCTTGCCTCATTAGTATATCCATTTTAAAAGAAAGCTTTTCTGTCATGTTTAGGAAACAGTACTACATCTCATTCTTGTACATATATATGAATGACACGAGCGTAAGCAGGGATTTCTTTCCTACTTGTAGAAAAAAAAGAAACCAACCTACTCTAGGCTAGTTTCAAAGGAGAGTCAAACATATACGAGAAGATTACATGTTCATTATAGGCCTCATCATACGAGCAATGTAACCCTTTTCACAATTTGTACATAATGAAAGAAACATTGTTTGAACTTTCTAAAAAGATGTTGACTTTTCTTAATTTCCAACGATAAATACTAGACATCACAGCACTTTGAGACGTAAGATGGATATATAGTGAAATTTCCATCTATGGTGATTTCACCAAGTCTAACCTCTTATTTCTGCATATTAAAAACGGAAATACAGATAGATACAAAAAAATTATTATAAGAGGTGAAATTATGAACAAACAACATTTAATCGCATTAGACTTAGACGGTACTCTATTAACAGACAACAAAATAATTTCCACTCGAACGAAACATACAATTGCAAAAGCAAAGGAACAAGGACATATTGTTGTTATTTCAACAGGACGTCCATTCCGTGCTAGTTATGATTACTATAAAGAACTTGGTCTTAACACACCTATCGTAAACTTTAACGGTGCTTACGTACATCATCCTCTTGATTCAAACTGGGAAACACATCACTCTCCTCTTGAGCTAGCAACAGCGCAAGAAATTGTCCGAGCTTGCTTTGATTTTGGCGTAAAAAATATATACGCGGAAGTAATGGACGATGTGTATGTTCGTGAAATTGATGAAGATAAAAAACATATTTTCGAATTCGGATCTCCTAAGATTTTTACCGGAGACTTATTAAATATTTTAAACGATCATCCAACTTGCTTATTAATTGACGCACATGACGAGCATTCTACTGCAATTCGTCAACATTTAACGGATATGCATGCGGAAGTAATCGACCATAGAAAATGGGGCGCACCTTGGCCGATTATTGAAATTGTGAAAAGCGGATTAAATAAAGCAGTTGGATTACAAAAAATTTCTAGTCATTACAACATTCCACAAGAGCGAATTATCGCTTTCGGTGATGAAGATAATGATTTTGAAATGATTGAATTTGCTGGTCACGGCATTGCAATGGGAAATGCCATCCCTGAATTAAAATCACTCGCAAACCATACGACGTTAACGAACGAAGAAGATGGTATTGCTTTATATTTAGAAGAGGTTCTTGGATTGTAATCTAAAAATTCCCTACTTATAGTTTCCTGCCAAATGTCCATACTATAAGTAGACGCATGAGACATCGCGTCGATTGTTTTCAGCTAAATAAAGGGGGTTTTTCGAATGGGTAAAAAGAACAAATCAAAACGTTTTATCCAACAAGGAGCCGATGCTGTTATGAAGCATGATGCAAGATTCCCGTACAGAGGTACATTAGCTGAGGCAGAAAAAGCAAGAAGTAACTCTTCTTTTGGAGGGGTTTAAATGGGGAACTTACTATTCCAACAAGCTAGAGATGCTGTTGAAAATGCCGTATCTTGTTCAAGCGGTACTGAGCAACAAGATCTCGTGTATAGAGCAAAAAATGCTTTGCAATCCGCTTACGCAAACTCTTCAACTGCTGAAAAAGTTCAGCTCCGTGAAATGCAAGAGCAATTGCAAAACATTACGAATTTACATTAAAAAAGAGGACCAACTTTGGTCCTCTTTAATCTTTCCGAAACAATCCGAACACCCCAACTGTTTGCAGTATATTTGTAAATGCACCTGGGTCCACTTGTTTAATAACCCTCTCTAATTCGTATAACTCATAACGGGTAATAACCATCATTAACATTTCTTTATTTTCATTCGTATAAGCACCTGTTGCTGGTATCGTTGTAATCCCTCTTACTAATCGCGAGTGAATCGCCTTTCTTACGTCTGCCCCATTCTTCGTAACAATTAATGCTGTAATCTTTACATGACGAGTATGAATTGCATCAATAATTCTCGTTGATACATATAAAGTCACTAGCGTATATAACGCTTTTTCCCATCCATATACATAGCCAGCAGCGATAATGATAATTGCATTAAAAAAGAAAAAGTATGTACCGACAGGCTTATCTTTTATTTTTGATAAAATCATGGCGATAATATCTAATCCACCTGTAGAAGCACCCCACTTTAAAGCAATCCCTACTCCAATTGCCGAAATAATCCCGCCAAAAATCGCATTTAATATGATATCATTCGAAACCGCTCTAACAGGGATGATTTCTAGAAACAGAGTCATAAATATAACACAAAGAAAACTAAAAAAGGTGAAGGCCTTTCCAACCTTTTTCCACGCTAAAATAACGACAGGAATATTAAATAAGCTAAACAATACTCCCGTAGATATGTGAATCGATAAAAAATCACCTAATATTTGTGATAATAATTGAGACAATCCAGCAAAGCCGCTCGCATACACTTTTGCTGGCGTTAAAAATAAATTCATCCCAATCGCGTTTAATAAACCTGCGATGATTACAACGATTAACTTCTTTATAAGTTCAGTATAATTCAACTTCAAATCCATTTCGAATCCACCTTTACCCTTCATAAATGCACCGCTATACATAGTCTTTACGAAAAAGGAAATGATAAACGTACAACGTTTAGAAATGGAGTTGATACATATGCCACATACGAGTGATAACGACAAAAAAGCACGCGATAATAACGCAAAACGCACACAAAAAAATGAGCAAGAGCAAAAAAATATTCAGCAAGGTAAACGTGCATACTCTAAAAAGACCGATCACCTTTGATTCCATCGTACATCAACAATTATGTTGATGTACTTTTTTACATTTTAAAGGAAAAAAACATTAAAAATTCACTTCATGTTCACTTCTATATTCTACAATAGCGATAACATATTCGGATGAGGTGTTGGCATGAGAGGGAAACATATTTTCATTATTACTGCACTAATAAGTATATTGATGCTATCTGCTTGCGGACAAAAGAATGGCTCAGCTACAGTCGCTACAGCAACAGACTCCACCATTACAAAGGATAACTTCGAAAAACAATTGAAAGATCGTTACGGAAAAGACATGCTATACGAAATGATGGCACAAGACGTCATCACAAAAAAATATAAAGTACCTGATGAAGAGGTAAATAAAGAAGTAGAAAAAGTAAAAAAACAATATGGAGATCAATTCAAAAAAGTATTAGAAAATAATGGTTTAAAAGATGAAGAGGATTTCAAAAATCAAATTAAGTTCAAACTTGCTATGAATGAAGCGATTAAGAAAAGTATTACAGAAAAAGACGTAAAAGACCACTATAAGCCAGAAATTAAAGCGAGTCACATATTAGTAAGTGACGAAAATGAAGCGAAAGAAATAAAGAGTAAACTAGATGCTGGTGCTTCATTTGAAGAATTAGCAAAACAAGAATCACAAGATCTGCTATCAAAAGATAAAGGTGGAGACCTTGGATACTTCAATTCAGGTACAATGGCTCCTGAATTCGAAACCGCTGCCTACAAACTAAATGTTGGACAAATTAGCAATCCCGTAAAATCATCAAACGGTTATCACGTTATTAAATTAACTGATAAAAAAGATTTAAAACCTTACGATGAGGTAAAAAACTCTATTCGCAAAAACTTAGAGGAAGAACGTACTGCTGATCGTGTATTCAGCAAAAAATTGTTACAAGAGGAATTAAAAAAGGCAAATATTAAAATAAATGATAGTGATTTGAAAGATACATTTACTCTTGTTTCTCCTCAAGAAAATTAAAAAAAGCACAACCTTATCTTTTTAAATAAGGTTGTGCTTTTTAATCTTCTATCTTATTTCTTAAAGTAAGTCCAACCTTCTTCTTGGTAAACCTTTTCTTCTTTCATCAACTTACCAAGTGCGCGCTTAAATGCAGCTTTACTCATGTTAAAGCGTTCTTTAATATCTTCTGGATGGCTCTTATCCCAAAACGGCATTGCTCCGCCTCGTTCTTCCATATATGCATAAATTACTGCAGCATCGTCTTCCATTCCTTCTTCTTTACGAGGAAGAAGTGAAATGTTAATTGTACCGTCATCTTTTACGTCAATAATACGTCCTGTTACACGCTGACCGATGCGAACTTGTTCTTTTCTTTCTGTATGGTGTAAGAAAGCACGGAAATGCTCATCAGTTAGTACGAATGAACCGACTTGAAGCGAACGATATACACGTCCATTTACGTTTTTATTACGCATAGATGGCGTTGCATCTACGATAATTTCTTGCATATCACTGTCTCTTGCCGGAAGAGCAATTAAACGATCACGATTCGTTAATTTTAACGTACAATATAATTCGTCGCCTACTTCTGGCCATACTGGCATATAAATCGGGAACTCATCAGCTGGAATTAGTATATCTTTTGACACACCAATATCAACAAACACACCTAAACTCGGAATAACTTCTACAACCTTTACCCAGTTCCAATCATAAGTTGTAATAATCGGTTCCTTCATTGTTGCTGAAATACGATTTTGGTGATCAAGGTATAAGAATACATCAATCGTATCGCCTTCTTCAATTTCTCCAGCTACTTCGTTTTTATGTAGGAAAATTTCCTCTTCTTCATTCCCAACCATATATCCGATTTCCGTTTCGCGTAAAACAGTTACCTGTTCAATCGATCCTATTTGCAAATACATATTTTTTAATTCCCTTCTATATATATAAAATTATCTTTTTTATCATTCCAAACAAAAGTTAATTATAACATGATTTTTCCTGTATTTGTCCAACTGCCCAAAATTCACTATAATAAAATGAGGTTACATGAATATAAGTACGAAAACACTTAAGTCTAGACTCGTTTTCAGCTATACTTTAGTATGTACAGTACATAACAAGATTAGAAATTTATTTGGAGGTGCTAACTATGGCAAAAGATAGTTCTTTTGACATCGTTTCGAAAGTAGAATTACCTGAAGTAACAAACGCAATTAATATCGCATTAAAAGAAATACAAAACCGATATGACTTTAAAGGAAGTAAAAGTGATATTAAATTAGAAAAAGAAGTACTTGTTTTAACTTCTGATGACGAGTTTAAATTAGAGCAAGTAAAAGACGTTCTTATCTCTAAACTTGTAAAACGTAACGTTCCAATTAAGAACTTAGATTACGGAAAAGTTGAAGCTGCAACTGGCAACACTGTTCGCCAACGCGCAACACTTCAACAAGGTATCGATAAAGATAACGCGAAAAAAATTAACAACATCATTAAAGAAATGAAATTAAAAGTAAAAACACAAGTACAAGATGATCAAGTACGTGTTACAGCGAAAAGCCGTGATGACTTACAAGCAGTAATCGCAGCTGTTCGTAGCGCTGATTTACCAATCGACGTACAGTTCATTAACTACCGCTAAAAAGAAAACTCCTCTTAATTAGAGGAGTTTTTTGTTTTGTAGAGACAATATTCCGAGAACAAACCATAGAAAAATGGTATATGCGGTGAAAATCACTAAGTGAACAGAGTCTAACCATACGAATACTTTACAAGTGAGCGCATGATTAAACTAGGCCTTATTGTAGAATTTGTTTTATACATGTATTTAGCAGACCTTATTGAAAATAAGAAAAATATACCTTAAGACGTTTCCCCTTCAATTTGAATTACTTTTCTTAATAACCACATCCTGGGCCAAAGTCATCTTAAAAATCGCTGTAACTCATAATTCCTCTCCCCGCCAAAACGTAACAATTTATGAGTATAAGAATATTTCCCAATCTTTAATGTAATGTAAAATTAGTAAGGATCTAAAAAATGTTAATTAAAAAAGAGTTAGAAGTGGTTTTTTGAAGAAATTAATATTATGGTTTTTATTAGCCACATTCTCCCTAAATACTGTAGGATGTTCTAATAATACGAATACACTAACGGATAAATCTAACTGTATCAACAAAGCTTGGTACAAAAAAAATATGTCATGTAATCATTTAAAAAACATTAAGTAGTTAATGATAAAGATCTAAAGAAAAGACACCCCAAAGTACCTTCCTCCGACTTGAACCAATAATATTCGGATGGATTTAAAAAGAAGCATACATCTTTAATAAAGATGCAGGCTTCAAAATAAAAAAGTACGCTAAAGCGCTAAGTAAACTCTTATTCAAAAATTTATATTAAGCACTAATATTTTAGAAGCAAGTTTATAAGTATAAAACCTACAGAGATTTCCCCTGTAGGTTTTATTATATTTCAAGTGATTTCCAAATGAATTATGAGTGACTTTTTTCAGTTTGGTTTTCAAAATATTTTTCTTTAACCATTTTTATCAGATTTTCTTTTTCTGTTAGTTCAAATATAAATAATGCTTTTTTCATGTTATTTGCAACATCTTCTTCATTAGGTTGTTTAAGTTTCAATAAATTCCAAGCTTTTCCATAGTATAATTCACCTAGTAAATATAAAGTATTTAGATTAATAGCTAGTTTGATACCCATATCATTGTATTTTACTGCCTCTTCATGTTGATTTGCATGACCTAAAATTTTTGCTAAATTAAAAATAATTTTCAATTTAATTTCTTTATCTCTAGGAAAATCTAACTTATTAAAATTAGTTAAACACCTTCTTAATATATTAATACTTTTTTCATATTCTTTATTTTCCCCATGGAATATAGCAATTGTCTGCATAATATCTATTTCTCTTTCTGATAAAAAATCAGAATTAGTTACAGTTAATTTTAATGCATTATTTAAAAAATCTAAAGCAGTTTTTATTGATTTATCCACCATAAATATAGCAATCGCTTCATGCCATATTAAAAATTGTTTATCTTCTGTTGATTGGAAGTTATTTTCGTTTTTCTCTTTTTTCACTATTTCATAAAGTTCTTTGTATTGTTTTTGCTTTAAGCAATCTTTTATTACGCATTTTACATTTTCTACATATTTTAATTTTTTGTTTTGAGTTAATGCAAATATATTATTTGGGTCAATACCAAGTCTTTCTGATAATTGATATAACAATATACTAGATGGATAAATCACACCTTTTTCTATTTTGCTAATTTGACTTTGCGAACATATTCCATGACATAATTCGGATTGTGATATATTTTTTTTAATTCTAAGCTCTTTAATGGTAATACCCAAATCGTAAAACTCCATTTTCCCACCTACTATTTAGCACTGTATTAGTATAAGAGTATTCTCTAACTTTTAATGTAATGTAAAATTAATATAGTTGCAATTATTGATTGCTTCAAAGATTCTTCCCTATCGGTGCTAACACAAAAAACAGGTTAGGAAGAAAATCCTCTTCCTAACCTGGCCCTCCTCTCACTAGGGACGTTTTCATTCTCACATCGTTTCTCTTAAGAAATTTCATATCAACAGAATAACACTATTGCCCCACCGAACAAACTTACAAATACAATAAGAAGACATGAACATAGAGCGAGTAATTTCTCATCTCATCTACGCTTCCTTTTAACTGCAATTAGAAACGCAATAAATAATACATTCACACCGATTATTAAGGAGATAAATAACCAATTCACACCTGTTTCTCCGTTAACTTTATACACATTTGATTCTTCACGTTTTAAAACGAGATAAAACTTTCCGTTTTCCTCTCTTATAATTTCATCCTGTAACAATCCTCTTAACTCTTGTTTTTCACCAATTGCACTTGCAGGTAAGGAGACTTTTTGTGTTTCTTTCGTATTATTAATTGCTACTAAAGTTACTTCATCTTTATATTTTCGTTTTAGTATGCTCATCCCGCTCTTATCATACAGAAGCTCAAACGTACCGCGTCGTAAAGACGGTCTCGCCTGCCTAATTTCACCTAGTTTTGTTATGTGCTGCATAAATTTTTCGTCTGACTTAAAATCCATTAATCGTCTATTATCGGGTACACTTCCTCCATCTAATGCAATTTCCGTTCCGTAATAAAAATTCGGAATCCCAGGTGATGTTAACAAATAAGTAAGCGCCAGTTTTAAACGTGATGGCGGATAATACATATTTTCTTTTGCAATACGCGCATATCTTTTTGTTTCTTGATCATCTAAAAACGTAACAAATTCCCCTTCTTTTTTACTCACATCGTATAACGATTTCACCGATACATCCGCTTCGGAAAACGATTCTACGATTTTTTCGTTGTATTCGCTATCCTCCTTTGTCATAATACGAAAATCTTTCTTTATCACTTGCATATCTTTTTGCGCGTTATCCCAAAAGGAACGCGGCTTTTTTTCACTATGTATAACATAACTTCCGTCTAAATCAACTTCTTTTATCCACCATTTCATTGCGTCAATTACCTGTCGTTCGTTTTCTCCAAGCGGAAATTGAAATACAACTTTCATTCCTTTTGCATGAGCTTCTTTTACAAGTTCTTTCACATCATTGTCTGTCCCGAAATGTTCATTTACCTTTTTAAAATTTCGCACGTCTAATCCATCGTACTTTCCACTTTCAAAAAGCGGCGAAAGCATAACGGTAGTAAAACCCATTTCTTTTATGTAATCCAACCTTTTTATAATTCCTCTTATATCCCCGCCTTGATACCCTTCTAAATTACCAACTTCTAATTGTTTGTCATTTTTCGGTTCTCCATTATTGAAGCGATCAATCATAATGGAGTATATAACTTCATCTTTCCACTCTCTTTTTTCGTCTGCAAAAGTATGTATTGGTACAAACAAAACAAAAGCTAAGCAAAAACAAATGAATAGTTTCCTAGTCCGTATTTTTCCCACACGCATCCCCCAAGTTTTTAATTGTAAGAATATTATACCAATTATCCGAGAGAAACGCATATGTCGATTTCAATCCTCACAAAATAATCTATGTTATATTTTCTAACATCATGTATATATTTTTCTGAATTTTTAGTTGATTTTTAGTTCTTTTTCGAATATGATATGAAACATAACAAAACGATGTTATTTTTTCTAACATTATAGGAGGAGAGCTCATGAATATGGGAGATACAGTTTTTATGTTTGTGACGACAGTAATGGTCATGTTGATGACACCAGGATTGGCACTTTTTTATGGAGGTATGGTTCGCAGCAAAAATGTACTCAGTACAACGATGCATAGTTATAGTGCAATGGCTATCGTTTCGATTCAATGGATTGTTATCGGCTATTCTTTATCATTCGGACCAGATTGGCACGGGCTTATCGGTACACTTGATTGGTTCGGTCTAAACGGAGTTACCTACGCACCAAATCCAGACTACTCATCTACTATTCCTCACAATTTATTCATGATGTTTCAACTCATGTTCGCCATTTTAACTCCAGCTTTAATTTCAGGTGCATTTGCTGAAAGAATGCGATTTTCTGCCTTTCTTATTTTTATCCTTTTATGGACAACGATTGTTTACAATCCTGTCGCTCATTGGGTATGGGGCGTCGGCGGGTGGCTAAGGGAACTTGGTGCACTAGACTTCGCTGGCGGAAACGTCGTTCACATCACTTCCGGAGTTGCTGGTCTTGTATTAGCTATTTTCCTCGGAAAACGAAAAAACATAAATGGTTCTTCTCCTCACCATTTGCCATTTACAATGTTAGGCGCAGGCTTATTATGGTTTGGCTGGTTCGGTTTTAACGTCGGCAGCGCATTATCCTTAAACGACGTAGCTTTAACTGCATTTATTAATACAAATATAGCCGCTGCTGCCTCAGCATTAACTTGGATGCTTTCAGAGTGGTTCTTCCAATCAAAACCGACTGCGATGGGAGCTGCTTGTGGCGCCGTTTCCGGTCTAGTCGCTATTACACCAGCTTGCGGGTTCGTTACACCTTTCTCAGCTCTTCTTATCGGAGCAATTGGCGGCGTATTATGCTTCGGAGCGGTCTTTTTCTTAAAAACAAAATTCGGATACGACGATACACTCGATGCATTCGGATGTCACGGCATCGGTGGAACTTGGGGCGGTATTGCGACAGGATTATTTGCAACTACTGCCGTAAACGGCGATGGCGCTAACGGATTATTTTACGGAAACGCCTCGCTGCTGTTGAAACAACTTGTAGCGATCGGCGCAACATATGCGTTCACAATTATAATGACGTATGCCATTATTAAAGCAATCAACTTCTTCCTCCCTGTCCGGGTAGATGAGCACGAGGAACATATGGGACTTGATATTTCGATGCATGGGGAGAAAGCTTATGAGTATACTGAGCGAGTGAACTAAAAAAGAGATGCAATCTATTAGTAATAGATTGCATCTCTTTTTTGCGCACCGGGCAACATACCCCACCTAGTATAACTGGAAATATATTAACGGTTTTTTGGATATATCAACGATTTTTCAAATATATCGATTGTTCCTTTCAATATATCAACGTTTCGACACAAGATATCGATTTACCAACAAATTCCGACATAACGAAACTGAAGAATACCCGCGTGTAACTTTACACATAAAAAAGACGACCGAAACCCAGTCGTCTTTTCCGATTTATTTCGGAGCATTTCCTACATATTGCGTAATATCAACATTTAATGCCTGCGCTAAACGCATACCGTATTCTTGATCTGCACGGAAGAAGTTACAAACAGCTAGTAATTTCGTGCGTTCATTTACGTCTTTCAAGTCATTTGTTAAGTTTGCAATTAAGTTATCTTGCTCTTCTTTAGAGAATGAACGGTAACGCTCACCTGCTTGTTTAAAGTCATTTGGTTTCTCAATTTTTTCACGAGATACATAGCCTTCTACTTTCATAGTTGAATCGCGGTAAGCTGGGTCTTCAACTGGATTTTCAGCATGACGGCTCGGTTCGTAGTTGATTGTAGATGGGTTTTGATTTACTTGCATCGCACCATCACGTTGTTGATTATGAACAGCTGCGTATGGGCAGTTTACAGGAATTTGTAAGTAATTTGCACCAAGACGATAACGTTGTGTATCTGGGTAAGAGAATAAACGACCTTGTAATAATTTATCTTCCGATGGCTCAATACCATTTACAGTTGCACTTGGAGAGAACGCTACTTGTTCTACTTCTGCAAAGAAGTTTTTCGGATTACGATTTAACGTCATTGTCCCTACTTCCATTAATGGGAAGCGATCTTCTGGCCATACTTTCGTTGGATCTAGTGGATCAAAGTCTAAAGAGTCCATTTCATCTAATTGCATAACTTGTACGTGTAAATCCCATTTCGGGTGATTTCCTTTTTCGATTGCATCGAACAAGTCACGAGTTGCATGATTGAAGTCTTTCCCTTGTACTTCTTGCACTTCTTTCGCATTTAGGTTACGTACACCTTGCTGTGGTTTCCAGTGGTATTTAATATAAACAATTTTACCTTCTTCATTAATCCATTTAAATGAATGGACGCCGAAACCCTCCATTTCACGATAGCTTGCTGGTGTACCGTAATCAGAAAATACCCATGTCATCATATGTGTAGATTCTGGACTTAACGTCATGAAATCCCAATAACGATCTGGCGTTTGAATATTCGTATCAGGTGCTGGTTTTAAGGAATGTACCATATCTGGGAATTTAATTGCATCACGAATGAAGAAAACTGGTAAATGGTTACCTACGATATCGTAGTTTCCTTCTTCTGTATAAAATTTAACAGCGAACCCACGTGGGTCACGTGCTGTTTCAGGAGAACCTTGACCATGAATAACCGTTGAAAAACGAACAAATACAGGCGTTTCAGTTCCTTCATTTTGTAAAAATGCAGCTTTCGTATATTGCTTCATACTATTTTTCGTTACGAATACACCGTGAGCACCTGCACCACGTGCATGCACAACACGCTCCGGAATACGTTCACGATCAAAGTGCGCAAGTTTTTCTACTAAATGATAGTCTTCTAATAATACTGGTCCACGACGACCGGCTGTACGAGAATTTTGGTTGTCTCCAACTGGAGCACCTTGGTTTGTTGTTAAGCGATTATTTGGATTCATCTAGGGGGATCCTCCTCTTTATTTCGTAGTAATTATTATTTATTTAAAATTATTATAAATTAATTATTATTCAAAACTAAATCTTTGTCAACTATTTCCTTCACTTTTTTGGAAACAATTTCAGCCAAACAGTCGATAAATGCTGATTGTGCATTCGGCATATTTGGTCTAAAATATTTGGCATTTAATTCATCAGTTACAACTTTACATTCATAATCGTTGTCATATAAAACTTCTAAATGCTCCGCTACAAAACCAACTGGGCAATATATGAAAGATTCGTACCCATGCTCTTCATATAAATCTTTCGTTAAATCTTGCACATCTGGACCAATCCACGGATCTGGAGTATTCCCAGCACTTTGCCAACCGATTGTATAGTTTTGAATATTTGCAGCTTCTGCAATTAAATCTGCCGTATGCTTTAGTTGTTCTACATAAGGGTCTCCTGCTGCAATAATTTTTTCTGGCAAACTATGCGCTGAAAAAATTACGACTGCTTTCTCTTTATTTATAATATTAGTAAACGTCTCTTTTATTTGGTCTGCCCAATACGAAATAAACTTCGGTTCATCGTACCATTGTTCAATTGGTTCAATAACAGGACCACCGATTTCTTTTGAAAGACGAATAGCACGGTCATTATACGCTTTAATGCTAAATGTAGAGTAATGTGGCGCTAATACGATACTAATCGCTTGCTCGATCCCATCACGCTTCATTTCTTCTACCGCATCTTCTATAAATGGTGCAATATGTTTTAAACCTAAGTAACAAGTAAATTGATACTCTGTAAATATGTTATTCATTGAATCTGTTAATTTATGCGCCTGTTCTTTCGTAATTTTTGCAAGCGGCGAAATTCCACCAATCGCTTTATAGCGGCCAATTAAATCTTCAAGCGCTTCTTCTGATGGCGTACGCCCGTGACGGATATGTGTATAATATGCCTCTACATCGTCTAATGATTCTGGTGTTCCATACGCCATTACGAGTAAACCTATTTTTTTCTTTGTCATCTATATAACACCTCAATTTTATAAATGAGAATACTTTTCAGAACATTTGTTTCCAATTATAACAAACAATAATAAATACGTCAAAATAATAATTCTAATTAAATATTGTTTATAAGGTGATTTTGAATTTTATATGAAAACTTCTTTAATAAAAAGCGACTTACATAATTGTAAGCCGCTTTTCCCTTATTCCTTAATATTTACCCCATATTCTTTAAACCAAACGTGAATTTGTGCTAAATGAGCTAAAAGCTGTGGCCCAGTCATTAATTGACCAAACCATGGTGTTTGAAATGCACTGCCGCCAGACTGAATCAATCCGCTCAACTGCTCTTTATCAAACAGTTCGTGTAAAATTGAACCTTTATCCGTTAATAGATTTTGAAGCCATACTGTTATTGCTTTTGTATAGTGTGGATTGTGTGTTTTCGGATAAGGACTCTTCTTTCTATATAAGATGTCATGTGGAAGTACACCTTCTAACGCTTTACGTAATAGACCTTTTTCGCGGTTTTTATACATTTTCATTTCCCAAGGAATATTCCACGCATATTCGACAAGACGATGATCTGCAAATGGAACACGTACTTCTAAGCTCGCTCCCATACTCATGCGGTCTTTTCTGTCTAATAATGTTGTCATAAACCATACCATATTTAAATAAAATAATTGGCGTCTTTTTGCTTCTAGCGGACTTTCCCCCTCTAAAATAGGAACTTCTTGAATCGACTCTTCATAGCGCCTTTGTACATATTGTTGTAAATTTAATTTATTTCTCCATTCTTTTTTTAGAAGTTGTTCACGTGCCTCTGTAGAACGCATCCACGGAAATGCACTCGATTGTAAATCATCTTCTCTATAAAACCACGGATATCCACCAAATATTTCATCTGCACATTCTCCAGATAAGCCAACGACAAAATCTTGTTTAATTTCTCGGCAAAACCATAATAATGACGAATCGATATCTGCCATACCAGGCAAATCACGAACGAGTACTGCTTCAGTTAAATACTCTGCTAATTTTTCATTCGAAATGACGCAGCGATGATGAGTTGTTTGAAATGTCTCAGTCATTAAATTAATAAACGGAGCATCTGAATTTGGCTGGAATGCATTCGCTTTAAAGTATTTGTCATTATCTTCGTAATCAATAGAATACGTGTGTAATTGCCCTTTTCCCGATCTCTCATATTCTTTCGCTGCAATAGCTGTAATAGCGCTCGAATCTACACCACCGGATAAAAAAGTACATAGTGGTACATCAGAAACAAGCTGTCTTGTAATAGCATCTTGTAATAAAAAGCGCGTTTTCTCTACTGTTTCTTCAAAAGAGTCTTCATGTTTTTTACTTTCTACATTCCAATATCTCCATATGCATAAACCGTTCTTTGAAAATGTCATCGCATGACCTGGACGTAATTCTTTTATACCAGCATAAATACCGTGGCCAGGCGTTCTTGACGGTCCGAGCCCGAATATTTCTGATAATCCTTCTAACGTTACTTCCGCCTTCACATCTGGATGCGACAATATCGCTTTTAACTCCGAACCAAATAGTAAGCGTCCGCTATCATATTTATAAAAAAGTGGCTTTACACCTAATCGATCTCTCGCAATAAATACTTGTTCTTTCTGTTCGTCCCATACTGCAAACGCATATATACCGTTTAAATGATCGACACATTCTTCTTTCCATTCAATATAAGAAGCTAATAATACTTCTGTATCAGAATGACCTTTGAACGTATATCCTCTTCTTAATAATTCCTTTCGAATGTCTTCTGTGTTATAAAGTTCACCGTTATAGCAAATGGCGTAATTCGTTTCATCTTTTAAACAAGTCATCGGCTGTTTACCGCCCTCAGGATCCACAACGATTAACCGCTTATGCCCAAATGCGACATTTCCTTTAATCCAAACTTTATTATCATCCGGCCCCCGTTTTGCTAACGTCTCCGCCATCTTCGTAACGACATCTCTTTCTCCTTCTAATGAGCGTTTATAATCCACCCATCCTGTAATCCCGCACATATAAATCATCCTTCCATCTTATTTCTTTTCTTGAACGTGCAGTAATCCCCACCCTAAGAGTGCGGATCAAAAAAATGAAAAACTTGACGATAACCTACTATCCACATATGGAATAGCATTTTCACTCAGTAAAACGTGTTTTATTGTATGCCCACCTATGTCTATATGTGTCTAGTTATAAAGAATGCACGAACTGTCTATAACAGGAATAACTACTTTTCATAAAGGAGAAATCGTGTATGATACAACGTAAACATATTTTATATAATCAGCCCCGTGCTCATACAGTCGGTAATGTAGAATATATAAACAATGAGTGGGTATTCTTTGATGATGAAAATGATGAAGCGTTTTTATTAGAAGATATTGCCGAAGATGGGTTTGAAATTTTGTATAATAACAATTGGCTACCAGCCCGTTTCTATGAACAAGATGTATTACAAATCGCCAACGAGCAACACCATTTGCAAAATGGTGAAATGATACGTATTCGAAAAAAGTTACTTCTTAGCTATAATGAATGGCTGGAGGAATTACCTGACTCTGTCTTCACATTATTAACCGAATCATTGCAATCACTTCACTACTCTTTATATGATTGCATGTATTGTCATAATTATTTATCTTTCTTACCGCAAGAGGAGTCACGCGAAGGAGTAAATATTCTTTTGTTTGATAACGAAGAAATGATCTGTACACTGCAGCACCATTTCGTCCGTCACACTACGTCAAATAAAAATATGTTCCGTTTTACGAAAGTAAATGGAGAAGAGTTGCATATCGATGCGACATAAAGTGAAACTTTAATCAGTGGGGGAGCCCACTGATTATTAGCCTTCACCAATCTGATGTTTACGGGATAAAGTAAAAAACCACCTTATAATCTCCCAAGTCTTTGAGATTATAAGGTGGCTTTATTTTTTATTAGAATACTTTCCAGCCAATCGGTAATTTCAGCCCAAGGTAAAATACTGCTACTAGCGCAACAATAAATAAGCCCCAAACCGCCCCTGTTGGTTTGTTTTTGCTCATTTTCACAAGAACCATTTCCATTCCACCGATAACTAAAATACCAGCTAACATTTTCAAGCCATACCACATGTGCATGCTACCTGTTGCTGTCTTCACAATACTCATGTACAACATGAAGCCTGTCACAATAATAATGATATACATTAGGCGAAGCCCCATATGTACACCTTTCCCTTTTCTTCCTGCTGAATAAAGTGAATACGCAACGAAGAATAAAATTAAACCTAACGCCCATGCTGTAATATGCATATGTACCATCGTATCCCTTACCTCCTCTTTTCACACTTTTTCACTCTATATGATAACATGTTCATTTATTTTCAGGAAATGTTTCGCTTTTTTACATTTAAATGATATAATATTTAGAGTATTTACAAACTTCTTGTAATAACAAAAGGGGGAACAATCATGATTCAAACTAAGGATATTATCGAACTTACAGACACATACGGAGCAAATAACTATCACCCACTTCCAATCGTTATTTCTAAAGCAGAAGGTGTTTGGGTAGAAGATCCTGAAGGAAACCGCTATATGGACTTATTAAGTGCATATTCTGCAGTAAACCAAGGTCATCGTCACCCGAAAATTATTAACGCTTTAATTGACCAAGCTAATCGTGTTACGTTAACTTCTCGTGCTTTCCATAGCGATCAATTAGGTCCTTGGTACGAAAAAGTTGCGAAACTAACTAATAAAGAAATGGTACTTCCAATGAATACAGGTGCTGAAGCTGTTGAAACTGCAATTAAAACAGTTCGTCGCTGGGCTTATGATGTGAAGAAAGTGGAAGCAAACCGTGCTGAAATCATCGTTTGTGAAGATAACTTCCACGGACGTACAATGGGTTCTGTTTCTATGTCTTCAAATGAAGAGTACAAGCGTGGATTCGGTCCAATGCTTCCTGGCATCGTTGTAATTCCTTACGGTGATTTAGAAGCATTAAAAGCCGCAATTACACCAAACACAGCAGCATTCATTTTAGAGCCAATTCAAGGTGAAGCAGGAATTAATATCCCACCAGCTGGTTACTTAAAAGAAGCTTTTGAAGTATGTAAAAAAGAAAACGTTTTATTTGTAGCAGATGAAATCCAAACTGGCTTAGGCCGTACTGGTAAAGTATTTGCTTGTGACTGGGACAATGTAACTCCTGACATGTACATACTTGGTAAAGCACTTGGCGGCGGTGTGTTCCCAATCTCTTGCGTAGCAGCAAACCGCGACATTTTAGGTGTATTTGAGCCAGGTTCTCACGGTTCTACATTCGGTGGTAATCCACTTGCATGTGCTGTTTCTATCGCGGCTCTTGAAGTGTTAGAAGAAGAAAAATTAACAGAGCGTTCTCTTCAATTAGGTGAAAAATTAGTTGGGCAATTAAAAGAGATTGATAACCCAATGATCACTGAAGTTCGTGGTAAAGGTTTATTCATCGGTATCGAATTAAACGAGCCAGCTCGTCCTTACTGTGAACAACTAAAAGCAGCTGGTCTATTATGTAAAGAAACACACGAAAATGTAATTCGTATCGCACCACCTCTAGTAATCTCTGAAGAAGATTTAGAGTGGGCATTCCAAAAAATTAAAGCTGTATTATCGTAATGATAGAGAGGTTGTCCGACATGTTGGGACAACCTCTTTCTTTTTATATTCATTTATATTAAGATAAAATTGTAATTTTCTGTATTTTAAAATCATAAAGGAGGTGCGACATGCTATTAAGATATGGTAAACATATTAACTATTTAGCTACAGCTTTTATTTTAGTTACATTCTTTGGTTTCCTACTTTCCACAACATGGCTTCATTACTCAACTCCTACTACACTCACACTACTGAAAGCATCATTTTGGACTGCTGTTATTCTTACTATCATTGGTTTTGGACGAGAAAAAAGCGCACTTACGGTTATACTATTTGGCATTTGTACACTTGCATTCATTGGTCTTTACACTTTTGCCGTTATCGATTACCTCTATAACCCAAGGCCATAAAAAAAGAGCTATCTTTTAACAAGATAGCTCTTTTCTTTATTTCACTACATTTCGTAAAGTACCAATTCCTTCTACTGTAATGACCACTTCATCACCAGCATGTAAAAACTTCGGTGGTGTAAAACCTTTTCCGACACCAGCCGGCGTTCCTGTTGCGATAATATCACCTGGTTCTAAAGTCATTCCTTTACTTATCGTTGAAATAATTTCTTCTATTGAAAAAATCATTTTATTTGTGTTAGAAGTTTGCCTTACTTCTCCATTTACTACCGTTTCAATGTGTAATGCATTCGGCGCATTAACCACCGATTTATGAATTAAATACGGTCCCATCGGACAAAATGTATCGAAGCTTTTCCCAAGGAAAAACTGTTTATGTTTTCTTTGAATGTCTCGAGCTGTTACATCATTGATAATCGTATAACCAAAAACATGCTCAAGCGCTTTTTCTTTTTTTATTTGCTTCCCTCGCTTACCAATAATGATAGCTAATTCTCCTTCATAATCTAGTTCGTCCGTTGCATGAGGGTGACCATTAATTTGCTCATTTATGCCAATAACTGTTGTTGGCGCTTTCGTAAAGATCATTATATTTTCTGGAATAGACTCTACTCCGCCCATTTCTACCGCATGCTCACGATAGTTTTTTCCAACGCACAAAATATTCTTTCTTGGCCTTGGAATCGGCGCTAATATTTTCACCTCTGTTAACGGATAATACGCCGCTTCCCCGTTCTCTTTTGCCCAATTTACAATTTCACATACTTTCTCAAAGCATTCAGTCCCTCTTTCAATACACTCTAACATTGTAATAGGGATTGTAACCTTTTCCCCTTTTTGTCTTTGCGCTTCTCTTAAGTGTAATACCTTTTCTTCTTCTTCATCTACAATACCTACAAATACCTTTTCTTCTTTCTTCGCCGTTACAAAACGCAATATTTCCACTCTCCATCCTAAAACTCATACCCTTTAATTGTATTCGCATCCGCAAGAAAAAAACCTTCTCATGCACGCTAATTTTTACAATATTCTTCTCATCCCCTATTCGTTACCCCTTTATCATTTGGCATAAAATGTAGAAATTTTACTTTTTTTAGCGAATGCATTTCTTTTTTATGAAGTTTTTGTATAATATGTACTACATATATACTAAAAATTTCATTTAGAGATGGAGCCGATTTCAATGTTTGAGCAAGCGATTGAAAAAAAACGTGAAAAAATGATTTATTTTGCTGAACGCTATGGAATGACTTCTCAAAAAACAGTGGATTGTAGCCAAGAACTGGACAGGCTCTTAAATGTAATTTGTCATGTACATACGGATTTACACCCTAATCAAACGTTCAAAACACACACGCAATAATGCGTGTGTTTCTTTTATTTCAAAAAAATACACATTTTATTGGAAACGCCCATACAATAGTAGAAAAGAAAATTTTAAAAACGAAGGGTGTTTTGTATGCCAGCTATGGTCGGACATATTCGTATCGTCAATATTGGATCAAGTGGTATTTTTCATATTGGAGATGTATTTGCGATTAGGCCTATTAGTTACTCACGTGCTTTCGCCGGGGCCGGCTCTTTCAACGTTGGAGATAATGTTTCTGTCTACAATTATCAAAGTGCAACGACTGTCAACGATTCAGATGTAATCGATCAAGCGATAATTGGCTCAACTTAAAGGAGGCAATTGCATTGAATTTTTATGTAAACCAAAGTATCATCATCAACAGTATTAAAATTGATAGCATTACAACCTCTTCTGTGTTCCAAATTGGTACTGCCGGAAGTATTAAAGCCCTATCTAAATTTTCAAATACGGGCGGATTTACGGAACCGCTTCGCCCATTACAGGCAAAAGGACAAATTATTTCTATCAAACCATCAACTAGTTCTTCTTAAGACATCCTTGTCATAAATATATAGCAGGAATATTTTTACCCTCCCTATTGAAAAGGAGGTTTCACAAATGAATCAAGATATATATACTTACTTACACCAACTTCAACAAGCTCTTCAAACACAACAAGCAGCCATCCTAAATTTAGAAGATCAAGTGCGCCAACTCCAAGAAGAGCTTAACGAATTAAAAAATCGCCCCTCCTCTTCTGTAGGAAAAGTGGAATACAAATTCGATCAATTAAAAGTCGAAAATTTAAATGGTACTTTAAATATTGGTTTAAACCCATTTTCAGCAAAAGGACAACAAATTGAAGATTTTCAAGTGGATACAGAAACATTGAAGGTAAACCCTGAAACCGAAACAAACCCAGACTTTTATCAAGGTATCCTCCAAGAAATGCATCGATACTTAGATGAAGAAGCATATAATCGTATTCTCCATTTTGAACAAGAAGAGAGAACACCGCTTGATGAAATGTATCGACAAATGATGGTGGATGACATAAAAAAACAGATGGAGCATCGACTCCCTTATTATTTATCACAAGCGCAATCATATGAAGGTATTTCAACAGATCCAGATTATTTACGAGATATCATTATTCAGGCAATGAAACAAGATATTGACAAAGCCTTTCTCTCCTTTATTCAGCACATACCGGGAAATTTCCGAAAGGAGTAAGTATGTATGAACCTTAACGTTGTAAACCGTGAGTTAAAAGTCGGACAGATTAAAATGAACGGTGTATCGTCGTCCGCACTCTTTTTAATTGGAGATGCAAATCTCCTCATTCTATCTTCTATTCTCGATACACCATTTGAAACAGTTACAGAGGGTCCATTTGTACCATTAGTAACAGATGTCCCCCCTACTCCAGGTTAAGGAGACTGAAAAATTATGTTGCATCATGTGTCCATTGTCCAAAATGTTTCTATTATTTCTTTAGGGATTACTGCCGTATTTCAAGTTGGAGATGCAAACCAAATGGAATTAAAAAGTAGAGCTATTGCCGTCCACCGTGAAATTCCTTTTTATATACGGGGAGAAGGTCGCTTTGATGCTTTTGAAATCTTTACAGATGAACACATTACAATTCCAAAACGAACGACAGATGTAAAATTAAATATTGTAAATGAATGCCCTTTTATTGAAGTGAATAACGTTGAATTGCGGACACTTTTAAATTCTGGTTGCTTTCAAATTGGAAATGTTGATTATGGTTTTAATAACTCTCGTATTATACAAATCCGCCAATATATTACGGATGAACCTTCCGCACAATAATTCATATAGTAATTAAAAAGCTTAGTAAAGTAGGTGGATGGTATGCCTTCAGTTGTAGGAAATCTCGTCGTGCAAAACAGTAACGGCTCTTTCAACTTAGGAGATTTTTATAACGTATCTCCGAAAGAAAACACGAAAGCCTATAACGGATCTGGAGCTTCCAATGTTGGGTTTGTCGTGAATACGTTTAACGGTGTTAGTGCAACGAATACATTTGATTCTGATGTGGCAGATCAAGATCAGATTGGAACAGCGTAAAAAAAGTAGGAGATATTCTCCTACTTTTTTCTTTTATGTAATTCAAAATTATTAAAATGAAATTTTAATAAGCAAGAGCTTCACTTTCCACAAATAGTGGTATAAACACGTAAGTAGTGAAGAGGCACTATTTCATTTTATTTAAATGATAACCCACTCTCCTCCAAAGCCTTCCTAAGCTTCGGCAAAGACGCAGGTCCCATACCATGCAGTTTTAAAATTTCTTTTTCACTATATTTTGAGAGTTCTTCTACAGTTTGAATTCCACGGTGCTCTAATGCCCTTCTTGCTGGCGCTGAAAGAAGAGAGAGAAAACCTTCTTTTGGTTTTCTCTCCTTCTCACAGACTGGGCAAGTTGGACAATCGCTACTTTTATAGTACTCGTGTCCCTGTTCACAAGTTCTTAACGTTTTTTCTGTTACCATTTTCAAGCCCCTCTATTCTTCAATATTTACAACGTGATTCCCATCAAAGAAGTATAAACATTTCTCTTTTACAGGATGTTGTAAGCTTTTCTCCAGTGCTTTTGCATATAACGAAAGCTGCACTTTATATCGATCTTCTAAAATTGGTTTCGCTTGTTCGAATCCGCCTGGGAATTTCCCTTCAATCGTATCTGTTTTAAAGTCGATTAACGTAATGCCATCTTCCTCTTCAATCATGCAGTCGATAACCCCTTGGACAAGAATCGTTTCTTCACTCTTCCCTTGCCAATCTTGATATGCTTCTTCTGCTGCAAGCATCATCGTAAATGGTACTTCACGCTCAACACTTTTCGCCGCTAATACCCTTTTACCTAAGTCACTGTCAAAGAATGAAATTACTTTTTCAATCGCTATTTCTTCCGCCTGCTCGAATGTTAATAATTCCTTATTTACCATTCCAGCAATTTGCTCTTGAAGAACTTCAACCGTAATCGGCTTCTTCAAATCAACATGCTGCATAACGGCATGGACTGCTGTTCCGCGCTCTGCGTACGTTAACCCTTTTTTCTCCATAAAGCGCGGGCGTGTTTTAATTGGTGCACGTAGTTTTTTAATAAAGGCGTTATCGCTACCTTCTTCAGATTGATAATTTCTCTTTATTTCTGTAACAGATTGCTTCGCACGATGAGATGTCGCATCCTCATATCCGTACTTCCACATTAATCTGTCGTACACTTCTTCTTTCCGTTCACTTTGCAGGGGAACAGCCTTTTTCTCACGAAGTGCTTCTAACAATTCTTGTTTCTCTTCTTGAACTGGCTCTGGTGCAAGTAGTGTGTTACCGTCCACAACTTCTACTTTCCAGCTAGTGTCATATCCGTAAATTTCATCTGGAATACTTCCTTGTCCTAATTCAAGAAGCATTTCACTATCACGGTGTCTATATAATGAAGGTGCAATCCAGTCTAAATAACAAGACGCTCCGGCACGTATGTGATCTGGTAATAACCATTCACTATGTTCCCTCGCATCAAGCCATTTTTCCATTTCCTTATTTGCATCCTTAACTGTTCCGATTAAAATTAACTTCTCTTTCGCACGCGTCAATGCTACGTATAGTACGCGCATTTCTTCCGCAATTAATTCCATTTTCATTTTACGCTTAATCGCAAGCTGTGATAATGTTGTATATTTAATTCGTTTACGCGGATCGATAAATTGCGAACCGAAACCGAAATCTTTATGCAGTAAGAAACGCTTCATTAAGTCTTGTGTATTAAAACGACGACCGAGTCCAGCTACAAATACGACCGGGAACTCTAGCCCTTTACTTTTATGAATCGTCATAATGCGAACAACGTCTTCTTGTTCACCTAGGGCTCTCGCCGTACCCATATCATCACCGCGTTCTAAAATACGTTCAATAAAACGTAAGAAGCGGAATAATCCTCTAAATGATGTTGCTTCATATTGTCTTGCGCGGTCATATAGTACGCGTAAGTTTGCCTGCCTTTGCTTTCCAGCTGGTAAACCGCCAACGAAGTCGTAATAACCTGTCTCACCGTACACTTTCCAAATTAAATCAGAAAGTGATTGTTGACGGGCGAATTCACGCCATCCTTGCAATAAGTTATAAAACCACTCTAATTTATCATGAAGTTCTTGCTCCTCTTCAAGCGGTGCCCCTTTTAAGAATGAGCTCATTACTTCATAAAACGAGCCTTTCTTTCCATGAGCACGAAGCGTTGCAAGTTCTTCATCGCTCAATCCAACGATTGGGGAACGAAGTACAGCGGCAAGCGGAATATCTTGCATCGGATTATCAATAACGCGGAATACGTTCATCATAATATTTACTTCCGTCGCTTCAAAATAACCAGTCGCGAGGTCAGCGTATACTGGAATTCCTTGTAATTTTAACTCTTCCATAATTTGCGGGGCCCACGGCATGGAGCGAAGTAAAATAACGAAATCGCGATATTGCACCGGACGCATACTATCATTTTTACGGTCATACACTTCATAACCGGAATCAACCATCGCTTTAATGCGCTGCGCCATAAGGCGAGCTTCAAGCTGTGCTTTTTCGACTTCTGCACCTTCTTCACCGTCTATTACTTCTTCTTCCGTTTGCTGAATACATAATAATTCTGCTGCTACATCTTCACCTTCTGGATAGGTAGCACCTAGCTTTAGTTCAGCGTCAGCATCGTAGTCAATTTCCCCAACTTCTTCGCCCATAATTTGTTTAAAAATAAAGTTCGTACCTGCTAGTACTTCATGACGACTACGGAAGTTTTTCGCTAAGTCAATCTTCATTCCGCCGCCCAATCCTTCTTGTGTGAAACGTTTATACTTTCCTAGGAATAAGCCTGGCTCGGCTAGTCGGAAACGATAAATCGACTGCTTTACGTCACCAACCATGAACAAGTTTCCTTCACTCTCAGAATCTTTCGTTACGAATTTAATAATGGATTCCTGTACAAAGTTCGTGTCTTGATATTCATCGACTAATACTTCAGCAAATTTATTACGATATTGGAGCGCCACTGCTGACGGATTCATTTCACCATTTTCACTTTGTTCACTTAAAATTTGTAAACAGAAATGCTCTAAATCTGTGAAATCGACCATTCCTTTATCTCGCTTCATCGCTTGGAAACGCTCTGTAAATACTTTTACAAGTTGAACAAGCTTTTCTAATACTGGGTGCATATCTTGAAAATCTCGTAAGAAACTTTCAGGTTTGCGGCTAAATAACTCTTCTTGTAATTTCTTCACTTCATCTTTCGCTTTATTACGAAGAGAGTCTACTTGTTTTACAACATCTTCATTGTAATCACTTTTCTTAATACGCTTTAACGTTTGCCACGATACGTTTTGCATCGCTTCATACACACTTGTCCACGACTCACGAGCAGCTGATGATAGCGTTCCAAGTAATGCTACATCTGCTTGCAGGGTTTCAATGCGAGGCGCTGGACCGTCAGGAAGCATTGCGAGTTCAGTTGCCTTACGAATATGCTGTTCCGCTGTTTCAAGCTGGAATTTCACATCTTCTAATAAATAAGAAGCATATACTAAATCTTCAATTGTCTTTCCTTCTACGTCATATGCTTCTACTAATTTATCAAGCCATTTTTCCGGATTTGGATGCGCTCTTGACTCTGTATGAAGCGCTAAAATCATACGTTGCAAGTCATCATCACTACGGTCACTCGTATAACGATCAACAAGTTCAAAGAAGATTGTATTATCTTCGATTCCGTACTCTTCTTCTAATATGTCATCTAGCACTTCTTCTTTTAACAATTCATTTTCTGTTTGATTCGCAATACGGAAACGAGGATCAACATCAAGCATGTAGTAATATCCTCTAATTACTTGTAAACAGAATGAGTGAATTGTTGAAATGGAAGCTTTAT
Source organism: Bacillus cereus group sp. MYBK108-1 (assembly GCF_051917185.1). NCBI lineage: Bacteria > Bacillati > Bacillota > Bacilli > Caryophanales > Bacillaceae > Bacillus > Bacillus cereus group sp. MYBK108-1. The sequence goes on from NZ_JBQAHZ010000001.1 coordinate 660,877, forward strand.
TTAATAGGCTCAGCTGCTTTCTTACGTGTTGAGAGCCTGGTTCATCAATTAATACCTTTTCTAACGCTTCCCCGATTCGGTTTTTCATCTCTTGCGCTGCTGCATTCGTAAATGTTACAACGAGCAGGCGGTCGACATCGACTGGGTTCTCTTCATTAATAATCTTTTTAATAATACGTTCAACTAATACTGCTGTTTTACCTGATCCAGCTGCAGCAGCAACTAAAATATCACGTCCGTTAGCTACAACAGCTTTCCACTGGTCATCTGTCCATTGACTACCTTCTGGTTTTTTAGGCCAATTTTCTATCATTCTCCGCCAACCTCCTCTCTTATTTTCTCCATCGCTTCGCTATCTTTCATATCTTTTAACGATCGGAACTGATTATCTTCCAGTGACTCATCAAATTGACAAACAGATTTGAAGTTACAGAACGTACATGCTGCTTTATTCCCCATTTTATAAGGAGCAATATCGATAACACCTTCTGTAATATCTTTTCCGATATTTTCAAACGTATGGTGTACATATTTTTGCAGTACGTTAAACTCTTGCTCATTTGCAATACTTGAACGCGCACTAAAGCTACCGTCTTTTTTCAGGCCAGCAGAAATAATATCTGAGCTTCCTGTTGAAAGTTTGTTATCCATTAAACGAACAACGTCAGCATCTCCTAATACGAGTCCTTTCATTTTAAATTTCTTTAAAATTTCTTTTTCAATTTCAGCTTCCGTTGCGTCACCTTTCATCTCAACGATTGGGTTATGAATATGGAAATACAATACACCAGCTGGTGATGCTGCGTGGCCTTTTTTCATCCACGTCTGTGCATTCGAAGTAACAACATCTAAATACGTTAACATTTGAAGTGCTAATCCGTAATACACTTCCGTTAAATCTAACGCTTTTGAACTTGATTTATAATCAATAATACGTAAGAACGTCCCGTTTTCATCTTCTGCCTTATCAACACGGTCAATACGGCCGACTACTTCCATCTTTACACCATTTGGTAATGAGAATTCCATCGGCGGAAGTGACCCTGTACCTCCCATACCGAACGGCACCTCTAAATCAACTGGTACGAATCCGCTTGACTTCGCATGTTCACGAAGAATGATTGACGTACGGAAAATGATTTGTTGTAGTTTTTGTTTTAAATAGAAATGACGGTTTGAACTTAATAAAATTTGTCGTTGTAATAACGGCGCAATTTCTTCTATTACTAAAACAGAAAGATGCTCACACTCTTTTATGGATAAATCCGCCCAAGTGCGGTTTTCACGCAATAACTTGTCCGCAATTTTCTTTAATGCCGCATGGAATAATTCGCCGATGTCTGGCGCATCAAGCTTGAAAATATCACGCTCTCTAAGCGATAAACCGTGCTGCGCAAAATGAGCGTATGCACAACGATTAAATAGTTCCATACGAGAGACGCTTCCTTTAATTATATCTCCGTATAAATCTCTACTTACTGCTGTACTTAGTTTCTTCGCACGATTTCGATAGAATAAACTTGATAAGACGCGGCTACTTTTTTGTTTCCATTCATCTGAAGTTACGTAGAAATTATATACGTCCCACCAAAAGTCTAAATTCCCTTCAAATCCGTATCGCTTCCACGTTTGTAGTTGCTGCATAACGTAAGATAACGTTACTTCTGGCGTTGCTACATATGAAATTTGTTCTGAACGTGATAAATCATTTACGTCATTCGTAATAAATGAATCTTTCACATTAGGGAACATTCTTTTTATTTTCTTAATAAAGCTAGATGCAAGTAACGTCTTTCCTTCTTCATCTGCAAGCGGGCATGAAATGTATAACTTCTCAGATGCTCTCGTTACCATTTGATACATAACGAACTGTTCTTCTAACAAAGTTTGTCTCGTCGTTGGCGCTAATTCAATCCCTGCCGCACCAAGAACTTCTCTTTCCTCATCAGAAAGCATACCTTCATCCATAGGTACTGCTGGAATGACACCCTCATTTACACCTATAATAAACGTTGCTCTCACATCAGATAATCTGGAGTGATCAATATTAGCAATTAACACTTGGTCTAATGACGGCGGAATGTTAGCAAATTGAAGTGCCTCAAGACCAGTCGACATAACGTCAGTAAACATAGAAAGAGACATTTTCTCTTCCCCAAGCATCTCTACAAATGTATCAAGAAGGCTCATTACTTCTTCCCATACTTGTTCATGATCTGTCGCAAATAAGAAATCTCCACTTTCTTCTGCACGTATACGTAATTCTTCTAGTTTTTTCGGAACATCCAGTTCTTCTAAAAACAAGTAAACTGCTTCACACATTTGCATAACTGTTCCTGCACGCTTTAACCTTTTTTGCATGCGAATAACAGGTGTTCTTACAACGTCACGTAGCCTATTTATTTTCTCTTCCATTTCACGTTCACTGTCTGTAATCATCCCGTTCGTATCATCAAGAGAACGATAACGGCGATACATCCATGGATCTTCAGCAGTCCATCTCTTTCCTTGTACACCGTACGCTAAACAGTAATTTTCAAATTCATCCATTTCTTCACGCATCGCTTCTTTTCTTACGTCTAATGGATATAAAAGCTCTGTTTTCACGCAGCGGAACACCGCATCATAACGCCAATTCCCACTAATAATCTCGAGTGCAGAACGAATACATTCTACCAATGGGTGGTGTGACATTGGGCGCTTTTCATCGATGAAGTGCGGGATATTGTAATCTGTAAATAACGTTCGCATCACATCGTAATAACTTTCCCCATTACGAAGAAGCACTGCAATATCTCGGTAACGATATTTTTCATCCGCAACAAGTTTACGAATTTCACGAGCAACACCTTCTACCTCCGCTCGTAAATTCGCAGCTGTACTAATCGTTACACTCGCTTCACCGTTAAATTTTTCATTCGGACGCGCTTCATAATGAGCTTCTAAATGCGCTAATGCCGGAGAATGAAAACGCGGCTGTTCCATAAGTGGAATTGTTTTTTCAATTTCTATTTTCTCTTCACGCGCTACTTGTTTTATTTTTTCATACGTTAACGTCGTTTCATAAAATAAATCGAGTTCATTTACTGGCTGCGCTAACGTTTTTTCATCTATCGTTAACGTGATCGTAACTCTCGCTCCGCAAATCATAAGCTGTCTTACAATCTCTAACTCTTGCGGGGAGAATGAATGAAATCCGTCTATATAAATTTCCGCACCATTTACATATTCAGACTGCGGAAGCTTTTCCACTAGCAATTGCAGGTAGTCTTCTGAATCTAAATATTTTCCAATTAAAGCACGTTCAAAATCATCGTATAACAGCTGTAAATCATACACTTTATTCGCTAGTAACTTTTGTTCGGCACTGCTACTATGCGCATCTAATTGTTGCCACATTTCATATACGTTAGATGGCGTTACATTGTAACGTTTAAACTCTGCAATCATACTACCAAGATGTTCAAAGAAACCGTTTTGCTCCGCTGCTTTTTGGAACACCGATAATCCATCTTTACGAGACTCTACAATTTTACGGAGTAACATATGTACACCAGCTTCATCAATATGAAGACGACTCGCTCCGCCAACTTCTTGCAGTACCTTCCACGCTAATCGTGAAAAACTAAAAACTTGTGCCCGAATAGAACCTCTTACATCCTCACTTCCAATTAACGCCTGCTGCGTCTGGAATGTCATCTGTTCTGGCACAAGATATAATATTGTTTTCCCTCTCGGGCGTTGTTTTAACTCTTCTTGCACTTCGCGTAAACAAAGTGTACTTTTTCCACTTCCCGCTCTACCAATCACAAATCGAAGTGACATGTAACCCCACCTTTCACTTACATAACGAACGTTAGTTTGCTACTATAATTGTATTATAGGACACGAAAAAAGACAAACTGAGTTGTTTGCCTTTTTCTATACTTCTATCTATTATATCAACCTTTTGAAAAATTCGTTTGCACCTCTTGAATTGGCCAATATCGCAAATCAACTTTACCGACGACTGTATCAGCTTTTACAAAGCCAAAGTGTCTACTATCCCAGCTCCCGAGCCGGTTATCACCTACTACAAAAATAAACCCAGGTGGCACCAGTTTTTCTTTCGTTAACTCTTCTAATGTAAAGTCGCCTGTTAGTTGCCTTCCGTTTATCTCTTTCTTATACTTCTCTAAATACGGCTCATCAATAAATTGACCGTTTATATATAACTTATCCTGCTTATATTCAATATGATCTCCAGGTAAACCGATAATCCGCTTTACATAGTCCTCTTTTTTATTCGCATGAAATACCACAACGTCAAATCTGTTCAAGTCCCCAACTTGATAACTCACCTTATTTACAACTAGCATATTGCCATCTTGCAATGTCGGCATCATTGACTTCCCCTCTACAACATACGTTGAAAAGAAAAACGTTCGAAAAAATACAGCTAATAATACACCAATTAAAATTGTTCGTATCCACTCCATGCCTTCTTTTTTCAAAGTTTTCTTCATCTGCTTCTCCCCTTATCCTTTAATACTGAAGCTTTCCTTTACAAAGAAGACTATTCTTAATGTAGTTCTAACTTTACTTCGATTTTCTTACCGACATACCATAAAATAAAAATACCAATCGCTACAATAACTGATTTCACCGGATTATGAATAAATGACATTAAATCATGACCGATATACGTTAAAATAAAAATCATCACAAGTTTTCCGAATGCTAACGCTAGACCAAACTGTTTTACACTAATTCGGGATAAACCAGCGACAACATTTATGAGCGCTGACGGTGTAAACGGAAAACAAAATATAACAAAAATCGGTGCGAATCCTTTCCTTTCAATCCACCCCATTGCTTTTCGTACTCTCTCATGCTTATTTACAAACGAAAAGAAACGACTGCGACCAAAATGGCGGATGATGAAAAAGACAAGTAATGCACCCATTACTGATCCAAGCCATGAATAAAGAAAACCGAGCCAAAAGCCAAATGCAACAGCATTCGCCAGTACAAATACGATAAGCGGTAATGCTGGAATCAACGCCTCTATCATCGGTAAACCAATACCAAGAAGTGGTCCGAACGCTTTATAACTCTCAACAATATGATCCATATTTTCTGGTGAAAAATACTCTTTGATTGTCTGAAAATCCATTCTACACTTTACCCCTTTACTCTAAATACTATCCCTACTGTATCATTGCTTATATGAAAGAGGAAATGGTAGATACGACATATGGAGATGTATTTATTAAAGTTTCCATATCTTTCATAAGAATTCCTTCATTATTTAGCTATGATAATCTATCAATATTCGACAGGACGTGTCATTCGTTTTGTTATTTAGATTGTTTTTTTGATTTTTTCGGTAAATGAAATTACAATGGTGATTTTCTAAATATAACAATTACAACTCGGTTTTGCTAATATATCGCCTTACCTACAAAGATTGACTGACAAACAAAAAAAGAATGGGGATTCCCCCATCCTTTCACACTTCGCCTTCCTTTACAAAATACACATTCTCATAAGCGGGTCTTAATGTTGATTCCTCTTTTTTATCAACCTCTTTAAAACAAGGATTCCCTTGTTTTTTCCTACGATCTTCATATTCAGTACGTAATTTCGCTGTACGATTTTGTTGATTTTCAAAACTAGTTTTTGATATCTCTAATTTCACAGCAAAGCCATTTATAAATCTAATAATAAGATTTCCATCTTTTAATTCTTTATTACTTTCAATATAAAAATGAGACAACCAAGCGCACTCTTTTCTAGAGTAAGAATAGGTAGGGAAAAAATAAAGTTGATCTGCTGGACTAATCGCAATCGGTGCTTTATGTGTAATATGAGTTAACTCTTTCGTTCCTTCTTTTCTGCCTAAGAAACTAGAGCCATGCTTGCGGCAACTTCTTTCTATAATATCTAGAGGTTTTTGAAATACGAAAAAAGAATCATTCATTTCAACGACTCGCGTAACAATTTTCTTTTCACTTAGAATAACAGGAAGTAAGGCCATCGTATTTTTCGTTACAACATAATTTTCGACATAGCGTTCCACTTTACTTTCCATACTCCATTATCTCCTTTTTTCCATTTATATTAGCAGCTGCATATATAATTTTAGCATCTATGAAAAGGAAATAGCTTACAAGTTCCGATTTTTTACAATTTTTTATCATTTATCAAACATTTGTTAAATAAAAAAATCACGATATGGTAATGTTTTAATTTTAAAGTTATAAAAACAGCATTTATAATACCTATAAATATTTATTATCCCTTTCTATTTTCACATCATGAAAACAATTAACTTTGCTATAATTAAAATGTAAATCCAATATATGGAGGGCCACTATGGAGGAAAAAGAGATCCAACCATCGATTCAAATGAAAAATAGTAGCGTCATTATCGTGAAAAACTCAGCTAGTATTATATTTGGTTTATTCTTCATTCTGCTATTCTTTGCTAAACCGTTTCGTAAATCAAAATGTCCAGAATGTAAAAAACGTGAGAAGAAAAAATCAGGACAAGAACAATAAAAGACCTTCCTTTATGGAATGCCTTTTTACATTTGTAGTATCATTTTATTTATTCTTCTTCTCCCTAAAAAAACAACTATATTTTCTCCCAAGGTTCCCTACATCTTTTTTGATTTGTAATATGGTCCTTATATAAAACATGAGAAAGAGTATTGGTACTTGTTACCCGCTTTTAATTTTTATTAAACACTTCAAATTTGTACATCTTTATCCATCACTAACAATTCGTTAATTAGTTAACTTTGTAATATAAGTTTTGTATATAATGTCATTCAAAAACACAATATATATAAGTAGCTATTTATAATTACATTGCTTTTTATCGAATTCCAAAAAGGAGCTGTATACTATGGACAAAGAAAATCTCTTAAGCCAGCAGGTTAATAGCATCCCCTCAGATGCTCTGAATACCCCTAGTAAGGAACAAGAACAACTGTTAGAAACATCATCTCAAAACGTACAAAATTCCAACAACAACACTAACAAAAAAGATGTTACTCAAGGTCTATCTGGAAAAGATTTCCCCATTTCAACAGAGAATACAAATTTATAGTTATTTACTATCATACGCAGCAAATACTCTTGCTGAACTAATTCTTCTACAGAAACTAATACGCATTCCAGATAATTTTTCACCCGTTGTAACATAGAAAAAGAGATTTAGATATAAAAACAGGCTCTGAAAAAACTTTCCCCACAACAAAAAAAGGATGGCATTAGCCATCCTTTTTTCCATCATCAACTATAAAATTATAGTTTGATTACGTTTTTAGCTTGAGGTCCACGGTTACCTTCTTCGATTTCGAAGCTAACTTTTTGGCCTTCTTCTAGAGATTTGAAACCTTCAGTTTCGATTGCAGAGAAGTGTACGAATACGTCGTTTTCGCCTGGAACTTCGATGAAACCGAAGCCTTTTTCGTTGTTAAACCATTTTACTTGTCCTGTTACTGCCATGATTATTTCCTCCTAAGAAAATACAAATTTTTAATTTTTTAGTCTTCCTGTCTAAAAAAAGAATCCACACATTATCAAATACGAAACATAAACTAGTTCTCACATACTTTTTCTCGTTCGTTTCCAGCACTTGATAACATATGGATTGCTTAATTTAACTATTCAACTGACATCATCATAGCACATTAAAATAAAATGTACAATCTTTTTCGAAAATAGAATTTCTAATTTTTAGTATTTCTTATAAAATATAATTATCTCTATTCTAAATAAGGAGGAGTTTATGACCAATAAAATTCCTAGAAAAACATTAAAAAGAATTGAAGAGGATATTGAAAATAATAATCTTGGAAAAGCAAGGGATAGATTGCATGGCCTCATCTTTACATACCCAAATGAATTACATCTTCGAAAACAACTCGGAGATATTTATTATAAATTACAATATCCAGAAATGGCTGGACGTTACTGGTATCTAGAGGAGCATAAAGTGAAACTTTAATCAGTGGGGGTTTTGTTTATTCCCCACTGATTATTAGTTGAACCAATCGGGCTTTTACGGGCAGTTGATCCCTCACCTAACTTCTTCGCTTTCGCTAAATTTTGAGGTGGGGGTCTTACTGCCCGTTAATGCGGGATAAAACAGACATTATGCATGAATCATGTTTATTATTTGAAAAATCAATGGGAAATAGTCCTCATCATATTGCACGTGCTTTAAAGTTTAAAGGCGATTCTAACCATATAAAAGGTTTGTATAAAGATCAACCTTTATCTTCAGTGCAGAAGAAAGTAGCAGAGGAGTTAATTTATGAGTATAAAGAAACATGGCAAGATAAGCTAGTTCCTTTTTGCTGTCTAGCATTGCTTGCTTCCCTTCTCTTTTCTGCCGTTGTTGGTTTATTCACTATTTGGAATTGGATTTTTTAATCACAGGGGGAATTTTCACATGTCAAACTACGCTAAAGAAGAAAGGCTAACAGGGGGAAACGTCTCAAGCGTATATCGTTCTGAAAATACTGTTCGGCGAGAGTTAAAGCCAGGCAATGAAAAGATTCATAAGTTATTGCAACATTTAGAGAACAAAAGATTTCATTATGCTCCAAAGTTTTTAGGTGTAGATGAAAAGGATAGAGAGATTTTATCCTTTATTGAAGGAGAAGCTGGCAATTATCCTTTAAAAGAATATATGCGATCTAATAATGTATTAAAAGAAATAGCAAAGATGCTCCGCCTTTACCATGATGCTGTAAGTGATTTTCTGTTATTAGATGATTGGAAACCGATGGATCACACTCCAAATAACATTGAGGTTTTATGTCACAATGATTTTGCCATATATAACATTATTTTTAATAATGAGAAGCCAGTAGGGATTATTGATTTCGATGTTGCTGCTCCTGGTCCAAGACTATGGGATATCGCTTATACACTCTATACTTGTGTGCCTTTAAGTAGAGTGTATTATACAGAATCCGGTGAAGCCGTTCATTATGAATCATCGCAACATGCAGATCGCATTAAAGAGAGAATGAATTTGTTCGTTCAGTCCTATGATAAAAATATGGATGAAGATTACTTAGGAATGGTGTTGCTTCGATTAGAAGGATTATGTACATATATGAAACGAAAAGCGCAAGAAGGCGACTTGAATTTCCAAAGAATGATTGATGAAGGACATCTAGAGCATTATGAGAAAGATATGAAGTTTATTCGTGATCATAGGGCTGAGTGGAGTTGATTTAGTAATAAAGAAAAGGAAGTATCGTTTTTTGCCGACAACTCACTCTCTCTTTTCGAATCGTTTAGAAAATAACAAGGGGCACCCTTCAAAAAGGTGCCCTTCCTTTTATTTCGTAAACTGTGCTTCTTCTGTAGATCCTTTTAACGCTGTCGTTGATGAAGTTCCGCCTGTAATCACTTGTGCTACTTCATCAAAGTAACCTGTTCCTACTTCGCGTTGATGACGTGTTGCAGAGTAGCCATGTTTTTCAGCTGCGAATTCTGCTTGTTGTAGTTCAGAGTATGCTGCCATGCCGCGCTCTTTATAGCCACGTGCTAGTTCAAACATACCGTAATTTAATGAATGGAATCCAGCAAGTGTTACGAATTGGAACTTGTAACCATAAGATGCGATTTCCTTTTGGAAGCTTGCAATTGTTTTTTCATCTAGTTTTTGTTTCCAGTTGAATGAAGGTGAGCAGTTATATGCAAGTAGCTTTCCTGGATGCTCCTTATGAATTGCGTCCGCAAATCGTTTTGCATCTTCTAAATTTGGTTCCGACGTTTCACACCAAACGAGGTCTGCATACGGTGCATACGCTAAACCGCGCGCAATTGCTTGATCAAGACCTGCATTTGTACGGTAAAATCCTTCTGGTGTTCTTTCTCCTGTAATAAATGCTTTATCAACAGGATCGATATCGCTCGTAATTAAATCAGCTGCATCCGCATCTGTTCTTGCAACGATAATTGTCGGCACTCCCATTACATCTGCTGCAAGACGTGCAGAAATTAAATTGCGTACTGCTGTTTGCGTTGGTAGTAGTACTTTTCCGCCTAAATGGCCACATTTTTTCTCTGAAGATAATTGATCTTCAAAATGCACACCTGATGCACCTGCTTCAATCATACCTTTCATCAGTTCGAATACGTTTAATTGTCCGCCAAATCCAGCTTCTGCATCTGCTACAATCGGTACGAAATAGTCTGTATCATCACTTCCTTCCATATGCTGAATTTGATCCGCACGTTGAAGCGTTTGATTAATTCGTTTTACTACAGCAGGTACGCTGTTCGCTGGATATAAACTTTGGTCTGGATACATATGTCCAGAAAGGTTTGCATCTGCTGCTACTTGCCAACCACTTAAGTAAATCGCTTTTAACCCAGCTTTTACTTGTTGCATCGCTTGGTTTCCTGTTAATGCGCCAAGTGCGTTAATATAGTCTTCTGTATGAAGCGATGTCCAAAGCTTCTCAGCACCGCGACGCGCTAACGTATGTTCAATATCAATTGACCCGCGCAGGCGAATTACATCTTCTGCCGAATATGGACGTGTTATCCCTTTCCAACGCTCATCTAATTCCCAGCTTTCTTGTAACTTCTCGATTCTTTCATTTTTCATTTGTTCCATCCCCTTTTCATTTTTTATAAAATTTCATAACCCGGTAATGTTAAAAATGGTACGAATTCATCATTTCGAACGAGATTTGTAAACAACGTTGTCGCCTCTTGGAATCTCCCTTTCTTAAAGGCTTCCTTACCAATCTCTCTTTCTATTTTTGCTAATTCTTCTTCTTTTAGCTCTTCCATTAATTCAAGCGTAATATTACGACCATCATTTAGTTTTCCACCTTCATGACGAATCCATTGCCATACTTGTGCTCTTGAAATTTCAGCTGTTGCCGCATCTTCCATTAAGTTATAAATGGGTGCTGCTCCCCGTCCGCTTAACCAAGATGCAATATATTGAATACCTACGCTAATATTCATGCGAAGGCCCTCTTCTGTAATCGTTCCCACCGGTACCTCTAGTAAATCGTTTTCTGTTACACATATTTCTTCACGTTTTCTAAAAATTTGATTTGGTGTTTTCATAATGTGATTAAACACTTCCATTGCAACCGGTACAAGTCCAGGGTGGGCGACCCAAGTCCCGTCATGACCGTCTAAAGCTTCGCGTTCCTTATCAGCACGCACTTTTTCAAAAGCTGCTTCATTTGCTTCTGGATTATTTTTAATCGGAATTTGTGCCGCCATTCCTCCAATTGCTGGTGCATTACGGCGGTGGCATGTTTGAATTACTTTCAAAGAATACGAACGCATAAATGGCGCCGTCATCGTGACTTGTGCTCTATCTGGTAGTAAGAATTTATTATGATTACGGAAACTCTTTAAAAAGCTAAAAATATAATCCCATCTTCCGCAATTTAAGCCAGCAGAATGATCTTTTAGCTCATATAAAATTTCATCCATTTCAAACGAAGCGTGAATCGTTTCTAGTAACACAGTTGCTTTAATCGTTCCGTTTGGAATGCCGATATATTTTTGAGCAAATACGAATACATCATTCCATAATCTCGCTTCTAAATAACTTTCCATTTTCGGTAAGTAAAAGTATGGGCCGCTCCCTTTTGCTAAAAGAGCTTTCGCATTATGGAAAAAATACAAGCCGAAATCTACTAAACTACCCGACATATTTTTCCCATCAACTTGCATATGCTTTTCCTCTAAATGCCATCCTCTTGGACGTACAATGAGTACAGCTGTTTTCTCATTTAATCTATATTCTTTCCCTTTATCATTTTCATGTGAAATCGTTCCCTTTACTGCATCTCGTAAATTGATTTGCCCTTCAACTGCGTTTTCCCAAGTTGGTGCATTCGAATCTTCAAAATCCGCCATAAAAAGATGCGCTCCTGAATTTAAAGCGTTAATGACCATCTTTCTATCTACCGGTCCAGTAATCTCTACGCGGCGATCCTCTAAGTCTTTTGGCAGCTTGGCAATTGTCCAATCCGCTTCACGTATGTGTTTTGTTTCTTCTAGAAACTTTGGAAACTCCCCTGCATCAATTCTCTTTTGTTTTTCTACACGTTTTTGTAAAAGTTCTATGCGGCGCTCATTAAAATTCTCATGTAGTTCCTTCAAAAAACTAAGCACCTCAGGTGTCAATATTTCGTTGTACGCTGGTAACATTTCTCCAACGAGTGTAACCCGTGAAGTTTGCGTCGACATATTAGCATCCCCTTCTTAAACTGTTTTATAACAGATTTGATTTCATGTTTTATATTATATAACAAATCTTCAGAAAAGGAAGTTTTTTTTGAAAATTCATTTCATTTTTTTTCAAAACGCCATTCTTTCGCGCTTTATTTCATACAAAAAAGGCCGCTGTTATACAACAACGACCTTTTTGTATTATTTTTAAATTTCACTTTGACTAGTTAAACTTTATTACTGCCCTTGTTCCATATCATGCAATATTGCTCTATGTAAAAACTGTGCGTATTGTTCTCTCGTTACCTTCATAGACGGACCGAATTTACCTTCTCCGATTCCCATTGTAATACCATTTGTTTGTACTGCACTAATTGCATTCGTTGCCCATGAATTTGCTGAAACATCATTAAAGTTATGAGATCCCTTCGCCTGTAAGTCAAAAGCATTCGTAAGAACTTGTGCCATTTCCGCACGCGTTAACGTCGCCTTCGGTCTAAAGTTTCCATTCTCGTCTCCCTGGAAAATTCCCATTTCCGTTAAAGCCAATATCTCCTCGATAAAGCTTGTTGAATTTTCATCAATATCTCCATATGGGTTTTCATATTCATCTTGTTCTTCCATATCAAACACACGGTAAATTAAAGCTGCAACTTGCTCACGTGTTACATTATCCCCAAAACCGAATATTCCATCGCCATATCCCAAAATAATTTCTTGTTCCGCTAATTCATGAATTGCCTCATATGCCCAATGTCCTTTTGGTACATCTTTAAATACAATTGTATTTGTTTTTTGCAACGGTGCACTTTCCGCTTTTACACTGTTACTCTCTGCTGAGAATAACACCCCACCCATAATTGTTAATGCTGTAGCTGTTTTTAATAATTTTTTGCTCATCAAATTATCTCCCCAATATGTATATGTTTTTTTAAAAATATACAGAATAAATGGTATAGTGACAATATATTTTTCGACACATTTCGTGACGGTTTTGTGAATCATATTACACATCATGTCTTTTTCATCGGGTTGATTATAAAGCTTGTGTATAACCATAAAAAATACATAAATTCGAATAATAATTCTTTTTAAACAAACAAAAAAGCACAAATATTTCTATTTGTGCTTTCATATTTCACTCTACTTCCAATCCTCTTTCAAATGATAATTAATAATCGCATTATTAATAAACTGAGCATATTGTTCTCTAGGTACAGGGCGATTTAATTCATACATGTCATTCCCAGTTCCTCTCACAACATTATTAGATTGTAACGCACTAATTGCATCTTCTGCCCAGTGGCCTTTTGGAATATCTTTAAATGTATGTTTTTGTTTCGTTTCAAAATGAAATGCTCGTTTTAAAATGACAGCCATTTCCGCTCTAGAGATTGGTGCTTTCGGCCTAAAATCCCCTTGGCCATCCCCTGAAAAAACACCACGTTTTGTTAACGCCAAAATTTCCTTTTTAAAAGTTGTTGTACTATCAGAAACATCTTTATATGGATTCGCTACTGGCCCTTCTTCTTTTATCTCAAGTGTTCTGTAAATAGTCCCAGCTACTTGTTCACGTGTTATAAGATCGCCAACACCATACTTCCCGTTTCCATACCCTAATATAATTTTATGATATGCTAAGTCCATAATAGCATCATATGCCCAAAATCCGTATGGAACATCTTCAAACACAATCATTTGTGGATACTCTTCCGCTTTTACAGGCGTCACATTCGTCCCTGCAAATATACCTCCTGCCATTGTCGCAATCATCATTACACCCAATATTTTTTTCTTCATTGTCCTCTCTCCCTATTTCATTCAAATAAAATGAACTTCATTGTTTCAGGAGTATTATTTTTTGGTGAATGTAAGATAAAATGTAAATCTTCTAGAAGAAATATTTCCACTACCTTTCTGCTTTATACTCCCTTCTTTCTTTTTCAAAAAGGAAGTTGTCACATCTAAGGTGTTATATACTAAAACATTCTACAATCTCTTTATAAACTCCTTTTCACTTTACAACTTCCCTTTATTGGCACCTAAAGGAGATAGGCTACTATATTCATGGTTTATATTTCAGGGGTAGCATTTTTCGCTGAATTTTGAGGTGGGGGTCTTACTGCCCAGCAAATAACGAGATAAAAAAATCATCCTTTTTTCTTAAAAGAGGATGATTTTTTATCTTTATTAACACTCAAATATGCTACTACTTTTGAAGAGTAAATTGGGCAACTATTTGTTTTAGTTTTCCTGCTGCGTTATGCATATGTTCAATTGAAACCGAAATCTCTTGAACAGATTTTTCCTGCTGTTGAATAGACTCTTTTACCCTATCAGTTCGGTCAGATGATCTTTGGGAAATTTGAGCCATGTCTTCTGCAGAAGCCGAGATTTCCTCACTACTCGCTGCAATTTCATCTGTAGACATAGATACCGTTTGAATTTGCTCAGATACTTGCTGTACTTTTTCTGTAATTGTTCCAAATACTTTTTCTGTATGCATTACTACTTGTGTACCTGCCTGTACCTCATTATCTACTTTCCCCATCATATGTACCGTATGGTTCGTTGTTCCCATAACTTGAGTAATAAGATTCTCAATTTGTTTTGCAGAATCACTAGATTGTTCTGCTAATTTCCGCACTTCATCTGCCACAATTGCAAATCCTCTACCACTTTCACCAGCACGTGCAGCCTCAATTGCGGCGTTTAATGCTAATAAGTTAATCTGGGAGGTAATACCTTGCATAACATCAATGATTTTAACAATTTCTTCTGATTGTTCTTTCATAGTCTCTACTTGTTTCACACCGCTATGTACCGAATTTTGGATTGTATCCATCTGTTGAATCATTTGTTTCATTAATTTGTTACCACTCTCTGCATCTAATGCTGATTGAGCAGATAATTCATTTACAGAGGATGATGTATTGACTATACTCTGCATTCCTTGTGTCAACTCTTCCATCGCACCCGCAGTTTGTTCCATTGCTTGCATTTGACTCTCTGCGCCATTTGCGACTTCTTCAATATCCATAGTGATTTTTTTGGCTGCACTACTAGATACTTCTGACGCAGATGCTACTCCGTCTGCATGTTGAAATAGAAGCTGAATATTATTCTCTACTTCTTGCATATTTGTTCTTAGCCCTGCAATCATCTCATTAAAATTACTTACTAATACACCTAATTCATCCTTAGCAGTATAATCACCATGTACAGTTAAATCTCCTTCTTTCGCTCTTTCCATCATACGACTAACCGTTTGTAAAGGAGCAACTATAAGCTTGCTAATAATATAACTTACTATACATATAACGATTGTAGTAACTACTACAAGAATGATAAAGGTAATAACGGAACGATCAATCATTTTTTGCGAATCTTTAAATACTTGGTCAGCTAAATTTGAAACATACGATTCTAGATCCACTGCATAACCAGCTAACTCTATTCCCTTCGGTTTTAATTCCTTCTGAAATTCATTTACCATTTGCGGCTCGTTTGTTGCCTTCGCCTTTTCAAATAATTTCTTATATGTATCTTTATAACTTGGTAAAGATTTCTTCATCTTCTGAAACAGTTCATCCTCTTGCTTACTTAAATTAAAACCATCATCATATTCTTTTAATAAAGAATCATATTTTTTAAGATCCTTTTCAATATTATCAATTATTCCCTCTTTATTTGCCACTTCATTTTGTGATGCCGTAATTAACTCTAATAAGTTATATTCTAGTGAATTTTGTGTGCGAAGCATTCCTTCTAATAAAATTGCAGAATATTGATAATCATCTACTACAACCTCTGTATCGTGCTTAATCTTATTAATAGAATGAATTGCTACACTGCTTATAATTACCATACCTAAAACTGCTAATGAAATAAGCGCTAATAATTTATATTTCACTTTTAAATTTTGTAAAAAATACATTTTTTCACCTTTATTCCTTTATATATAGATTTTTAGAATTTTATAGCTTATTATTTACAAAATCGCAATAAAAAGCAATGATAAATATTCCCAATATGAAACTTATATCTCTATAAAAAAAAGTAGCATAATAGCTACTCCTTTTTTCTTTGTTTCTCATATTGTTCAAACGTATGAATTCTTTCAAAAATTGGTGGATGCGTGTATAAGAAAAATTTCACTAACGCAGGCGGATTTACTTGGCTTAAACTTGTTTTTGATAAATATTGAAAAGTTTTCACACCAGATTTTCCGTCCTTCGTCATATTTAAAGCATATTGATCTGCCGCTCTTTCTTCTATACGTGAAACATAGTTTGTTGCTGGTTGTGCTGCAAAAGAGAGTATAGAAGAAATTAAGAAAAATAAAGGTAAAATGGAGAAACATGCCACTTTTGAAATTTGCAATGTATCTCCCCATTTGCGAATACACATATTTATAATACGACTAATTAAAAACATACCTATAAACGATAGCAATACATAACTTGCAACGCCAAAATATATATGTTTCATAACATAATGCCCCATTTCATGGGCCATGATAAATAAAATCTCTTTATCTTTTAACTGCTTAAGCGTTGTATCCCACATTACAATACGGGCGTTAGGGCCAATTCCTGTTACGTAAGCATTTAATGCATTCGTTTTTTCTGACATATTTACTTCATATACGTGTTTAGCAGGAATGTCCGCTTTGTCTGCTATCGCTAAAATTTTCGTTTCTAATTCTTTATTTTTCAGCGTCGAGAAGTCGTTATAAAGCGGATCAATAACGACAGGCTGTATGAATGTTAAAAAGATTGTAAATGGAACAGAGAGCGCCCATCCTGCGAGCCACCATCTCTTCGGAAATTTACGGATAAGCCATAATAGAACGGTAACTACGATTAACATAGTCGCATAACTTTCCCAAAAACCGATAACATGATCTTTTATCCAGCTTTGTGTACTTTGCGTTGAAATGCCGTAATCAACGGACACTTTCCGGCCAATCCATTGCATCGGTAAGGCAAGCACTGTTGTCAGTAATGATAAATAAAAGAAATAAATCGCAACTTGCAAAACACTTATTTTAGTCGTTTCCTTCGACCATTTCTCAAACTTTCTTGAAATACCTAGCACAAGTACAAACAATAAAATAATCCATTCAAGAGGCGTCGCTAAAAAGTATAGTAAATTTTTCACGCGCGAATAATCTTGGCTTAGCGTAAGCTCTCTCGCACTCATAAACGTTTCTGGATCTGCACTCGTTCCCTTATACATGTCCGGAATAAGTTCATGATTCCATCCAAATAAATACCAATATATAAGTAACGCAAATCCAACGTACAAAAAAAGCGACCAACCGATAACCTTCCTCACGCTATTCCCTCCTCTATGCTGCCTGTCTATTATTATTGTAAGTTCATACACGCTAAATTAGAACAAGCTTATTATGTGAATTGCTCTGGATCTTTTTATTTACATAAAAAAACTCTTCTACATAAGAAGAGTTTTACCTATCTTTAAACACTTTCTTCGGTTCATAATCCGGAATAAGAATCGCACTTACAAACCAGCACGTACCCTACTTGCTTTTTAGATAACATAAAAAGCCTCTTTAAGGAAGTACATCTATTAATAAACTAAAATCTTGTAAAGAGAAAGAACTATATTTCATAATACCCTGTACAGCTAAAAGTAAAACAAGACCGATCACACACATATAGTTAACGCTTTCTTCATTCTTTTTTTCAGTAACGACTCCACCACTTATACATAAAATCCCCAACAAATGGAGCGCTAAATACATGAAAAAATAAGCTTCCTCCCAGCGCAAAATAACATTCACTGTCGTTATTAACACTAGACTAAGTAAAATCAAATAAAAAAACTTATTTGATGATATCGTTTCATTCATATAATTTTATACATCCCTTTCAAATTTCGAATTAATGATGTTTCAAAGCTATAAAGTAAATGATTGTTTTTATACCATAAAACAAAAGGAAAGCCACCATTACTTTCTCGAATACTTTATGAATCCACATATACTTCTCTTCATTCTTTTTGAAGATGCGCTTCATCATTTCTTCTACAATTAGATCAAATATTAGTAAAACCCCGAACACAATAAGAAGAGAAATAATATTTTCTTTTAAATGAGTACTAGAAAATACGTAATACTCTGGAAACACAATCGTATCTACTACAGGTTGAAGCCAATGACAAACGCTTTTATCACACATATCTGTAATAGACGTAGAATCTATAATGTCTTTTAATATTTTTTCAACCGTCTTCTTCATCTTATTTACTCCCGACTACATCTGAAAAGCTCTTTTTCTGCTCTGCATATATAACTGGCACTTCTTTACTCCAATATTTGCGATTAACAAATAAAAAGATAAGTACTAAGTTTAATCCTGTTATAAAAATAATAAGTCCAGGAAAGAATGTCGTATAACTTGAGAAATCGGCAAAACTCATAATTTTTTCTCTACTTATTAGAAAAGACGCACCTATTACAAATGCATTGTTTAACATATGTATTGCAATTGGCATGAGTAAACTTTTCGTACGAATATATACGATTGACAATACGATGCTGAATATGGCTGCACCGAGGAAATCAACATGTAACAACGCAAACAATATTGCTACAACGATGGTCGCTATGCTCGTTCCCCATTTTGTTGCAAAACGTTGAAGTAAAAATCCGCGAAAAACAAATTCCCCGATAATTGGTGCGATGAATACGACCCTAATGACTTGAGATACATATCCCCCAGTACTATCTACAATTGGTTCATGCAGGGCGTTCATAATAAAGTCCGGTGTAATCCATGCAAAACTATACATATACAAAATAAGATACCCGTAACTAAACATGCATAACATAACCGTAATGTATAAAACTTGTACCAAGTTAAATGTTTCATTTTTATTAACAAATAATGAAAATGAAATGTGGTGCTTTCTATACTCATAAGAAATCCATACCATCGGAAGGATATAGAATATAAGGATATTTATAAAAGAAGAATTTTGTATATGAAATATACTTGTTAGCAAATCGCCACTACTTCTCGCTATTAAAATTAATAGTGCAAATACAATTAAAAAATATCTAGCTCGCATCACTTGAAACGGGTTCACACTCATCTCCTCCCCTATGTTACTTTTATCATATCATTTGATTCTTAATTTTTTGCGAAAGAAAACCTTAAAATTTCCTTAAAAATTCCATAAGTTACAAAATGATGATATGATATTCGAGAAAATTAGGAGGGATGTTTATGTACCAAGCAAATATTTTACTCGTTGATGATGAAACAGCAATTTTACAATTACTAACTACCATTCTTGAAAAAGAAGGCTTTTCTCATATTACAACTGCAACATCAGCTGAAATGGCTTTATCTCTAACTAAGCAAAACAATTACGATTTAATTATTTTAGATGTAATGCTTCCTGGACAATCTGGTTTTGATATTTGTCCAATCATTCGCCAACAAACAGATTGTCCAATTTTCTTCCTATCAGCAAAAGCATCTGATTTAGATAAAATATCCGGATTTTCATACGGTGCAGATGATTATATTACGAAACCATTTAATCCATTAGAAGTAGTAGCACGCATGAAAGCACAGCTTCGGAGACATATGAAACAAACCGTACCACACGAACAAAAATCACACTCGATTTCATTTGGAAGATTTGAAATTGATCAGCACTCTGCAGAACTAACAGTAGATGGGCACATTGTCGAATGCTCCGCTCAACTCTTTCAACTACTACTCTTCTTTTGCGAGAATCCGAACTACGTATTTTCGAAAGAGGAAATATACGAAAAAGTTTGGGGAGCACCTGCCTATAATGGCGATGACAACACTGTTATGGTCCACATTCGAAAACTACGTGAAAAAATTGAACATGATCCAAGTAAACCAGAATATATAAAAACCGTTCGCGGGCTTGGTTATAAGTTCGTTACAAAATAGGGTGACGATATGAATTTTAATAAACGACTTATTATTCAATTTATCATGCAACACGTTTTTGTTTTAGTTACATTACTTATCGCTGTAGTTGCTGCTTTTACTTATTTAATTTTTCTTCTTACTAGTACTTTATACGAACCTAACATTCCAGATTCTGATAGTTTTACAATTTCAAGATACATCTCTTCAGAAGATGGGCATATTTCGTTACAATCTGAAGTGCAAGATTTAATAAAGGAGAAAAATGATTGGCTCCAAGTTGTAGATGAAAACGGAAAAATCCTCTACCACTTTAATACACCAAATGATGTTCCGAATGCTTATACGAAGACATCTTTAGTCGCATATATACAACATCATATCGAAAGTAATTATAAATTTACATATTGGGAAATTGAATTAGAAGAAAAGAAAGTACTTGTTATTTATGGTGGTATGTTAAAAAGCAATGCGTTACTGACAGCAATTCAAAAGGATCACTCCTCTTTAACGATGGATTCGTTCACATTAACAGATCAAGAAAAACAGTTACTGTCTAAAGAAAAAGCAGCACTTCAAATATTTAATCAAAATGGCGAAGAGTTTTTTGCCTATCCAGCTGGAAAGAAAAAAACATTTTCAGCAATACAAATCGCCCTTAATGAAAAAGAACCGTGGAATCATAAAGAAAATACGTCTAGCTTTTACGATGCAAATAGTGGCAACCTTCTCGTTGTAACTGCAAAAAATGAGCACTACTATCCAGGTGACGAAATTGAAGATGTATTTACTAAGAAGTTTCTCATCGGATGCGGATTAATCCTTCTTATCGTATTTGTTTATTTAGTCATTCTTTCTATTTGGTACGGTAATAAATTCGGGAAACCGTTATTACATGCGATGCGCTGGCTTAAAAATATCGCTGGTGGAAAGTATGAAGAACCTATTAGTAAAAAAGGAAAACCCGTCAGGTTCCGGCGATCTGGTAAAGAAAAATGGTCATTTCGTTTGTTTAGAGATGTAACAAGTTCACTAGAACACCTTTCTATTACACTCAAAAAAAATGATGCGATGAGGCAAGTACTCCAGCAAACACGAGAAGAATGGATTACCGGTCTAACGCATGATTTAAAAACACCACTTAGCTCTATATATGGCTACGCATTATTACTCGAATCGAATCAATATAACTGGACTGATCGTGATATTCAGCAATTTGGTAGTGTTATGAAAGAGAAATCTCAATATATGACGACATTAATTGATGATTTAAGCTTAACGTATCAATTAAAAAATAACAGCCTTCCTGCCCAACACGTAAACGTTGAAATCAATCAGTTCGTTCAAAAAGTGTTATTGCAATTTATTAACAATCCAACACTCCAAAATCAAAATATTGAATTCGTACCGAGCTCAAATAAAATTCAATATTTCATTGAAGAAAAATGGTTCCAGCGTATTATCGAAAACTTACTCGTAAATGCTGTAAAACATAATAACGAAACAACTACTGTCATCGTAAAATTATCACAAAACGCTAATTCCTTTACACTCTCCATTTCAGATGACGGAAAAGGAATGGATGAAAAAACGAAAGAACTTCTATTTGAACGATATTACCGCGGAACAAACACAGAAGAAAGCAACATCGGAACTGGACTTGGCCTAGCCATTACAAAACAGCTCGTTCATGCTCATAACGGAACAATTTCCGTTGATAGTGCACTCGGAAAAGGAACGACGATTATTCTTGTATTTCCGTTTCGTTCGTAGGAAAGACGCTATGTGGCGTCTTTTTTCTTCCCTGGAATAATTTTACTGTAATTGAAATTATGTGGATCGTTTTTTTTGAGGTGTTTTAGAGGTATATGAAATTATATCGGCGATTTTTTGAATATATCAGCGCAACTCGAATTATATCAGCGATTTTCTAGATATATCGACTTACCGACAAAAACCGACAATACTAACATGCTTCCCTACTATACAAAGTAAAAATAAAACTATTAACAAATACATTTCTAAACTGTTATACTATAAATAGAAGTATAAACTAACTAAGTTTTGCATAAAATGAAGTAGACGAGGTGCTTCCAACACCCCGTCACTGCAACTAATTACCGCAAGGTGGAAGGTTGCAACTAAAGCTTATTTGCGCTTAGAAGACTTCCCACGCTTCGCAGGCAGACGGGTGGTCTTCTTTTTGCGCTTTTTTGCCGTTAATTTCTTAAATCCAAAAACTATACCTTCTCTAGCTATAGTTTTTGTAATTTCCAACAAAATTTGCAAAAGAAATTCCATACGATTACACCTCCTTTCTTCACAAAATGAAGAAAGGGCATAACCTTCCACCCGCAATATTTAATTGCTATTTTATTTTACCATTTTCATATGTATTACAGATAAAACAATACAAATTTAACAATCCACTTATAAAAAAAGCGAACCATCTCCCAATGATTCGCTCTTACCCTATTATTTTTTCTTCACCGGTATCCAAAGCTCTACTTGTGCAAACTCACTCTTATCTTCGTGGCAACGCTCATCGTATAATTCAAACTCTGTAACGCCGCAATGTTCATAGCCTGAATGCGGAAACCATTCTGAGAATACTGCATTCCAAGTTTGGTGGATAGACGATACCATTTCTTCATGAGGAACTTTCGGCGTTGTAAATACTGCATATGTTGCTGCCGGGAAAGTACGCTTTGCAATTTCATTTGGTACATTTTCAAAGTCTGTAACTTCCATTCCGATAATATAAGTGAAGTCTCCTGTTTCTAAATTAAAATCAGTACATAATCCAAGCTCTACCCATTGGCTCGTATCTTTACGATTCGGAATCGTTGTCCCAAGATTTTTTTGTAAATATTCTTGCCAAAATGCTGGAATGTCTTGATGGTTTTTCCCTTCTTTACTTGTCGTCTTCAGTTCATAACCCGCCACTAAAAATTCTGGTTTATTTACAATACGATATTCCATTTGTATGCCTCCTAAATACGGATTTAATTTTCTTTGCTTTACATTTACTCTGTAATACATCGGTGTTTCGATTTCTTGTTTTCGATATTCACTCGGTGTCATTTGAAATAATTTTTTAAAGGCTCTCGTGAACGTTTCGTGAGATTGAAAGCCATGTTCAAACGCGATATCAATAACTTTTTCATCCGTATGAGAAAGTTGATAAGCTGCCCGGGCTAACCTCCTCTTTCGAACATACTCCATTACCGTATCACCTACTAACGCCTGAAATACACGATGAAAATGAGACTCAGAAAAACCTGCAACCCGCGCTAAATTACGCAGCGTTTGTTTTTCCATTACATCTTCCTCAATATAATCAATTGACCTTTGAATTTGTGTTTCATAGCTTTCCATCTCTGTTCACCCGCCTTATATGTATTATGATAAAAGAGAACGCAATCCAATTCTTGACGTTTTTTACTATAATTCCATAAAAAATTGTAACTTTTTTATATGTATTTCGTTGTTATGTATGAAGGGAGGGAAATGTAGTGAAACGTAAACAATCATTAGAAGAAATTTACTCAGAGCATATGCAAGATTTATTTCGCTATCTTCTCTCCCTAACCGGAGATTCCCACTATGCGGAAGATCTCATGCAAGAAACATTTTACCGAATGCTCGTCCATATTGACTATTATAAAGGAGAAGAAATTAGAGAGGTTCCTTCGCTTGCACTTGAAGCAACGATCCCAAATAGCCGTGTTATGGGAGGCGGAACAAGTGTAGAAGCTTTTTTCCGTACGAATAGCCAATTTGATTTAGTACGAACCGTCGGTAAAAAAGAAATGCCCCTCGGTACAATAGAAACAAAAAGCTTCTTATCATCTGTAGATGTTACGAAGCGAACTTGGATGAATCCGTTCTATCAACCAAAACTCTTCTTTGTTCATCCAAAAACAGAGCAGGGTGATTATTTAAAGGATTCATCAAAAAAAGT
Source organism: Bacillus cereus group sp. MYBK108-1 (assembly GCF_051917185.1). Lineage (NCBI taxonomy): Bacteria > Bacillati > Bacillota > Bacilli > Caryophanales > Bacillaceae > Bacillus > Bacillus cereus group sp. MYBK108-1. The sequence goes on from NZ_JBQAHZ010000001.1 coordinate 685,000, forward strand.
ATGGGATACACTTGCAAAAGTACATGATGGAACCGTTGCAGAAGTAGCAATTTCTTTTGATAAAGCTTACACTTTAAAAGAATTAGAACCGCTTTTATATAGCACATTCGAGGCACAAGAACTCCCTCCAACTCCTTTATGGTACGCTTTAGATACAGGACAAGAAAGAAAAAATGTAGATGACTATATCCTACATGGCGGAGAAGCTATAGGGTTTCCAGAACATGTAAGATTCCTCGATAATGAAACTGACGGGCAGAAAACGCAAGAAGACAAAGTAACCGAAATGATGCGCGTCCTTTCTATCCATAAAAAAACGGTAAGCAAAATAGCAGCGCTTTCTGAGAAAGAACTAAACTTAGATAAACGTTATCAATATGTAAAAGATAACGGTGTAAAAGTATACGGAATTGTTATTACGGGCCCGTCGAAAGAGTTATTAAAATTACAAAACTCCCCGCACGTACGTTGTGCGACTCTTGGAGATATTGAGATTTGGAATTGGTTTGATAATTAATAAAAAAGAAGTAGCGCTCTAAAAAAGATGCGCTACTTCTTTTTTAATTCGAAATCACTTTCACATACATCCCTCTCACCGCTTTTTCATAAGCAATATCACTCATCTGTCTTATGTTTTTTGACACAACAGATGCTGGAATAACTTCCTCTTCACGAAGTAACAGCGGATCAATAAGACGCACTTTATTTTTCTGATGTAAATCATAATCGTTTCTATCTTCTTTTACTTTTATATTTGGATGAATTTTGCTTAATAAAGCTTCTACTTCGGGGTCATTACATTGCTGCAATTTCGAAATAAGCTCATCATCTTCAAGAAGAAAATCATCTACATGAATAATCCTTTTATGAAGAGCTACCTTTAACGTTTTCGCTAACATATCATTTCCGTAAATATTCATTGGTTCCATAAAGAAATCGATTACTTCTTTGTAATACGTTTCTGTAAACCATTCCGCTATTTGGATATTTTGCAGAACCATTTTCCCCTCTACTGCGATCACATCCTCTAAAAAACTGTGAACTTCTTCTAAAGAAATATACCCATATGTATGCATATCTCGTAACGTATAATCCACTCGGTCTGCGCATAATTCTGGTGCTGACCTTTCTAGTAATGTCCACTTCGAATCATCTAATAAAATATCTTCATAGTTATAACCATGCTTCGCAAGGATCGCTGGAATTTCTGAGTTTTTCACAACAGAACTAAATATCTCTTCATGGTAACTTTCATCTTCATTATCAAAAACGTAATCAATCACGTGGGAAAAAGCAGTATGCGATACGTCATGCAGTAAACTAGCGATCTGTTCTTCTACTGAACCACCTAGTTTTTTAACTAATAACATAACACCAACTGAATGATCAAAGCGCGTTACATTCCATTTCTCGTTCATTAAGTAACTTGCGCCATTTTGATGAATGCCTTTTAGCCTTTGCATAGACTTACTTGAAATTAATTCTTCTACTACTTGATCCACTTCAAATTCTCCGTATAGTACATCTGATATGATCACTTACAATCCCCCTTTATTTTAATCGAGTCTTATAATCGTATCTCTTTTATGAAATTAGCACCAACATAAATATTTATTGTTATTTGTTTTTATTGAAAAAAATAGAGAGCCATCAGCTCTCTATTTCATAACCCCTATTCAAACGTAACTTCTACCTGCACAATCTCCGACCTACTACCAAGTCTAAGCGGTGGTCCCCAAAATCCAAATCCAGAAGAAACAATTGCGTGGAACGCGCCTTTTTGTGCGTATCCCCAGTCTAGCTCGTACATTCTTCTCGTTACAATATGATTGGGCGCCATTTGTCCGCGGTGCGTATGACCGGATAATAATAAATCTACACCCGCCGCTGCTGCTTGTTTCAACTCAAATGGCTGGTGATCCATTGCGATAACAGGCATCGATTTATCTACCGTACTCATTAATTGTTCAAAGCTTCGGCGATCTCGCTCTGTTTTATCTCTTCTTCCAACGAGATAAAAGTCATCTTCAATTGTAATTACTTCATCTAAAAGAATACGAATATCAATCTTATCCATCTCTTGTAAAAACTCTGGAACCGCTCTGCCGTAGTATTCATGGTTTCCTAATACGCCATATACACCTAATGGTGCTTTCATTTGTTTCATGATTGGTCCCATATTCTTTTGAATGAACACACCTGGATGATCATCGATAATATCACCTGGCAGCAAAATAATATCAGGTTCCATCTCATTTACATGACGAACAAGTCTTTTTAAATGTGAAACGCCAGACAGTTTACCGAAATGCATATCAGAAGCCATCGCAATGCGTAAACTTTTACGCCCCTCTACTTTTTTCGGTATGTGCACTTCGTACTTTCTTACTACCGGACTATACGCATTAAATACTCCATACGCAAAGATAAAGATAAATGCAGCTATCACAGCCGCTCCTGTCCAAATAATTGCCGCTTCTTTCTCTACTAAAAACTGTAAAAGAAAGACCATAATATCAGCTAATGGCAAAAACATAAGTGCATATTGTATAACCGCAAACCAAATCGAACCTATCGTTCGCAGAAATGGCAAAAACTTAAACACTTGCACGAGAATGTACGCATATGAAATAAATGCGACTATGAAAGCATAATATCCCCAAGATTCCCAGCCAAATACCGCATGAAGCCAAACCCATCCGTTCCAGCCGATGTAAAACATAAGTAGTGTGTATATAATTAATATGGTAAATATATTGAGATAACGAAGATTCTTCACAGCCAGCCTCCTTATTGATTTCTTTTATTATAACTTGTTATGCACTTATAACGTAAATATTAAGCGCTTCGCTCATCATAGTAAAAACCTATAGTTGTTAGACTTGTATCTAACAACTATAGGCACCATTTATATCAACATTGTTTTTACAAATGCTCTTTATAAAAACTTGTTAATTTTTCAACTGCAATTCTTACTGGTTCTGGTTGGTCGTATAAATCGTAATGACTCGCACCTTCCACAACAAGTAAATCCTTTTTCTCTGAAGCTGCTTTCTCATAAAGCTCATGACCATCTTTATAAGAACCAAATGCACCTTGCTTACTGCCGACAATAATTTGCAGCGGCTGCGTTAATAACGTATCTGCTAAATGGAACGCATCAAAACCAATTACCGATCCCATACTCGTAAAGTTTAACTTATTTGGCGAGTTCACACTTTGACCTCGCGGCGTTGTGTAATACTCAACTGCTTCTACAATATCTATATCCGTCATACCTGCTGCCGCTAACTCTTCCTGATTTTTAGGAATCCAATTTGTAATCATTTTCTCTGCTCCGCGTGCTTCAGCAGTACGTTGTTTACCAATTGCCTCTAACACACCAATCGGGTTAGACTCACGATTTAAACGACCGATATTTGCACCAACAACTGTACCAACCGCTTTAATGCGGCGCTCTGTCATCGCAGCATTTACCGCATAACCACCGCCTGCACAAACCCCTAAGACACCGATACGTTCTTCATCTATATAAGGAAGAGTAGTTAAATAATCTACTGCTGAGCGAATATCCTCAACTCGCACAGCTGGCTCTTCAATATATCTCGGTGTACCTTCACTTTCACCTTGATATGACGCATCAAACGCAAGCGTGACATATCCTTGTTCCGCTAACTTCTCAGCATACAATCCTGCTGTCTGATCTTTACAGCTACTACCTGGATGCACACAAACAATCGCTGGATTTTGTTTCTTTTCCTCAGCACCTTCGGGAATGTTCAAAATACCTGCAACTTGTAAACCTCTTGCATAAAATCTTATATTTTCCTTCGTAACTGCCATATATAAAACCACCCTTATCTTATTATTAATTTTACACTTGCGAGAGTTATTACTCACGTGTATATTTATAATAAAATGAGTAGAACCTTGTTTCAATGACCACATTTACGCATTTGGGTGATAATACACACATAAAGAAATATGTGTATCAACAACGGAGGAACACGATATGGAGAAAATCGATAGAAGAATTATAAAATCACAAAACGCCATTCAATCGGCATTTATAGAAATGTTAATTACAGATGGATTTGATGAAATTACAGTTAAAAACATTACCGAAAAAGCAAACATCGGAAGAAAAACGTTTTACTTACACTATCTAGATAAGTACAATTTATTAGATAAAATTGTGGACGATCATTTAGACCAATTAAAAGAAATATGCTACGAGAAGCAAAACAAAGAATTTATAGAAGGAACAATCATATGGTTTGAATACTTCAAAGAACACAAACCATTTTTCGCGGCACTATTTAGAAGTAACAGCACCTTATCATTTCAAAAAAAATTACTAACTTTCATCATGGGTGAAATAGAGAAAAAATTAAATACAGACACATCAGTAAATAAAAACATCGATAAACATATCGTCTTAAAATTTTTAGGAACAGCTGTAATGGGCATTTTAGAGTCTTACGTGTTGGATGAAATTGATAATGATGTTGCGTTTGTTGCGACGCAAGTTGGAGAGTTGATTAGGAGGAATATATGAAATGAAACTTTAATCAGTGGGGATTTATTCATCCCCCACCTAACTTCTTTGCTTTCGCTGCATTTTGAGGTGGGGGTCATACTACCCAGCAAATAGGGGGATAAAATAAAACCGCATCAATTTTCTTAATAAGGATTGATAAAATGCTATTATCGTTATCCTTCAAAACTCATCTATGCAATTATGCATAACCATCCATTACGTTTTATTTTCATGTTACGATATAAATGTAATACGACATATATCGACAAAGATAAAAGGAAGTGATTGTATGAAACGTTCTAAAACCTACTTAAAATGTTTAGCATTATCCGCTGTTTTTGCTAGTAGTGCTGTAACTCTTTCAACACCTGCTACTTACGCTCAAACGACGTCACAAGTTGTAACAGATATCGGGCAAAATGCAAAAACACATACGAGCTATAATACATTTAATAATGATCAAGCTGATAATATGACAATGTCTTTAAAGGTAACTTTTATCGATGATCCAAGCGCTGATAAACAGATTGCCGTTATTAATACAACTGGTAGTTTTCTAAAAGCAAATCCTACTATAAGTGATGCACCTATTGATAACTACCCAATCCCTGGCGCTAGTGCAACATTACGTTATCCTTCACAATATGATGTTGCATTTAACCTTCAAGATAACAGCGCTCGTTTCTTTAACGTAGCGCCTACAAATGCTGTAGAAGAAACGACTGTAACATCTAGCGTATCTTATCAACTTGGTGGCTCTGTTAAAGCTTCTGTAACGCCTAATGGCCCTAGCGGTGAAGCTGGTGCAACTGGTCAAGTCACTTGGTCTGACTCTGTAAGCTATAAACAAACTAGTTATAAAACAAATTTAATTGACCAAACAAACAAAAACGTAAAGTGGAACGTATTCTTTAACGGATATAACAATCAAAACTGGGGTATTTACACACGTGACTCCTATCATTCTTTATATGGAAACCAACTTTTCATGTACTCTCGCACATACCTATATGAATCTGATGCAAAAGGTAATTTAATACCGATGGATCAACTTCCAGCATTAACAAATAGCGGTTTCTCTCCTGGTATGATTGCTGTTGTTATCTCTGAAAAAAATACAGATCAATCTAACTTACAAGTCGCTTATACAAAACACGCCGACGACTACCAACTTCGTCCAGGCTACACATTCGGAACTGCAAACTGGGTTGGAAACAACGTAAAAGACGTTGATCAAAAAACATTTAATAAATTGTTCACACTAGATTGGAAGAATAAGAAATTAGTAGAGAAAAAATAAAGTAAAAAAAAACGAAGGGACTATTTAGACTCTTCGTTTTTTACTTATTCATAATAAGATCCCGCGAGTAATATCGTCGCTATGAAATTCTATGATATATTTTTAGGCATCTCTTCACCTTTATTTTGAAAAGCATCCATTAAAATATCAATGCTTTCATCACTTATAATCAATTTATCCCCTTTTATTTCCTCTTTATAAAAAGACATATTTTCTCTCCTTTACTCTCTTATACATATCCCTTGAAGACTCTCTTTTTCTTTCTATCACACTAAACCACGCACCACTTCTTCTAATAATAAATTCAACCATTCATCCAATTTGTTTCAAAACACTCTAATACATTCAGCCTTCTTTCCATTTATTTCCTAAAGAGTACCATACAGTATGTTCTGCTTTTCCTTTTTCCAGTTAAAATAATGTTTTATGAGGAACTACAGGGTGTTCCTTAGTATTTTCGTACTACATAATATTCACCTGTAAAATGTCCCACTATATCAATTCTTTGATATTAAAAACTTGTAAAATATCTTGCTCTAACTTTATTGCATTAAAGTCCGACGTAGCCTTTTCCCCTAACAGTCTAATAGATTGAACAACATTTCCAATTGTCAATATTTTCCTCGTAGCATAATCTGCAGATAAAAATGTCTCATAGTCAATCCTTAATCGAAAGTCTGCTACTTTACTCTTCTTTTTAAAAAGCTTTCTTTCTTTAAAGAAACCCGCAGCTTCATATTCCGGAGTTATGTTAACTACTATAGGAATTATAGCTATTTCTTCTACTTCGCTACCATAATTATTACTATTTAATTTTTCAAGGTCACTACCGATTTCTGAAATTATATTTATAAATCCCTCAGCAATTTCCCCTTCTAATTCACCACTCAAAAAAAACCTCATAATCACTCATCCTTTTCAATTATTACTTTTATTTAGCGGGGGACGCTTTCTATCTGTTTCATATAATGGATTGATGGTGCCACTCTTTCTCCTACCTTATATATCTTTTTATAGGGATATACTTTTAAATTTTACGTAGAATATATCTTTCAGGCGGGCCGCTCCCCTGCTCAGCTTGAAAATATAATAATTTACTCGGTATGCATGAAATTAAACAAGGTAAAGCACACCAAATAACTTTTTCTATTGCACATTCTAATCCCATAAAACTCCCATCAATTTCACTAATAAGGGACATTACGTAACAAGAATCCTTTGCTCCATATTTTTTTAATTGCGTTGATATTCCTTCAGCATACACCATATTTTTTGTGATAGATTCAAAATACATAGAATTTAAGATAGTGTCATGGTTATGCGCCAAACGCCCTAATGCCTTCACTCTTTTTTTAGGTGAAGTTAGTTCAAAAATAATTCTATCCTGGATTTTTTTTTGAAAAAAACTCCTAACTATGAGTTCTTCATATTCTTTATCCATGTATCTTTTATCCTCCTATATTCTTAAAGTTACCTTTTCTGAAAAATATAAGTGGTGCGACATATATATATTAATTAACTTTGGATATCTCCAGTATCTCCTTGCGCTAAAAAAATCATTTAATTACCTCTTATTATTTTCATGTTGCATAAATATCGAAATTATTACTAGCAATTGTTAAAAGCGCACCATCATATTGAATAAATGCACACGCCGATGATGGAACTAATTCGATTTGTGGTACAACACATTCTCCCATTAAACACTTCATCAATTTACTTTGATTTATTTCCTCTAGTTTAATACCAACGCTATTTCCTAAACTGATAATAGCAAAAGTATTTTCTATACTTACACCATAAAAATACTTGATTATATATGATACTTCTGTCCTTGGTATAGAATCAAAAACAAAGAAAATGTTCCTTCTTCCCGAATCAAAAACTGTGTAGGAAATGTTTTTAGACTCTATTTCTTCTTTCACATTTTTTTCCTCAGATTTATCTACATGTACAATAAACTGATTAATCCTCTCTTGAACAAGTAAACTTAAATTATCAACATTACGATTATAATCATCAAATAAATCTGTTTCATAAATATCAGTTATATTACTAACACGGTATATATTTGCATCTTCAATACGTTGAACCTTTTCGAATGTAAACTCCATAGTACACCTTCTTTTCTCTCAAAGTTATATTTATCCCTATTCCATCCTACTATTCTCATTTAATAATATTAAGTTTATCTATTCCTATTTGTTTTTATAAATCAATAATAATCTAATTCTCCTCACAGAGAATCCGCTTTTCACCTTATAATACGCTACTTGTAGAGTATGCATACCATTCCCTTTTCCATATCTGTTTCGTATAACGGATTAATGTTGTCTCCATTTAAATCAAAATTCCGAATTATAGGCATTTAAATCCCTAGCTTCTTTAAAGTAATTTCTAAATTTATCATCAATATTTATATCGTTACTTAATAACAACATCAAACTGGAATCCCAACAAACAATTTCAAGTTTTGCTTGAGGGTGCTGAATATTTGGACTTGGTACCCAGAGCCCTTCGTTTCCATTTGCATAGGGCTCTACAAGCAAATTATTAATATCAATGTTTATAGACTTATCAAACGCAGATAGTACGCCCCAAATAAATTGAGGATTATATTTCTTTACGAGATTTGAAAGATCTTCACCTGCTATCCAAACTATTGGATACGACATTTTAGGATAATCTCGGATAAGTTTCTCTTCCTGATGTGCGACAATCTCCATGTCTGTTATAAGCCAATTAAACTCTTTTTCCCTACCTTGAAATGAGTCAAAAACGGAAGCTAAAACTGTATGTTTAGATCCATGTAAAATGAAGTTCATCCAATCCCTCCAATTAGTAACAATCGATAAGTTAGCCTTCTTGAACTTATTATGTGTAGATAATTAAACAAATACCAATGAATACTGTTACTATACACAATATAATAGTTGTTGCAGTATCTAGCAAAATGCTTACGGCTAAGAAAATTATTGATTTAAGAGCAAAAGAAGGCCCTTTTTCTTTCCATTGCCGATAGATTTGTATCATTGCATAAATTAATGGAATCATACCACCTATAATCAGAATAATCCCTATTATTTTCTCCATGTTTCCTCTCCTTTTAAAGATTCGAATCAATAAATATACTATATAATCATACGCCCTCAGAATATATCCTTATATTTTTAGAGTTATTTTACACATACAAAACTCTCTAATCATAGCTACACTCGTATTAAGCGCATTGTTAAAAATTATATAATCTTTCATTCTGTAATTAACGGAACTTTCTATCAGATGTACGATTGCCATTCGCGTCATACGTTAAAGATTCGTTTCCGAATTTTACAAGTTGATTCCCATCATTGAATGTTGCCGCTATAGATTTTGTTTCTTTTCCATTCTCTACAACTTTCACACTCGTACGGTTACCAAATCCGTCATATGTGTATGATTTACTTGTTCCGTTTGGCAATGCTTCATTTAATAGTTGGTTGATCGAGTCATATACAAAGTTTGTCTATCATGATTCTTTTTGCATCACTTTTTAATAAGATTATCCCACACACCATATATGTTTTTACCACTAAGCTACCTTAATATATACAAAGAAAGAAGAGCTTATATAAGCTCTTCTTTCTAAAAATAGTTCTCAAAAAGACATGAATCTTTTTCTATCCCTTCAAAACATCTGGATAATCACTTGATTTCCCATTAAAAAGGTTCAATCCAATGAGCTCCTTCGTTCGCTGTTCTAACAGTAAAAATTCTTCTTCCTTCTTATCATTTAAAACTGTTAGTAGTCCTTCGTTTAGCGGAAAAGAATTAGACCATGGAAGAGATTGAAGCTTATCCTTCCCTATAAAATCAACAAATGATTTCCCGAAATAATTATATTCAAATATTCCGGGTATTCTATTCTTTATTGTTCCTGTTATATGTTGTCTATCTACCATTTTTTCATCACTGATATATCCGTATATGGCATTAAATTCAACCAATGCTCCTTCAAAAAAACTTAGTATTTCTTTTTGGTATTTAGTAAAAATTTTCTTTGTGAACGATATAGTTAAATAATTGATACTCTTCCCCCTAGAATCTTTCCACCACGCTACATTAAACCAAAAGCCATTTCCTCTCCCAAGCATTCCACCGGCTGTACCCATCATCTCATCTAACTCAAAATCATAGCAACCTGGTTCTTCATGCATCCACATCTTCAAAGCCTGTTCAATTGTAAATACTTTATTAATTGGTTCATATTGTGCCATTTTTGTAAATTTCAATCCCATTTTTTCGATTGCTTCAAAGAAAAATTTTGCATATTCATGCGAAGAAATATCTTCCTTCGTATAAATATCTAATTGTATAGACATAAAAACCTCCATTTTTTAAATTTATAAATATTATCTATAAGTATAATATTTATTTTTTCCATAGCGTACTTTTATTTTCCCACCAGATTTGTTAATCGCATTTATTAACGGCTTGGAAACTTTAGAATGTTTAGAAACTATCAAATCAATCCGCTTACCTGACTTCGCATATTGTTTAAACTGCTTGGAATATGATATCTTTCGGACATCTTTAATTTCTGTAATTCTCCCTTTAGATAAACTATCAGGAATCCGGCCCATTACCTTTTTAGTATTTTTCGCTAATCCAAGCTCTTTTAATACTTTCTTTTCAAAACCTCGACCTCTAGCATATCTATATATATAGTGCCTAGCTTTTTAGCTGCATAGCGAGCTACATGAGGGGCAGCCATTCTCGCTCCAGCCACTACAAGTGGAGCAACAGGTATATTACCATCTGGATCGATTAACATTACTGGATTATTATCTACATACGTATATACATTTTGTGTCACAGGATCATCTTCATCACCTGGCTCTGGATCTATCGATAAGAACACACCATGTTCTGGATTATAGTATCTCGCAATCAGATAATACATGCCAATTTCTTTATCATACATGTATCCCGCATATCCAAATGGATTATCTGCTGCGATACCTTTTACTTCGCTCTTTAATACGTTACCCCACGAATCATATTCGTACGTTGCTACAACTTCTTTGTTTTGATTCGTCATCGTAACTACATCACCACGAAGGTTGTAATGATAGTATAGCGTTTCTTCTTATGATTTTATAATCAATAAAAATTAATGTATACACAAAGAGAGAAGAGGCTAATTTAGCTCTTCTCTCTTTCAATTACTTCTCTGTTTATTTTTCCTCTTTCACTTCTTCTATATCATATATTTACAATTCAAATAACGAATTTACTATCCATTGTTCATAAATTTTCTTCAATATAATTTTTAGCTACCTCATTGTTTGGGTCATCTTTTAATATATCCTTTGCCCAATTCATAGCTGATTTTTCTTCAAAAACATCATCTGGAACACTAGCAAAAAACAATAAAAACTCCCTATATTGCATATTATTAGGCTCCAATTCGATACACTTCTTTGCATGATAAAAAGCAGCTAGGTATGCCCCCTCTAAATGACATAGTGGATGACATAAAATATCTGATGCTAGTGAATGTAATCTAGCATCATTTCGACTCTCTAAATAACTAGTCAAGAAAGTGTATATAATAATATTGGGTTCATTAAAAGACCATTCTATTAATAAATCCTCTAATTCCTCAATACTTATTTTATTTGCATATGCTATCGCATTTCCAATGTCTCCTCGATAAATTGCATCTTTTAACAAATCATTCATTATTTTACCCGCCCATTTGATATATATATCTTCCCGTTCTTTTTAGCATACGTAACCGTTACTTGTTGTCCTTTCACCTTCATAGTTCTTTGATAACTTGATTTTTTATATGGAGTTTCCTTTCCTCATTACCTTCCCCATAACTTTAGAAACAGATTTAAAATCACCTGGTTATTTTGTAACTTTATTCCAATTGCACTTTGGAGCTAAAATATGCTGTACTTTATTAGTTTGCTTCCCTATATTTTTTAATTCTTTGTTCACAGCCCTAGAGTGTTTATAATTATTATAAGCTGCCTTTACCTTGTTGCCTACCCACTCCCTGCCTGTTTACCATATTTAACACCAGCACGGATTGCATATTTCGCACCATACCTAGCTGCTATCATTCCACCTGCAATTGCAACCGGTACTAACCATGCCCACTTACCATCTGGATCCGCCATCATAACCGGATTATTATCCGCATAAGTATACCCATTCATTGTAACCGGGTCATCCTCATCGCCCGGATCTGGATCCACCGATAAGAACACACCATGTTCTGGATTATAGTACCTCGCAATCAATTAATACATGCCAATTTCTTTATCATACATGTATCCCGCATATCCAAACGGATTATCTGCTACTATTCCTTTTGCGTCGCCCTTTCGGACATTTCCCTAAGCATCATATTCATAGTTTGCTACCACTTGTCCATTTTGATCTGTTATCGCTACTACATCGCCACGCGCACGGTAGTGGTAGAATAATAAGACTAATTTATATCTTATATAAACAAAGGCGAAGCCTTCCAAGAGACTCCGCCTTTTCAATGTACACTGAACTTCAACAATTACTAGCTATTACCTAAACATTGTTCTGTTTATGCTTTTTTCAAACCTTACCACCGAACTTATTCTATTACTTGTGTTTCCCATCCGTCATAACTATCACATGTTCCACTATATAAAATCGCTAACTCAGCCATTTGCTTTGTTTCTTCCCAAACATTTTCTTTTGTTGGTATACAATTTTTCCCCACTATAAATACATAGTAACGTAACCCATCTTCTGAAAGTTGTTCAGATGGTTCATAAATATCATAACCTTTTACATGTAGTACCTCTGCAATTTTCTCTGCAGTCTCTATTGTATCTACTAAAAAGTAATGTTCTAGATAGTGCACTTTCGTTAAATTAGATCCTGCATCCTCCAAAGCTGCTAATGTTTCTATATCCTGATTTTCTCTTTCTTGTCTTTCATGAATTTTTTCTGTCATTTATAAATCTCCCTTAAATCGCTTTATAGTACGGATAAAAGTTGCTATCCTCAGTTATACTCAATTATAAAATTTCTATTAGCGGATATCTCTTCTACAAACTTTTGTTTTTTTTCTAACTTGTATTCCATGCAGAAATCTATTAAATGAGACGTAGACCAAGTCACATTTCGAACTGGATTTCTCCTAGTGTTTTCATTTATTTCTCCCATTATTTCCATATCAAAAATAACCTTAAGAGTATAATCGTCAAATACCATTCCATTAAGCATCAAAGCTGTTAAAATGTTAGCATTATCGATTTCCTCTTTAGTAGGCACTGTTTTCAAATGTAAATCGAATATAACACATAGAGGAAACACGTCTTCCATCAATTCAACAATTTGTCCGAAAAAATATGTTTCATTTGGTAAAGAGATAGAAAATACATCCCCAACTTTCCATTTTTGTTTTTTAGGTCGTTTCCAAGATTCAATGAATTGTTCATACTCTCTTTTATTCTCAAATGTAAATTCTTCGTCTATAAGCTTATTCACCAAAATCGCCACTTGTAACATTGTCTTTCCATTTGTTGAATATATCTCTACACAATCGCTCTCTGAATCAAAACGGACTTTACCTTTTATTCCCGCTTCTTTAACTTGATTTCGTATAAAAACCATTGCATCATAATTTGTCTCTAAATCTAAAAGCCCGGCTAAATCCTCAAAAAGGATATATTCTTTTGAACTAAAATCCGGTATAAACATACGAATTTTTCCGACCTGTAACGTGTAATTTAATTTATTAAATAATACTGATTGCATTTATTCACTCCTTCACTAATTAAACATAGTATTGTTTCCATTTTTTCTTAGCGATTTCATGACGTGCATTTTCCAGTTTCCCACCATATTTTTGCGGGCCGCCGAATTTATTAATCATTTTTTGTTCATATCTTCTTGCTTGTCGCCCTGGTTTCGTTCTAAGTAAAATCTGAAAATCATATTTGGCATTATTTTTCTTTGCATGTTCTTTTTGGCGCTTTTCATACCTTTGCATATTCTTCGCTCTACCAACATATTGTTTTCCTGTTGCTTTATTTGTCCTTAGATAAATAACAGCTGTTTTCGCCACTTTACCTGCAACTTTAAGTTTACCACCACCAATTGCACCTTTGGCAGCCGCTTTAGCAATTCCCTTTGCGCCTTTTCCTGATTTATATGCCCCATATCCATCATAAAGTGCAAAACCAGCATTAACAACTAACCAAGCAGCATGCCCATCTGGATCCGTCATCATCGCCGGATTATTATCCGCATACGTATACCCATTCATCGTAACCGGATCATCCTCATCGCCCGGATCAGGATCCACCGATAAGAACACACCATGCTCTGGATTATAATAACGCGCAATTAGATAATACATGCCAATTTCTTTATCATACATGTATCCCGCATATCCAAATGGATTGTCTGCTGCGATACCTTTCGTATCACTCGTTAATACATTACCCCATGCATCATATTCATACGTTGCTACAACTTCTCTATTTTGATCTGTCATCGCAACGACATCACCACGAGGGTTGTAGTGGTAGTATAACGGGTTAATACTGTCTCCATCATAGAAGTAACGTGTTACTTGGCCATTTACATTCTTTTCAATACGACGATTATCCTCATCGTACTTATATGTTGTGAAGGCATTGCTTTCACCTTGTTTTGTGAGTGATACGTGTTTGGCCAGATACTACATTTAAAAAGAAAATGCACCCCTAACTGTTGATTTCTCGACAATTAGAGATGCACTTCCATATCAAGTCTATCTTATATCAATCTTCTCTCTATTTTTCTACATGAATTCATACACTTTTTAAATTTAATTAATGCTTTATATTAAATTAAATTCACCTTCACTAGGATACACCTGTATATAATCTTCCTCATCGTTTACATAGGCAATCTTCACACCATCTAACAACTGCTGATTTTCTAGTTCATCTAGAATTGTCTTCAACGCTTTATCAACGTCAATTACAAAGTTAAATATGTTAATTGTCCCGCTACCAATATCTCCACCATCGCAATGGCCATTTCCAGACCATCCCAATGCTTCATCCATAATCTCTTGAACTTGTTGTCGTTTTTCCAACGCTGCTTCCAACTGATTGTCTTTATAATGATATTGTAAAACAAATTCTATCAATTCTTCCTCATCGAGTTCCTTATAACCATCCGCCAAATGTTCATCTGCTAACTCTTTCATTTCTTTTTCAACACGTTGAAATGGATACAGTTCTATTTCATACATTTCACCTGTATCACCAACACAGCCGCAATGTACAATTAAAGTTTTCTTATCTTCTTCCCATACTTCCCAGTACAACATTTTATCTATGCCTTGCTTAATTAGTTTAATCAAATGTATACCCTCTCTCTATATTTATAATTAACTGCATAATGTTTCGCCTCAAGTTCTGCAATAATTGCTCCTGTTAGATTTTTATTTTCTCTTCCAAAATAATTTTGTTATTAAACATGAATTTCTTCTTTCCAACTACTAGATTTAGATTGAACTACTATTAGATTTTCACTTTCCCATTTTAATGTACCCAAAAATCTTGCATACACCATTTCATTTCCTACCTCTTCCACCAATAGTTGATCTCGAATCTTTAATCCCTTTTCATCATAAACTTCACATCGTAGTTGGAAACCTTTAACACGATGAATTCCTTTTAATATCGCTATCTTCTTACGGCTTGGGCTTTTCTTAGGTGTCTTCCCAACTAAAAATATTCCTTCATAGTTTTGCTTCACAATTTCATCTAAAGATTCCTCTATATACCCTTTAACAACAGATGATGAAAGAGTAGAGTTTTCTTCAAGTCCAGGGACAACATATTGGCGTACTAATTTGCAAAACTCTTTGTATTTCTCTTCAACTGAATTTAATGCTAAAAAGTCCATAAAATCATATGGAACATATATACGAATTTCACCCAAAGCTCTATTCACTTCATATGAAATATCAGTGTTTTCGTTAGCTAAACAAAAGACAGTTACTTTTTCAATCTCTCTTAATCCCATCTCAAACTCGCTAACTTTCTTTGAGAAAATTAGCTCAAAAATTCTAATTTCATGTACAAGCAAATAATGTTTTTTAGGACGTTTTTTTTTCCAATCGTAAAACTTTACTTCAAGCAATATAATTCACTCCTTTAAATTTATCACCATGGCATCGGGGACCTATGATACTTTCTATCAAACGTCACTCCCCTTTTACCTATTCTATTTACATGTCCCTGTTCCCATTTATATGCTTTTGCTCTGGTCATATTTTTCTTCACAACACGCGTGTAATGTTTTTGACCGTATTTAGCTGTCCATTTATTTGCTTGGCTTGTGGCCCTAGGAGATGTACCGGCTTTTGTTATACGAGAATTACTAATCCCTACTTTTACTACATGCTTTTTCCCTTTATCTTTTATATATATCTCATAACCATGATTATTTCTTTTACTTGACAGGGAATTCCCATGCCCCTTAGGCCTCTTAGCTTTCTTAGCAACCTTAGCAACTTTTGTAACTTTCTTATACGTCTTATAAGCTTTATATCCTCTATAAAGAAGTACACCACCTACAATAACTGGATGATTTCCATCCGCATCTACTTTCATTACTGGATTGTTATGAGCATATGTATAAGCATTTTGAGTAATTGGATCATCTTCATCCCCTGGATCTGGATCAACTGAAATAAATATACCGTGATCTGGATGATAGTATCTCGCCATTAAATAATAGATGCCTATTTCTTTATCATACATGTATCCCGCATATCCAAACGGATTATCTGCTGCAATACCTTTTGTATCACTCTTTAATACATTACCCCATGCATCGTATTCATAGTTTGCTACAACCTCTTTATTTTGGTCCGTCATCGCAATGACATCACCACGTGGATTATAGTGATAATATAATGTTTGTCCATTTGATTTCATCGCTAAGCGTACACCATCTGCTGAATACACATAATGACGAAGAACTTTTCCACTTCCATCTGTTTCATATAATGGATTAATACTATCTCCATCATAGAAGTAACGTGTTACTTTTCCATCTATATTCTTTTCAATACGACGATCATCATCATCATATTTGTATGTTGCGAATGCATTGCTCTCACCTTGTTTTGTGATCGCTACAAGTTGGTCATCTTCATTCCATGTATACTTATACTTCCCATCAGATGTACGATTTCCATTCGCATCATACGTTAACGATTCGTTTCCGAATTTTACAAGCTGATTTCCGTCATTAAAGGTTGCCGCTATAGACTTTGTTTCTTTTCCATTCTCTACAACTTTAACACTTGTACGGTTTCCAAATCCATCATATGTGTAAGATTTACTTGTTCCGTTTGGCAATGCTTCATTTAATAGTTGGTTAATCGGGTCATAGACAAAGTTTGTTTCTGTTACTTTTCCGCCTGCACCCTCATGTTTAATCTTCGTACGGTTACCCGATTGGTCATATTCATATCGTTCAGATAGAAGAATACCGTTTGATGTACCTACTACTAAATCTTTTATTTTGTTCGCATGATCATAGTTGAAAGTAGAACCTGAACCATTGCCAGCTGTATACGTACGAACATTTTCTTGATCGTCATAATCAAATCGATACGTTTGAGAACCGTCTGTCACACGAATGTTTTGATCTAACGTATTGTAGTCATACGATACTTTATTTGTATATCCGCCTTGCGTTACTGTTTGTTCTTTTAACTTTTCTGTCTTACTGTTTGCTTTGTCGTGATATGCCCAGTCAATTTTTCCGCCTCGGCTATCTGTTGCACTTGTAACGCGGTCTGCCTTGTCGTATGTTTTTGTACGTTCTACGCCGTTGACATGGTCTTTTACTTTCGTAACTTGTCCATTTTGATCACGTTCGAATGTAAATGAATCTTTTCCATTACGCTTTTCACCAACGACGCGATCTGCTGTATCATATACAGACTCTAAAATAGAACCGTTTGGCATTTTCGTTTTAATCTTGTTTGCATTTTCATCGTACGTGTTTTCAATACGACGGTTTAACGCGTCGATATACACTGTATTTTTATTATCTACATCATATTCATATTTGTGTGTTTGTGTTTTCCCACCAAACATGACAGATTTCTCTGTTGTGTTTCCATTATGATCATAACGATAATTTACAGAAGTACCATTTTTTAATGTAACCTTTGTTAATAGATTATCTTTGTTATAATCATATAGTTTTGTATTTCCTTTTTCATCTGTCTCGCTCTTTTTATTTCCTGATGCATCGTATGCGAATGTATTTTTCTGTCCTTCTTCATCATACGTCGCAACAACATTTCCATCGTTGTCGTACTCGTTTTTAATAAGAGCGTTTCCTTCTAATAGGCGTATATCATCAAACCAAACTTTTCCTTTATTCTCTCTTCTAAAGAGCATATAAACTTCCATACGTTTAATTGGTTTAGTGGCAGGGATTACAACCGCACTACGATTCCAATCATTTGTCCCACTTGGGAATTTCGCTTGGAAATTTTCCCCACTACCATCTTGATAATGTACATCTGCCCAAATAGAGTAATCTCGAGAGAGTTTATCTGGTGCAGTATTTTCTACATTTACTGATTTAGACATTCCTGTTAGCGTAATTGGTTCTGCTTTTTTCTGATTTATAGTGATATGCTTGCCATATCCTACATCTGAACCACCATATTGGCTACGCTCTAATACAATAGATGAATGTCCCGTAAAGCTCTCTTGCTGAGAAACATCTTTCGGATCACAGCTTGTTCCATCTCCTCTAATCCAACCTGGCATACAGCCATTTCCCGCCATATTTTCTAAACTACTATTTTCAATTGGGTTAAAGCTAGAAGAAACTTCACCTTTTTCTAGTTGAATCTTATCAAACCATGCGGAACCACTTGAATCTGCTCGATTATAATCAACTTGTAGATATATTCTAACTTTTTTTGTTTGATCTGTTGTCTTAAAGGTTACTTGGCGATTCGTCCAATCTTTCTCGCCCTCTATCCTATTATGACGTGTATCAAACCAGTTATTCCCACTTCCAAGAGGGGTTCCATCTTCTTTTAATAACTGAACATTAAAAAATGCACCAGCGTGAGTTAATGATGTTTTCATCATCCCACTTAATGTGTATGTTGTATTTGGTTCTACTACCACATCTTGAATCGCACTATGGTATCCCCAACCAGCGTTTTGCGCCTTTACTATCATTTGTAAAGATGAAGATCCACCCAATCCACCCGGCGCGAATGTTGCATCTTTTTTCAATGATCCATGACTATTAGCCTTCTCTTCATTCCATCTCTCAGTGTTATTCATTTCAAAGCTTGGATTTTGAATCAGGTTTTCTCCTGTTCCCAACTCTCTAGTTGTCGCAATTGGATTTCCAAACTGATCATACTGCATGAAAGATGATGTATTTGCTGCTTGGTCTGTTTCAGATACTTCTGTATTTGCAGCCTTATAAGCAACTGTTGTTTCACGATTTTCGTTATCTGTCGCTTTTATAAGCCCGTTGTCTTTATTGTACTCAAACTTTTCTGTTCCCATTTCATCAGTAACAGAAGTTACATTCCCATTACCATCATAGGTCGCTGTTTCTGTTTGATTTTTAGGAGTTGTTGTTTTTACTAGGTTATTTGCATTATATTCATACGTTGTCGTTAAATTTAGACGTCCAGAATCTTCAACTGTTTTGACTGGGTTTCCAGCATCGTTATACGTATAAACAGTTTTACGTCCTTTAGGATTCGTTAACGTAACTTCTTTCGCATCTGTATTATATGCTAATGTCGTAGCTTTTCCTAATGGGTCCGTTACTTTTACTAATCTATTATTCTCGTATGCATACGATGTTTTATATGGTTTGGCATCGGTATGTTGCGGATCATAAATAGATGTTAGTAATCCATTATCATATCCGTATTTATATACTTTTCCTTCTGGTGTTGTAGAAGAAACGAGTAAATCTCCATCATATTTAAATGTAATCGTCTTGCTATCTGGGCCGATTACTCTTGCTGCTTTTTTATTATTTCCATCATATTGTACGACTAACTCTTTGCCAGAAGCATTTTTCACTTTTGATAAACGTGATTCACCATCATACTCATATGTCGTCGTATTTCCGTATTTATCTTTTGTATACTGGATACGACCTTGTGCATCTCCAGATTTATAGAAAGTAACCGTTTGGTCTTTATCTTTTATTTCATATCCGCCTGATACTTGTTTAATTTCTAAATATATACCTGTAGGAGCTTGATACGTATTATCTCCCGTTCTAGTAAAAGTAATATTTGCACCATCGGCAGAAATTAATAGTAAGTTTCCATTTCCTTCAGCCAAAATTCTTTCTTCTAATCCACTAGACCAACCTGTACCAAATAAACCTACTTTTTTACTTTGGCTATTATACGTTCTTTCTACTGATACATCCGGTCCGCGCCCTGATAACGTAATATCTTTTTCACTCATGATAAAGTTACCATTTGTAGCATTCACTGTACCATTTAGTACCGGAACTGATGCCCAGTAATCAAACATCCCTATAAACCCAAAGTCTTGAGCAAATTTAGGTACAAATTCATGCGAAATTTCACTTTCAGCATGTCCGGCTTTACTATACGCTGTTACACGGAACCAATAATTTTTAAAGCCAGCATAAATTCCGCCAGAATTCTTATACACAGGTGATGGATCAACTGCTAATTCTGCACCTTTTTTATCATGATGAAGTAAATATTGGCCTTTTGCAATTTCATCTTTCGTTGGCCAAATTTTCTCATTTTGCGTTGTCCAATTTGTTTTATTTCCTACGTCGAACGCTTCGTAATCTTTTCCGTTATAAATCCAAACTTTATAGCCTGCAGCCGCTGGAACTGCATCCCACTTTAATGTGACATATCCTGTTTCCTTATCTGTCGCATTAATGTAGGCCGATCCGTCTGGCTTTTTCACTTGTTCTAATGGAATAAATGGAACTATTTCATCTGAAAGTGGACTATCCCCAAACGGATACTCTGCTACAATACGAATCCAGTAGCTACTTCTTCCGCTATAATCCCCGTACGGACCTCCTGACTCGTAAGCATTTTTATATATTTGTCCTGGGTTAGTAGGCGCTTCTGCACCTTTTCCGTCATCATGTATCCAGTAACGCCCTTGTGCAATTTCTTCTGGCGTCGGGAATATTTTTTTATCTTTTGTCGTCCAGCTTGTCACATTCCCAACAGGAATATATTCATAGTCATATCCATTAAAAATGGCAACTTTATAACCTGTTGCTCCTGGAACTCCGTCCCATTGTACATTGAAGTGACCTGAACCACTCCCACTGCCATTTGAGTAAGCTTGTACTCTTGGCTTATTTGGTTTTGCGTAGGAATATTTCACTTCCAAGAATGGTGCATTCGTTCCATTTTCAGCTGCAATGAATTTCTTCCAATGGTTTTGACCATTACCATTTGCATGTAGCTTAAAGCCATTGTTTTGTCTAGCGCCTTCTACCCATGCTTTTACTGTGTTAGTTACATTAAACTTCGCCAATTGTCCTCTTGTTACATCAGCATGTGCAATATTATTTGAACCAGGTTTATTATTCCAATTTAAACTACCTTCATTCCAGGCACTCGTTACTTCATCTAACCAAACACCATTTGGTTGATTCGCATAATAATGCCAAATGGTATGTACATTGAATGTTGCACTTTCAATATTTGCACCTTTAAAACTCGAAACGTCTGGTTTAATAAATGCAAAGTTTGTCCCAGATGACCCATCATAATATCCTACTTTTAACGTATAAGCATTTTGACCAGCATCCCAAAGCTTTCCTCCTGAATAATTGACAGTTGGATATGCACTTGAAGCATATGCATTATCAAAATCCTTCAACTGAACCGAAGGGTCTACATATACCGGATATTTTCGCTCTGGTGCTTGTAACCACTGCGGATCTGCAGTAACAGTTAATGTATATGTTTTTTCATCTTTCTTCTCAATATTGTAGCGAACTGCATCTGACGTTACAGCCTCGCCTGATTGCTGGTCCACATTGGAATCATTCATATATGGTTTCGGCAATGTGAATACTTTTTCTTTTTTCTCATCTTGGAAGTCGATTGAACCATCTTCCTGTAAGCTAGGTGTTAAATCTGTTTCTAATGCAAATGTAAAAATGTGGTGTCCTGTATACTCACGTAATACAAAATCTTCTTTTACATTTTCATTGAATGTCGTACTCTTTAAATCAATATTTGGGAAGACCCCTTTATACCATACTGTATTATTTTCATGTGTTGCAGTGACTGGTGATGGCTTCATTTCACCTTTTTCACCATTTGCACTTATTAATTTATACTGAATAGTATGATCCTTTACTTTAAATTGAACGTACTTTCCATCTTGTGTCGCTTTCTCGAACTCTGGTTCTAATGTTGTATTTTCAGTTACAATTTTTTCATTTGGTGCTTCTACTAATTTTGGTGAAACCTCTTCTAGCTTTCCATCTTTCTCCGCATGAATCGGTTCCGTATATACCCTCTTTGTAAAAGTACCATCATTGTTATCAAAAACCTTTTCGGTTTCCGTTCTTTCTTCTACAATCTCAGTCGGACTCGCCTGTGCTTTAGCCTTATCCTTCTTTAATTGATCTGGATGTGGAGCTGGTAATTCCTGCTCCTCTTTCTTTTCCACTTCTGGACTTTGTTCTGAATTTGGAGATGGTGTAAACGGTGGTGCCGTTTCTGCCAACCCATTCAGTGGTATAGAAGTAACAATTAATGCAACTACGATAAGTTGTATTAAATACTGATACCACTTCCTTTGTTTCTTACCTTCCATAAACTCACCTCACTGAAATATTTTTAACATATATAATGTTACATATCACAATTTATATAAACTAAAGAGTAAAGTAAATACAGTTTTAAAGTTTTGAAGATTTTGTGCACAAAATACGACAATTTAATAACAATTTTTAAAATATCATTTCAGATAATTAATTCTGTTATATAATTTAAGATTACAATAATTACATCTATTATTATTTACTAACGACAGAATATGAACATGATTCAACTAAACTTTTACATTCACTTTTGTTCTAGCATTCCAATGAAGCTAATACATTGAGTTTCATTGGAATAGCGTAAATGTGGGTCTTCTAATTGTAATAACTGTGTTTAAGAAAGTAAGAGAAATATCCTCATTACTACTCGTATCAAATAGTTGTTTGAACACGCTCCGCTATTATATATACAAACTTCCGACTACATTTCATATGAGAAAAAGTTATTACGATAAACAAAGAAAAGGTCTCCTAAAATATCTTTTAGGAGACCTTTTCTTCATTACACTTGCATCGCTTTCTCTCTCAATGCTCTTCTTAACAACTTACCAGTCGTATTCTTCGGTAATTCTATTAAAAACTCAATGCTTTTCGGCACTTTATATTTCGCTAAATGTAACGTACAGTAATGCATTAGTTCTTCTTCTGTTACGTTTGCTTGCTTCAAAACGACGTACGCTCGCACAGCTTCTCCTAAGTTTTCATCAGGAACACCGATTACGACAACTTCCGCTACTGATTCGTGCGTATATAATACTTCTTCTACTTCACGAGGGTATACGTTATAACCGCCAACTAAGACGATATCTTTTTTACGATCAACGATATAGAAGTAACCTTCTTCATCCATTTTCGCCAAGTCACCTGTATATAGCCAGCCGTCTTTCAATGTCGCAGCTGTATCTTCTGGTGCATTATAGTATCCTTTCATAACGTTAGGTCCGCGAACGATTAATTCACCGACTGCGCCGACAGGTACTTCTTCCCCAAGTTCATTTACAATTTTATTTTCTACATGCCAAATATTTGTGCCAATCGACCCTGGTTTACGAGGACGATCTAGCGGATTGAAACAAGTAACTGGTGATGCTTCTGATAAACCGTATCCTTCTGAAACAATAACATTAAAACGTTTTTCAAAGTTTTGTAGAAGAGCAACAGGCATCGATGCACCACCGGAAATACAAAGACGAAGCGTCTTCACATCTTCTGCGCTTGCTTCTTCAAATAAATATAAATAATTGTACATCGTCGGTACGCCAGCAAAGATCGTTGGTTCGTACGTACGACAAATACGGAATACTTCTTTCGGACTAAATTTCGGTAACATTAAAATCGTTGCCCCGTTCACAATCGGTGCATTTACCGCAACTGTTAAACAGAATACATGGAACATAGGCAGTGCCGCAACAACACGGTCATCAGCCGTATATTGTAAATACGAAGCCACATCGCTTGCATTACTATATAAATTTTTATGTGTAAGCATAGCGCCTTTCGGTTTTCCAGTTGTGCCCGAAGTGTATAGGATAACCGCTACATCTTCTTCATCTAGTTCAGGACCTTCGTAAGTTGTATCTCCAGTCCCCACAAAACTAGTAAACGTTTTCATTTTTTCGGTTTCTGTATGGTTAAAATCTGATGAGGTTTCGCATATGATGATGTTTTCTAATGAAGGAAGTCTTGTTGTAAGAGATTGTATAACAGGTAGAAGGACGTCGAGTACGATGATTGTTTTTACATCTCCATTTTGTAAAATATAATGCATTTCGTCTGCTGTATAAATTGGATTAACTGGAATAACAGTTGCTCCGGCTTTCATTGTTCCGTATAAACCGACCAAAAAATGTGGTGAGTTCCCAACAACTAATGCGACATTGTCCCCTTTTCCAATGCCCATTTCTGCTAAATTGCCAGAAAACCTTGTGACCATTTTGTTTAATTGGTCATATGAGACCGACTGATCCATAAATATATAAGCCGGTTTATCCCCCTTCTTTTTTGCCGTTTCAGCCAAAGATTGAACGAGATTCACAAAAACCCCACCTTTATAAAATTTAGAATATTTAAAAATTCTAAATTAATTATATTAAAAGAAAATTAAAGTGGCAAGTGATATTCTATTAACTGCATATAGACAGACTACCTACTCTTAGTTTACTTTGGAAGAATACGGGGATTTTATTTGTAAGTAATTTATGAAACTAGACCAGAAATCATTTTAGGATAATATGCATTCATCTTTTCTCTAAGTTTATTAAGTTCCTCTTTATTTAACGTCGTATGCTCGCCGTGCAAGTTAAGAGCGTCCGCTCCATCTTCATGAAAATACACCGTAACATATAACGTCGGTAACCCTTTGTTGTTTTCATCTATTGATAAGACGACATCTGGCGTTTTATTAACAGTGCTGAATGTTTCATTTCTTTTCCACTTCTTATTTTGAAACATGTCTTGTATATCATGTATCTTTCGTTTGTTATCTGTATGCGTAAAATATATAACATTATCCTCAGCCGGTTTTCCGATAGACAAAATTGTACGACTTGAGGGCAATCCACTGTTACACGCTGTCATTCCGATGACGAAGCTGAGCAATAATATAACGTACATTACTCTTTTCATTTCGATTCGCCTCCTTTTCATATATATATTCCTTTATAAGAGGCAGATGTCCTGTAAGTATACATTTTGTGGTAAATGGAATTATATCGACAAAACTACAAAAAGAAAGAGGCTGCCTTTATGGCAGCCTCCCTCATTTTTAGAAGAATAAATGTAAGAAATCTTCTGTTGTAATGTTACCGAAGTAGCGTGCGATATCTACGCCTTCTAAAGCTGCAGTGAATGCATCTTTATCGAACTGAACGCCTGTTAGACGCTCTTCGATATCATGAACATCTAGTGAACCGAAGAAGTCGCCGTAAATTTTACATTCTGTTACTGTTCCTTTTTTCACTTCAAGACGAACATCAACTTGTCCAACTGGGAAGCGGTGTGAATGTTGTAAGTTGAACTTCGGTGATTTTCCATAGTTCCAATCCCAATTTTGGTAACGTTCTTCAGAAAGTTTATGGATCTCTTTCCAATCATTTTCTGTTAATTCGTACGTTGGGATTTCTGTTTCTCCTTCGAAAATTGTTTCTAGAAGAAGTTGTCTAAACTCTTCTGTCGTCATTTCTTCGTTTAGGAACTCTGTAATGTTCGCAACGCGGCTACGGATTGATTTAATACCTTTTGATTGAATCTTATCCATTTTTACTTTTAACGCTGATACGACGTGATCGATTTCAGAGTCAAATAGTAACGTACCGTGGCTGAACATACGACCTTTCGTTGAGAACTGCGCGTTACCTGAAATTTTTCTACCTTCAGCTAAAATGTCGTTACGACCACTTAGTTCTGCCTTTACACCTAATTTACTAAGCGCTTTCGTTACAGGCTCTGTGAATTTTTTAAAGTTGCTGAAACTGTCTCCATCATCTTTCGTAATAAAACTGAAGTTTAAGTTTCCTAAATCATGATATACTGCGCCTCCGCCTGATAGACGACGAACGACATGAATACCTTTTTCTTTTACGTAATCTGCATTAATTTCTTCTACTGTGTTTTGATTTTTACCAATGATAATCGAAGGCTCATTAATGTAGAACAGTAAATATGTTTCGTTAATATCTAAATTTTTCACACAATATTCTTCGATCGCTAAGTTTATTCTAGGATCTGTAATTCCTTTATTATCAATAAATAACATCGTATCACCTCATGAGTTCCATACGTAACCACTATGCGCTAGCGTAATATGGCCACTGAAAATTTGTTTTGCTTCTGTTACTAAATCAGATGGGTTGCCTGTATGCGGTAAGTGCGTTAATAAAAGTTCTTTTACATTCGCATCTTTTGCAATACTTGCTACTTCTGTACTATTCATATGCCCTGCTTTTGCAGCCTCTTGATGTGCATACATATTACACTCACAAATGAAAAGATCAGCATCTTTCGTGAATGGAATAAACTCAGGAATATAACTGGAATCAGCGCTGTATACTACGATATCACTACCTGCTGTAATGCGCATCGCAAAGCATGTAACAGGATGAACAGTTTTTAAGAATGAAATCGAGAACGGTCCAATTTGAAGTGTTTCTTCTGGATTGTACGCGATTCCTTTCGTATGCGGTTCATGTGTTAAAGAATGGAAACCATTCTCATCAAACGTATGACCGTATATTGGTAGTTCTGGTAGTTGCCTTGTTATCGCGCTCGTAATTAATCTCGCATATTGCAATACCCCAATATCTGCAACATGATCGTGATGATAGTGCGATAGTACAACTGCATCTATATCAGATGGTGTTATATATTTTTGAAGCTGTGCTAGTACACCACTACCACAGTCTACAAGTAAACGAAAACCATCGTGTTCAAACAAATACCCCGACGTTGCTTCTCCCGCTTCTGGAAAGCCGCCCCAAAAGCCGACAACAGTCATTTTCATATGTATCCATCCTTTCTAAAACCGAGTAGGAATGCAGTTTTTCTCCGTACTTGAGAAAGTTTTTTACTTACATCCTACATTGTTAACTATAATCCATTTCCTAAACTTTTTCATTAATTTTCAATTTTGTTATAAAACAGTTGTTGACTTTTATTTTTTGTACTAATACAATGATAGTAAGAAATGGAAATGGAGGGATTGACATGATCGATCAACCAATGGAGTTTTTCAGAAATTTACCGACGAAAACTTGTGCGCACTGTGGGAAAGAAATTGATGAGCAACACGAAGCATACCATAACAAATGTGACGATTGCGTTCACGAAGAATAGTAGTTTGTGAACATAAAAAAACCTAGCAGACATAGTCTACTAGGCTAATAACATCTTATCCTTCATCGTTGAACCTTTCACCAAGAGCTCCAGTTCAAACTCATACAATTCTTTTTTTCGATAATTTTTCGTATGGATTTTATCCATCATTAGGTCGACAACTTTTCGGGCCATTTCATCAATTGGCTGTTCAATAGTCGTAATACCTGGTTCTGTAATCTGCGATAATATTTGATTATCAAAACCGATAACAGCGAGATCATCTGGAATGCTCCAGTTATGGCGTTTCGCCTCTGAGATAATTCCAGCTGCTACCTCATCGCCTCCTGCCAAAATCGCGGTAGGATTTTTTTTGTCCTTTAATACTTCATGGAATATTCGTTTTCCATCCTCCCAAGAGAAAGCGTTTTCAAGAAAGTCAATCGCTTCTACTTGGCGGCTCTTCTCAGTTATTGCACGTAAAAAGCCCATTTTTCGCTGCTGGCTAACGACTTTGGTTTCGTTACCACGGCAAAAAATAAGATTACGATATCCTTGATCTAACACATGCTTCGCAGCTATGTATGCTCCTTGCGCATGATCAAACTTCACTGTTGGAATATTTGCTTCCTCAATATATTCATTACACAACACGATTGGACCGTGCTGTAAGTATGGCTCTACATCTTCCCACGGATTTTCTAGTGAACATAGAATAATCCCATCTACTTGCTTCGTAGATAATAATTGTAAATACTCCATCTCTTTTTCCGGTAAATATCTTGTTTGACAAATAATCAGTTTATATTTATGTTCAGAAGCAGCAATCTCGATTGCTTCGATAAATCTACTGAAGAAAGGATTTGTAATCCTTGGAACTAGCACCGCAATTGTTTCCGTTTTTTGTTTACGAAGCCTTCTCGCCGCAGAATTAGGAACGAAGCCTAAATGCTTCATTGCTAATTGAACCCTTTTTTTCTTCTCATCTGAAACATATGGATGATTATTAATCACCCTAGAAACCGTTGTCCTTGATAACCCCGCTAATTTCGCCACGTCCTCTATAGTCGACACGAAATTCTCCCCCTTTGCATGAAAACGTTTTCTTAAATTGATTATATAGTATATTATTGGAAACTGCAATATCGGTTGTTATGATTTTACTATATTAATATTATACATAGGTAAAAGTCTGTTAATGCAGGGGAATTTATACTGCTTTTAGAAGTTTACGTTATGTACATTCCTTTTCTTAATACCATATATCCTTTATTCAATATAAAACCCCATCAATACGTCATCTCCATATGATCCATCTTCATATTTAATTTGCTTTCGTTGTCTGCCTTCTTCTACAAAGCCCATACGTTTGTACACTTTAATTGCCCTATCATTAACAGAAACTACACCTAAACAAATTTTCTCTAAACCTTTCTGCCCTTTCGCCCAACTAATAAGAAATTCAATTAATTTCGTGCCTATGCCTTGATTACAATACGCCTCTTTAATCCCCATTCCCATTGTGCCTGCGTGTTGTAACCGTTCTAGTTCATATCGGTTGAAAAGTAAAAAGCCAACTACCTTCCCATCTACTTCATACACGATATAAAGATTACCTTTCTCATTACTTTTCCGTATCTTTTCTCTTTCTGCATTCATATCATTCGGTAACTTCTTTGGGGATACTATGAAAAATTTTGTAGTAGTTTCCGATAATATAATTTCTTTTCTAATATTCATAATTGCTTCTGCATCAGTCTCTTTTACTAACCGTATCATTGAATCACCTCGTACTTTTTCTTTTTAAAAATAATATTAAAACTATAAAACGGCCAATATGCAATATTACATATTGAGAATCTTTTTACTCTTGATACAATATTCATACATCAAAATAAAAGGAATGTATGCAATGAATCCAATCTTAACAGCTGCAAAACAACTATTACATAAAGAAGAAAAGATTTTATCTACTTTAAAATGTTCACTTACTGGCTATATGATTACGCATAAAGTCCCGTATCCTGGCATGTTACTTGCTACTAATCAAAGACTTCTCTTTTTTAGCCAATATAAAAACACATTCATTGCCGAATTTGATTATGAAAAAATTCTATCCATAGAAACAAAGAGAAGAATCTTTGACAAAAAAATAATATTTTACTATGAAGATGAATATATAACACTTGGATACATTACAAGTTCGAATGTTGAAGCGTTCATAGACTTACTACAAAGAAACAGCAAGACTAGCACAGGCTTATAATCAGCGGGGATCCCCTCGCTGATTCATTATTTTAACTCCTCCCACTTCGTTCAAACTTCTCTCCCGTTTATACAGTACATATTATCCTCTCTATTCATAAACCCCTGTACAATAAATTCACGTCTAATTGTACAAAAATCATCATGATATTGTTTTATAAATGTATTAATTTCTTTTTCTGTATATTGATTTTCAGCATTTAACTTGCTAATTAAATGCTCTAACAATACTAGTTTTTTCTTCTTTTGACCTGGAATCGATTTTAAACGATCCTCTTTATCGAAAAAGTTACGAATGGTCGTATCCCGGAATTTCATTTCACTTTCAGTCATTTTGTTATCCTCCATCACTTTTTTTCTTTATCTTTTCACTTAAAATATCAATAAAGTAATATCCACCCATTAACACATAATAGAACGTAAGTATTCCAAATGCATCTTTCATACTTGTATATACTTCTTTATCAAACAATATAGGTGAAAGGGCATAAACAAGAAAGATTATTAGCGGATTTACGATAAAATAATAAGTAAGATTGCCTTTCATCATATCAACTCCTCTACCCTATGTTTCTTTGTAAATTGTTGTAATTCCTTTTCTTTCGTTTTTATAGCTTTTAGAAAGATTTATAGATGAACTAAGGAAAAGATGTGCCCTCTATTAAAATAAAAAAGCACCAAAAAGGTGCTTTTATCTACGCTTCAACCGATTGATTTTCAGCAACATTTTTAAATTGTCGTTTGTGCATCAAAGTTAAGGAAGCGATCGTTCCAAGTGATAATACAACGATAAAGATCATGAGCATTCCTATGTTTTGCCACATGAAGTCAAAGTCTCCACTCGATACGACTGCTTTCAATCCTGATACAGAGTATGTCATCGGTAACCAAGCATTGAATGGTTGTAAAAACTTCGGAATCAATTCTAGCGGGAATGTTCCGGCACTCGTTGTAAGCTGCATAATTAATGTGATAATGGCAATAAAACGGCCTGCATCACCGAATGCTGTTACTAAACATTGAATTAATGCGATAAATGCTAAACTTGTAATGATACTAAAGAGTATGAAGTATGGAATGCTTTGTACTTCTACACCCAATCCGAACAGTAATATAACATCTGCTACTATCGCTTGAATAATACCAACTGATAGTAGTACGCCGAACTTACTAATAAACCAACTAAATCCTGATTTTGGAACTCCTACTGTATCACGTAATGGATATACGATTGATAATAGTAATGCCCCAACGA
Source organism: Bacillus cereus group sp. MYBK108-1 (assembly GCF_051917185.1). NCBI lineage: Bacteria > Bacillati > Bacillota > Bacilli > Caryophanales > Bacillaceae > Bacillus > Bacillus cereus group sp. MYBK108-1. The sequence goes on from NZ_JBQAHZ010000001.1 coordinate 716,071, forward strand.
ATAAACCGAGTGATAGGAAATACGGCGTAAATCCAGTTCCGTAGTTAGGAACTTCCGCCATTTTCTCCGTCTTCACTTTTACAGGACTTGCAAACATATCATACGTTTTATCCGTCCCTTTTACTTCACCAGTTTTTTCTGCTCCTTCGCCAAGTTTCTCTGCAAGTTCACTTGAACCATCATTTACTTTCACTAGTCCATCAGTTACTTTTCCTGATCCGTCTGCTAGTTTATTTACTCCGTCGATTAGCTGGGTTGAGCCATTTGATAATGTGCCTAAGCCTGTTGTTACTTGACCGGAGCCATCTGCTAATTGATTTACTCCACCTGCCATTTGATTTGCTCCTACAGATAATGTTCCTAAACCGCCTGTTACTTGACCGGAGCCATCTGCTAATTGGGACACCCCTACAGATAATATTCCTAAACCGCCTGTTACTTGGCTTGAGCCATCCGCTAATTTCGTTACTCCTGCAGATAATATTCCTAAACCGCCTGTTACTTGGCTTGAGCCATCTGCTAATTGATTTACTCCACCTGCCATTTGGTTTGCTTCTGCAGACAATGTTCCTAAACCGCCTGTTACTTGACTTGAGCCATCTGCTAATTGATGTACACCACCTGCCATTTGATTTGCTCCTGCAGATAATGTTCCTAAACCGCCTGTTACTTGACCAGAGCCATCTGCTAATTGATTTATCGCATCAATTAATTGACCGGATTCATTTTTAAATTTATTTGCGCCTTCTTTTGCTACATTTAAATTCTTACCAAACCCTTGGAAATTTTCAACAAATCCTTTTTGTGCACTGGATAATTTCTCAATACCCTCTGTTAAAGAGTCCAATTTCGCTGTATTCGGTAGTTTGTTTTGTGCATCACTTGTTTTTTGATTTATTTCGCCTTTTAATTGTTTTACTTCTTCATTTAATTTATTTGTTCCACCTGCTACTCCGGCAGCTTTTTGTTGAACTGTAGCTGTACTTTTTACAGCACTTGTTATAAATGGTTGTAACTGCTCTTGATATTCTTTCGGTAAACTCTCGATTTGCTTTTGTAAATTCGCTACATCTTGCGCTGCATTTTTTGCATCTCCTGCTGTTGATTGCGTAAGTTCATTTAACTGATTTACATTCGCCCCAGCTCCATCTATTTTCTCATTTACTGTATTCAATATAGAAGGGCCTTTCGACTGTATTTCCTCTAAACCTGCAGCAGAACTTTTCACTTTACTATTTAAATCTTGCAAACCCTTTTCAATTTTTTGAGAAGCTACCTCTAATTGTTTTTGTCCCCCAACCAGTTGTTCCATACCATTTGATAGATCAGTTGTTCCTGTTTTTAATTCACCGGATTTACTTACTAACTTGTTCAAACCACCGGTCACTTTCTCAGATCCATCACGCAATTCGCCAATACCTTTTTGCATTTCACCCGTTTTGTTATTTAACGTATTTAAACCGTCTGTTACTTTTCCGGAGCCATCTACTAATTTTCCGATACCTGTTTGCATCTCACTTGTTTTACTATTTAACGTATTTAAACCGTTCGTTACTTTTCCTGAGCCGTCTACTAATTTCCCGATACCCGCATTGCCATTTAGTGCATGTAAACCGTCTGTTACTTTTCCTGACCCATCTACTAATTTTCCGATACCTACATTGCTATTTAATACATGTAAACCATCTGTTACTTTTCCGGAGCCATCTACTAATTTCCCGATACCTATTTGCATTTCACCGGTTTTGCTATTTAACGTATTTAAACCTGCTGTCACTTTCCCAGATCCATCAAATAGTTTCCCAACTCCATCCTTCATCTCCCCAGATTTCCCTTGAAGCGTATGAAGGCCATCCGTCACTTTACTTGAACCATCATGCAACTCACTTGATCCGTCGTGTAGTTTACTTGCCCCTTCCGCTCCATCTGCTAATCCTTTTGAGACGTCTTTAATAGAATCGAACATTTTCTCTGCATATGTTTTCGTTAACGTGCTTGATACTTCAGTTTTAATCTTTTCAATGGCTGTTCCTCCAATTTGTGAAGATAAGAAGTTTAAACTTTCGTTTGGAATGTACTCTAAGTTTAATGGCTTTGGATTGTCTTTTAGTAACGTTGTAGCGTTACTTGAGAAGTCATCTGGAATGCGCACTAACATGTAATACTTTCTACCTTCCATTCCTTTCTTCGCTTCTTTTTCACTTACGAACTCCCATTTAAAACTTTTATTATCTTTTAAATTATCAACGAGCCCTTTTCCGACCTCAATTGGTTTCCCATCAAATACTGCGCCTTTATCTAAATTGACTACTGCAACTGGTAAGTCATCTAACTGTTTATACGGATCCCAAAAGGCCCACAAAAACATCCCTGCATATAAAATCGGTACGAATAAGACCGCAATAATTGGAATTAATATTTTTTTACTTTTTATAATTTCCGTGAACTCTTTCCGAAGTAACTGATTCCCTTTCATAATTTCTCCCCCTTTTTATAAAATGACCAAAATGTTCATATAGTCATTTTTACCCAAACAAAAAGGCTATACTTGTTCATACATATGCCTTATCCCTGAATTTATTACTATGCAACTTTTTCTTATTATGATTATAACTTTTCTATATCCCCCCTTAACTTAAATATATGACCGCATTGTTCATTCGGTCATTTTTTATAAAATTAAAAGGATTATCTTAGTTTGACAATCCTTTTAATAAATAAAGTTCAAATAACTCTGCAATTTTTTCTTTTTCTAGCGGTTCGTGATTTTTTTCCCAATCAAAAATAAGCGATACATATAGACGAAGCATAATAAATGCTGTAATTTCTGGATCACATTTGCTAATTTCACCTTTTTCAATCGCAATCTTTAAATACGATTGAATAACAGAAACGATTTCCACATCAACTTGTTGCATAACTTCTTGTACTTCTTTCGTTCCCATATCGCGCTCTTCTTGAATTAATTTAATCATGAGCTGATGTTCTTTTCTAAATTCCAAGATGCTATATAATGCTCTATGTACATTTTCAAAAAATGAAACATCTGAACGAATTGCACTTTCTGCAACTTGCTTCATTTCTGTAATTAAATTAGAAATAATTTCACCAAATAGCTCTTCTTTATTTTTGAAAAAAGTATAAATCGTTCCTTTTCCTACATTCGCTAACTTCGCTACTTGATCCATCGTTGTTGCTTTATAACCGAACGCTGAAAAAGACTTTGTTGCAGCTTCAATAATAGAACGTTTTCGATCTATCGCCACATTGTCACCTCCAAAAATGACCAATTGGATAATATAGTCAATCAGTACATCTTTGATATTACCACACGCTTACATTCTATACAAGTTCTCTTTTTATTATTTCCAGTATAAAAAAATTCCAGTCAGTGTATATCATACTGTCCATAGTTTATCAAAAAGTATACTTGTATGGAAAGCTAGAATATATTCGTAAATAATTGCTGACTAGATCCCACTAGAAATTTAATAAAATAGACAGTGTTCTTAAAACCAAAGGTTTAAGAACACTATCTATTATTTTGACATAGAAAGTAATATTTTCTCCATTTCTTTCTTAGTTAGCTCATCATCGATTATCTCTTCGTATATCTTTGTATCTCTTGTAAAAATATCATTCACTATGACAATTTGATAATCACTATTCTTACCTTGTGCTGGTACAAACATTTTAAGGCCTCTTAACTTCCCCTCTCCATGAGAAGATTTATTATAGACCATTCCTTTCCCGTCTAAACTATAACTTTCTAAATTCTCTTCTCCAGGCATCATATAGTGTAGTGGATCCTTACCACCATTAACATTACCATCCATATACATCCTTGACTGATAAATCGTAAAACCATATTTCCCTTTTGTATATTCTGATTTAATAACTAATTCTACATCTCTTCCAAAATATGAGTCAGCCCATTCTCTCTTTAGCTCATAACCTTCTGGTATATAAGTCGGCTGCTTAATTTGATACGGTACATGTTCTTTTGCTTCTTCTATAGTATATGTTAAAGACTTCTCCAGCTTATCTTCAAGCGGCTTTAATGTCTTCTCAATAGTAGCTAATCTTTCTTGATCAGCTTTCTTCAAGCGTTCAGGTTTATATTCCTTTGTATCTCCATCATAATTCTCAGGCACATTTTTCTTAACCATTGCTTTCTTATGAATTTCTTGCGCTTCCTTAAATAATTGAACATACTGCTCAAATTCTTCTTTCGTAAAATTCTTTTCTGCCAAATACAAAAAATCTGTATTCATTTTATATGACTTTATCGACATACCCCATTCTCTACTTGCATTCTCTGGTGTACCTAATACTGTTTCTATCGCTTCTTCAAAAGCCGCTTTATGTTGCTTTTTTCCTACAATTTTTTCTTCCTGTCTTTCATCTCCCTCAGTTATCCTTGCATTTAATAAAAATCCGCCTGCTATAGCTGCTATCGCAATCACTCCAAGTAAAGAAAGGCGATACGATTTCTTTTGGAATTTTTTAATCATAACGATTCTCCTTTTTAGTGTTCGTTTATTTCTACTTAAATTTGCTAGGCTTGGTACTTGATAGGAATAATGTTCTAGAAGGGTAATAATTGTATGACCGTATGCAATTTGTTCCTCTTTATCTATAAAAGTAAGTGCATATGCATCACAGGCTAATTCTTGATCTTCTCGCATACAAAAATAGGCGTACCAAAGAATCGGATTGAACCAATTTAATAGGATTAAACTGTACATAATCCAATTTACAGCTACATCGTTTCTCTTAATATGAGCTAACTCATGGTAAAAGACATATTGTAATTGTTGTTCATTTAATACTTTCATATGTTTTTTTGATAGTAATACTTTCGGACGAAAGAAACTAAACACAGTTGGGCTCGCAATCTTTCCCGCCAGACGTAACGAAACTGCCTTCTTTATTTTCATAGACTGCTTACAGCGATTAAACACTGTAACGACCTGTTCATTCGTAATATCCGGTTGTTTCTTTATGTACGAATATAACCGTCTATTTGTACGAAACGTAATATATGCTAATACGATGCCCCCAGCTAGCCACACATACAAAGCAATTTTGTATAAAGAAAATGTAGTCTGTTGTTCCGAACTTACTTCTACTTCCGGTTCGCTAGTTTTTGTCACCATTTTAGGATTTGATTCCAATTCCACTTTACGGTCGCTTTCTATGTTCACTATATTCTCAGTAGCCGGCATATTTTTTGGAATAACTTCCGATACACTAGAACGATAGGAAAGTAATGAGTAAATGCTATAAGAGCTATCTGGCGACCACGGTAAAAGGAGTCTTACCATTAATACGATCCACAGCATATATTGCCACCGGGGTGTTAATTTATTTCTAAATAAAATTTTTATACATAAAATAAATCCGACTAATATGCTAGCCATAAGTGACGTTTCTATAAGCCAATCAAAAAAATGAGGAAGGTATACATTTATAAGCGTGTTTATCATTTTTATCGATCCTTCCTCTTATTCTCCTCTGTCTTCTCATCTAAAATGCGTTTTAATTCATTAATATCTTCTGAAGATAATTTCTCCTCTTTTAAGAAATTAACAAGTAATGGCTTAAACGCTGCACCGCAAAAACGTTTTAGTAAAGATTTCGTTTCCACTTGCAAATAATTATGTTGTGATACTAACGGATAATAAGCATACATTCGCCCTTTATCTTGATGGTAAGAAACGGCTTCCTTTTGTACTAATCGATTAATTAATGTGCGGATTGTTTTCGGTTTCCAGTCCATTGCATCTTCCAGTTCTTCTATAATTTCATTCGCTGTTTGTGGAGAATTCGACCAAAGTACTTTCATAATTTCTAATTCCGCTTCAGATATTTTAGGTAATTGATTTGTCATCGTATGTTTCACTCCTAAGTATTACATTTGTAATCTATAATTAAGATTACAAATGTAATACTTAATTGTCAACCATATTTTAGAAAAATTAATTTCAGCTAACCCTTACCTCACAACAACAAAATTCCTCTTTTTCAAATAATCAAATAAAAAAACAAGAAAATCTTTACAATTAATAGTAATATAGAAAATAGACAAGTTTATCAAAATAGTGGAGGCTTTTTCAGTCATGATGCGTGCGCTTCGTTTAAATATAAAGCAAGCTTTTTGTAATCGTGTTTCTTTAATTATTATGTTTAGTGGATTTGTTCTTATTTGTATTTATCATTATTATTATGTAATTCGTTATTTAGGAGACGCTGCGAATGGACCTATATCGACGGATATTAAATGGATTGGATTTCGTGGAAATGAAATGGATGTTTATTTATTATTAATGCCAGTTATTGCAAGTCTTCCCTTTAGTACAAGTTATAACTCGGATAAGTCCGATGGTTTTAAACCGTTTGTCAGTAAAGAAATTTCTTTATTTTCTTATTCAGTAACGAAATATATCGTTACATTTTTTTGCGGCGGACTTCTTTATACATTTCCATTCATCTTATCGTTATTATTTTGCAAATTAACCATTCCAGACGGAGTACCAACGGCTGGTTCAGGCATTATAAATGATAACGGGATGTTCGCAAACTTATATGAAACTTCTCCCATCACTTACATTGCTGTATATATCGGAATTAATTTTTTATTTGCAGGCTTGATGGCTCTTTTAGGACTTGCTGCATCTGCATGGTCCCAAAAGGACTATATGGCGCTTCTATTTCCATTTGCAACTACCTCTATTCCTTACGTCCTGCTAAATACGGTACTCCCTACAATAGGCGGAGCACCTATTCATTTATATGATCCAAGGCAGCCGCTGCATGGCATGTCACCATATATTTTGACAATACAATGTGCCTTCTTCCTCTTCGTTAGCTTAATCATGTATATACAAGGAGTAAAACGTGATAGAAAAAAATATAGACGAAGGTTGCAAAAAAGAGAGCGGTGCAGAAAAGCGTTTCAAGTATAATAAAACCCTAATTTCCTTACTATATTGGAAATTAGGGTTTTATTTACTATTCACTTACGGTGTACCTGCCAATCCCCATAAAATAACAACCGCTACAAAATAAATCGCTTTAATCGCTATTACTAAACATAATGAAACAATTGCATATTTACTTAATTCTCTTCTTGCACCTATTAAAGTGAAAATAACCGCCAAACTAAATGTTATATAAGAAGCTGCTGTATGTATTAAGTTATACGTAATATCTAGATTGCTTGTAAGTCCTGTTATATCAGCTACAAACTGAAGCATGATGATCGTACTAAAAAAAATTGCAAACTGATTCATTACCTTTCCATTTATTTGTAACTGCATTGTTGTCCCCCTTATTAAAAACTAAATATTCAATCAATTTTATCATTAGATTACAAAAAAAGGAATCATCTCTTTATACTATTCTATAACGATGCCAAAAAAGAACGCTTAGTCACCTAAGCGTTCCTTTCTTTAAGAAGCTTTCTTCAAATCAATTTGAGCAAGTACTGGGTCATGGTCGCTTACACGTCCGTGCTCTTTCATTATATTTGAGTTTAAGTGCACTGGATCTACAATTGTGTGTGGTGCGATATTATTTGTTACTAAAATATGATCTAACACTTGTGCATTTCCTTCGTGAATGTACGTGTAACGATTCTCTTTTGGCACTGTGTTTAACATATCTTTTAAGATTGTTCCCTCTAGTGTTTTTAGTGGTTTAGAGAATTCGAAATCGTTCATATCACCTAACACGACAACTGGTGCATTCGTATTCTTTTTCTGAATTCCTTGCACGAAATGATTTACTTCTTGTGCTAACTGAATTCGTTTGTCTTCACTTTTTAATACGAGCGGCTGCACTTTTCCAAATGGCGTTGCATCTCCTAGTTTTGAGTTTAAGTGATTTGCAACGACAACAATGTTTTGTCCTTGGAACGTAAATTCTGCCGCTAACGGTTTACGTGTACTTTCAAATAATGGATTTTCGTCTCCAATACGAACAACATTTTTATCAAGTAACTTTGGTACCGTCGCTAATTTCACGCGTGATGGATTATAGAAGAAGCCGACGCGAATATTCGCTCCTGGTGCTCCTCCGTCTTGATTATTGTTTGGAGCGATTTCTACATACTCATACTTCGGTCCACGAATTTCTAGCACTGCATCAATGATACGTTTTGCGCTTAATGACGCATCTGTTGTACCGTCATTAATTGATCCGTTATTATCTTGCATTTCCTCTACACCGATAATATCTGGCATTTTTAAGTTGTATTTAATAGAATACGCTAACGCTTTTACCTTTTCATCTGTTGTTTCTTTTTTATTCGCTGAGAAGTTTTCAATGTTATATGTAGCAACCGTTAACTTATCAAGACGTGGCTGAATATTTGCGCCTACTTGCTTAAATCCACCATCCACTACAGCTGGCAGTTCTGTTATTGGCGAAATACGGAAAGAACCGTAATCATATCCTACTACCCCTGTTATATCTCCAGTAAAAATATCTCCTACTTTTGCTACATAATCACGAGGTACTTTCACAGAAAGACGCTCTGGGTTTAATTGGTTTTCATCTAATAGAGGTGTGCCATATTGTGTTACTATTTTATCTCCACCATTTTTTACTGTTACATATAAATTTCCATTTTTCTGAGGTGCAATAATTTTTGGTGTTGGCATCGTAACACGCATGCCTTCTATACTTTCATAAAAGTCGATTGCATCTTCATTTGGATCAAATAAACCGAATGCATCATTATCAATAATCTGTTCCGGGATTTTCACACCGTTTTCCCCAAGTACAATCGGTGCTGGCAAAGATTGATCTTTTGCGATTACAGCAACGCGACTCGCCTTAATTTCTGTCGTCGTTAAGTCTGTTTCAAATCGCTCTGCATATCCTGGTCCAACATATTCTTCTACTACTCCATCAACTTGAATAAGATCTCCTACTGCTACATTCGCATCTTTTTTATATACGTACATACCTTCTGAAGTAGCTGGATCATTATCTGGCTGATTATCTTCTATATAAAAGCCGTTTTTATCAAGCGCTGTGACAACGCCTTCCACATTGTTTACTTTCTTCCCGTTGTAAGGAGACATATGTGATTTTCCTTGAATGTCATGAATACGAACTGGTTCATTATTTACGATAATAAATGAAAATGTCGAAATTGCTGAAGAAGTAAGTCCTTCTTTTTCTGCGATTGCTTTCACTACACTATTTTCATTCACTATAATCTGTCCATTATAACGAACACTTTTATTAGTAGGATTAGAGCCATCTAACGTATAGTAAATTGTTGCACCTTCTGTATTCGTCGTTAATGTTACCGCTGTTCCTTTAGCAACTTCTCCGCCGTTCGGTGAAGCTACTACATCGCTAACACGGTTTTGTCCTTCACCTTGAAACTTATAAGCTGTTACTGATTTTAGACCTGGGTTACTAAAATATAATTCAAGAGTCCCAGTCAAACTAACTTTCTTCCCGATATTTTCAGGGTGATCTTTTACATTCACTGCCGTTCTCACATCACCTTTTGGCAACTGAACGGGCATGATTTTGTCTGGATTCGTTTCGTTTGGCGAATCTGCAATTGCTACGTTTGTATCATCAAACTTAGCTGGATCCTTCGTATATTTAGAAGAACTTTGCGTATATCCGACAATATAGCCTTCCACAATCCCCTTCGTTTTTCCTTGCTGCTTAAATACTTGAATTGCTTTTTCTACTGACATAGAAGCAGTTTCTTCTGCTTGCGCTAAAGTTCCAGTAAATGAAAGCAATAGCAAGAATGATAAAAAGACGCTTAACAATTTCTTCACAGCCATTTTCCTCTCCCTATTTCATATTTTCTCAGCATTTCTATCATAACAAATGATTCGTTATATAGAACTATTTTTCGACAAATTTTACAAAAGATTTATTTAATTTACAAGCTTTCAAACTATAATACAAAATAATAATTTTACACCTTCTACAAATGCACTCTATAATGTTAGAGAGAGAAAACAGAAAATATCGACATTTGATTGGCATGTAAAATGGATTCATTTGAATAGGAGTGATTGGATGGAAGTGCAAACAGAAACATACCGCGCAGCTATGAATGGAACATTAGAACGTCATTTTTCAGATATGATTGCCGTTATACCAACTAGAATTACAATTGAGCAGTTAAAACAACGGCTAGAAACTATCGCTACTAAAGTTGATGAGTTAAAAATTGTTTATAGTGATGAGACAAGCCTTATTGTTGAGTTACATATGGATGAAACAATCATACCGTATGAACTGCATATTGATGAGGCGAATGACCCAGAAGAATATAAAATGTACAATAGACAAGATTCTACAATCGTAGATCGTAATTTTGAAGATGCGGCTTTCGGTACTGAAATTTTCACTCGTACGCTATTTGTAGGCGATGTACTGGACTGCTTTTTCCAGCAGTTACAGTTTTTATGGAACCTCGCCCCAGATTTGTTATTTGTAATCGATTCAAGTGCAGCAATGAAAGTGCTATCTAGAAGCTATATTGAATATCACGTTGAAAATGAATTATTACCTGACATTCCTGACTTATACGTTATTCATTCCGTTTATGAAGACGATAAAGAAGGCGAGCCTACGCAACATTGGTTTCATACACATGGTCTTTTAAGAGCAGGCGTAACTGAAATAGAGTTAATTATTCCAAATCGCATTTCTTCCTACTACGGCATTGGCGATCTCTTTCAAACATTTGCTAATAATGCCGTTGAGAATGGACAAGTCCCTATGAATGAGCCTATCGTTATCGCGCATAGTCAGCAAGGTTCTATACATACAGTCGCTGTTCCGTGGGAGAAAGGATTATCTTATATAGGGCATAAAACGAGTATGGGCCAATTATCTTCAATCGAGGATGAAGAAGTGAAATTACAGCCAATAGATGCACAAAATACATTCTTAGGCGGAATGGATGCCCGAGATGAATACCATCAATCTCCATCCGTTCTCTTATTCAAATTTAATACTTCAGAAGAATATATTGAAAGTTTTTTCAAAGAACACGAGGAAGCTACAGGGCTCATGTTCTATAAAACAAATAGTGAAACCGATCGTATGGCTTATAATGCGAAAAATACTTTCGGGTATTTCAGCAACATTTTTCAAATTGAAAAATCCAATGAAGAGTTTCGTTTTCTCGCTAAGTTTGGTGTTTCCTATGAAGAGGGTAAAAGCGAACATATGTGGTTTGAAATGCAACATATTACAGAAGACCTGATTCAAGGAATACTCATCAATGAACCATATTTTATAGAAGATATGAGTGAAGGAAATAGTTATCATTTAGATTTTGATAACTTAACAGATTGGGTTATTTATGCAGGAGATGCTGTTATAAAGCCAAATAACTTATATATGTTTATTGGCGAATAAGTATTTTATATAATAAACGAAACGCCTTCAATATGATTGAAGGCGTTTCTTATAATTTATTGTGCGATTAATTCAGCATCTATTACTTTCTCCAAATGAGATAATACACGCTTTGCAGCTTCCTCACCTTGATTCATACAGTCTGGAAGTCCAGCACCAGCATAGGAGCTACCTGCCAAGTATATACCTGGCAACTCTTTCTCCATAAATGTTGTGAGCTTTTTCATTCGCTCGTTATGGCCTACTGTATATTGAGGCATCGCTTCTTTCCAGCGACTTACGATTGTAAACTCTGGATCCTCTGTAATATCCATCGTCTTCCTTAAATCTTCTAGTACGAGCTGAACGAGTTCTTCTTCAGTTTGTTCTACAACCGCTTCATCACCAGCACGTCCAACGTAACAGCGAAGGAGTGTTTTTCCTTCTGGCGTTGTATGTGGCCATTTTTTATGCGTCCACGTACATGCTGTAATGGTGTAATCGCTATTTCGTGATACGACAAATCCTGTACCATTAATATCGCGCTGGATTGCAGACTTTTGGAAAGCAAGTGCCACATTCGCAACGGATGTGGCTGGAATATTACGGAAGAAACGAAACTGCTTGTACTGAGCAAACATGGACGGCAATACTTTATGCGAAGTTGCCACTACGATGGCGTCCGCTTCTATTTCTTTTCCGTTACTAAGAGTAATCGTATAACCATCACCCTGTTTTGCAACTTTTTCAATGCGAGTTCCCTTTATTATCGTACCTTCATGCATCTTTGCTTCGAGAGATTCTACGATAGATTCTAAACCTGTTTTCACTGTTTGGAAGATTCCTTTTTTCGGTTCAGCTTTCTCTTCTTTCGGAGCGAGCGTACGCATACCGAGTGAAATACTGCGATGTTTCTGCTCAATTTGATACATTTGCGGGAATGTTGACATTAAGCTCATTTCATCAATATCCCCTGCATAAATACCCGATAGTAACGGCTCTATTAAGTTTTCAACCACTTCGTTTCCAAGACGATGTCTGAAAAATTGTCCGAGTGATTGGTCAGATACTGGCTTTGACCTCGGCATTAATAGATCAAAGCCAGCTCTTAGTTTACCAATTGGGGAGAACAGCCCGGAAAATAGAAACGGCGTAATTTGCGTTGGAATTCCCATCATTGATCCATTCGGCATTTTATGTAACCGATTGTTTACAAGGATAAATGATTGACCGGCTTGATTATTTACAAGTTCATCGCCAAGACCTAATTCTTTCACTAATCTAGCTGCACTTTCTTTTCGTGCTAAGAAAGAATCTGGTCCGCGCTCAATTGTAAATCCATCTTTTCGAACGGTTTGAATTTTTCCGCCAAGTTTACCCGATGCTTCTATAAGTAATGTATCAATCGGCAAGTTTTTTTCATGAATATTTTTTTGTAAGTTATACATTGCTGTTAATCCAGTGATGCCTCCGCCGACGATCACAACTTTTTTCCTCAAGCAGGCTCCTCCTTTCTTCTTACAGTACAGATTCTTTTTTCTTTAATACAACATCTGTTAAACAATCAATAAATGCCTCCGATGCATTTGGCATTTCTGGACGATAATATTTTGCACCAATTTCATCCGTTACAACTTTACACTCAAAGTCGTTGTCATATAAAACTTCTAAATGTTCCGCAACAAATCCAACTGGTGCATATACGAATGAAGTATAACCGTGCTTTTCATTTAGTTCTCTCGTTAAATCTTGTACATCTGGACCAATCCAAGGATCTGGTGTGTTTCCTGCACTTTGCCAGCCTACTGCATAGTTTGCTACTTCAGCTCCGCGCGCGATATAGTCCGCTGTTTCATTTAATTGATCTGGATATGGATCGCCCATTGCAATAATTTTCTCTGGTAAGCTATGTGCAGATACGATTAATACTGCTTTTTCACGCTCTGCATCTGACATACCGTTATATATACCTTTCACTGCATCGACCCAGTACTGGATGAATTTCGGCTCTTTATACCAGCTATCAATGCCATGAATTGTTAAGTTTCCAAGTTTCTCAGCTTCTTCTTGTGCTCGTCCAACGTATGATTTCACGCTAAACGTAGAATAGTGAGGTGCAAGAACAAGTGCGATTGCATCTTGTATTCCGTCGTTATGCATATCTTTCACTGCATCTTCAATAAACGGTTCAATATGTTTTAAGCCAAGATACATATGGTACTCTACTTCATCTTGTACTTCATTTAAACGCTGTTCTAACTTCTTAGCTTGCTCTAATGTAATAGTAGCTAAAGGAGAAATACCACCAATTGCACGGTAACGCTCTGTTAAATCTTCCAGCATTTCAGGACTTGGCTTTCTTCCTCTGCGAATATGTGTATAGTAACGTTCAATATCTTCTTCTTTATATGGCGTTCCGTATGCCATTACAAGCAAACCAATTTTCTTTTTCATACAGCAATGCTCCTTTACTTCGCTAACTGCCCTTTAGAGTATTCATGAATAAATGTAGTTAAACGTTTTAATGTATCTGGATTTACTTCTGGGAATACACCGTGACCTAGGTTAAAGATATAACCCGGCTGTTTCATCCCTTGATCTAAAATACCTTTTACATGTTCTTCAATAACAGACCATGGTGCAAGTAAGAATGAAGGGTCCATATTACCTTGTACCGCCTTATGAACGCCCCGTGCACGTGCTTCTTCAATCGGTAAGCGCCAGTCTAAGCCGACTACATCAAGCGGTAAGTCGTGCCACTCATTCACTAAGTGTGCAGCTCCTACGCCGTGCATAATCATTGGAACACCCATCTTACGAACTTCTGCAAAAATACGCTCCATTGCTGGTTTAATAAATACGCGATAATCCGCTACATTTACTGTTCCAACCCAAGAATCGAAAATTTGAACTGCTTTTGCTCCTGCGTTAATTTGCGCTTTTAAATATGTAATAACCATATCTGCTAGTTTATCCATTAAAGCGAACCAAGCTTTCGGCTCTGCATACATGAACGCTTTCGTATTATGGTAGTTACGAGATGGACCGCCTTCAATCATATAGCTCGCTAATGTAAATGGAGCTCCTGAAAAACCGATTAACGGTACGTCTAACATTTCTGTCGTTAATAAACGAATTGTATCTAGTATGTACGGTACGTCATCTTCTGGATTGATTTCCCCTAGTTTTTCTACGTCTTGTAAAGAACGGATTGGATTATCAATAACTGGGCCAATACCTGATTTAATTTCTACGTCCACACCAATTGCAGGTAGTGGTGACATAATATCTTTATAAAGAATTGCTGCGTCTACGTTATACTGATCAACCGGCAATTTTGTAACGTAAGCACATAACTCCGGATTGTGTGTAATTTCAAATAAAGAATACTTTTCTTTAATCTTTCTATATTCCGGCTGTGAACGACCTGCTTGACGCATATACCATGCTGGTACATAATCGGTACGTTCCCCCCTACATGCTTTTAAAAATGTCTCATTTATAGTTCTTACCAAGACCCTTGCTCCCTTCCTTACCAATGCTTCGAATACGTTCGATATTTATCTTTTTTTACTATACAGCTTGTAAAAACAAAATGCATAATATTATGTACGTTGTTCATTAAATTGACACAAACACTCTTAAAAACGCTTACTATTTTCACAACATTCTTATTATAACACAGAGAAAAACTATGGTTTAGCTACTTTTGACTTTTCTCCTTCACGATTCGTTTGTGTATTATATGGTACAACGTAAAAGCTCGGTTTTGAAAATATGTTAACGAATTTTTCCTCATATTCCCCAGCACCATTTACAGTGCTAACATGCGTATGAATTCCGTTCTCCACTCTATAGATTCGGTACATAATTCTGTTATCTGGAAGTGGCGTCCAGCTTAATTTTGCTTTAAATAAACCGAAAGGGCTAAATGATAGTTTCATTTTTACATCTTCAATTTTGCGCAGCCGAATCGGAGCGCCGATTGTTTCCACACCTTCAGGCTTCATAAACTTCTCTTTATGTTCTACATTAGCCTTCGTTAAAATTTTCTTAAACAATTTTGTCGCAGATGCGCTTTCTCCTTGCAACTGATGCTCCTTATCCGTACGGTCATAACCAATCCAAACAGCGCCTACTAAGTTCGGTGTATAACCAACGAACCACATATCTCTTGCTCCCTTATCGTCATTTGGCAATGAAGTTGTACCCGTTTTTCCAGCTAACGCACCGTTATATACACCAACTCTTGCTGTTCCTTCCTTCACAACTCCTTCTAACATTTTCGTCATATACCATGCTGTCTGCTTCGAGAAGATTTTTGTCTCTACTTTTGGAGATTCCCCAATGACTGCACCGTGTCTATTTAATACTTTATCAATAACGTGCGGCTCGATAATATTTCCATTTGCTAAAAATGAACGATACATTTTTACAAGATCAAATGTTGAAACGCCATTTTTCAATCCGCCAAGCGCTGTACTTAAACCAGCATCTGCAATATGAACATTTCCTTTTTCTAAATATTGCTTTCCTTCTTCTACCCCTAACTCATTTAATAAAGAAACTGCCGGTACATTTGCCGACTCTAAAATCGCATCATACATCGTCATTTCTTTTGAATACTCATGATTATAATTTCGAGGTTCATACCCTTCAAAAGAATTTCTTTCATTCGTTAATAAAGAATACGGATTATACTTTTTCGTTTCTAGTGCTGGTGCATAAACGATAAGTGGTTTTAAAACAGATCCAGGCTGCCTTTTGGCAAAAACACGATTAAATCCTCTCGGGACGTACTTTCTTCCCCCAATCGCCGCTTTAATCCCTCCCGTACGATTATCCATTAATAAGAAAGCACCTTGCGCCCCCTCTTCTTTCCCAGGGAAATTCCTTGCATCTTGAAACTGGTTATATGCTACCTTTTGAATCTTTTCATCCATAGGTACGACAAACGTATATCCTCCGCGAAGTACTTCTTGATGAGACAATCCGTATAAACGAGCGGCTTCATCTATGACCATATCAATATACGGCATATATGCAAGCTCATTCTCATCTAAATTTTTATATAGAGCAATTGTCTTCCCTTGATAACGAACGCTTTCTTCTGCAGTCAAATAGCCTTGTTTATGCATAAGTGACAACACTAGATCACGGCGTTCCTTACTCTTCTCTGCAGAATAGTACGGTGAATATCCGTTTGGTGACTTCGGAAGGCCTGCAAGCATTGCCCCTTCCTCTACTGTTAAATCCTCAACATTTTTATTAAAATACAACTTTGCTGCCGCTTGAATGCCGTAAGCCCCATGACCAAAATAAATATGATTCATATACATTTCAAGAATTTGTTGCTTCGTATATTTTTGCTCTAATTGAAGAGAAATTGCGACTTCCTTCAATTTGCGCGTAAATGTTTTTTCACGAGTTAAAAAGACGTTTTTAGCGAGTTGCTGCGTAATGGTACTACCGCCCTCTACCTTTTCTCCAGCTAACGTATCTTTATAAAGAGCACGGAATATAGACGGATAATCAATCCCTTGATGCTCATAAAAACGAGAATCTTCCACCGCAACAAACGCCTGCTGCACATACTTCGGAATTTGCTCGATTGGTACGAGCTCTCTATTTTCTACGTATAATTTCGTAATTTCTTTCCCTTTCTGGTCAACGATACGTGATGAAGAGTGGAAAACGAGCTGCTTTTCATCCATCATATAGCCACCAGCTAACACGATAAGTTTATAGAGTACAATCGCTACTACGAACGTTGCGACGCCGCCTAATAAAGTCCACTTTACTTTCTTCATACATCGTCCTTCTTTCCAAATGATGGTACATTTATTATTTGAAAAAGAAGTATCTTTATGTATATAATCTTCGAAGTTTTTTAAGAGAGTTGATATAATAGAAACAAACTATTAAGGGGGGCATTAAAATGAAGGCTATTATTTCATACGAAACACCTCTAGAACAAGCACATTTCACTGCAAAAAATGATGAAAAAAATATGTTTTATAAAGAAAATACAGAAGAATCTGTAGAAGGTTCACTTCAATATGATGTACTAGATGCTGTCGGTGAATTTAAAGGACAACCTGGCTATATCGTTTGTAACAACATTTCTGTCACAGACGAAGGTCGCCCAGTATTTGAAAACCGCTTTAAAAACCGCGCAGGCCTTATTGAAAACGAACCAGGATTCCAAGCAATCCGTGTTCTACGTCCATTAAGTAACGATACATACGTCATCTTAACGATGTGGGAAACAGAGCAAAACTTTAAAGACTGGACAGAATCACGTTCATTCGAAAACGCTCATAAAAAACGTCCCACGCAAGCAGAAGGACAAGCTCCAGCGCATCCACATGCGGAACAGCAAAAGAGTATTTTCTCTCGTCCATCTTTTGTGACTACTTTTGATGTGTTAGTTTAATTAAAACATAATACAACACTAACAGTACGTGAAATTATATTAACGATTTTCCGAATATATCTATCATATCTTTGAATATATCAACGATTTTCCGAATATATCTATCACATCTTGAAATATATCAACGATTTTCCGAATATATCTATCATATCTTGAAATATATCAACGATTCGACTAAAGATATCCATTTAATAACAAAAAGGAAACACCATTACACACCGGTGTTTCCTTTTTCTTTGTACCAATTATATATACGGAGTGAATCTTTTTTTCTCATATGCTTTACTTCATAACCCCGCCCAGCTACCGCTACAAGAGTTGTACATAATTCATCTTTTCTTTGAAAATACGATTGATTATAACCTACTGCTTGAACATGTCTTCTTCGCATTATTCCTGTATATTTCGAAAAATTACGATATACAACCGTTAGTTGATTTTCTCTTAATTCATAACCGCCACTTTTATATCTAGCATACGCAAGTAACGAAAACACGATAAATAACGGTAAAATAACAAACAACGCAATATATTGTTTAAAATATATACTCACGCTGGCAATTAGAACTGTGAGTATGATACTTATTAACCAGCCCATAATGAAATAACGACGCAACGCTGTTTTTGGTAAGTGAACGATCTCCGCTTCGATTTCATATGGTAACTCTAAATATGTGATCAGGTGCTGTACATCTTTTTTCTTCATAAATGGATGCAACATTACTTCGTTACTTGCTGCTCCAATACTTTGAATTGCTTCCACTTCAACAGCACAATAGCCAAACGGCTGGCGAAGCATACCTTCTTTTACAGTAATCGCTTGAATGCGGTGCAATTTTAAGACAAACTCTTTCTTTTCAAATAATCCTTGAACGATACGAATCTCTTCCCCTTTTCGCTCAATTTTAAAGTTTGCATATTTCAACACATATCCAGTCGTGGAAATAATCCACGAAATTGCCATTAAAATTAATGCAATTACAATTAGTTTATAAACACCGTTTCCCATCACATACGCTTCTACTTTACTTGTGAATCCTTCAGGAAGAACAAAATCAAACTTTGTGTAAAGAAGTACTAGTCCAGAGAACACTAGTCCGAACCGACCAGATGTAATCGCTGCGGCTAAAACCTCTTTCGCTGTTAACTGATAAACCGTCTTGCTTTCTTCCTCTTCTATTTCTTCTTTTACAGTAGTTTCTTTCTTATGTAATAAAGAAATTAAATGTTTTGCCTCGTCTTCTTTAATACCAGCCAACATCACTTCTGGTTCATTACCACCACCGGCTACTTCTATATTTAACTTCATAAGTCCGAGCATTTGATAAATGATGTTAGAAGACGTACTAATATTTTGTACACGCTCTTTATTTAAATAGCTTTCCTTCTTTACAAAAACACCGTGCTTTATATGTAAAATATTATTCTCAATCCAGTACACTTTAAAATACCATTTAATTGCTGAAAAAATAGCCATGATGAATAAAACAACCAGAAGAAAAAGATAAAATAAATACCAAGGTTCCACTTGTTCATCAGGTTTAAATAAAACAAGAATAATAAGTGGCAACAAACTCGCAATCCTAATACCTAACAATATCGTAATCGGATGTTGCCTCTTATACATCCTCATCACTCACTTTCGCAAGTTCTCCAATTTGTCTTTTCAGCTGTTCTGCTTCTTCTTTCGTTAAACCTGGAATACTATGAGAAGTTGCGGCTGTTGAAATATGTAATTCTGCTAAATTATACTTTCTCATGATCGGCCCTTGCTCAATCGTTACGTGCTGCACACGGATCATCGGAATAAGTACGCGTTTTACAACGAACATTCCCTTTTGAATCTCAATCTCTTCTTCATTTAATCTGTAACTATAATAGCGCTGACGTAAATTTGGAAACACAAAATAATCAAGTGGAATAAATGTAATAGCTCCTGTTACTAACAGTCCAAACAACCAGCCCCACCAGTTAAAGTTAATCATAAAAAAGAAATACGCAATTACGACTGTTAGTATAACTGCCGCCCCAATTAAAGCGTGCGTCCTCCACACTTTCAGCATATTAGAATGAATCTCCCTTTCTAACGGCTGCATCTCATCACTCCAATTCTATGAATTTATTACTTATATATTATCAAAAAATAAGGTTTTATATACATTTTTGTAAATTTATAGTCAAATAAAAATAGTTGAATCAAAAGCATATTAAAGAAACACATACCTCAGTTTTGAAAATTATGTATTATAAATATGAATTATATTGAACTAAAATAAACCTTACATGATTCATGCAAGGTTTATCTTTTTATACACAATATATTTCATTATTGTTGAGATATACTAGCATCGCTTTCAATTCGCTTTTCTTTTTGGCTTAGTTTTTTATCTTTAGATTTTTTTAATGTTAAAGTCATGCCAATAAAAATAAAAAGAATTCCTGTTATTTGCATTAAAGTTGGACGGAATCCAGTAAGTACAGTATCTAATAATATTGCCACTGCCGGATCTAAAAAAACTAATATTGAGATAGTTTTTGTAGATAAATAGCGTAAACTATCAAAAAACAGATAATATACTATCCCTGTGTGAATAAAACCAGTAGCTATAATATATGTCCAATTACTTTGAGTGAGGCCACTAAAAGCATCTAAATCTATAAATGGTATTAAAAGAAATATCCCCAAGAATGTTTGTAAAAATGTCATTGCATACGCACTCATTTTGTTAATCCCTTTACCAAATAAAGTTGTAAATGCATAAAAGAGAGCCGCAAGAAATCCCCATATCATACCTGAAGACATTAATGAGCCGACAGAGAAGCTTCCATCAATACCAGCAATTAATAAAGCTCCTGCAAAACACACAATTATTGAAATGATAGATATGAATGTTAATTTTTCTTTAAAGACGATACTTCCAATTAACAGTACAATTACTGGTGCAAGATGATAAACTGAGATAGCAATGGTAACTGACATATTTTCAAAGGCTTTAAATAAGAAAACCCAATTAAATACTAAGAAAAAGCCACATATTAAAACTTGAATAACTTCTTTTCGTTCCCATTTATCTTGTTTATATTGCCCTGTAAGCAACCAGCATACACTTAAAAATATTGTCGCAAAAATACACCTTACAAACACTAATTCAAACGAAGGTAAGTTTGTTTGAACAGAAAAAAATCCAACTGATCCAAAGATAACCATTGATGCTATCATCTTTAAGGCCGGTACCGTTTTCTCTTGCTTAAAACTCTTTTGAAGCAAATTAATCCCCCTCCAATAAAAACTCGGTTTATAGTGAGAAAAACACCAGCCTAAAAAAAGGACAGGTGCTTTTCCTCAAAAACACTCAATTATAAATTTTTCCCAGCAGTCCAACCACCATCAATTACAAAATTAGAACCAGTAATAAAGCGGGCCTGATCAGAAATCAAGTACTCAATACATGAAACAATATCCTGCGGCAACCCCCAAGTATCTAAAGATTGATTACTTTTTATCATAGACATCAAGGCTTTATTACTAAAGTATTCTTCTGTAAGTTCAGTTCTAATAACACCGGGAGAAATGCTATTTACCCTTATATTTTGCTTCCCAAATTCCATAGCCATCTGTTTAGTCAATCCGATTAAAGCATGCTTTGATGCAACATAAGCAGCTCGCTCTGGTTCAGCCATTAATCCAGAAACCGATGCTATATTCACAATACAACCTTTTATTTTCGATTCACACCATCGCTTAGCTACTTCCCTAGAAAGGATAAATGGGGCTACTAAATTTACATCAATTACTTTTTTAAACATATCATCGGATAAATGTAAAACAGGTGTTATCTCTCGAATACCAGCTGCATTTATTAATATATCAGGAGAAAGCTTTTCTAAATCTAATTGAGTAAAAAGATTATGAATCGCTTCGCTATTACTTAAATCAATTTGCACTACTTTCAAAGGCATATCTGTTTTCATATAATCTATTAAATTATTATTATTAATATCAAGCGCTATTACATAAAATGATTTTTCTAAAAAGTATTTTATACAAGCATGACCTATACCGCTATTGGCTCCAGAAATCATAATTATTTTATTCTCTCTCATTTTGTCTCCTTATAAGAAAATGTTACTAATAAAATATCACGAAAAGCCTCCGTACTACATTCTGTTCCAAGTGGCGTTACGGCATGGAAGACCTTTTGTCCAAATACTAAAGTTTCTAAAGGCTCCTTCAAACTTATAAACTGATTAATTTCCCGAGGAGAATTAGCTATTAAATTATCTCCACCAATAGCTGTATTACTTAAATTCATAAGGTGTAAAAATACTACTGGTTCATCATCTTTATGTAACCAAATAGGTGAACTAAAAGATGGTCTTTCTTTAGTAGCTTTATATCTTACTTGATGTAAACCTATAATTAAGTCTTTACTTGTATCTATTATATTTGTTTTAAATGCAAATTCAGTATCGAAACGCACGATATTTTGAATTAAAGGATTGCATAAAAAGCTATCATTTATGCTATTGAACTGTCTAACTTTCCCGCCATCGTCATAGTTATATTCTTTAGATTGGAAGTAATCATTACTATTATCTAAAATATAATCTGGTGAATCAACATACTTTATATACCTTGAATAAGATCTAGCACGGCATTCACCGTACGCATCATCTTCCAAATTATAATAATCTAACTGTGCTTGTGTTAGTAAACGATGATTCTCTTCCTCTTGTAAAAAGATTTCATTTGAGATTTCAAGGAATCCTTTAGATTCAAATTCATGTACCTTTTCTTCTATGCTAAACCCATTCATTTTACTAAGAACAAACGTCATTATCAAAACCTCCACACTATTGTATTTTTCTATCTCACCCTATGTTAGAAATGCAATAAGTAACCGAGATTCTTGCTTAATAAAATTGAAAATTATGATATTCAATTAATACACCAAATGAAATATATGTAATTCATTAAAATTATTTATTAAGCAATATTATATATCCTTTTGGTTATTTTTTCTAATTATCTGAAGATTTATCAACATTAGTCTTAATATTCGAAATTAAAGAAATGGATTTTTCAGAAAGATAAAACTGCGCGTATTGCAATTATTTATGTATATAACTTTTTTAAAAATTATATTTTAAATATAGCTAGTTTTTTATAAATTTTTTGATATAATTACATACGGGAAAAGGGAAGAATTTTGTCTTCCCTTGTGTTTTTATTTGCATCTAGTACTTTTGCTAGATGCTTTTTTTTATGCTAAAAAAGGTATCCTCAAATACTTTGAGGATACCTTTTCACCTTTATTATCTCTGCTGTTTTCTACCTAATACGAGTAACCCAAAACTCATCATTACAAGAAGTGCTCCCATATATGGTTCCACAGGCATTTTCTGCCCTGTCTTCGGTAATTCTTTTTCAGGCTTTTCCGGATTTGGTGTTCCAGGTTTCTCTGGATCTGGTGTTCCAGGCTTTTCTGGATTCGGTGTCCCTGGCTTTTCTGGATTTGGTGTTCCAGGCTTTTCTGGATTCGGTGTTCCAGGCTTTTCTGGATTCGGTGTTCCAGGCTTTTCTGGATTCGGTGTTCCAGGTTTCTCCGGATCTGGTGTTCCAGGCTTTTCTGGATCTGGTGTTTCTGGACCTGGTGGTGCTAAATGATTCAATTTGTTTAATACTTCTAATTGAACTGCATTTATCATTCCATTTGTAATTTCAAATGGAATTGGATTAGTTAATTTTTCATATCCCTTTGGTGCTTCTACTTCTACTAGTGTGTAGTTACCTACAGATAGATCTGTGATTTTTGCCTTTCCATCTTTATCTGTTGTTACTTTCACTACTACTTTTCCCTTTTCATCATGAACTTCAAACACAGCTCCTGATAAGACTTCCTTGCTTTCAGCGGCCATTTTTGTAATCTCCACTGCACCTTTGTCTAACTGTTCGTTCTCTACTTTCAATGATAAGACTTTTGTCATACCTTTTGTAATTTCGAATGATACTGGTTCCGTTAACTTTTTGTAACCTGGTAAGCTCTTCGTCTCTACTAATTTGTATTTTCCTACTGATAGATCTGAAACGTTTGCTTTTCCTTCTTTATCCGTCGTTACTTTCGCAACTACTTTTCCTTTTGAGTCACGTACTTCAAATACAACATTTTCTAATGGTGCTTTACTGTCTTTATCTATTTTTGTGATTTCTACATTCCCCGTATCTACCATTTCATTTTCTACAGTGAACGCTAAAGATTTTGACATACCTTTTGTAATTTCAAATGGTACAGGCTTTTCTAATTTTTTGTAGCCTGGTAAACTCTCTACTTCTACTAGCTTGTACTTTCCTACTGATAAATCTGAAACTGTTGCTTTTCCAGCTTTATCTGTCGTTACTTTCGTTACTACCTTGCCTTTGTCGTCTTGTACTTCAAAGACTACACCTGCTAACGGTGCCTTATTATCTTTATCTATTTTTGTAATTTCTACATTTCCCGTATCTACCATTTCATTTTCTATTTTTAATGATAGAACTTCTGGCATACCTTTTTTAATTTCAAACGATACTGGTTCTGTTAATTTTTTGTAGCCTGGTAAGCTTTCTTTCTCTACTAATTTGTACTTTCCTACAGATAAGTCTGAGATTTTTGCTTTACCATTTTTATCTGTTTTTACTTCTGTTACTACTTTGCCTTTGTCGTCTTGTACTTCGAAGACTACGCCTTCTAATGCTTTTTGACTATCTTTATCTACTTTTGTGATTTCTACTGAACCTTTATCTAACTGTTCATTCTCTACTTTTAATGATAAGACTTCTATCATACCTTTTTTAATTTCGAATGATACTGGCTCTGTTATCTTTTTGTAGCCTGGTAAGCTTTCTACTTCTACTAGTTTGTAATTTCCTACAGATAGATCTGAAATTTTCGCTTTTCCTTCTTTATCTGTTTTTACTTTCGTTACTACTTTGCCTTTTTCATCTTGCACTTCGAATGTTACGCCTTTTAATAACGCGCCACTTTCTTTGTCCACTTTTGTAATTTCTACTGAGCCTTTATCTACTAATTCGTTCTCTACTTTTAGTGATAAAACTTCTGTCATACCTTTTTTAATTTCAAACGATACTGGTTTCGCTAGTTTTTTATATCCTGGTAAGCTTTCTACCTCTACTAGCTTATATTTTCCTACTGGTAAATCTGAAATTGTTGCTTTTCCTTCTTTATCTGTCGTTATTTTTGTTACTACTTTGCCTTTTTCATCTTGCACTTCGAATGTTACGCCCGCTAATACTGCGCCACTTTCTTTGTCTACTTTTGTAATTTCTACTGAACCTTTATCTAACAGTTCGTTCTCTACTTTCAATGATAAAACTTTCGTCATACCTTTTTTGATTTCGAATGATACTGGTTCCGTTAACTTTTTGTAACCTGGTAAGCTCTTCGTCTCTACTAATTTGTATTTTCCTACTGATAGATCTGAAACGTTTGCTTTTCCTTCTTTATCTGTCGTTACTTCTGTTACTACTTTGCCTTTGTCGTCTTGAACTTCGAAGACTACGCCTTCTAATACTTTTTGACTATCTTTATCTACTTTTGTAATTTCTACTGAACCTTTGTCTAACTGTTCATTCTCTACTTTTAATGATAAGACTTCTATCATACCCTTTTTAATTTCGAATGATACTGGCTCTGTTAGCTTTTTGTAGCCTGGTAAGCTTTCTACTTCTACTAGTTTGTAATTCCCTACAGATAGATCTGAAATTTTCGCTTTTCCTTCTTTATCTGTTGTTACTTTTGTTACTACTTTGCCTTGCTCATCTTGCACTTCGAATGTTACGCCTTTTAATAACGCGCCACTTTCTTTGTCCACTTTTGTAATTTCTACTGAACCTTTATCTACTAGCTCATTCTCTACTTTTAGTGATAAAACTTCTGTCATACCTTTTTTAATTTCAAACGATACTGGTTTCGCTAGTTTTTTATATCCTGGTAAGCTTTCTACCTCTACTAGCTTATATTTTCCTACTGATAAATCTGAAATTGTTGCTTGTCCTTCTTTATCTGTCGTTACTTTTGTTACTACTTTGCCTTTTTCATCTTGCACTTCGAATGTTACGCCCGCTAATACTGCGCCACTTTCTTTGTCCACTTTTGTAATCTCTACTGAACCTTTATCTAACTGTTCGTTCTCTACTTTCAATGATAAAACTTTCGTCATACCTTTTTTGATCTCGAATGATACTGGTTCTGTTAATTTTTTGTAACCTGGTAAGCTCTTCATCTCTACTAAATTGTATTTTCCTACTGATAGATCTGAAACGTTTGCTTTTCCTTCTTTATCTGTCGTTACTTCTGTTACTACTTTGCCTTTGTCGTCTTGTACTTCGAAGACTACGCCTTCTAATACTTTTTGACTATCTTTATCTACTTTTGTTACTTCCACATTTCCCTTGTCTAACATTTCGTTTTCTACTGTTAAAACAAGAGATTTTGTCATACCTTTTTCAATTTGGAAAGTAATCGGATCTACTAATTGTTTATATCCTTTTGGTGCTTTTACTTCTACTAACTTGTATGTGCCGACTGATAAATTAGTAACTTGTGCTTGTCCTTTTTTATCTGTCGTTATTTTAGCGACTACTTGTCCTGCTTCATCTTGAATTTCAAAGACTGCATCAGCTAAAGCATCTTTATTTTCTTTATCTACTTTTGTAATTTCTACATTTCCTGTATCCACTAATTCATTTTCTACAGTCAATTGTAATGCTGTTACTCTACCCTTTTCAATTTCGAATGAAATTGGCTTTTCTAGTGGTTTGTATCCTGCCGGTGTTTCTACTTCTACCAACTCATACTTTCCAATAGATAAATCTGAAACGTTTGCTTTTCCTTCTTTATCCGTTTTTACTTTCGCAACTACTTTTCCTTTTGAATCACGTACTTCAAATACAACATTTTCTAATGGAGCTTTACTATCTTTATCTATTTTTGTTATCTCTACATTCCCTGTATCCACCATTTCATTTTCTACTTTTAATGATAGAACCTCAGTCATGCCTTTTTTAATTTCAAATGATACTGGTTTTTCTAACTTTTTATAACCAGGTAAACTTTCTACCTCTACTAATTCATACTTTCCTACAGGTAAATCTGAAACATTTGCTTTTCCTTCTTTATCTGTCGTTACTTTCGTAACTTCCTTACCCTTTTCATCTTGTACGATGAATGTTACTCCCGCTAACGGTGCTTTATTATCTTTATCTATCTTTGTTATCTCTATATTTCCCGTATCTACCATTTCATTTTCTATTTTTAATGATAAGATCTCGGTCATACCTTTTGTAATTTCAAACGATACTGGCTCTGTTAATTTCTTATAGCCTGGTAAACTTTCTTTCTCTACTAATTTGTACTTTCCTACTGATAGATCTGAGATTTTTGCTTTACCATCTTTATCTGTTTTTACTTCCTTTACTACTGTTCCAGCTTCATCTTGCACTTCAAAGACTACGCCTTTTAATGCTTTTTTGCTGTCTTTATCTATTTTTGTAATTTCTACTGAACCTTTATCTAACTGTTCATTTTCTACTTTCAACGATAGGACTGTTGTCATACCTTTTGTAATTTCGAATGATACTGAATCTGTTAGCTTTTTGTAGCCTGGTAAACTTTTCGTCTCTACTAATTTGTACTTCCCTACTGATAAATCAGAGATTTTTGCTTTACCATCTTTATCTGTTTTTACTTCTGTTACTACTTTGCCTTGCTCATCTTGCACTTCGAAGACTACGCCTTCTAGTACTTTTTGGCTATCTTTATCTATTTTTGTAATTTCTACTGAGCCTTTGTCTAACTGCTCATTTTCTACTTTTATTGCTAAAGCTTTTGTCATACCTTTTTTTATTTCAAATGGTACTGGTTCTGTTAGCTTTTTATAACCTGGTAAGCTTTTTGTCTCTACTAATTTGTACTTTCCTACTGATAGATCTGAAACGTTTGCTTTTCCATCTTTATCTGTTACTACTTTTCTTACTACTTCATCTTTCTCATCTTGGACTTCAAATTCGACACCCGCTAATACTGCTCCGTTTTCTTTGTCCACTTTTGTAATTTCTATATTACCTTTGTCTACCATTGCATTTTCCACTTGTATTGGGAATATGCCGTCCCCTGTTACATTTACTTCGAACTCTGCTTCTTTTAATTGGTAGCCTTCAGGCGCTTTCGTTTCTTTTAAAATATATTTCCCTGGTGCTAACGGTTTAGAGATTGCCTTACCATCTTTATCTGTAACAATATGTTCGACTACTACACCGTCTTTTACTATATCAAACTCTGCATTTGCTAATGGTTTTTCACCATTTTCCGAATCAATTTTCTTTACTTCAATTTGACCCTTTTGCATAGTATTTTTAATTTCAATTGTTTTTGTTTCTCCAGCTTGAAGTGTAACCTCTACTGGTTCTTTTAATTTTTGATATCCTTCTGGTGCTACTGTTTCATAAACTTTATACGTTCCAGGAGCTAAAGTTTGAGGTACTGAAAAACCTTTTTCGTCCGTTTTCAGTTTTGCAACAACTTCATTTGCACTATTTCGAACTTCAAATTCGGCACCTTTTAACCCTTTGTTCAGATCCTCAGAATCTATTTTATGAATCGATACTGTACCGTCTTTTAGAGCTTCAGGCGGCGTAATAGTTACTTCTTTTGATGTTAATGTTTTATTATCAAAATGTAATTCCGCTTTATTAGGAATCTTCTTATCTACGTAAGAAGATAAGTCTGCATTATTTTTAATTTTCGCCTTGATACTAAGATTGATTCTCTGGTCTTCATATGACTTATAGTCAAAACTCTCACCAAACGTAAATGTTACTTCACTTCTTTGTTTATCTATATTTAACGTCCCTTTAGAAGTAATATCTTGGCCATTTTGATCATATACTTTTGCCTCTAATACTTCTAAAACATCTTCTAAATCATCACGAATTACCATTGATGTGTATTTAGGAGGATCGTTCGGTATATGTGTACCAACTTGGTATTGAATCACTTGATCCATTTGTGCTAGCTGCTCATTCTCTACAAGCTTGCCATTCTCATCAACTATATTTTTTTCAATACTAGGTGGATTATCGTCACCTGAACCGGTTCCCCCTCCACCACTTACGAATACTTGTCCTACTTTTTCTTCAGTTTTAATATTTTTACCTTCTAATTTCACAGTATTTTTATGAGGCTTTGCAGCAGGATTAGTAATCTTTGTTTTATATCTTAAAATATAACCTTTTGAACTGTCTGGAAACTCAATTGTAAATCCAGCCTTTGTTGCATTAATTTTAATGTTAGATAAATCTGCTGGCTTAATATTTGTTGGTGCATAACCATCTTCAAATACAGCCTCTTCTAATACTACGCTGTCTGTAATTAACTCATGCCCAGGTCCTAATGTATCTGTTAATTTAAGATCTTGCATTTCTGTTCCAGTTGCATTTACATATACAAGCCAATCAGCAATCGAAGGATCTTCTTGATTATAAGAACCCCATTTCAATAGATTATCTGTATTGGGCTGTGGCTTCGGTCTCTCTGTCGTATTACTTACATTTACTTCTTTATTGACGATTTGACCATCAACGTTAAATTCTAATGGAATTTCTTTAACACCATCATATGCTTCTAGACCAAAGTAGAATTCTACGAATAAAGAACCTTTAATGTTATTCTTTCCTTCTACGTAATCCCCCATAGTACACGTTAATAGACCCTTTTTCATCTCACATGTACCAACTGTTTTTCCTTCAGCATCTTTTAAAGGAAAACTCATATTCATAAGGTCTTTTCGAAACTCTTTTGGCATATCAATTGTGAATTGATCTCCACTTTTTATTTTTTCTTTAGCTGACCACTTCACTTCTACTTTCATACCATCTGAGGCTTGATACGGTTCAGATGTCGTGCCATCAGTACGGGAAATATTAATTTCGTCCACTGGACTTTTCATCACAGCAGCTTGAATAACTGGAGCCCACACATTCAGCACTGAAAATAATACTAGAAAAACTAATGAAACCATTGAAATATGTCTTTTAGTACTTTTCATTTGCATAGTTTCCTCCTATTTTTTATATTTATATAACAAAAAAAGATCGTCTGGTTGCATCAAAAATGTGCAACCAGACGATCTTAGTAACCAATATGTATTACCGTAGACTCTAAGCTTTGCGGCCTATCCTTTCGAATAGTGTGCTAAAAATATCTTTTATTCTTTTTTTGTTTCATTTTCCTCTTAAACCAAATATTACTATACCGTCTGGACGGTTATAATTCAATACTCTATAAAATTGTTCTATTTTTCTAATAAAAAAAACAATTCACCACTACATTAAAGAAGCAATGGTGAATTATTTTTGCATTATATAGTTCGCATATTCTATTTATATGAATTACTAATAAGAGCTTGAATCACTTTTTCTCTTAACTCGGGGCTTAGTCTTCCAACCCCTAAATATTCCGAATACCATAATCCATCTGCTGCTAATCTAATAATTGTTGCACAAACTGAATCTATCTCATCATTTTCTATATTCTTTTGCAGTTGCTGAAATGATTGTTGTAATGGCTCAAGTAATTCAGGTTTTAACATGAATGCTGCCATCATACTACTAGATAACTCTTCTGTTCTTCTCTCATTATTTAATCTTTCCTCTACAAAAGAGCGAACCCATCTCCCTTTCCTCTCTGAGTCTTCCGCTACTTTATTGTAAATGGCCCCTTCATAATCCTCTACCCCTCTGACTATCATACCTTCTATTAAAGCTTCTTTATTTGAAAAGTGATACAATAATCCACCTTTACTTACACCCGCCTCTTTTGCCACTGCTTCTAAGGTTAATTTAGCAACCCCTTTACATTGCACAATTTGAGAAGCGGCCGCCAAAATCTTTTGCCGCGTTATGCTTATACTCATTCCTTTTTAAAACCCCATTTCTACTAAATTTATATAAATACGAATCTTATTTTTAATATTGTTGATTACTACTAAGTATTTTCTTTATACAACAAAAGCTTCATTACCTTTGAATTTTTAGTTACTTATTCTATTAAAAATTTCCATATCATTCAATATGATAACATTAAACACACAAAGCTGACTATACATCTATACTTTTGTATTTATTGAAAATATATCCATTAATAAAATTTACCAATTTAGTCCTTCTTATTACCTTATAAGACGGCAGTAATTCTTTCAGCACTAAATAAAAAATGTTATTACTCCCATTGAATTGAGTAATAACATTTCACTTAACAAATTCGCTGCCAACTAGCATCCTTCACATCTTCACTAGTCGGTTTTCTAACTAATCCAATAAAACATTCCTCGCAAGCACCAAATGCAATAAAATTTTTCTGTGCTTGTCTTAACGAGACTTCATTTGCACCGCCTTCAAAGTCAGGATCGTTAAACTGTACCTCATCATCTTCCCAGTAACACATATTACAAATTTCATATGTACCTGGTGGTTCTTCTTCTATTGTTCTATACCCGCAGCACGGACATGTATATTTCATTCTGTTACTTCATTATTCATTTCTTTTTTCTCCCATATATTCCGGCCCATAAAGAATGTAACAGCGCAAATCATAGTTATTACCATGAAAGTAGTATTAGAATCCTCATATGTAGTTGGAATTCCAACCGTTACAGAAACAATACTAAAAGCTAAAAGTAGATATAATAATAAAGATATAATATAGCTGAGTTTAAATCGTAAAATGATACCTCTAAACAATAGCTCACCAAGTAGACAGCCACCTAAAATAATAGGTACTCCGAAATACAATGTAAGGACTCCCATTTGCGCAGTAGATTGAATTATCTTTCCAATTATGTTCGGCGAAACCAGCTCACTATTGTTTCCCATCCTATCATATAAATCAAGTGCTGTTGCTGAAATAAAGAAACTTAATATAGAAAATGAATACGGTATTAAAAATTTGCTCACTCTCATTCACCTCGCTTGTTTCTTTACATATATTATTCATTATTTTCGCATAAAAAAATAGCCCGTCTTCCGCGAAAGACGAGCCGTTCCACTTAATTCTCACTTAACTTCTTCTTATACCAATCCTGCATTCTCTCCGCATCTTCTACTCTCGTATGCTCTATTTTGTAACTAGATGATGCACTCGAAAACTTATACGTACATAAATCCGCACGGCGCTGGAAATATGATTGTGTCTTCTCCATTGATTGGACGTGTCTTCTTCTAATAAGTCCTGTATATTTTCCGACGCTACGATAGACAAGTGTAATTTGTTCTCCGTTAACACTGTAACCATTTGTTTTAAATGTTGCGTATCCAAGTGTAAAGATAAGGATTGCGAGCGGTAATAATGCCCACATGATGTAATACTTTTCAAAGTATATGCTTATTCCAGTAAGCGGGATTGCGAGCATAGCGAAAAAGATGAAACTATCAATGTGATAACGGCGCAATGCTGCTTTTGGTAACGAAGTAATATTTGCATTCAGTTCGTATGGTAATTGTAAATGCGCGAGTAACTGTTGCACTCGATCTTTTCGAATGATAGGATGCAGTGTAACTTTTTCTTTTTCGTCACCCGTTCCCTTACTTTGAATGACTTCTACTTGCACAGCACAATAACCGAACGGTTGGCGTAAAATACCTTCTTTTATCGTAATCCCTTGAATACGGTGCAATTTTAGTACGAGTTCTTTTTTCTCCAGTAATCCTTGCGAAATACGGACTTCGTCATTTCTTCGATTCACTGTGAAATCTCCATGTTTTAGCGCATAACCAATTGTCGATATAATCCACGAAAGGACGAGCAAAATGGCTATCATAAAAATCCAGCCATATATATCATGTTCCATTACATACGACTTTACGCTATTCTCTATCCATTTCGGAATGTACTCATCTACTTGGTGATACACAAAAAAGATTAATGAGAATAATAATCCAAATTGACCAGATGTAACAGAGGCTATTAAAATCTCTTTCCACGTTAATTTGTATTCTCTCGCTTGTTTTTCCTCTGTAATAATTTCTTTTACTTCTACTTCTTCTAATGTTTTTTCTACTTTCAATTCTGAAGCCGACTCATTTAACATTGCGATAAGCTCTGTCGCTTCTTCTACCGTAATTCCAGCTAAGCTAACTTCTGCTTCATCGCCTCCGCCAGCTGTTTCAATCTGAATTTTTTTCAAACCGAGCATTTGATATAGTACGTTAGAACTTGTATTAATCGTTTGAACACGTTCTTTATTTAAGTAGCTCTCCTTTTTCACGAAGAGACCTTTTTTCACATGTAATACGTTATTTTCAACCCAATATGTTGTGTAATACCATTTTTCAAACGCTGAAAAAACGGTGAGTAAACCAAATGCTGCGGGAATTAAATACCAAAACGGGAACTTTCCGTTTAAGCTAAACATGAAAATAATGAGTGGTATAAAATCTGTTATTTTTAATTCTAATAACATCGTGATTGGATGCTGCCTCTTATACATCCTCATCACTCACTTTCGCTAATTCTGCGATTTTCGTTTTCAACATTTCTGCTTCATACATCGTTAAGCCTGGGATGCTATGAGAAGTTGCTGCTGTTGAAATGTGTAATTCTGCTAAGCCATATTTTCTCATAATTGGTCCTTGTTCAATCGTTACGTGCTGTACACGAATCATCGGCACTAATACACGCTTAACAACGAAAAGGCCATGCTGAATTTCAAGTTCTTCTTCATTTAGTTGGTAGCTGTAATAACGTTGACGTAGTTTCGGGAATAAGAAGTACGAAAATGGTGCGAACACAACTGTCAGCCCAATCATTACATACAAAATCCACGCCCACCAATCAAACTTTATCATGAGGAAAAGGTAAGCTAAAATGACGAGTATACCGATCCCTTCTTCAATTACAGCACGAACTTTCCACACCTTGACCATGTCAGGGTGAATTTCATTTTTCAATGGATCCATGTAACCACTCCAAATCTAGTAATCTAATATATGAATACTCTTAATCTATATTTTACGTAACTTTACAGAAAATTGGAATTTAATCTTCTTTCTTCTCAGGAATAAAATATCCGAACCAAAGTAGCCAAATGAAACCGATTAACTTCATCCAATTTCCATCCGCTTGAAAAGCTTCAATCATACCTGGTATTTTATAAACCCCAATAAATCCAAGAAAACCGAGCCACCAGTTTTTTTGCATTTTCATTTTTACTCCTCCTTCATTACGTTTTTCACATTTCGAATCCAAATTTCTTTATACTTTAACTGGAATCCCATGAGCATATAGTTGCTCATATTATCGATCACGAGCGCTAGCGTATGAGCATTTTCTTCCGTTTCATGTTGTGACACAACGCCCAGTCTCGCGCCTTTCTTCAATAAATCATGGAAACCATGCAAAAAATCCTCTTGTATTTCAAATAAACGTTTCTGATACTTTTCATTTCGCGATGCAGTTACGATAAATTCATTGATAACGCGTAGTATTCCTTCTTGCCCTTCATACTCAGAGAGCATATGTAAACCATCTGCGATTAGCTTTTCTGCAAAGTTTTCTTTCGTATACCGCTCTTCATTAAAGTATTTTGTAAAATGATAATCAGAAAAAATCTCTTCAAATAAAAAATCAACTAACGCTTCTTTAGAAGAAAAATGATAGTAAATAGCCGGTTTTGAAATACCTACCTCTTTCGCAATCATGGAAAGACTCATCTTCTCAATGCCGTGTTCTGCCATAAGTTTAAATGATGCCTCTACAATGTTCTGCGATGTTTGTAAATTCTTCGTCATACTGTACCTCACTTATAATTTACTTACCGGTCGGTAAGTAAATTATAAAACAAAACGAAATGATTTTCAATTTAGTTAGCACTACAGAAGGTATTTATTGGAAAATACAGAAAGTTATAAAGTAAAAGCAACATATAACAATAAGGAGGATATCATATGGGACTTGGTGGTAATGGCGGTAGTGGTGGTAATGGCGGCGGTGAAGCGGGACAAGCTGGTAAGAGCGGATTTTCATTAATCATTGTACTTTTTATCGTATTGATTATAGTTGGAATTAGCTATATCGGACTTAGCTTCTAAGAAAAGGCGTCCTACATTACATATGTAGAACGCCTTGTTTTTAATCCCTATTCAGCAATCGCATACGATAGCAATTCATCGTCACTTCTCCAAGTCGTTGTAATAATTGATAGTTCGCATATGCGCCGACCGGGGCACCGATTACTGGGACGAGCTGAAGCATTTTTGCTAAATCGATATAGTCTCGGTATTCTGTTTGGAACTTTTCCCAGTCCATATGATTTTCTTTTTCTGTATCCCACGTTTCGATTGCTTTCCATATTTCTTTTCTGTGATCGTCACTTGAAAAGGCAAGTTGGAAAACGTGAAGGATAAAAAGACGCTCTTCTTGTTTACTCGTATCAAATCCGTACAATGTCGCTGCATCGAATAAAAATTTAATTTTAATTGTAAGTAAAAGCGGAAAGTCAGCAAGACCGAGGAGAATACCACCAGCTCCAGTCCCTGCTCCTTCTGCCGCTGCTATTTTTTTGTACTCATCCATTTTTTTACGAACTTCATCGTCACGTCTTTGCAGTGACCATGTCGTCTCTTTTAGCTTCGGCTTTATAAAGTTTGACCCGGCGCTAATCGTTTGCACCATCATACGAATCGTCTCTGTTAGTACCTTTTGTACTTTCGCCGGAATGAGCTGTTGCACCTTCGTCTGCACTTTTTTGGAGAACCGTGTCATCATAGAAGAATCTTTCATGAATGTAGCTTTCCACTGCTCCAATTCTTTTATAACCTTCTCTTCGTATGTAATCATAGGTTCATTCCTTTCAATTTAAACGCTCAATGCGCTTCGCCCCGTATTGGTAAACGAAACCGATACTAAATAATATGCTTACGATAAGTAAAATTCCTGTCATCATGAAATCTTTCGTTGCTAGTGCAAATATAACTGTAAAGATTACGCTTCCGATGATTAGAATCGCGTTTAATAAAGCAAGAAAATCTTTCTTCTTCTCTTCTCCCCCTACTGGATACAAATCAAGCCAAATTTTCATGCGATGATGTTTCCATAAAGTTAATAGCTGATAACCGATTAAGTATAGGAAGATAAGGCTTACGATAAATCGTCCATATAAAAATGGAATGAAGTAAAGAATTACTCCGCCAAGAGCGAGCAGACGCACATATAATCCAAAATAATTACCAGATCTTAAAAATGTTCTCGTATATAAGTATAAATATGTACGCTTTTCGCCTATCATCGACAGAATGAAATCTAGCCATTTTCTGCGGGCTACTCTTTCTTTTAATGCTGGTACATCAACGAACATGTTCGCAATGCGGTACAGTAGCATCATCTTCTTACCTTCTTCGGAAATTAAATACTCCCAGTTTAGTGGCTTTCCTTTGACCATTTGATGCATGATAGCAAGGTATAACACCATGAGAAGGACGATTCCACCAATGAAAAGAACTGAAGTACGTTCTACAAGGAAATATACAAATAAACCGTTTAGGATAAAACGAATAAACCAATCAGCCCTTTGTATATTTTGATCTGTTAAAAATGACTTTTCCCACGCTACAAATAAATTCCACGCTTTTACAATGACAAATGCGAGTACGATCCATATGTAGCCAGCTCCTGTTTGCTTCATTTGTTGGAAGTATAACGGAGCAAGCGCGGCTGCTACGATTGCGATTATGTATAACTGAATCATAAATGTAAAAAGAAATGCCTTTGTGAAGTAAGGTTTTAACTTTTCTTCAACTGGCAGTAAGTAAACGAGATCCGCTTCTTTTAATAACGTTTGAATGGATCCAGCCGTTAACAAGAGTCCAATTAATACTGCCATTACGAGCGCAGTTGGAAACGAAGTTGTTAACGTTTGTAACCATTGCTGGTAATAATACGCTCCCGCACCGATGATGAACACGAAAATAAATTTCAAATGATCATTAAATACGTATTTACTATATGTACGAACTTCTTTTAGAAAGTGACGAAATCGTTCTTTCCATAACGCTGTGCTATTCATAATCTTCTTCCTTTGTTAGCGCGATGTAAATATCATCTAACGTTGCACCTGGCATATTAAACTGTGATTGCAGTTCAGATAGCGTTCCCTTCGCTCTTACTTCACCTTGATGCAAAATAATGAACGAATCACAATAACGCTCTGCCGTCGCTAAAATATGTGTGCTCATTAAAATACCGGCACCACTCTTTTTCATTTGGTCCATCATTTGAAGAAGGGATTGAATCGCTAACGGATCTAATCCAACGAAAGGTTCATCTACTATGTAAAGAGATGGCTCCACTAAAAATGCGCTCATAATCATTACTTTTTGTTTCATCCCTTTTGAGAAATGAGATGGAAACCATTTTAAACGATTTTTCATACGAAACTCTTGTAGTAGTTGTCCTACACGTTCTTCATATTGTTTTTCATCAACGCCATACGCCATAGCTGTTAATTTCAAATGCTCTTCTAACGTTAATTCATCATATAATACCGGCGTTTCCGGAATAAATGAAAAGCTAGAACGGTACGCTGTCATATCATCACGAATTGTTTTCCCATTAATTGTGACAGTTCCTTTTTTCGGTTCCATTAAACCGATAATATGTTTAATCGTCGTACTTTTACCAGCTCCATTTAAACCGATTAAGCCGACAAGTTCGCCTTTATTAACAGAGAACGAAACTTCTTTTAATACAGGTCGTTTCGTATATCCTCCCGTAACATTTTCTACACGCAATAACTCGCTCATACGACACCACTTTCTTCATTAGTATTCATTCTATATTCATCTTACCAAAAATTATGCTGTACTACATAGTATCCATGTACTCAAAAAAATTTTTAAAATTTATTAGCATATATTTTCCCGAAAGCGGACATCATAATTATTGAAGAAGGAACACATTGAAAAAGCAACCACCAATTGATGAGTACAACAACATAGTGAAGTCATCATGAAATGGGGTGTCCAAGTTGGACAATGAAATTTACACATAACCAGATCATTTGTTTCATTTTCGAAACGGGGTGTCTCTGAAAGAGCATATACTGTTTTAAAAAATAAACAATTTCATTTTAAAAAAGATTGCAATTCATTTCACTTGAAAATGGGGTGTCTGCGGCAGAAACTTTAGCCGATTTACCGTGCATTTCTTAAATAAATGAGGTGTCTGCGAAACGTAAATTACGATAATGCTTTTTCAATCCCTCTTCAGAAAACAGGAAGCTGAGTCAGCTTCCTGTTTTTCGTGTTTGTTCTCTTATGTAATTATGGTAAAATACGGCTAAGGATATTTGAAAGGATGAGATCAATGAATCATACAGCAGACAATTGTATTTTTTGTAAAATCATTGACGAGCAAATCCCTTGCTCAAAAGTATACGAAGATGAACATGTGCTTGCATTTTTAGATATTAGTCAAGTAACAAAAGGACATACTCTTGTTATTCCGAAAGTTCACAAACAAGACATTTTTGCGTTAACGCCAGAAATCGCATCACATATTTTTTCTGTCGTTCCAAAAATCGCAAATGCGATTAAAGCAGAGTTTAATCCAGTTGGCTTTAACCTACTTAACAATAACGGTGAAAAAGCTGGACAAACTGTGTTCCACTTCCACCTTCATTTAATTCCACGCTACGGTGAAAAAGATGGTTTCGGTGCTGTTTGGAAATCACACCAAAATGAATACACTATGGAAAATTTACAAAACATCGCAAGTACAATTGCAAATAGTGTGAAATAATGACACTATAAGAAGGCGTAATACATAACAAGCCACTTCCCTGAAGTCATCAAATTCCGCATGGCTTGTTTCTTTACTTAAAATGCTCAGGGATGATTGTTTGTGCATAGCACATATAAGAAAGATATGCATATTTTTCCATCATGAATACGAACAAAAAATAAGGAGGCCTCCTTTTATGTCAAAAGCTAAATCCTTTATTACAGGTGTTATTTGCGGCGGAGCAGTTGCTGGACTAGCTGTTCTTTTCTCAACTCCTTCTTCTGGTAAAGACATGCGCGGCAAGTTAAAAGAAAAAGGAAATGATATTAAAAAGACTTTAGCTGATATTACAGCTGATACGAAATTATTAAAACGTCAAATCGTTGAAACTGCTTCAGAAGGTAAAGAAGTGTTCCAAGAATTAAAAGACGATATGCACGATACACTTTCTAACTGGAAGCAAGATATTTCTCAAAACAAGCGCCATATTGAGAAAGAAATTTTGGACATCCAAAAGTCAATTGAGAAACTACAAGAAGCTGTTCCAGAAAAAGCGTAAACAAATTCCTGCTTAGTTTTTTGCATATAACAAATTTTTTTATATAAATTGACCTTGACACGGCATGTCGTATAGATATGCCGTGTTTTTATGCATTTACAATATATGTTATCACTTAACATGTAAGGACAACGTATGTATTCATGACTCATAAAACGCTTCCATAGTTATGCATGATTTGTATAGAATGTCATTTTTCCGAAAAATTTTCACAATTCTCACAAAAAGACTTTATTAATTTTTATTTTACTGGCATAATAGATAGTAATGAAAAAAGAATGTTAAAGTGGGTGAGTAAATGAAAAGTGGAGAAAAAGATTACTCGGTAAAAGAAGCGATGATTTTCAGCCAACGCATTGCTCAATTATCGAAAGCGTTATGGAAATGTGTAGAGAAAGATTGGCAGCAGTGGATTAAACCTTACGATTTAAATATTAATGAACATCATATTTTAACAATCGCTTATCATTTAAAAGGGGCTTCTATTTCTGAGATTGCTAAGTTTGGAGTTATGCACGTATCAACGGCGTTTAACTTCTCTAAAAAGCTAGAAGAACGTGGCTATCTTGTATTCTCAAAAAAGGAAGATGATAAACGAAATACGTACATTGAAATTACAGACAAAGGGGAAGAATTACTACTTCGCTTAATGGAGGAGTATGATCCTGAAAATAATTCAGTGTTTAATGGGGCTCTTGCACTTCGTAATTTTTATGGGAAGTTCCCAGAAAATATCGAACTGATTGCAATCCTGCGTAATATTTACGGACAAGACTTTATCGATATTTTTGAGAAATCATTAGAAGATATTGAAGAGAACTTTACAGAATCCGATCAAAAGTTAGTTAAGAAATAATCTATTTATTTTTTCGCAATCATGCTTAAGAATTCATTCATAAGCGGCTTAAATAAACCTTGTTTTGCTAGCGCTTCCGCAGTTTCGTGTACTTCGAGCTGATGTGGAAGCGCTTTTTCAAATTGATCTAACAGCGCATCGAACAAAAGAAGCCCTTCTGCTTTCTCCACTACATATTGCTCGTTCAGTTTTTCACAAAGATTTAGTATACGTTCAATATCTTTTTTACGAGCTTTTTTCTTTATGATCAAAGAATAAAATGGACACTTCTCTTCATCAATCATTTTAAATAGTAGGTCTACATAGTATTCAGCTTGTTCTAATCTTCTAACAACGTCCATTTTCTCCCTCACTTTCTAACACAAAGTCTTCTATTTCTGAATTTTGTAACACGAACAAAATATCGTGTGATACAATATATGTATATGTATTTTAGCCAAAAGGAGGTCTCGCCTCATGACACTTATAACAGTTGTTTTTGTCGCATTCGCACTTCTTGTTATATTTTACACGAATTTCATGACACATACACTGTGTGAACGAAAACAAATAGCTGCGAGCCGCCAGCCCGGTGTCTTTCGGGTTATTAATGTATGTATAACAATTTTATTAATTTCTAGTTATATAGAAATTATATTTCATGGAAAGTGAGGAAGGAAAGCCCCTTCCTCACTTTTTTCCTCTATAAGCAAATTATACCTACAATAACCAATAAAATAAACAGTACAAGTAATAAAATAAGTTGAGAATTCATCCCCATCCCCTCCTCTATTCTGTATATGCGGCATACGCCCAATATGGCACACTTTCAAAATCTGACACGTACTGGTTAATTTTTCTTTATCAATATGAAAACGCGTCGAAATATGATATATTAAATTTTGTACATATTGCTTATACTATAGAACAAAACATTCATCAAAACTTTATCCTCAGCCACGGTAAGCCCTGTTAAGCGCGCTTTACCAATACAAAAAGCAAAAGTATCAGTGAGACTTAATCGGGCTCTTATGAATTTAAAATTCATCGGTGTAGGATAAATTAAAAATACATAATAGTAGGAGTGTTTATCGAATGAAGAAAGCTATGCTTGCCTTAGCCGCAACAAGTGTAATCGCATTATCAGCATGTGGAACATCATCATCAGACAAAATCGTTACATCTAAAGCTGGTGACATTACAAAAGAAGAATTCTACGATCAAATGAAGACACAAGCTGGTAAACAAGTACTAAACAACATGGTTATGGAAAAAGTACTTATTAAAAACTACAAAGTTGAAGACAAAGATGTAGACAAAAAGTTCGATGAAATGAAAAAACAATACGGTGATCAATTCGATACCCTAATGAAACAACAAGGTATTAAAGAAGAAACTATAAAAAATAGTGTACGTGCTCAATTAGCTCAAGAAAAAGCTATCGAGAAAACAATCACTGATAAAGAACTAAAAGAAAACTACAAGCCTGAAATTAAAGCAAGCCACATTCTTGTAAAAGATGAAGCTACTGCGAAAAAGGTAAAAGAAGAACTTGGACAAGGTAAATCTTTCGAAGAGTTAGCGAAACAATACTCTGAAGATACTGGTTCAAAAGAAAAAGGCGGAGACCTTGGCTACTTTACTGCTGGTAAAATGGTTAAAGAATTCGAAGATGCTGCTTACAAGCTGAAAAAAGATGAAGTAAGCGAACCTGTGAAATCACAATTCGGTTACCACATCATTAAAGTAACAGACATTAAAGAACAAAAACCATTTGATGAAGTAAAAGGCGACATCAAAAAAGATCTAGTTCAGAAGAAAGCACAAGATGCTGCATTCATGAATGATCTTATGATGAAAGAAATCAAAAAAGCTGACGTAAAAGTTGACGATAAAGATTTAAAAGATCTTTTCGAAGAGAAAAAAGCTGACGATAAAAAAGAAGAAAAGAAATAATGAAGTAAAAAGCTTGGGCTTAGGCCTGAGCTTTTTTATGTATCCTCTTCGTTAACGAAAGTTTATTTTTTCATTCGTTTAACTAAAACCATCTTTTATGCATTTCACTTAAAAACATTTCTGTAATTTTAAATCCAGAACTTTCTCCTATAATAGAGTCAATCCCGCAATGCGGACAAACTGCTGTGTTATCATCATCCCACCACTCTGTAATTTTTTTTGAATGAAAAATTTCTAAACAATAGAAACAACCACATATAACATCCTTTTCTAAGTGCTTTCTATTACGAGAACAAAAACGATGTGCTTCCTCAAAATATTTTCCCATCAGTATCCCCCTATTCCTGATTGTTTCTATACTTTACTTAGATCATCCTCGGCAAAATTGCAATTATTTCTTACAGAAAAACAAAAAACCCTTGATTCACAACGCGTGGAACCAAGGGTTTATCTCATCATTATTGATTAAATTAAGAAACTATGTTAAATTAGTACAGAAACACGTTTTCTAAAATACACAGAACGTATTTATCCGTATCTTAATTGTACAACAAAACCTTTCTTCAGTCAACCTCTATTTTTCACTTTTAAAGGAGTGCTTACGTATGAACAAAAAACTTGATCTAGAGCAAAAACGATTGGATACCGTAATCGAAACGATTACGCAGCAAATTGATAAACTGGAAAACGAAACTGGCAGACGCCGGACAGAAGTAATCAACATCCGTAAACACTTTTGGGATGATGTGAAAGTGAATACAGATACTTTTGACGATTACCTTGAAACAGTTATCAACTTAAGACAACAAGCTCAATCACTAGCTGTTACACAAATCACCCATAAACACACCTTTAATCGACTTGCCGCGCTGCGACGTATGCAAAAAGCACCTTACTTCGGACGCATCGATTTTACTGAAGAAGGCGAACCTGCCGCAGAACAAATCTATATCGGTGTTTCTACCCTTACTGATGCAAGCGGAGAAAACTTTCTTATTTATGACTGGCGCGCCCCAATTTCAAGTGTTTATTACGACTATCCACCAGGACCGGCTGAGTACAACACACCAGGCGGCGTAATTCGCGGTAATGTGGAGAAAAAATTACAATACATTATTCAAAATGGCGAGATTGATTCTATGTTCGATACGAGCCTTACAATTGGCGATGAAATCTTGCAACAAGCGCTCGGAAAAGGTACGAACAAACATATGCAGAGCATCGTCGCTACAATTCAGCGTGAACAAAATGAAATTATTCGTCACGATGAAGGCCGACTCCTTATCGTGCAAGGAGCTGCTGGTAGTGGTAAAACATCAGCTGCCCTGCAGCGAATCGCCTACTTACTATATAAATATCGCGAATGGCTAAAAGCGGATCAAATTATTCTCTTCTCCCCTAACTCTATGTTCAATAGCTACGTTTCTAACGTACTACCTGAACTCGGTGAAGAAAATATGCAGCAAGTGACATTCCAAGAATATTTAAATCATAGACTGAGTAAGTCATTTGACGTTGAAGACCCTTATGAGCAATTAGAATATATGCTAACTGAAACAAATAGCCCTACCTATAAAACGAGAAATGCGAGCATCCGATTTAAAGCATCCACTCAATTTTTCGAGATGATTAGAGCGTACAGACAATCTCTTGAATCTTCAGGTATGCTATTTAGAGGAATGAAATTTAGAGGGAAACTAATCGCCTCAGCTAAAGAAATTACAGAGCAATTTTACAATACAGACTCCTCCCTTCGTTTCAATAATAGAATTGAAAAGTTAACGGATTGGCTAAATAAACAAATAGATGCACTTGAAAAAGCAGAACTGAAAAAGCCTTGGGTAGAAGAGGAAATTGAATTACTTAGTAAAGATGAATACCAAAAGGCTTATAAATATTTACAGAAAAAAGGCGAGTTTGACGACAACTCCTTTCAAGACTTTGAGAAAGAAACAAGAGTACTTGGGCGTATGATTGTCCGTAAAAAAATGAAGCCACTTCGTAAAGGCGTTCAAACATTGCGTTTCATCAATTTCACAGGCATATATAAACAGCTCTTCACAGATGCATCATGGGTTACTGGGGAAAAACCGAAAGAGTGGGATGACATTTGCTCATTAACAGTAAACATGCTTGATGAAGGAAAGCTATATTACGAGGATGCGACTCCATTTTTACTTTTAAAAGAATTAATTGAAGGCTTCCAAACGAACAGATCGATTAAACACGTACTCGTAGATGAAGCGCAAGATTACTCTCCGTTCCAGTTCGAGTTTTTAAAACGTCTCTTCCCTGCTGCAAGAATGACGGTACTCGGAGACTTTAACCAAGCGATATTTGCCCATGCGAGTGAAACGGTGAATTTCGATACACTTACGAATTTATACGGGCCAGACGAAACAAACGGCATTAACTTAACTCGTAGCTATCGCTCAACAAAACCGATTATTGAATTTACACGTGCTCTCGTACCGGAAGGGAAGAACATTCACGCCTTTGAACGTGACGGCGCGAAACCTACAGTGACGAAAGTAGCTAATCACAACGAACTACACGAACATATTACTGCTAAAGTTGCTGCACTACAAACAGAGCAGCACAATACGATCGCAATCATCTGTAAATCCGCAGCTGAAAGC
This sequence comes from Bacillus cereus group sp. MYBK108-1, assembly GCF_051917185.1. Taxonomy (NCBI): domain Bacteria; kingdom Bacillati; phylum Bacillota; class Bacilli; order Caryophanales; family Bacillaceae; genus Bacillus; species Bacillus cereus group sp. MYBK108-1. Next base: position 760,721 of record NZ_JBQAHZ010000001.1, read on the forward strand.
GCCGCTGCCTACGAAGCACTTAGTCATATCGAGAATATTAAACTTGTGAAAAGTAACTCAGCCGAGTATGAGCAAGGCATTGTCGTGATCCCTGCTTACTTAGCGAAAGGTATCGAATTTGATGCCGTTATTATTTACGATGCTTCTAAAGATGTGTACAGTGATGAGAGCGTTCGTAGATTGTTCTATACTGCTTGTACGCGCGCGATGCATGAGTTGCACCTTTATAGCGTTGGTGAGGTTAGTCCTTTTGTGCTTGGGGCTGATTCGGATAGTTTTGAACTTATAACGAAAACACCTTGATGATTCAAGGTGTTTTTCTCATTCTAAACGACATATCTTTACGCCGATATACACTTAGCACGATTCCAATTATAAATGCGTGAAACAGAGTTGGTACTAATCCATAACTAATAAAAGGTAATGATATAGAAACGCGTGGTAATAATCCTAAAATCATGCCCACGTTATAAATGAAATGGAATACAAAAAGAGTTACTCCACCAACGAGTAGCAATTTACCATATCGATCGTTTATTTTATAAGATATGGTCATTATTCTTACTGCAAAAAGAGAAAGAATCACGACAAGAACTAGCGCAAGCACATATCCATAATAGTAAGTCAAACTTGCAAACACAAAATCAGTATGGGTAGCAGGGATAGACTTTATATTTCCATATGTACCAAACCAACCTGCCGATGACATCGCCTCTTTTAAACGTAAATACCATTGATCATGTTCTGGGTTTAAAAAACCTAAAATTCTAGCTATCCGGTATTCTTTTACGGCAGACCAGGAAAATAAATCCCTAATAATAAAGAAACAAATCGGTAACATTGTAATGAGCCATGCCGTTTTCTTTCCTAGCCTACTCCACCAAAGCATAACAAATACCATCGTGATATAGATGAACAGTGGTAAAAGAGTTGATGTAGTTAGAAATAAATATAAAGAAAATAAATACAACATGAGAAGATGTATAAACTTTAATCTACTGTTATTGAAAAAAGAAGCCCAGGCTAGAAGGAAGAATGGTATTGTCATTAGACAGTCAATTATGATGGAACCAATTTTCATTAATGGCTCACCATTCAAAAAAGCAGTAGGAAAACACTTTATTATTAACAAGATAAGTACACCAATTGTATAAAACAGCCACCCGATTCTCTCTAACTTCCGATAATCAAATAGCATCATCCCAATCGCTGTTGTAACACCGAGAATTACAAATATCACCTTATTCATTAATAAGTCAGCATGTCCAAGCGCTATAACTGGCAAAAACCCTAGCCCCATCGCAGCCACTAATAAACCAATTAAGAACCAATCAACCTTTGGCTTATGTAGTTTATTAAGTTCCTGGCCAAGCTTAATTGGACTTCCCATTTGTTCAACAGCCTTATCTTCAGCAACTTCCTCACTTAAGCCTTTCTCTACCCACATATTTTTCGTCTGTTTCAAATGAAAATCTAGTTCCGTTGCTACTAAGTCCTTCGCTTCTTTTGATTTAATATGGTTCGTAACTTCTTTTAAAAAACGCTCCCCTTTTTTGTTCAATTTTTTCTCACTCCTGTACTAATCCTTTTAATATAAATCGTGCCTTCGTAGCATTCTTCTCTGCCTTTCGCAGCATCTTGTTTCCTTTATCATTTAATTGATAATATTTAGCTCCTGCGTGATCCCAGCTAGATTGGATAAAGCGATTCTGTTCTAAACGATGTAATAAAGTGTATAGAGACCCTTCATCACCTTCGAATTTTTGAATTCCTCTCCCTCTTAGCAACTGCATCAATTCATAACCTGATTTTTCATTCATAAGAAGTTGTAACACTGCTAAAAGGATATCTTCTTCCTTTTCAGACGATTGCTTAATTTTTTCGCGCACCTGCTTCTGGTGTTGATCAGAAAAACTCAAATGTTTAAACGTTGTGTTCTCCATTGATTTTCGCAAGCCTTGTAATCGATCTTCCATTTGATTATTCCTCCAATCCTTCCTTCAAAAGTTCCTTCGCTTTTTTTAGTCTCGTTTTTATCGTATTTTCCTTTACGTCTATTACCATAGCAATCTCTTTAATTGAAAGCTCTTCATAATAAAATAGATAAATCACTTCTCGATATTTTATCGGTAAATTCATTACTGCAGAAGCGAGCTCACGGTCCTCCGCATTTTGAATAACAGTTTGTTCGACACTATCATTTTGAATCCCAATATACGCAAATTCATCCTCTGTAACGATTACCTTTTTGTTATACCAACTTTTTATATAGTCCTTACAATGATTGATCGCAATTCTCCATAACCACGTTTTCACATTCGATTTCCCTTTATATGTATGAAGAGATTTATAGCATTTCACAAATATATCTTGCGTTACATCCTCAGCAACCTCTTTATTGTTTACATATGAATACACAAGTTGCAGGACTTCTTGTCCATACTTGTTCATAATTTCATCGATAAGAAGTTCCTTATCTTCTATTTCAAACGCTTCTATCGTTAATTCATCCATAGCATTCCCTCCTTCCCATATATTAGACGATGCAACCTATGGAAAAGTTTTATAAATTCATAAAAAAATTCGGCTGACAATGTTCATACCGTTTTGTTACACCTTTATAGATGAACTACCTCTTTAACTTCCACATAATATTTTTAATCACGCTTATACTATACTTACTTAAAGTTACACTTCATTTACTTGTAGAAGATAAGCTTCTTTTTTCAAAATTAAGTTTTAATCTATATTCACTTTCACAGGATATGTTATTTCAATTGACACTGTATACATACTCGTGGCAGATACCGCTACACAAAAGGAAGCACTTTCCTACTCAGAGATGGAAGCAATAAAATTCATTCCAAATAAACTATTAAAAATCCCCATCGAAAAAAATAGGAATTATCAATTGGGAGATAAACTCGTTATATCCTTCGGCGTAACGACTAAATCTACACCACCAATCGCAAAGGATGCTATCGTTGAAAAAATACCTAATGAATAGTACCTTAGGAACTTTTGATTCCATCAATTGCTCCATTCTTTTTAAAATAACCTTTTTATAAAATCACTTTCTTAGCAAATTGCATATAATGAACCGAATAGTCGTTACAATACATTCACTTAAAGAGCGCCTCTCTCCCAAGGCGCTCTTTAAGTTTGCAATAAGGATTTTGTGTTAGTTTTCCATCGTCAAGATTCTCCTCATCGCTAAATGAAAAAGAGAACCCATTTCATTGAGTCCTCCTTCTTTCTAACACTCACTTAAAGAATCTAATATTTCATGGCCATACAAAGATGGCTTGATAATATCAAAACCAATAAATTCTTCATACTTCTTATCTGCAAAATAAAATACAACATTTTGAAATAACACTTTTTGCAAATAATTATCCTGAGAAACTCTAAATGAGTATATGTATGCATTATCGTTTGAAGCTTTCTTTTTATATATTTTACTCATATTTGTTAATTCTTTTAATTTATGAGCATTTTCTCCAAAAAACTCAATCCCTACTATACGATCAAATTGATCTATATCTAAATTTAGTTTTGGATTTTCTTCCAATTCTTCAGTCGATTCAATCTCAATTTCTGAAGTGAATGGAATTACATATAGATATGCCATCTGAATTTCAGAATCATACGTAATTAATTTTTTCATGCTACACCTCATATCTTATTATAGCGGTCTCCATCTTGTTTTTGGATTTTTTTGTTTATAGGTAGTTGTAAAAGTTCCTCCTTTTTTCCCTACAGCTACACCCCCAAAATGATAAACAGTTGAATTATGGTCAGGATCATAGTATTTCTTCCCTTTGGCAATTGCGTTATATACCTGAGTAGCTGAAATACCTCTCTCATGCATTCTTTGAGCTAAATGATAAGCTGGCACACCATACTTTTTAATTAATTGAGCTACCGTTCTAAGTAACGCCGCAATTACAACTGGGTTTCTTTGAATTTCAAATTCATTGATAATATGTTCTGGCTGTTCTAATAAAGATTGCTCAAATGAGATTTCTTCTTCCTGTTTTAACAACGTAGCTAAATCAAAATCTGGATTAATTGTATCAATATACATTAAAACATCATCATTTAATTCCGTTTCCGAGATATCAAGATTCAGCAATTCTTCGTCAGTTAAACGATTCTCTGCCGCCTCAGCAAAAGTCCCTCCAATAAAACTAAACAACATTAAGAACGCTAAAAGACTTGAAATTATTTTTTTCATAATACATCTCCTTCTTGACATTTTTCTAACAAACTAAATATTACAGATTTAATATATTAAATACAAGTATGGTATTTAATGTACTTATTGGTATAATAAGGTGTATAATAACTAATGTTTTATATAGTGTAATATAAAGGATATTAATATTAAAACAACCTTTCATGAACTGACGTTCACTGTCCCCTTCAGGTAGTGTTTTATTTTACGCTAACGCAGCTACCTGTTCTTGTTGGTCTACAGGAATTACAGCTCTGTTAATGCTTTTTCTAATTCAGCTGTGTATTTCATTTGAACACTTTTATCATTTACAGTACTAAAAACATTCTTTACGCATGTATAACGCCAGTAAGATTAACCATTTTATAACGGAGTGATTCGAAGGTTTTGGAATTTATAACAAGCACACCTTGAGTAACCAGAAAGAATATCATAAAATAATTTTGTATGTAAAATTGAATTTATAATATATTAGAAAAAAATAATATAAATTTAATTAAGTGGGATCTCAACAGTGAATTTCACCATTCAAAAACATTGTCGGTTTCCTACTCACAACTAGATGCAAATCAATTTCTAGCAGTATTCTCCAGATTTACAAGAGGGTACAATACATTCGAGTAAATCTAGATAGCAACAATAATAGTTTGGGAGGAAATAGATGTGAATGATTTAACAGGTTTTATTATATATTTATTAATAATGTTTATACTAATTCCCGTTCCAGTATATTTTTTAGTAACTAAGATTGTAGTCCCTATTTTAGAAAAGATAAGTAAATTTATGTCATCATTTTTAATTAAAAGCTTCAAAAAACAACTATCCGGATTCCTGATAGTTATAGAAGTTATAATGTTAGTTGCGACAATTTGGTTTATTTATACCACTTTTGATACACTTCTATTCAAAAGTGAACAAGCGATAAATAAATTTGTTTACGTATGTTCAATTTATTTAACAGTAATTATATTATTTGGAAGCACTTTATCTAATTTACGAGCACACGGTGTAGAGTACAAAGGCATAATTGGAAAACTATCAAAAAAAATTGCTTATAAAAATTTTTATATTATAAACCGAATACAAAATTCTTCTAAAACCCTTTATACATTTTTGTTATATGATTTAATTTTGTTTGTAATAATAGTCGGAATCACTACTTTCCATAATATCTCGATACATCTATTTTATATTTTTTGTTTAAGTATCCCTATTTTTTTAGTTATGTTTGTTTATTTAACAAGAAATAAAGTAGAACAAAATGTCAGGCGAATTATAAGTTACTTTTTAATCATTATTTTAGTAATCTTGAAAAGTTTTAAAGATTTTAGTGTATTAATAGAACTCGATATTCCAAATCCAATCACAGATTATATGACATGGATTTCTATAACAATATTTACTGCTATGGATAGATTTATAAAAGCTATTATAGATGATCGTAATGATTGGAAAAAAGAGCTTGAAGATATTAACGATGGTGAAGAGCAAAAAGATAAGCAACATAAAGAAACTCAAATTAACCAGCAACCTGTTATTACTCCTGTAAACCATAGTGAAAGACGCTTACTTACTGACGAACTAAAAGAAACTTATATCATTTTTGAAAATGGCATTCCGAAAGTTGAATTAACAAAATCTGATGCTACATTTTTGATGGAACAACTTAATGAAATTAAAGAAAAGAAACGTAACTCAAATGAAAACCTTAACTTGTAGGCGGTCACAAATAAGTTGTATATGACAAAACACGCTTTACACACTACCCAACCATTTAAAACTAGGGCTTTTTATCTATATGTCTTGTTCCCTATTTTAAAACATAATACAATGAATACGTAACTTAATAAGCTATAACTAGTAGGTGTGGCAATCATCTCTTCCATTTTGAAAAAAGGGGGGAGGTGATAATATGATCGCGATGTTTGTAATTAAATTAGTGTATGGTATCCTAACCGGAGCTGGCGTTGTCATCGGTAGAAGATACGTCGGTCCATGGCTAATTTCTGTATACAAAAAAGCGAGAACCACCCTGCTTCGTGGAAAAAGTAAGGGCGGTTCTCGGCTAAAACGTTAATGTAATTGTCTTATAACCGCACCTACTACCACCACAATAGCAAGTTAGGTTACACAAGGCAGAAGTTTCTCAGGCTTCTGTCTTCTTTATTTTATGCAAAATTCATACTAAATACTCTATCATCATTGTAACACATTTTATTTATTTTTAGTCAAGAGAAAAAACCACCTAAAGGCTCCCCTTCAGGTGGTTCTCTATTTTATGCTAACGCAGCTGCCTGTTCTTGTTAATCTACAGGAATTACAGCGTCTGTTAGTGCTTTTTCTAGTTCAGCTGTATATTTCATTTCCACACTATTATCATTAATAACGCTATAAAGACATATACAGTGGTGAAAGCCTTCTTAGATCTGGAGAATTTTGAGTATGATAAATAATACCTTAATTCGTTCAAAACTTACAATAATGATGGCCTATTATTTATTATCTTGATTTAATTCTATAGAAACCTTTCTTTTCCCTATTCGATTTGCAAAAGGAACAAAAATAATAAACGCCATTCCTAACATAACTCCTACAATCGTATTCACAAAAATAAAATCAATATATACTTTCCCATGATCAATTAAACTAATAGCATATGTTAATAGAATCCCGGCAAAAGTACCAAGTATTAATCCTATAAGGATATATAGAATAACTTGTGTCATTATGACCCTTATAATCCCTCTTTTATCAATACATATCGTCCTTAAAACAGCAAATTCTTTTCTTTTTGAATTTATATTATTAATAAGAGTATTAAATACTCCTAACATAACACTAAACACCATTACTATCATCACTACAATAAATATGGACCATCTTTGATAAAACATTTGTTTTGCCTTTTTGACCGACTGTTCATAGCTATTGATTTGTAATTCTGGATACTGTTTTTTTAATTCTTCTAATTGTTTCAAGGTATATTTTTCATCGTTGGAGCTAATAAATAAACGACTAAATACAGTGAAATCTGTATTAAATTCTTTATTTCTCCAATCCATATACATTTCTACATTTGAGCCAGATAATTTTTGAACGATTTCCCCCACAACAACTCTTCCATTCTCTTCTATTTTTTGTGAGGATTCTGAGTACATACCAAGAACAATACTATCCCCTACATGAAGATCATGTTGTAGCGCAAAACCTTTAGTAATAACAACCTTTTTTTCCACATTTGTAGAAAGAAGTGGAAGTAAATTTTGTTTCCCCATCTCCTTTAAATCAGCTAATGCATAATTAAAAGAAACATATTGATCGCCTTTCTTCAATTCTGCAGAAACAAAATTACTTAGCGTGCTTACTTCCTTAACACTTTTTATTTTTTTTATCTCCGCTTGCAATTCTGCATGCTTAATTGTTGAATTTTTACTTAAATGACTTTTCACAATAATATTTGTTGGATATTCTTGTTTTAAATATGCTTCTTCATTCTTTTGAATAGTTTTTAATAGTGCCGATCCAAAAACAGCAATAATCATCATTGTACTAATAGTCAAAACAACAAATGTATTCTTTTTTACTTGTGGTATAAGATTCTTAATTGCTACAAATGATGTATTACCAGTAAGATATTTAATGATAGGTAAAGTGCGCGTTAATAACGTTGGAAGATAAATAGGAAACAATATAAATATCCCTAATATTAATAACAGTGATCCAATTAATACAAACGCTACTCTTGTACCTTCTCCATAAGTTACAAATCTTCCTATAAGAATTAGAGCTATACTGATAAAAGTTATGAATTTCCCAAATTTCAAATACTTATTTTTATTAGAAAAATCGACTTTTTCATTGTCCTGCATAATTTTAAATGGCAACACTTTTGCACTCTTATAAGAGGGCAAAAGCATGAATATTTCAATCAATATTGCGCCAAAAATCATGACCATTACTGCTATTTTATAATCAAATCCTAACGAACTAATTTGAAAAGAAAATAATTTTTCCAGCCATTTTTGCAAGAATTGATTACTTATCACAGCTAGCACAAAGCCCAAGATAGTACCAATAATATTAATCAAGCTACATTGAAATAACACAACTTTAAATATTTGTTTTGTTGTCGCTCCAATGGATCTCATAATAGAAATTTGATTTTTATATTTATATAAAAACAATTCAAAATTAGAAATAATCATTAATGAAGTAACAACAAGCATGAGTACCGACAAAATAATCATAAATATATTTAATGAGGCTAGATTACTCTTTAAAAATTCATCTTCTTCTGTTACATCAATTCGTAAGTCCGAATCAATTTCTCTAATTTGATTAGCTAATGTTAGTACATCTTCATTTTCTTTCATCTTAATTAAAACATAAGTGGCTTCAATATTTTTACTATTCTTTTCCTGCATAAGTCGTTGAACTGTATCTTTAGATAATATAATTATATCAGGAGGCATCCCCGTTGCATCTAAATCTGTCAATAACTCTTTTATCTTATATTGTTTATTTTCTATTAAAATACTATCCCCTATTCGAACCTTCAATACTTGAGCTAATTCTTTATTAATTATCACCTCATTGGATTCTATATTCTCATTAAAATGATATTTACTTTTTGTTAGTACATCATTTTGAACCCCAACTGTATACATATTTGTGTTTAAACTATCTACTTTTAAACGTGTAACCAAGGCACTCGATGATTGTTTAATACTTTTTGAGGATGTAATTTTATCTAATAGGGACTTATCCATGACTTTTGTTTGATCACTACTGTAACCAACTGATAAATCCATATCTCCATATATCTGTTTAACTTTATTTTCTATTGAATGTCTAGCATTTACCGAGAAAGTTCCCATTGTGATAATTAAAGAAATGGACAACATCACACTAACAATTGATGACAATGCAATAAATTTATTCGCTCTAAAAAAACGTAATGCTATTCCCCTAATAGATCTAATCATTGCACTTTCTCCATCAACGCTTTAAACTTCTCTAAAATATTTTCCATATCGACCGGTCCATTATCACATACATAATTGTCCACAATTTTTCCATCATGGAAAAAAATCACGCGATCTGCGTATGTTGCTACATTGGGATCATGTGTAACTAAAACCATACTTTGATTTAATTTTTTTTTCATCTCTACTAACATTTTTAAAAGTTCTGTAGTTCTATTAAAGTCTAAATTCCCAGTTGGTTCATCAGCTAATACGATAGGTGGTGATGTAATTAATGCTCTTCCGATAGCAACACGTTGCTGTTGCCCCCCTGAAAGTTGAACTGGTCGATGATTAGACCAGTTTTCCAAACCAACTAGTTCTATCATCTGCTGTACCTCAGTGTCTATTTCCTCTTTTTTTATATCTTTTAAAATAAGCGGTAATGCAATATTTTCTTTAACTGATAAATCTTTCAATAAATTAAATGATTGAAACACAAACCCTATATTCTCACTCCGGTATTTTGTCGCATATGGTTCAGTAAACATATTATTTTTCACTTCCCCATTTAACAAAATAGTGCCTTCATCTGGACTATCTAAAGCACCTAATATGTTAAGTAATGTACTCTTTCCTGAACCACTTGTTCCCATAACTGCAAGTAACTCACCTCTATATAAATCAAAGGATACATTTTTTAGCGCTTTAACTTCATAGCCAACGCCCTTATAAGTTTTACACAAATTTTTCACAGATAATAAAAACTGACTCTTTTCCATAATACACCTCAATGTCTTAAATCGAATTTTGCGTTATTTGTTCCTCATACCATTTGGCTTGTGATAAATACATTTCATAATACACTCCACGTTTATTCATCAACTCATCGTAGTTTCCCTCTTCAACTATATTCCCATTGTCCATTACAATAATTCTATCTGAATACTTTGTAGGTCCTAATCTATGAGAAATAGTTATTGTCGTTTTATTTTCAGATAATTTGTTGAAAAGTTCAAAAATTTTCATCTCACTTAGTGGATCTAATGCTGCAGTAGGCTCATCTAAAATAATTAAATCTGAATCTTTCAAGAACCCTCTTGCAATAGCTAATTTTTGCCACTCTCCACCAGATAACTCTCTCCCATCTGGTATTTCTCTAGTTAAATATGTATCCAGATTAAATTGATAATTTTTTACTTTCTCATATAACCCTACCTTTTGTAGTGCATTATATAATTCCTGATCATCGTTTAACTTCTTTAGATTCCCAAATCCTAAATTTTCTCTTAAACTAAATTTATATTTATAAAAATCCTGGAAAATTGCTGCTACTCTTTCAAAATAAGTTATTTTATTAATATCTTTAATATTTTTTTCGTTTACTCTAATTTCACCATCACTTACATCATAAAGGCCTAAAATACATTTAACTAGTGTAGTCTTTCCAGAACCATTATGCCCTACAATTGAAATATTTTCTCCCTTATTAATCTTTAAGTTTATATTATCCAATACTTTAACATTAGTTTTTGGATAATAAAAACTTATGTTTTTTAAAGATATCTCTTCTACGCTTTGAATTTCTATGGGATCTACTTCTTTTTTATTTTTAACATCGTAATCCAATATTTGCATTAGAGCACTATTATAGATAGCTGTCTCAAAAATCGAACCTAGATGAGAACCAATTGAACCAAATATTGATTGCACAGAAGCTACTGCCCCAAGTAAAGCAACATAGTCACCAATGGATAACTTATTATCAAATATTTGGTATACAAGTATTAAAGATACAACTAAACTAGACACCTGTAACAGTAATGCGGCAATCGATTTAGTTTTGCACTCCCATAAAGCTAAGTTGAGTTTATATTTTTGTATAACTTTAAATAAGTTAGACCATTTATTTAATAAAAAATCTCCCGAATCATTAATCTTTATCTCTCTGATAGCACTTTTATCAACAAAAAGGTTATCAGTAAAGCCCAGTTCTCTATCTTTAGCCGCTGTTTCTTTAGTCATTCTATAATTTTTAGACTTTGCTATAAAAATCAAAATAATACCTGGCAATGTAGACAAAAATAGTGCAATGGGTAATATCCAATGGATCGCAAGTAATATCCCACAAATCCCAATTAAAGAAATCAAACTTTGTAAAACCCCTATCAAACTACTAATTACCCTTACACCATTTCCGCTTATTGCTATATTCGCTAAATTTATAGTGTCAAAAAAACTACTATCTTCATATTCTTTTAATGGTATTTTAATCAATTTTGTTAACATTATTTTTTTTAGAACATAATTAACAGTCTGGGTAATACGAGTAAATATATATATTCCTATATTACTTAATACAGAAGAGAAGTACTGCAATAAAAAAGTTACTACCAACAAAATTATTACAACTTCTTGAGCATCAGGGTTATTATGTATATTAGTAATCGTGTCAATGGTTTGTTTATTTAAAATGATTAAAATTGGTGGAATAGTAGCGGTAATAAGTGATAATATACAAAATAAGATTAAACTCAAAGGATGCTCTCTATATATATAACCTAGAAAATATTTCTGAGTTTTTATAAATGCCCAAAATTGATTATGTCTTTTCTCCTTCACTATAATCCTCCTCTCAATTAGCTAGTTTAATTTTTCAAGTTATATAGTTAATCAAGTTTTCTTTAGTAATATGACTATTCTCTTCAACTTTACCACTTTCATCCACTCTCATTGCAAAAGGAAATACATCAATATTGAATTTATTAATAATAATATCTTCATCAATAAATAATGCTCTATCCTTATAAACACTATTGCTCATATATTTGAAATTTTTTTCTGTTTTTATTAAAACTAGTTTAATTTCACTTAGGTAGCTAATATTAAAAACATCTAACGAGCTAAAAACTTTATTACATTCTTTGCAATCTAGATCTAAAAAAACAAGTGTATTTTTATTTCCTAATACATTATCGTAAATCCCCTTTACGTCTCCATCAACATTGTTAAAATCAACGTTTGGAATCTTGTCTCCGATTTCTAGTCCCCCCTGAACTACTTGACCCCATTTTAATTTTAAAATTGTAATTATATGTAAGGCTGTTTGTATCGTTATAATAATAAGTAATGAAATTATTATTTGATGATTTATATCCATTATTGCTCCTCCAATTACAACTTAATTAGATAATTTATTAGGAAATATAATTTCAAATATTAATCGAATTAATATTAATGTTATTGTCCAAAATACAGAAATTATAATAATTTCTAGTCCATACATTAAATGCTCCTTATGAGTCAATACTGTGCTTAAATTTGTGCCATTAAATATTATATTTGGAATAATACTAAGCAATAATAGTAGACATTGAATTAATCCACCATAACCAAGTTTAGTCTCTATTATTTTTCCAAAACAAAAACATTTCTTTTGCTTTTTTTCAACAATTACTTTGAAGTTGATTAAAATAAACATGACTATCAAACCTATCGCTATAATATTAATAAACATATTATTATTAAAAATAATTAAGGATACACCTAAAAAAATCTCCAGAAAAGGGAATAACATTCCAAATATAGATGCTAATTTTTCAGGCATTAAATTCATTTCAACAATCGATTGAGATGCTTCTTTTATAGCAATCAATTTAAACAAACCCGAAATAAAAAAAAGTAATCCTACAGACACACTAAATATTAATGTTATAACATTCAAAAGCCTAATTCCTCCTAATCGATAACTAGTCTGCATAATATATCATGTTAAAATATGGTCTATTATAAAAGTCTAATCTCACAACCATATATCAGTACTATGGATAATAATAAAATAATATTAACAGCTAAATTTTTTGTTGTTACTTTCTTAGGCATATTTAAGGAAAAACAACCACAATTATTTATAAATTCTTTGTTTATGTTAATTACTATCAGTAATATATAAAACACTTGAATTATTAAACCTATAATTAGAACAATATTTGAATATATTGTAGTTATTAATAATAATGCTAAGAATAGCTCTAAAGCAATTAATAGAGAAGTAATAACATTTAGTGATTTTTCTTTTTTAACTATTTGATAATCTTTCATAGCCATATAATAAGCAAATGGCTTTTTCACTTTAGTTCTAACACTTTTTAGAAAAATCAAACCAAGAGTAACATATGACATCTTAATCATAATTAGATAAACTGTATCCATAATTTAATCCTGCCCTAACCTTTTTTTGAGTTCTACCAGAATTTCTTGATTATTGAAGTTTTCCTCGAATTCACCAAAATGTATGATTTCTTTTAATTCCTTACCATTTTTCATATATATAATTGAAGGAATAAAACTAATGTCTAACATTTTAATAAGTTCCATATTTAGTTCAGATGAATCATGTGTGTCATTAGATAAATCTACTAAAACACATCGTCTTTCTTTATTAATAATATTTAACAACTCTATAAACAAATTAAAATCATGTATAAAGCTTTCTCTATCTGAGCATATAGCATATCCTGTATAGTCATTAATCTTCTTCCTAAATTCCGATCCACTCATAATACTTGCGGTAAAATCTTGATTTTTTTTAATTTTGATATATATGTATGCGCATGTAATAATTGCTACTATTAAAATTATTATAAAAAGGTAAGTCACCATTAAAATTCTCCTATGAATACTAATAAAATAAATTTAAAAACAATTAAACATTTTTTGTTTCATCAGTTTAGTAAATTAACATGTTTTATCAATGGATTAATATTCCTCTCATTAAAAACTATAAAATTAGGCAATCATACCAGCTACACAGCTGGTATGATTATCTTTCAATTTATTTAGCATTGGTTAGAGTCGGAACTACAACCATCTACAACCGCACATTTAAATACTTCTTTATATCCTGGAAGCCAACCAGCATGTACATATTTTCTTTTTTTCGTATAGTACGCTCCTGTTTCGTCTAATGCGAAATTTTCTTTCCCCCAAGAGCAATCTCCTTTAATTACACTTTCACTTTTACCACAATTCACCATTGAAGGTTTTACAAATGTTTTCATTTAACTTATCTCCTTTAACTTTATAAGTATAATAATCCTAAATAATTACATATTATTTCTTAGCATTGGTTAGAGTCAGAACTACAGCCATCTACAACTGCACATTTAAATACTTCTTTATATCCTGGAAGCCAACCAGCATGTACATATTTTCTTTTTTTCGTATAGTACGCTCCTGTTTCATCTAATGCGAAATTTTCTTTCCCCCAAGAGCAATCTCCTTTAATTACACTTTCACTTTTACCACAATTCACCATTGAAGGTTTTACAAATGTTTTCATTTAACTTATCCCCTTTAGTTTTATGAGTATAATAACTTCAAATAATTTCTAACTATATTTCAATTACATTCTTGACATATTGTGCATTTCGAAAAATCTGTTACCAATAAATATACATATTGCGCTATTCACCTGTATATTTTTGCTTAATAAAATAATTATTTATTTATTTTTAGCATTGGTTAGAGTCAGAACTACAACCATCTACAACCGCACATTTAAATACTTCTTTATATCCTGGAAGCCAACCAGCATGTACATATTTTCTTTTTTTCGTATAGTACGCTCCTGTTTCATCTAATGCGAAATTTTCTTTCCCCCAAGAGCAATCTCCTTTAATTACACTTTCACTTTTACCACAATTCACCATTGAAGGTTTTACAAATGTTTTCATTTAAATCAATCTCCCTTATTGTTTTTTGATAAATAACGCAATAGTTTTATACTAATTTTAATTAAATATATTCATTATAAATTCACAAAAAATTAGTTAACATTAATTTCATATATAAAAATATTGCGTTATTTATTTGATATATTTTCTACTAATTATTTTGATTTAACCTTTGTTGATACTTTATAAACCATATTTCAATACAAAATAATGTCCAAAAATCTTTTCTATTTTCAAGACCATTTCTCCATTTTGCGAGTTCCTCGTGCCACTCTTCATGCGAAAGCAGGTTAAGCTTCTCTACAATCATCGGATTTTCCATTAATCTGTATATTTTATCCCAATTCTTTCGAATGCTTTTATAAGTATAATCTAAGTGAGTTGTTTTATTAATTTTATTAACAATATTTGGAGTTAAGTATTTCTCCATTGATTTTCTTAATATATATTTAGTAGTTTCAGTTGAAAATCTAAATTCACCGGGGATTTTGTAAACGAATTCGATTAATCTTCTGTCTAAAAACGGATGACTAATATCTGCACCTACTGCAGCACCTATTACCCTATCTATATATAAGTGCGCTTTAGCATTAGTAATTTGGTAATATAATTCCTTTTGGTGAAAACGTTTAATATTTCTCATTTTTTTATTCATAAACTTATAATAATTACTATCTGTATTCCCAATAAATTCTTTGGCTAAATCAGGAGATAGTACACAGTTATAAAAATTTTTAAGGGCTGATGTATTTGTAGTTATAGAATAATCAGTAATCCAAGAAAATGTTTTTTTCAGTTGTCCTTTATTAAAAAAATCTCGAGTTGTATGTAAGGAACCTTTTAATAGATGATCACCCGCGAAGCCACTCAATATGTTAACTAAGTTATTCTCAACTGATTTTTTCACAGTATTATATGTGAAATTAAAAGATATTGAATTTACATTCGGTTCAAAAGTAAAAGGGTCATCATTAGGGAATTTTTCAAACATCAATGTATTATCTAAATTTAAATATATTCCTTCATCATTATATTTGTGAGTTAATTCATTAATATATTCTCTTTCATCACAATTCTTCAATTCATCAAAAACTGCACTAACTGATGAAATATGGAGTTTTTTTTCTTCCTTCGCAATAATTTTGGAAGCTGCGTACAACGAGGTAGAATCCATCCCTCCACTCAACATTATTGCGTTTCCTTCCTCTTTATCTAGCCTATCTTTTACAGCTTGAAATAATAAATCTGAAAATTTTCTGAAATAATCTTCCTCAGTCTTATATAATATTGTTCCAGAAACTTTAGATAAATCCCAATATGTTTGCACTTTAGATACGTCCTGATTTATGTTTAAATAACATCCACTAGGGATTCTAAAAATATTATTATAGGGTGTATCTGTTGTATCAATTATTCCGTTTCTCTCATGAAATTCTTTGAAATAGTTATAATTTATATCTTTAAAATCAAAGTAACTCTTTAATAAGAAAATATCACTTGCTAAAACGTATTCATCCTTATGCTTAACCCAAAATAAAGTTTTCACCCCTATATGATCTCTTACTGCAAATGTTTTTTGCTTCGCTTGATCATACAGTACAAATGAGAATTCGCCTACCAAATCTTTTATAAATTCAATCCCTTTTTCTTTGTATAAATAACTAATGATATATTCACTTTCTACGTCTTCATCTAACGATATTGAAAGATTATATTTCCTTATAAGCTCTCTTTTGTTATGTAATACAATATCCCCAATAATTAATATGTCACCAAATTCAAATTTAGTGTTTATATTCTTATGGCTATTGGCGGCAAAAAATTCAAAATGATTTTTCATTCCATAATTTTCTTCAACTTTTATTTTAAATTCATCAAAAATAGTATTCTTTATACTTAGATTTTTAAAATCTTTTTCCTTAGAAGAAACGGATACCAAAAACCATTTCATTTTAAATCCTCCTTCTTTAATTCCCTCGAATCCAATATAATGTTATATCGACTTGTTTCTTCTTGGTCATCAAAAAAATTATCACCATTGCACTGTAACCATGCGTGAGCCTCAAAAGGAAATTTTTTAATCCCTATAACCATCTCAACTGGTATTGCGAAATTTTTTCTAATGATTTTATAGCCTAGTAAAGTTTTATGTATGCAATCGGCCTTTCTTGGATACCAAACACAAACAACATCTAATATATGGAATATTCTTTCGATTTCACTTTTAGTTTTTTCTATAGATTCCTTGTCCCATTTTATATCCCTTATATTAAGATGTTTATATGCATATCTTTTAAATGTATTATTAAATCCATTTCTTGATAATTCCATGTCGAATTTTACTAATAATACTAACAAGTATATGTATGTATTCAAATTCTTAAACTTACTTATCAATCTCAATTACCCCTGCCTTCTCTAAATTAAAAATAAAATCCATTATTTCATTCTTAATAACTTCTCTTTCGCCATCAAACTCTTGAAATATAGAGTCAATTATCTTTGTTACTTCTGATAGAAGTTCGATTTTCTTCCAAATCTCAGATCCTGTGTGATCTAATGCATAGAAATTATTTTTAATCATATTCACTAGAATAATTTCATTATTTTCTTCATATACAATTACATCTTTATTTACCGAAATATCCAATTAATCAACTCCATTTTCCTGCCATTTATATTTCACAACACAAAACATATTTTTACAAAAAATATGTTTTTTTACTTTTTCCATTAGCGACATCTTGATATTACAATACGAACCAAAATTTGTATATAAGTTCCACATAATTTCCAATATGCAATTTTACATATCTGGATAAATAAATTAAAATTCCCTTTAGAGATACATCTATCTAAAGATTCTGACAGAAGAGAATCCGAATACTCCCACTTAATTATAATTTTCAAATATAAAAATTCTTCTAATCATCTAGTACAAAATAGAAGAGTGTTCTTTGATGGAAATTTATTTAATTTTAACTGTCCCCGTTTGAAACATACGTTTCCTTCTTGTTCTTTGTTACTTCACATATCGTTTTAATGATTTCGTGCGGTACAAAAAGTGAAAAACACCCCGCTTGCGAAAAAGGTAAGGGCGGTTCTCAATTAAATTGTTGATTTGATTGTTCAATAACCACATCTACTACCACCATAGAAGTATGGTTGTACAAGACAGAAATTCATGAGTGTTCTGTCTTTTTTTATTTTATGCAAAAAAGCTTATAAACCCATTAGAAACCTTAATATTCAAAATAAAATTAATACACTCTATTTACTTATAATCACGGTTTTAGTGCGTGCATAATAAAACAAAAACCACCTAAAGGCTCCCCTTCAGGTGGTTCTCTATTTTAAGCTAACGCAGCTGCCTGTTCTTGTTGATCTACAGGAATTACAGCGTCTGTTAGTGCTTTTTCTAGTTCAGCTGTATATTTCATTTGTTCTTCTTTGCTCCAGCCTAGTTTCGCAGCCATGTAGTTGATTACTGCTTCTTTCCACTCGTATACCCAGTGGATGTTGAAGAATACAGCGCCTCTGCGGCGTACGAAGAAGTCGACTGGTTTTGCTGTCATTTCGTAATCCATTGCGTATACAAGCGGGATTAGAACGTCTAGCGGCATGTTATATTCTTTCGCTTCGTCTTTATGTTTTTTCGCTAAGTCGAATAGTACATCAACGTTAGAGCCGTAGAATTTCGCGAACTCTTCTGCTTGTACTTTCGTTAAACCAGATTTTGTACCTTCGTCTGCTTTTTTCGCAACAAATGCTGGGAATCCGTGTGAACCATCTACATGTCCACCAGAGATTGGCATATGTTTCGTTGTACTCTTCGGATATGCACTATGGCCTTCTTTTTGTAATAAGTTCGTTACGTAATCTACTACCATTTCAGCCATTTTGCGGTATCCAGTTAATTTACCACCTGCGATTGTAATTAAACCAGATTCAGAAGTCCAAATTTCATCTTTACGAGAAATTTCAGATGCACTCTTACCTTCTTCATAAATTAACGGACGAACACCAGCCCAGCTTGATTCGATGTCTTTTTCCGTAATTTTTACGCTTGGGAACATATAGTTAATCGCATTAATGATGTATGTGCGATCTTCTGTTGTCATTTGTGGTACAGCTGCGTCTTTATCATAGAACGTATCTGTTGTACCTACGTATGTTTTTCCGCCGCGAGGAATCGCGAACACCATACGTTTATCTGGTGTATCGAAGTAAATCGCTTGACCTAACGGGAAACGTTTTTGATCAATTACTAAGTGAACACCTTTTGATAACTGAAGTACTTTTCCTTTTTTCGAGTTATCTTTTTCACGAAGTGTATCTACCCAAGGACCAGCTGCGTTTACAATTTTCTTACCGTAAACTTCGTATACTTCACCGTCTAGTAAATCGATTACACGTACACCGCATACTTTTCCATCTTTATATAAGAAACTGTCTACTTTTGCGTAGTTAACAGCTTTTGCGCCGTGCTCAATTGCTTCTTTCATTACTTCAATTGTAAGACGCGCATCGTCTGTACGATATTCTACGTAGTAACCGCCGCCTTTTAATCCTTCTTTTTTTACAAGAGGCTCTTTGTTTAGCGTTTCTTCACGGTTAAACATCTTTCTGCGCTCGCTTCGTTTTACACCTGCTAAGAAGTCGTATACACGAAGACCAATTGATGTACTAAATGATCCGAACGTACCGCCTGTATGGAACGGAAGTAACATCCACTCTGGTGTTGTTACATGGGGACCGTTCTCATATACGATCGCACGCTCTTTACCCACCTCTGCTACCATTTTCACTTCAAGTTGTTTTAAATAACGTAGACCACCGTGTACAAGCTTCGTTGAACGACTTGATGTACCTGCTGCAAAGTCCTGCATTTCAAACACAATTGTTGATAACCCGCGTGTTGCTCCATCTAATGCAATACCAGAACCAGTAATACCTCCACCAATTACGATCACATCTAACTCTTGTTTATTTACTCCGTTTAATACGTCTTTACGTTGTTTACTTGAAAATTTCATGGTAATTCCTCCCTTTGATAACGAAAAAAGAGACCACAAACTCCGCTATAGATTTCGCCTCTATAGCGCGTTGTGGTCTCTCCAAATCTCCTACCGAATTATTAACTTGTCACCATTATAACACTGTTTATGATTATTTGAAAGCTTTTGTTGCTTCAATTGCCTTTTTCCATCCAGCATACAGCTCTTCGCTTGTTTCCGCTTCCATCGTTGGTTCAAAGCGTTTGTCCATATGCCACTGTGATTTAATTTCATCTTGGTTTTTCCAATATCCAACCGCAAGACCAGCTAAGTATGCTGCACCTAAAGCTGTCGTTTCGTTGATCACCGGACGCTCTACAGGAACATCTAAAATATCACTTTGGAACTTCATTAAGAAGTTATTTTTAACCGCTCCGCCATCAACGCGTAATGTTTTCAGTTCAATACCTGAATCTGCTTCCATTGCGCATAATACATCTTTCGTTTGGTAAGCTAAAGATTCTAGCGTTGCACGAATGAAATGCTCTTTCGTCGTACCGCGTGTTACACCAAACATAGCGCCGCGTACTTCACTATCCCAGTAAGGTGTTCCTAGTCCAACGAATGCTGGTACAACGTATACACCGTCAGTTGATTCAACGCGAGAAGCATATACTTCACTCTCACTTGCATCTTTAAACATGCGCATTCCGTCACGTAACCACTGAATTGCAGAACCTGCTACGAAAATACTTCCTTCTAATGCGTAGTTTACTTTACCATCTATTCCCCATGCAATTGTTGTTAATAGACCATGCTCAGAAGCTACTGCCTTTTCACCTGTGTTCATTAACATGAAGCAACCAGTTCCGTAAGTGTTCTTCGCCATACCTTCACCGAAACAAGCTTGTCCAAATAATGCTGCTTGTTGGTCACCAGCTACACCTGCAATCGGTACATTTTGACCGAAGAAGTGGTAATCAATTGTTTCTCCATATATTTCAGATGATGGACGTACTTCTGGAAGCATACTCTTTGGTACTGTTAACATGTCTAGAAGCTCATCATCCCACTGTAAGTCGTGAATGTTAAACATTAACGTACGTGATGCGTTTGAGTAATCTGTTACGTGTGCTTTACCACCAGATAGTTTCCATACAAGCCATGAATCAATTGTTCCGAATAATAGATCGCCGTTTTCTGCTTTCTCTCTTGCACCTTCAACGTTATCTAAAATCCACTTTACTTTCGTTCCAGAGAAGTATGCATCAATTAAAAGACCTGTTTTTTCGCGAACCATTTCGCTATAACCTTTTTCTTTTAACTCATCACAAATTTCAGCTGTTTGGCGAGATTGCCATACGATTGCGTTGTAAATTGGTTTACTAGTTGTTTTATCCCATACAACCGTTGTTTCACGTTGGTTCGTAATACCGATACCAGCGATTTGTTCTGGTTTTACATCTGCTTCGCTTAAGCAAGTTGCGATAACTGCTAAAATAGATCCCCAAATTTCTTGTGCATTATGCTCTACCCAGCCCGGCTTTGGAAAATGTTGTGTAAACTCTTTTTGAGCTGAATGAACAATTTCACCTTTTTTATTGAATAAAATTGCACGTGAGCTTGTTGTTCCTTGGTCTAATGAAAGAATATATTTTTTCATATCGGTTTCCCCCTTATGCTACTTTTCTACTATTTGTATTGCTTCCGCTTTTTTTACTTGTCATATAAGAGATTGCTAGTACAATCACAGTTGCGATAATCACATAAATAAGTGCTGAATTTTGTTTTCCTTCAAATACAACTTGATGGAATAAACCTGCAAGTGATCCACCTAAAATTGGACCTACTACTGGAATCCATGCATACTTCCAGTTTGAACCGCCTTTTCCTGCAATCGGGAGGAAGAAGTGTGCGATACGCGGACCTAAATCACGTGCTGGGTTAATTGCGTATCCTGTTGTCCCACCTAATGATAAACCAATACTTACAATTAAGAAACCTACGATAAATGGATTTAATCCATCTGCAAATTTATTTGCACCAATTGCTAATATACCAAATACTAAAACGAATGTTCCAATCATTTCACTTAAAAGGTTTGCAAATGTGTTCGGAATTGCTGGACCTGTTGCAAATACACCTAACTTTGTTCCTGGATCTTCTGTTTCTTTCCAGTGTGGTAAGTAATGTAAATATACGATAACTGCCCCGATAATTGCCCCAATCATTTGTGCTACGATATAACCTGGTACGTCACTCCATGGGAACGCTCCCTTAAATGCTAGTCCTATCGTTAAAGCTGGATTCAAATGTGCCCCACTAATTGATCCAACCGCATACGCTGCAACCGCTACTGCTAAGCCCCAGCCCATTGTAATAACAATCCAACCTGAATCTTTCGCAAACGATTTCTTTAAACTTACACCAGCACAAACGCCGCCACCAAGTACGATTAACAACGCAGTCCCTATTAACTCTCCTAAAAATGCTGACATAGTATCCCTCCACAATCAATTTAAACGCTTTCAAATGTGATAGAGGTAAAATGAATGGCCATTCGTTTTTGTCAAAAGAAAAAGACCCACAGCTTGCACGCTTCTATATAAATTTATATAGAAACAATGAAATGTGGATCTCTACTTTTCTCCGTCACGTTTATTAACTTGTCTATAATGTTAACCGCAAATGAAAGCGGTGTCAACGAAAAAATTCACATTTTCGTCACTTTTTTTGGTAATGTTTCCATAGTTCACGTTTTGATGTCGTAATTGCTGTCGCACCAGCATTTAATGCTCTTTCCACATCTTCTACAGTACGAATAAAACCACCTGCTAAAATCGGTACACCAGTACGCTCTTTCACTTCAGCGATAACATCCGTTAATGCTCCAGGAAGTACCTCAATATAATCCGGTTTCGTCTTATCTAAAAGATTGCAGCTCTTCTCCATCGCACTCGAATCGATTAAAAAGATGCGTTGTATTGCCACAACACCTTTTTGCTTCGCCTTCATAATAACGCTCGCCTTTGTTGAAAGTAACCCGTACGGTCTAAACTCCTGACATAAATATTCCGTCGCATGCCCATCACTCTGCAAACCATGAATTAAATCCACATGTAAAAACACCTTTTTACAATATTGCTTCGCAAGTGATATAACACTCTTCAATTGGCCGACATGAATATCTAAAATAACGATATATTCATACGAACTATGTAATAGCTTTTCCAAATCTTTAATTTGCCTCACTGCCGGCAAAATTTTCTGTTCATGAAATTCCATTCTATACGTCCCCTTCTTTATGTCATCCTATCCTTTATAGTACACAATTTAAGTGAAAAGAACAGCTAGTGTCGGGGATTTCTTTCAAATCTTTCCTCTATTTATATATTTTCTTCAACTTATCGGAACCTATACCACCTATAATCATGAATACAAGGGACAAAAGATTCATTACATATGGCGCATCTGCTACAATTGTAATACTTGCTCCTGCAAACTTATTTAGCATCCATACAACGATTTTGATAAGAAACAAAAATACTCCAAGCGTGAATAGACTATCGAAAAACACCTTCCATTTTGGATATGCTAATTGTTTACTATCTTCAATTACTTTTTGCGTCAACTCTTCGTCACTCCTTAACAATTCATCAATCGTAATACTGAATAAATCACTTAAATGAATAATAATTTCAATGCTCGGATAGTTCTTTCCCGTCTCCCATTTCGAAACCGACTGCCTACTTACATGAATTTTTTCAGCCAAATCATTTTGCGACCAATTTCTTTTTTCTCTTTCTTCTTTTAAACGCTCACTAAAAATCATACTGTGTTTATCACCTCTCTATGCCCATTATGTTCAAATAAATGATGAAGAGTAAAGCTAGTTATCGTTGCATTTCCTGCGCAACTTATGCGTTACAGCTTATAATGGCGCTATTTTATATGTATCTTCCCTATACTATGCTCCAATAATAATTTCCCGAACAATAATACAAGGGACGGATACTAATAAAGTGAAACTTTAATCAGCCCTCACTAATCGGGCTTTTACGGACAGCCCGCGCCCCACCTAACTTCTTTGATTCCGCTGAATTTTGAGGTGGGTCTTACTGCCCGGCAAATAGCGGGATAAAGACTAGATTAGGCATAAAAAATACGCCATCCCTTCTTATCAGTCTCCAGAAAGAATAACGTAAATTTTCATTTTACTCATCATTTTTCGGACTATATGAAAATCCCGGATATTTCACAACAGGCGATTTCTCTTTACGCAGAGAATCCATTACTTGCGGCCCAACATGTATATTACTCTCCACTATTTCTTTAGGAGTCAGTGCCATCCATTGATTTAACGATACATCTTCAAAACGATTGCTTCTGAACATCTCTAAAAACCATAATGTTTCGTCACCTGTATTTTGGATATAATGCCCCGTCGCAAATGGTACATATCCGACATCACCAGCTCTATAATCAAATGTTCGAGCTGTACCATTTCCAAGAAACACAGTCATTCTCGCTTCCCCGGTAAGATAATATTGCCACTCATCATTATTCGGGTGCCAATGAAGCTCTCTCATTCCACCAGGCTCCACTTCAACGAGCGCTGCTGCGATTGTTTTTGAAATAGGAAAATTCGTAGAGTCGACAATTCGAACGCTCCCACCAGGAGTCTTAATCGGTTTTTGTTTTAAAAGTTCGTACTTGAACGTTAAAGGAACTTCTCCTTTCGGCGACTGAACTTCCTGACTCTCAAGCGAACCTGGTACCTCTCCCTGATAAATATACACTTGCTCTGAAGGAATGGAATGAAAAGCACTTTCCGGCACTCCGAAGTTAGCCGATAGCACTTCTTTCGGCGTATGTGCAAACCAATCAGAAATAGCTAAAGTAGATAAATCTGAAAAATGCCCATCATCGAAAACGAGTAGAAATTCACAATGTTCCAATCCTTGAATGGAATGTGGAATACCAGGTGGAAAATACCAAAGATCACCTGGTCCAACATCAGCAATAAAATTCCGCCCATTTTGATCAACAGCCGTTATGCGTGCCCGTCCTAAAAGCATATACGCCCATTCTGCTTCTTTATGCCAATGTAGTTCTCGTACTCCACCGGCCGTTAAACTCATATTTACTCCGGCAATCGTCGTCGAAACCGGTAGTTCCCGAGCAGTAATCTCCCGAGACCACCCGCCTTGTTTCAAAATCATAGAAGTGTCCGAGAATGAAAACTTCAAGTTAGGAACTAACCCTGCATCCGTTATAGGCGGAACAAGCATATTCGGATTTTGAATATCCCGCATAACATTACGAGGTCCAGAATCAATCGCACCTGCTCCGTCGCTGCGGATTGGTTGTGGCACATTCCTTCCTGCTTCATTAACAGTACGTTTCTTCATGATTACACTCCTTTTTCATCCGGTTATGAAGTAAAAATCCTCCACCATAGTGTATGAATTGGGCTTTAGATGGTTACAGTTACTATGTAGTTACATTATCTTCCTATCATTATCGTTTTGTTCATTTCTCGACTTATACTAGTATGGACAGCGTCTGGAAAGATAATGAAGAAATTAAATTAAAACTAATAAAAAACCCTGTAAAATTTATTACAGAGTTTTTCACCAATTATTTATTGTTTTACATATCGAATACGAACATTATCGTCCATTTGATAAATTTGTAATGTGTTTCCATAACTAATTCCTAACTCTTCACTTGCACCAACTGCACTTACAAATACCCCTTTAAATACTTTATTTTTAGTTGGTTTTACTACCAATACTCTTCGCTGCCTCTTCAAACAGTTTCGAACCTTCTTGTGCCTTACTTACTGATTGATGCATTTTACTTTCGTCTTCTTGGTCCAATGCATCAAAGAGAAGTTGAAAACAATCCGCATACAGTTCCATCGATTGCTTTATCTTCGCCTGTTCTCCCTGTAACTCAGGGGGCGCTTGTAAATTCTTCAGTTTCTTCGTTGTTGCCTTTGCTCCACCTAAACTTAGTTGTACTTCACTTTTCTTTTGTTTGTATGATTTTACATCTGAATCTGCTATTCCTTCAATTAATTTCATTGTATCTTCAATTTGAGTAGCACTGTTTATGATATCTGCCTTATACCTTTCAACATCAGAACCAGTTACCTTACCAGTTGAAGAATTAGAAGAGGAACTTTGTTGACTACTTGATGAACTACTGTTTGTACCTTCACCTTTCGCTACAGATAAGCTATCTTCTTTCTTGCTATCAGTTGACTTACTCTCTTTTTCAGAAGCCTTATTTTCTTTCTCTACCTGTTGTGTTTCTTCTTTCTTTGGTTCATTAGCTTTCTTACCATCCGTTTCAATTGTAATACAACCGCTCAATAACATAACTGGTAATGCTAAACTTACTAATTTCTTTGCCTTCATGATTACTACTACCCCTTTAGTTGTAAAATTTAATGTGAAAAAGTTAATATACTTAATTAATAAATTTCCCCCGAGTAATTTATTAGAATCTACTACCCATAGATTTCCTGTATATTCATAATCTTTCCATATATAACATTTTACAAAGAATTACATATTTGGTCAAAAGGATTTATGTAGTCCTTAAAAGAAAATTTTAATCACAAAGAAAAGAAGCTAACAATAAATTGTTAACTTCTCAGCTTAAGGAAAAATAGTATCTTTCCTTATCTTCTAATATCTAGGTTGTGATTGAATATTTGTAAGATGAACATCATACATATCAATGATTTCAAGAAATCTATCAGCTTCACGAAAAACATGGTCTGCTAATAATGGATGAATAATGCTCTTTATTTTACATTGCTCAATTAAATCACGTGCTGTTTTCTTAAAATCCCGAAGAGATGCAACTGACACGCGATTTTGATCTAAAAATTGATCTAAAAGAGGAGCTGTTTGGGATTGTGGTTTCATAGATTCTAAGTCAATTGCTTGATACATCAATTCATCAAAATCATTGCTAAAATTTCGTGCTGTATCTACAAGCTTTCTTTCCGACGGATCAAGAAGATGGCCAATAAATTTAGCATGGTCTGCCATAATCCTTAAAAAGAAAACATTTTCTTTAATAATAGCATCAGGAAGGGCATCTAATTTACCTTCATTTAATTGTATTAAACGTTTTCTAAAATAATCAGCTTCCCTACTTGTATGGTCAACTAAAAGTGGAAAGTTATTTTGTCCTGGCAATTTACATGTGAGAATTAATCCTAAAATTTTTCGTTTAAATCCCCAAATATTAGTTGCGGCTTGTTGTACTTCTGCATTAAATCTTTTTATTTGCTCAGGATCTGTTTCATTTGTATAGGAATGCGCTATTTGTTCAATATGTTCAAACAACCGATAAAATTGATTCGCCTCTTCAATTAATTGAGTATCCTCACATCTAAATCCCAATCGAAGAAAAAAAGAATGCTCCTTCATGATTCTAGACCAAAAACGAATTTCATTTAATGAACGCTCAACAAACATTACAGACGTAACGCCTGTATCAGGATGTAATGAAGTTTCATCCCTATGCATTGTTAATCCCCCCAGTAAAATCCCCGCTAGTTCCATTCTTATGAGTAAAAATATATATAAATACCATCAATAAAATTTTATGATGACTCTCTTATACATGTAAAATTAAACTAATATACCCTTAGCTTGATGAACATATACTGCTCCCCCAGAAGAAAAAAAGCTACCACCTAGATGTAAAATCCTACTAGGTGGTAGCCTTTCAAAATTTTTATTAAAGCAATACCGAATCTTTATCACTATCCTGATTACGTTTCTCGCGCTCTTCTTCTAAGCGCTTCATATATACTTCGCCTTCTTTTTCGATAAACTCATTATCCATATCTTGCTCTTTTTTCGAAGTATATAAAACCATGTAGCCACTTAGTACAATCCCAACAATTACAAGATACACCCACCATGGTAAAGTTTCCAAATCACTTCATTCCTTTCCTTAGACAAGCCTTATTAGTTTCACTTTATGAGGAAAGAATTGGATTTATGCTTAAAATTTTTATTGTGGATGCTTCGCGAAAAATGCTTGTACATATTCCATAAACTCAATTGGTTCCTGACGAAACGGTGCGTGGTATCCTTTTTCAATAATATGAAACGTACTATTCGCAAATAGCTCATGATACAGTTCACCATTTTTCCAAGAAACACTTTTATCATGTCGTCCCCATAAAATTAAAGTCGGTACCTTAATTTTATCAGCTTCCATCGCAATGCGGCGCTCTCTCATTTTCGTAAGCTGATCATAATGCTCTTTATCATCACGACTATTTTTCACTTCATTTTTATTATACTTCGTAATCTCAGTTACAGTTTGTAAGTCCGTCGATAGCCGTGGTACTTCATAACTTTCTTTTTGCTGGAAAGACTCTAT
Source organism: Bacillus cereus group sp. MYBK108-1 (assembly GCF_051917185.1). Classification (NCBI taxonomy): domain Bacteria; kingdom Bacillati; phylum Bacillota; class Bacilli; order Caryophanales; family Bacillaceae; genus Bacillus; species Bacillus cereus group sp. MYBK108-1. The sequence continues at coordinate 789,072 of NZ_JBQAHZ010000001.1, forward strand.
CCCTGTAGCATCTGCCAAGATGAGATGCGTCACTGCGTCCGGATATAAATACGCTAAATTGAGGGACATCTCTCCGCCCATTGAATGGCCGAGCACCGCAAACTGATCGTATCCGAGCTTTTTCATTAACTTATAATATAAATTCACTTGCGCAGGAAACGAATACTGAAAATCAACTGGCTTAGAAGAACGCCCAAACCCTAAAATATCAACCGCAATAATCGTATGGTCTCGCGCTAGTTCCGGATAAATATCACTAAATCCATCTGAAGAACCACCAAACCCGTGCAACATAAGTAAAGGGGGTTTTCCCTCACCAATTTGCTTAAAATAAATCGTCTGCCCATCAATTTGCGCCATACTTTCTTTCGTATTCAGCTTCATCATAACAGTATCTTTCACTTCTCCAACCTTCGCAATCGGCTTATCAACGAAGTTACAAACAATTAACAAAACGAGTACAATACCGCTAATCATATAAAACTTAAACCGTTTCAAAGTTCCCGTCTCCTTTCTCTTGTTGCTATTTAAAGTTTTTACATTTTTTGGTTATTTTATGTTCTCTTTTTCATTGTAACTAATACAGTTACAATTAAACTAAAAAAATATAACTCATTTCTGTCACTAATGGTTATTTTGTAACTATTATAGTTACATATTTAAAGTAAGTCAATTCTTTTATAGTAAAAAAACAAAGGGACCTCATTATAAGATCCCTTCACTTTATTATTTAATTTAAAAATGATCAGCGTGTGAGTCTTGTTTGCTAATACCGCCGTCTCCTTTATTGAAGTTGGCTGGCGCTCCTCCGTCACCAATATTAACGTAGTCTGGTCTTGCTGGTGCTGGAACATCACCATGCTCCGCTTGTTGTACAAAAGAACTATTTAAACCGACAGATACAATACCAACTAACACTATACCAGTTACAGCCATACCAATTTTTTTAAACATTATTTTAATGCTCCTCTCTCTATCTTCTTCTCTTTTGCCTGTAATGCTTTGTAAAAATAATCACTTGCTTTCATGTAATTAGCATCCTCACGAAACTTTATTGCAAGTTTTTCCACATATTCCTGAGTGTAACTATATAAAGATTCTTTATCAAAATAAGTAATTCCTTTAAGGATAATTTGTTCTAATTCTTTAATAGGAACATTACCATTTACTGCTTTTAAAATACTAAAATGATGTATATACTCTTCATTTTCTAACTCCATACAAATATTTAATCCTCTATCAATTAATTCTTCAGCAATGTTTGTTTCTCCCAGTTTAAAATGTTCCCTAGCTTGTAGGAAAATCGCTTTGAAATGTGCTGGGAATTTCTCTGTTACTTCTGAAAGATGTCGAATAGCTAGTGCAGAAAGGTTTTGACTTGCGTATAGCCATCCTAAATTATGACGTACCCTTAAAAGCAATATAGCGTTATCCTGTTTTTGTAGAATATCTATCGCTGAATTTAAACACTCTTCTGCTTGTTCATATTGCTTTATTTGTATGGCAGTTAGTCCTAAAAGATTTTGAGATAAAGCAATATTCATATCTTGTCCTGCTTGTTTTGAAAAAATTTCTTTAGCTTTATTTACATATTTTATTGTATTCATTGGTTGCCTTGTATTGTAGAAAAATGCAGAAAGACGATAACAGAATTCCCCATATTCTAATTCATCAGGAATATATTTTATTAGTGTTTTGGCCTTCTCATAACATCTACTTGCATCATTGTAATTTGATATTAGAGTTGCATGCATTGCCTTAAAAAAATAATAGTAATATGACAAACGATTTTCAGACGTTTTATAAATTTCATCAATTTTATCAAAACTATTTTTAGTAATTTGTAAACCATCCGCCAGCACTTTATATCTAAAATCTAATAAAGAGTAATATAGCCATAAATCCCCATCCTCTTTTACATTAGAAAATTCACTCTCAATATCTTCCTTCATTTCCGTGGCCTTCTCTATATTTTGCTGCAACATTACACGATACCAATCATCTAAAGAATGTTTCATTTGCTCCCTTGTTACTACATCTGCTCCCATACACTCGCATCCCCTTTTCTCCAAAATTACAAAATTAGGATTTTTATACAATTATCAAAATTGTATATTACCACTCCTTTTCTATGTATTAAAAAACAATTATCAGAAAATTTAATATTTTAATTAATTATACCAAAGTTTTCCTTTTTAATAACTTGAGAAACAATTGTCAGAAAACTTACTAGGATAAATAAAAAAGCAAGCAGTTCCAGCACTCCGCTAAAACTACTTGCTCTATTTTTACTCTTTAATAAATTCCTTCGTGCTTCTTACTGTATCAATTGGACGAACTAATTTTTCAATTTCTTCACGTTTTGGCTCTAGGAATGGAGGTAAAGATAATTTTTCGCCAAGTGTTTCGTATGGCTCATCTCCCATAAATCCTGGGCCATCTGTTGCAAATTCAAATAAAATTTGTGGTGCAACTCTTGCATATAATGATTCAAAGAAATGACGGTCTACATAACCAGATGAAGGAAGTCCAACGCTACTGATTCTCTCAATCCATTCTTCTAATACAGCGCGATCTTCTACGCGGAATGCAGCATGGTGAACCGTACCAAAACCTTGTCGTGCTTCTGGAAGAACCGTATTATGTTCTACAATGACAGAAGCACCGTTTCCACCTTCGTTCACTTCAAATAAATAGAATTCTCCTTCTTGCGCAACCTCTTTAAATAATAAAACTTTTTCTAACACTTCTTTGAAGAAACTAAAGTTTGCAATACGGATGAATACAGGGCCTAAACCAGTAATTGCGTATTCTAATGGAACTGGTCCGTTTTGCCATGGTGTACCTGATTCTATACCGTTATCAAGTTCATCTGAGATTAATTGATAGTGTTGATCATCAAAGTCAACGAAAGAAAGAGTTTTCTTACCAAATTGCTCTTTAATTCCTGTATGTTCTACTTCAAGACGGTCAAAGCGTTTCACCCAATACTCTAATGCTGCATCAGTAGGAACACGGAATGAAGTTTTTGAAATTTCATTTGTACCGTGTACTCCTTTCGGAACACCTGGGAAGTCAAAGAATGTCATATCTGTTCCTGCACTACCTTTATCATCTGCAAAGAATAAATGATATGTTTGAATGTCATCTTGGTTTACTGTTTTTTTAACTAAACGCATTCCTAAAACGTGAGTGAAAAACTCATAGTTTTTTTCTGCACTACTTGTAATCGCTGTAACGTGGTGAATTCCTTTTAATTGGTTCATTTTATATTCCTCCAATGGGTTTCATTTATATGTTAAAGTTGTATATTTTCTTCTATTACTTCTCTTCAATCGGTGCTAAATTCGCTTCAATCTCTGCACGCTGATCTTCTAAGAACGGTGGTAAATCAAGTTTTTCTCCTAAATGTTCCAGATCTCCATCAACTGTAAATCCTGGGCCATCTGTTGCAATTTCAAATAGGATTCCGTTTGATTCGCGGAAATATAAGCTTTTAAAATAGAAACGGTCGATGATTCCTGAAGAATGGAAGCCTCTTTGTTTCACCTGTTCTTCCCAATAAGCAAGCTCTGCATCGTTTTTCACGCGAATTGCTAAATGATGAATGCTGCCTCGGCCCGGCTTTTCAGTAGGACCATCTAAATATTTCACAACGATTTCTCCAAAAACCTCTCCTTTAATGGACTGGAAAATTGCTTCTTGATCATTTCGGCTAACCTCTGTATAACCGAACATCTCTGTAAGTGTACTCGCCATTTTATCAAGTCTACGCACTGTCAGTTCTACAGAACCCATTCCTTGAATTTGATGCTTTGCAGGAACTTCTGATTTCTCCCAAGTTTCCCAGTGCTCCACTTTTTCCCCGTTTGAAACGAGTAGTACTAAGCGAAGACCTTCAGCATCCTCAAATTGTAAAGCAGGACGATTTGCATATGTTGTTATTGCACTATGTTTCACATCAAATTTCTCAAATCGTTCTTTCCAGTAATGTAAGCTTTCCTCTGAAGGAACGAGTAATCCAATTCGAGTAATCGCATTCGTACCGCGATATGTTCTTCCTACTAATGGAATTTCAAAAAATGATAATTCTGTACCTGGACTTCCTGTTTTATCTCCATAAAATAAGTGGTACATTGACGGATCATCTTGGTTTACTGTCATTTTCACACGACGTAAGCCAAGCACGTTTTTATAAAATTGATTATTTTCATTTGCATTTTTCGTAACCATTGAAATGTGATGATGCCCTTTAATTTCATACATTGGTTATTCCTCCGTTTCGTTTTACTAGTCAAGTGATAACTAAAAAAATAACATTTCCCACAACTAATATGGTTTTTAGCTTTTCAATTTATTCTTAATTATGTTTTTGTAAATTCATCTTAGTTTTTACTGTATAAGTTACTTTGTTTTTAATCGAAAACAACTGAGTGTATGTTTTTCATATGACTCAATCGCTTTCGTTACTATCACTTTACACCTCAAGTGATTAAAAAGCAAGAGATTTATTTCAAATTCGAGATATTTTTTGTATCATACTATTTACTTCCTATAAAAATAGCCTCACTAAGCTTTTAAAACTTAATGAGGCCACTTTATTCACACTATTAATTATGGAACGACGGTTTATAAAACGAACGATTATCAAGCGCAAAGACACGCTCTGTATATTCGCCTGGTTTTGTGCGTCCTAATGCGCGGTCCATCATGTTCATTTTTGCATCTAAGTTATCGATGTAGTGCAGAATTTCTGCTTCTTTTACTAATGGTGGTTTTGGGCTACCCCATTCTGCTTTTCCGTGGTGAGAAAGGACGATGTGTTGAAGAATTAATACTTCTTCTGCATCGATTTGCAATTCATCTGCTGCTTTACCAATTTCGTTTACCATAATAGAAATGTGGCCTAGTAAGTTTCCTTCTAACGTATACGTTGTAGAAATTGGGCCAGATAATTCAATTACTTTACCAAGGTCATGTAAAATAACACCTGCATATAGTAAGTCTTTATCTAATGATGGGTATAGATTTGAGATAGCTTTCGCTAAATCAAGCATTGATACGACGTGATAAGCTAGTCCAGATACGAACTCGTGATGGTTTTTTGTCGCTGCTGGATAGTCTAAAAATTCATTTTGATGCTTATTTAATAAATGTCTTGTTAGACGCTGAATGTTCGGGTTTCTCATTTCAAATATGTATTGCGTAATTTTCTCAACCATATCTTCTTTTTTCACTGGTGCTTTTTCTACGAAGTCTGAGATGTCTGTTACTTCATTTTCATTCGCAACACGGATTTGTTTCACACGTAATTGAATACGTCCTTTGTAGTTTAAAATATCTCCAGCTACTTTCACGATTGTTTCCGCTACATATTGTTTCTCAACTTCTGGTGATACGTCCCATAACTTCGCTTCAATATCTCCACTTGGATCTTGTAAGATTACTGTTAAAAATGGCTTTCCATTGCTTGCGATACCTTTTGTCGCTGTTTTAATTAACAAGAAAATATCGACTTGTTCACCAACTTCATACTCTGCAATTTTCTTTTTCATTCGAATTCCTCCACCAAATCAGTTACTTTTAGTATAGCACACTACAACTCATTTTCTTTACGCATATGTGTTAATTTTATAATCTGTTTTTCTGTAAAATACGCGAGTAAATGCGCATGACATGTAAAGAATATGACTTGTCTACCCTTTGCAATTTCCTTTATAAGTTCAATCGTTCGATTCGTCCTTACCGCGTCAAAGTGCACGAAACTATCATCAATAATAAATGGATAATCATGCTCAAATGTTTTTGCTAGTGCAAATCTCAGCGATAAATATAACTGCTCCGCTGTCGCTTGGCTTAGTTCATGACTGTAAAAACGCATACCATCGTTACGCTCTACAATAAACGTCTCTGACTCTGACGGTGAAAAGATTTTACTATATCGTCCGCCTGTTAAATAGACGAAATACTCTTCTGACTTTTGTAAAATACGAGGAAGATGTACTTCATGATAATATTGCTTCGTTTTCGTTAACACCGTTTTTGCGGCCGCATAAGCAGCCCACTTCTTCACTTGTTCACGCACTTGCGCTTTTTTCATTTCCCATTCATGCATTAAATCGCCGTACGTACTACCTTCTTCTAAATTCGCAATTTCCATACGATGTTTCGCAATACGCTCTGTCAGTTCTTTCTCTTGCGCCAGACAGTTTTGCACGACTGTCAGTTCTTGCTTTAATTTTCCGTCATAACCGTTAGCTTCGTAATGTTCAGCTAATGATAAACTCGTTAAACGTTGTTCTAAGAGATCAATTTGCGGTAATAAACGTCCCACTTGTTTCTCTGCATCTTCACGTTTTTCCGCTAGTTTACCTGCCTCTAAAAACATCTCTTCATTTGTAGACTCTGCGATATGCCATAAACTGTCTCGTTCTACTAACAGTTGTTTCAATTGCTCTTGCATAAACTCATATTCTTCTTGCCATTCCGCCAGTTTTTCTTTTAACTGCTTACAAGTTTGGCGCTTCTCTTTCTCATTTTGCATACGGCTTTGCGCCTCGTGCAGCTTACTATACTCCGCGCTACCGATAACAGTTTCTAGTTTATGTTCAAATTGCGAAATCATTTCATATAATGAAGATTTTCGCTTGCCTTGCTTCTCTAATTCACGATATAATTGCTGCATTTTTTCCATACGCTCAAACGCCGGCAATATGTGCGCATACGTATAAAATTCAGGGAACGTATAACGCTTTTTATACACATTGACTTGTTCGCTCGTGCGGAACGTTTCTCTCTCCCATTCCTCATACGATGAAACGACTTTATCATACGCTCGCTCCATTTGCTGCAATTTATATGACTCACGCTCAAATAACTTACGAATTTCTTCGTCTTTTTCTAACTCATAACGAACAGACATCGCTTCTTCACTTTGTCTCCCGCCAGCACTTTGCTGAAGAGTAAGGAGCTCTTCTTGTAACCCACTTGACGGATCTTTATATAAAACAAGAGCAAGAACAATCCCTACAAAAACAATGACACTAATAAATAAAAGCGCTCGGTTATCTATAAATAAGCTTGTGAATAAAACGCCTGTGTTAATAAGAAGTAAAAGAAGACAAACTCTTTGCCACTGCTTTTTCTTTTGCATAGCCGCTCCTGCTTTTTCCTCATACTTGCGCTTCATTCTCTCTGCGCCCATACCGATAAACGCCGCATCTTGGAATGACTTTTCTTTCTCAACTAACGTATTTCGCTCTTCATCCGCTAACATTTGTTTCTGAATTTGTCTTATGTTTTCTTCTTGTTCTTCTAATTGCTCCTGCGCTACTTTAAAGCGATCATCAAGCTGCGTTTTTTGCGTTTCTAATTCGCGTGCCTTTTGCACAGTTTGCGTAATTAACTCTTTCGTTGCTAAACTCATATCAAACGAAACAACTGTTTCTTCTTCAAAAGTAGTGCCGATTTGTTGCTCGAGTTCTGCAAGCTCTTCTTTTATATTCGTAATCGCTCCTGTTATATCACGCATTTCTTGGCGTGCATTTTCATACGACATATGCTGCATACGAAGTTCTTCTACATAACTTTCTTTTTGTAAAAACTCTTCGTCTATTTGAATCGATTCTATTTCTGATTGCACATTCTCAATTTTTTTATGAAGTGAATCAACTTGCAACTGAAGCGGCTCCATTTTTGCCTTAATCGCTTCATAACGCGCCATTCCGTTTACCGGAAATTGTCCGCTCTCGTTCTCTAACACTTTCTCATACGCACGTTTTTCAATAACGAGGGGCTCAAGCGCTGCTAATATTTCATAATCTTGCTTTCGTTTTTCTGCACTCTCTTTTTCTGCGCGAACAGAAGCAAGCTTCTCTTCACTTTCTTTTAACTGTTCGACCTGTTTTTCATACGTGCCAATTTTCCCTTGCCACTCTTTCATCTTCTCTTCAAGTTTTTTCATCTCTTGCAGTGACACGTTAATTTCCGGTTTACGCCCGCTCGGCTTAAAGCGCTGATCCATTTCTTTTTCTAGCTTTTTATCGAGCTGTAATAGCGCATCGCTTCCGACTGCACTTGCCGAAAATAAATAATTGCCGATATCCGCTTCGCCTAGCTGATGAATGTTTTGAAGGCCATGCATATCAAAAGAAAAGACCGATTCAAATAAACTTTCATTCATCCCGGTTAATATATCGTGTAAAATTTCTTCGCCACCCGTTTTCCCGTCTTCAAAATAAACGGTTACCTCGCCATTGGCTGTCTTTGGTAATCGTTCAATTTTCAAAAGGCCGTACTTCTCTGTTTGTACAGTGATCGCACCACCATACTTGCCGCCTTCTTTCGGTTCATAACGGCGCTGTCCTCTCGTCGGAAAGCCGAACAAAATACTTTTCATAAACGAGCGAATTGTCGATTTTCCCGCTTCATTTTCACCGTACAACACCGTCAGCGTTGAAAGATCTATTTCCACATTTTCTAATTTTCCGTACCCATAAATATGGAGTTTTTCCATTCTCATTTTTTATCCCTCTCTTGCTGGAATAATTGTTCTAAAATAATATTTTCCGCTTCCTTCTGAATCTCTTTCTTCTCTTCTTCTGTAAAAGATTCAATACTATTACGCGCTACAGGAGATGTCCAAATGGTGCGCAATACGCCGTCCATATTTGTGAAAGCTTCTAACTCCTTTAGCACACTACCGACGAAATGATTTTCTTCTTTCAAACGTTCGATTTCCGCAAAAGAGACCGTCTCATTTTTCCACTTCATCGCATACACGAAATCTTTTCGCTCTTCGCCAGCTGCTAAAATATGAAAAATTTCTTCAACACGTTTTTCATCACGCAAATAAGGAGAAAGTGGTCCCTGCCCTGTAAATACGGCAGTTAAAAGCGTCCCTTCCTCTTCTCTTCGACATTCATTCATCGCTGTTGACACTGCCGTCATAAGATCATCAACAGTTTCAAGTCCATCAATATTCACTTCTATCTCATCCCACACAACATCTGCCGTATGGAAAAATGAACATTGCGTTCCTTGTTTCGTAAGTTCAATCAGGTACGCACCCTTCTCGCCTATTTCCTTGCGATGACGACCTTGTATGTTCCCTGGATAAACGATGTATGGCTCTTCTAATAAAATTTCACGTTTATGTATATGGCCAAGAGCCCAATAATCAAACTGCTTTTCTTTCAGCTCACGAATTTGAAACGGTGCATAGCGATTATGCTCTGCATCCCCTTCCACACTTCCGTGAAGCATGCCAATATGAAAAGGCGCATCACTCATTTTCGTATACTGCGCTGTCATATTATCCGTTACCGCTTGCTGCAAATAACTAAACCCGTAAATAGAAGCTAATAGCTCACCATTTTTATAAAATGATTTCTCTTCTACGTAAGGCTCCGTAAACACATGAACATTTTCCGGAAACTCAATTGCTGCCCAGCTTCCCCCTAAATGATCGTGGTTACCGTGAATAATAAAAACAGGGATATCGTACTGCGAAAGTCTCTTCATTTGCTCACGCACAAACACTTGCGCCCTCAAACTTCTCGTCTCCGCATCATACAAATCCCCGGCTAGCAATACGAAATCCACGCGCTCTTGAATCGCTTTATCAACAATACGCTCGAACGATTCAAACGTACTTTGCTTCATTCTCTCCCAAACAGACTGCGGTACATTCATCTCCATCCCTTTAAACGGACTATCCAAATGCAAATCAGCCGCATGTATAAACTTCACTTGTTTCACAAATAACGATCCTTTCTTTTTCCGTACTTTACTACGAATAGTAAATCTAATGTCCATAAAACTTTCACTTTATTTTACCACGCAATGTCATATATTTCTTTGCATATTCTAGTGATTTATGCCAAAATAGTTATAAGATTCTGATTTTTATTATTGGAGGGAATTTTCATGGGAGTATACGTTCTAACAGTCTTTGAAAAAGATGGTTCAAAAGCATTAGACGAATCATTCGAGGCGGCAACTGAAAAAGAAGCGAAAGCAAAAGGTGAATCTATTTTACGAGAAAAAGGATTGTATGAAAAAACACATCGCTGCACATCTACTGCAGGTAAGCTCGTTTTATTCCAGCGCTAAAAAAAAGAAGCGTCATCCGCTTCTTTTTCACTCTACTATATCTTCGTCACACCACGTAAACACCACATCTAGAATGCGATTACCGATACGTACGCGTTTATTCCATTTTCCTGTTTGGATCTGATGTTGCAATTCAGCTTTCATCTTTTCCGTCCAGTCGTGAATCGTTTCACTACCGTCGTACGGATATACGCTCGGAAACTCTTTCTGCAGTAGATGCAAGCTCTCTGCATCAAAATGAAAATGGAAGAAGTAGTTTGCTGTAAGCGATGGTTCTTGCAATCGTAAAAAATGATCATCAATTTGCTTTCTATTTCGATAGAAAGTAAAGATATTCACTTTACCGCTAGTAATTTGGTCAATTTGAATTTCGTGCTTCTCTATAATCACGTCTTGTCCACCTCGTTGTATACTATCTTTAGTATATATGTCTTTTGCAACAAAGTTAACCATTTTCGCGCGAAATTCATTTCCTTCATTATAATTCCTGTACCTCCATATGCAATCAGAACAAATAAAAACAAAGTTGAAGGGGAGCGATCACATGTATTTCGGAAGCAAAGGTTGGTATGTAAAAGAACTTAAAAAATTAGGTATCCGTACTTATGAAGGTAAAAAACTAGAATCTTATCGTACGCATGTGTTGTCTAGTTTACTTGAGAGAATGAAGAGAGCTTCGGCTTAATAGAATAGCAAGAAGTAAACCTGAATATTGGTAAATGATAAAAAACACCTCCTAAATTCGCATACTAAGTATGCAAATTAAATGGAGGTGTTTTTATTAGTATCACTTTTTCAAGGGCGCTTCAGTTTTCATAAAATATTTTTTGTTTCCGCTGAAACGGATACGTTTTAATCTCAGCTGTATCTAAATCTTCATTGAATAAATGAATGGCTATAATTTGTCTACAATCGTAAGTATGGTAATAATATGTTCCAGACTCCATACACATTGCACTTGTATAGATCGTATTATCTAATATACCGTCTTCTGTTATTACTGCCCCCTTAGGAACCTCACAATTCGATAAAATATGAAAAATAGCCGATATACCCTCTTCTTCGTTCTCTATACCTTGAATGTTTTGTTTGCCATACGCTGCCCGTACAAATCTTGATGGCGGTGTGAAATCTCCAGGAAGTCCCATCGATCCTGAACCTTGGCCAAAAGCACTTAATGGTACATCGCCCCACTCCGTTGGCGCAAATGGCTGCGATTTAAGACCAATATATTGTCTTAAATTTTGTAAATGCCAACTAAACTCCGGACTATTAGTCATCACTCCTATTGGATTGTCATACACTTTTATTCCATCAGCTGTCGGCTCAAGTACAATACATTCTCCCGATTTATCTGCTAAAATCCAATGTAGCGGTGGAGTAACCCCTAAAATTGGTAATGGCACATCTATAAAGGCAATGCTATCAATAGATTTTCTTAATTCTTCAACAGAATTGAACTGCGTGAGGCTCCAAGTCACAAAATCAAATGGTGCTACATTCGTTTTATTGCTATCTACATGACTACTATAAGTAGCGAATCCTGGGAAATAGAGAGTTGCACATGTCATACCAGCTTCATTTACTCCATCTGCCATCATGACCCTTCCTCCAAAATTAATTCCCATTCCGACAACAGCCTTTTTCGTTCGGATTGTTTCACCAGTTATATTGTTCCACTGATAACGCCGAGGAATGATTATTACTTCCTGATTCATATCTAATGTGAAATCCATTGTTCTCGCAAAAAGATGTTGGAAATTTTTAGTTTGTAACGTCAAACTAGTACACATGAAGAAATCTCCCCCATTTCATAGTTATATACACATTTTATAAAATTCTGATAAATACGTAAATTAAAATCTATTTTACTTACCATTGTACAAACCCTATTTATCATTAACAAAATAACCAACCAAACCAAAAATGCTATAATAAACTCAATCAAACTAAGGGGGAACATCTATCTTGCGTGGAAAACACATTCAATTTCATAAGTTTGGCAATCCAAAAGACGTATTACAAGTTGAATATAAAAATATAGAACCACTGAAAGATAATGAAGTTTTCGTCCGTATGCTAGTTAGACCGATTAATCCATCTGACTTAATTCCAATAACCGGAGCGTACGCTCATAGAATTCCGTTACCTAACATACCTGGTTATGAAGGTGTTGGTATTGTAGAAGATGTAGGAGCTTTTGTTTCTAGAGAGCTTATCGGTAAACGTGTGTTACCGTTACGCGGGGAAGGTACTTGGCAAGAATATGTGAAAACATCAGCTGACTTTGTAGTTCCTATTCCTGATTCCATCGATGATTTCACAGCGGCACAAATGTATATTAATCCTCTTACGGCGTGGGTTACATGTACAGAAACGCTAAACTTACAACGTAATGATGTTTTATTAGTGAATGCTTGTGGATCCGCAATTGGTCATCTTTTTGCGCAGTTATCACAAATTTTAAACTTCCGACTCATTGCTGTTACAAGAAATAATAAGCATACAGAAGAGTTACTGCGCCTTGGTGCTACATATGTAATTGATACTTCCACTGCCCCGCTTTATGAAACCGTTATGACATTAACAAACCGGATCGGCGCGGATGCTGCGATTGATTCTATCGGGGGACCGGATGGAAATGAATTAGCTTTCTCCTTACGTCCAAACGGACACTTTTTAACGATCGGTCTTCTATCAGGTGTACAAGTTAACTGGGCAGAGATTGTCACGAAAGCAAAAGTGCACGCGAACATATTTCATTTACGACATTGGAATAAAGAAGTGTCACCATATAAATGGCAAGAGACGTTTCGTCATTTAATTCACTTAGTAGAAAATAAGCAATTACGTTTTATGAAAGTACATTCTACATATGACTTAGCGGATGTGAAAACGGCGGTTGATGTTGTGCAATCTGCGGAGAAAACGAAAGGGAAAGTTTTTTTAACGAATTATTAAATTGAGTACATTCAACTATCAATCCATTTAGTAGCATAGAATTTTAAGTAGCTTATGTAATTTAATTAAAAAAGCGAAAGGAGATTCTAACATGTGGTTACTCACGGCAATTGCGCCTGTTTTAATAGTCGGGGGAATTGTAGTCTATGTAATCGGAAGGCTTAAACATAAATATGACAACGGCACATTAGGTAAGAAAAAATCAAAAGAGGCTCAACTGTTATTAGACAGTTTAATACCTATGGGAATGCTTGTTGGCTGTATAATCGGTTTAATTTTCGGCATGTTTTTCCCAGATTATTCACTTCTTGCAGTGAGTTTAGGATCTGGAATCGGCTATTTATTGGGGTTTTTCGCCTATGAAATTTATAGCAAGACAGGAAACAACCTCTCATAATCCAAAAAGAATAAGCGGAACAGTACATAGTAGTCATATACAATATGTACTGTCCTTTATTTTTGTATCAACACTATCACCTTACCTTTCGCCTACTATACACCTTTTTTATTGATTTTCCTCTCCTCCACCTTTTGCATATTCGCTTTTTTATTTTCATTGGATCTATATCCAAAGTAAAGTAGCGCACATGTAATAATAGAACCTACAATGTATCCTAAAAAACATCCTAACCAAAACATAGTGTAACCGCCTCCATTCATAATAAATTTTATGTAATATAACTCTTTACATACTCCATCGTTTATTTCTATTAACTATACACTTTCTAAAATTATTCATACCACTCATTCTCTTCGTACCTCAAATAGCAATTTTATTATTTGTCATAAAATTAACACCTTCTTTAAATACAAAAACTTCCATTTACTTGCTTTTTCTTAAGAAATAATATACTACATTTGAAATAAGCGAGCTAGTACATCGGCCCTTCTCTATTTTAACTTTAGTCATGAACAAAAGAAAAATAAAAACCCCCTCAAAGCATAAACTTCAAGGGGTGAGCCTGTTTTTTATTTACTTATATACGTACAGCTGTACCACTTACAGCAACCATTAACATTCCATCACGAACTACTTCGTAATCTACGTCAACACCAACGATAGCGTTCGCACCTTTTTGTTTTGCAAGTTCTTTCATTTCGTCCATTGCGATATCACGAGCTTCTTTTAGCTTACTTTCATAAGAACCAGCACGACCACCGACAACATCACGAACAGAAGCGAATAAATCGCGGACAATATTTGCACCCATAATAGCTTCACCATTTACAATATCGATATACTCAATAATTTCTTTACCTTGAATTCCAGACGTTGTTGTTACAATCATGACTGACACTCTCCTAATAAGTTGTAGTTTTAATTAGCTTTCTTATGTCTTTATTATGACATGGAACAAACAACTAATCTATTGAATTACCTTACAGGAATGTGACAGTTTTGTAAGAATGAAACGCGCATTATGTTTCATTTTAATAAAGCGCTTTAACATTAGGATACATAAACGATTCTTTATTTTCTTTCCAATCCTTTTCTACTTCTTTAAAAGTTGGTCGCCCTAATTCTTTGTTATTTTCATGTTTACGAAACCACTTCTTCACATACTGGTCTCCATTTTTATTTTGAACTGTACAAAGGAAACTATTACTGCTATCCTTTAATATTTTTACAATCACGAAAAGACACCTCTTCCCTTTTAAATAGCATGATAGAACTTGATCTTTTACTATAAGCCCTTCCTCTCTTATAGTCATACGACTCCTCGGCCGCGCCAAATTTGTAAGATCAAAAAACGATATTTACTTTGTTTACATTTTATTTAAAGAAATCAGAGTTATAAGCATGATGCTTATCAAAGATTTTATAGATTTCTAACTTATTATCTAATTTTGCATCTACTAAAATTAATATATTTCCATCGTAAATATATTCTTCATACTTTTTAGCATGTTCTTCTGGAATTCCTAATCCTATAAATGCTCCTATTAAACTTCCAGCTCCTCCGCCAATACCAGCTCCTCCAATAGCTGCTGCGATCGGTCCCGCTGCTACGATTGGACCCATTCCAGAAACGGCAAGTATACCAAGACCTGTTAATAAACCACCGAGTCCGCCTGCTACTCCTCCAGCTACAAGCCCTGTCGCTGAAAAGATATCTGCTTTATGTGCAGTTTCGCTATTCACTTTTTCACCCGATTTTTCTTCCAGATGTTCAATTTCCTTTTGATCTTTCGCAATAGCTGAAATGTTATCTGCTGAGTATCCTTTTTCATTTAATTCATTAATAACGAGTGCCGCATCATCAATTGTTCTAAAAACACCTACTATTTTTCTATCTACATTCATAACTATTACCCTCCTAAAGTTTTATATAATGTATCTTTATTTTTCTTCATTTCTGTATACACTAATCTTCTTATTAACATAACCATTTACGAAAAAAGCGAATAGTATAAGCACTACAAGTGAACTACTTAACAAGTAAATTAAATCAAATGTAATATTAATCATCATTTCATTCATGTATACCAGGCTCCTTTTTATTTAAAGTAAAAGTATATTTTGATAGACTAATCTACTAAACATAGACATCTTACAATTCATCTTCAGTTAATCTCTTTGTAGTATATGTATACCCTTCCTAACCTTTTCTAAACGTAAAAAACTATAATTATATTTTTTCTTATTTATATGTTTAACATTTTTTTAAACGGGTATGTTTATATTGTTATGCTTACTATATGGAAAGGAATATTACGATGAACGCCATTCACTCTACTACTATTTCTTATAATGAAACACCTACAATAACGCAGATTCATCATTTTTATGCTTTAATGACAACATTTCAAACGAATGTATTTATAAGTAAACACGGAACACTTACTTCTATTAAAAACTTAAGCACTCTAGTATCCTTTTTCCTTACTGTAAAAAAGAGAGATCTTGTATTATTTATTTTTGAAGGAATAGATGCAAAAAGAGCTTTAAAAACACTCTTCCCTTCTTAGAATGTTTGTTATCCTCTATTCCCTCGTCTACTACCTTTCATATATGTTTTTATATTTCAAAATGATTTCCTCTATTAAAAAGAACCCCCTAATATAATAGGGGGATTTCTAGTTTGACCTTATGAAAACTGATATAATATATATTACGTTTTTCATTCTTTAAAATAGAAAAGTTTTAATAACCTTGAAGGTAGGAATTTTTAATGAACTCGAAAGCAAAATTTAGTATTCGCTACAAAATTATGGCTGGTTATTTAGTTATCATTTTGTTCTTACTTGTTTCTTTCATTATGTTAAACAATGAGATTTCCAGCTTACAAAAATCTCGTAATTTTATTATTGATCACGATTTTAAAGTTCTCAATTTAACGAATCAAGTGGAGAAAGAGTTACTAACAATTGAAAATAAAGCGAAGGGGTTTATCATTTCTAATAACCCTACTTACGTGCAATCCCTTAACTCTGCGGAAAAGGATTACGAAAAACATTATCAAGATCTTTTTGCTTTATTAGAGGATAATCCCTCTCAGCAAGAAAAATTAAAACAGATTAACGAAAACATTACTAGTTGGATTAATAAAGAGATTCGCCCACTCATTGCAAATAATAATAGTAATAATGTACAAACAATCGACACGACTCAAATTCAGTCATTACAATCACAGCTAACTAACTTCCGTAACACTGAGGAGCAACTAACGAAAAAAAGAGCTGCACAATTAGATACTGAAAATAATAAATTAGAGATTTGGTTATACAGTTTATTGTTCTTACTTTCTTGTGTTGCCATTATCGTTTCACTCTATATTTCGAATTCCATTACAAAAACGATTAAAAATGTAATTCAAGCTATTAAATCCATTTCTTCTAAAGAAAAAATTACGGAAAGAATTCATGTAAATACACATGATGAAATAAAAGATCTTGCTCATACAACAAATCACCTACTAGACGAAATATCAAAAAGAGAGTGGTTACAAACTGAGCTTGCAGAATTAATTTTAATGTATCAAGGTGTATCTTCTATTGAGATGTTAGGTAAAAAAATTCTTAGTGGCATCATACAAAAAACGCAAACTTCTTGCGGTGCATTTTATGTACGTGAAGAATATGAAGAAACTGTCTACTATGTGAAAAAAGCTTCTTTCGCCGATCAAGGTGCTGATATTGGAAAACAATCCATTAAAATGGGTGAAGGTTTCATTGGACAGTCTGCCTTAGAAAAGAAAAGTTTTATTCTCAGTGACATACCCGAAGAGTTTCGTTATGTCACTAGTGGAGTATTAGAAATACGTCCTAAAAATCTACTAGTCATCCCTATCTTATTTGAGGATGAAGTGATCGCAGTAATGGAGTTAGTAAGTGTAACTGAGATTTCAGATTTACATCAAGATTTAATTCAACAAACCGTTGATAATCTAGGTTTAACAATTCATAGCATTATGGGACGTATGCGAATTCAAACTCTTTTACATGAATCACAAGCAATGACAGAAGAGTTGCAAGTTCAATCAGAAGAATTGCAAACGCAAGCGGAAGAACTACAAATGCAAGCAGAAGAATTACGAACAACGAATGAACAATTAGAGTCTAGAACTGAAGAGGCTGAGCAGAAGACAGCTGACTTACAAATTACCAAATCAGAATTAGAAGAAAAAGCAAGCGAGTTGTTACGCAGCTCAAAATACAAATCTGAGTTCCTAGCAAATATGTCACATGAATTACGCACACCGTTAAATAGTATTTTACTATTATCTGAAATGTTAAGAGAAAATCATGATAACAATTTATCCGACGATGAAATTGAATTAGCAACTGTCATTCATTCATCAGGGAAAGACTTACTTACTTTAATTAATGACATACTAGATTTATCTAAAGTAGAAGCAGGCAAACTAGACATCATTTTTGAGGCAACGAACATAAGTGACATGGCAGCCAATATGCATCAAAACTTTTTACATATAGCTGCACAAAAAAATGTCGAATTTACTATTGAGGACAGTGATACGATTCCTGATCTGTTTTATACAGATGCAAAACGGATTGAGCAAATTATTAAAAACTTATTATCCAATGCATTTAAATTCACAGAAAAAGGATCCGTTTCTTTACATTTTGATTCGATAGAAACAACCAATTTGAGTCATGATATGCAATCTATAAGTAAAGATTGGATTACAATTTCAGTAAAAGATACTGGTATTGGTATCGCTAAAGAACAGCATCAACTTATTTTCGAAGCCTTTCAACAGGCAGATGGAGCAACGATTCGAAAGTATGGTGGTACAGGATTAGGTTTATCTATTTGTAAAGAGTTTGCGAGATTATTAGGTGGTTGGATTACGTTAGAGAGTAATGTAGGAGAAGGTAGTACTTTCACCGTATATATTCCTAACCTTCCAAATGGATTACATGATATACAGTTATCCAATTTAGAAGTCGCAGCAACGATAGAAGATGTTATTCCTGCTGAAGTTGTTGAAGAAACTATCGTTACTCCAGAAACAAATAACGTCTTCCAAGAAAAAACCATTTTAATTGTCGATGATGATCATCGAAATATATTTGCGTTACAAAATGCATTAAAAAAACAAAATGCCAACATTATTACTGCCCAAAACGGCATAGAGTGTTTAGAAATACTACAAAGCAATACAAGTATTGACCTTATTTTAATGGATATTATGATGCCGAATATGGACGGTTATGAAACGATGGAAAATATCCGAATGAACTTAGGATTACATGAAATACCTATTATCGCATTAACTGCTAAAGCAATGCCAAATGATAAGGAAAAATGTTTATCTGCTGGCGCTTCAGATTATATAAGTAAACCATTAAATCTACATCAACTCTATTCGGTAATGAGTGTATGGTTAATAAAATAAGTGAGGTTTAGTTGGAGTGGAAAATAAGTATTATAATTTTGATCCATCAGTAGATACGGATGAGCGCACGAACTTAGAAATTGAATTACTATTGGAAGCGGTATTTAAACTATCAGGATTTGATTTTCGCCAATATGCTCGCACATCTATTTATAGAAGGATTTGTAATCGAATGCAGCTCTCTAATATCCCAACCATTTCAAAATTAATTGAAAAAGTAATTCACGAGGAAGGGGTTTTAGAACAGTTATTAAATGATTTCTCAATTAATGTAACTGAGATGTTCCGTAACCCTACCTTTTTTAAAGCGCTTAGAGAGCATGTTATTCCTGAATTAAAAAAGCATCCTGAAATTAGAATTTGGCATGCTGGATGCGCAACTGGTGAAGAAGTATTATCAATGTCCATCTTACTTCACGAAGAAGGATTAAGTGAAAAGTCGGTTATTTACGCAACAGATATGAATACAAATGTATTAGAAAAAGCAAAACAAGGTATCCTCCCGTTAAATAAAATGCAAACTTATACGAAAAACTATTTACAAGCTGGCGGTACACAAGCGTTTTCTAACTATTATTCAACAGATAATCGTTTTGCTTATTTTAATCCATCACTTTTACAAAACATTATTTTTGCACAGCATAATTTAGTAACCGATCAATCTTTTAACGAGTTTCATATTATACTTTGTCGTAACGTTTTAATTTACTTTACAAGTAAACTTCAAAATCAAGTGCAGCAACTATTTTATGAAAGCTTAAGTCACAATGGATTTCTATGTTTAGGAAATAAAGAAACTCTTCGTTTTTCAAATATAATGCCGCATTATACGCAATTTAATCCTAGCGAACAAATTTATCAAAAAATACAATAAAGTGAAACTTTAATCAGTGGGGGTATCCCCCACTGATTATTAGTTGAACCAATCGGGCATTTACGGGCAGTTGATCTCCCACCTACCTTCTTTGCTTCAGACTAATTTTTTGGTAGGAGTCTTACTGCCCGTTAATGCGGGATAAAAAGCGTATGAAATCCTCTGTTTGGATTTCATACGCTTTTTATTTCGCATTCGTTTGTATCATAATTAGACACATATCATCTGATTGCGCTTTCTTTTGTTCTTCCTTGTAAAACCCTTCTATCTCGCCTTCTAAATCTCCCCATTTTCTTTCTGTAAAAGTACGTAATTTCTCTTCAGACTCAAATTCATCATTTGCAATTGCTTCAAGAACACCATCTGTAAACAATAATATTTGAGCGTTCTTCTCAAAAGGTATAACTGTCTTTTTAACTTTTATTTCATCAAAAAATCCTACGGCACAACTCCCGCGATCTAGTTCAACTACATTTGTTTCATCAACTAAAACATATCCAGAAGGATGCCCTGCATTTATATATTCAACTGTTCTATCTTCTGTATTAACAACTAAGTATATCGCCGTAAAATAATAAGGAATATTATCATTTTCATTATGTAAAAGGGTCATATATTTATTTAATTCTTTAATAACGAGTTCTGGATCAATTAAACATTTAATTGTTTCACGTAATACAGACGAAATAAACATACAAACTAATGAAGCAGATACACCATGTCCCATCACATCTAATAATATAATACCGTAGCGATTTTCATCGATTTTATACCAATAATACATATCTCCAGCTAGTTTAAATGAAGGTAAGTAACTTGCTTCAATTTTTATATGATCTTCTCTTAATGGGCTACTTAATAAGTTTCTTTGTACTTGCGTAGCTAAATCTAGTTCATTCCGAAGATTTTCTTCTTGTTCTTTATGCCAATTTAATTCTGATTTCAAGCGTAACGCTACACGCATACGTGCTAATAATTCAACTTTATTTATAGGTTTCGTAATATAATCCATTGCCCCCATATCAAGAGCTTCGGCCAATTTATTTGCATCCTCTAAAGCTGTAACAAAAATAATAGGAATATCTTTAAACTTCTCCTCTTTTTGTAATCGCCTACAAACTTCAAGTCCATCAATTTCAGGCATCATAATATCTAATAGTATTAAATCAATTTCATTATACCTGGAAGAATCTTCTCCAAATTGAATGTATTCGAAAAGCTCTTGTGCAGAATTCAGCGATACAAGATCCTGATATCCGGCTTGTTTTAAAATTTTTTCAATTACAAAGATGTTAACCGGATTATCATCGACAATTAAAATGGACACAAGTTATTTCCCCTTTTCTTATTTAAAATGTAAATCTATTATCATTTTCTATTTTTCTAGTATTGCATACTCAGTTACAAAATGAAAATTTCCTACTCTAACATAATTTTTATACAGCAAAAGAACAAACCCCCAGAAATGAGAGTTTGTTCTTTCATTCTATAAATTTCCACTATTAATTTAATACCATTGCTTTGTCATTTAAAAGACGATCTAATTCTTCCATATGATTTGTTTCATCTGCAATCATATCTTCTAACTTTACAACTAACTCTGTCATATTTAATTTCGCTGCCTGTTCTTTTCTCGTTTCATAACGCTTAATTGTCTCATATTCTGATTGTCTAGCGGATTCTAACATTTCTCTAACATCTTCTACTTGTTTCACTGGTAAAGGGATTGTAGTAGGTGTACCACCTAACGTCTTAATTTTCTCCGCTAAATATAGGGCATGTCCTTGTTCATCACTAATTTCAGATTCAAAGAAAGGTTTTAACACTTGTCTATATATACCAGAAACTGTAGCTGCATTATGGTTATACATAATAATTGCTGCGTATTCTCCTGCTAAATCTTCATTCAATCCTTCGATTAGTTCTTTCACATCGTGTGACATTTTCATATCTCCTCCTATACTTAATAAGTACCCCTTTTCTCATGTTTTAAACATAATTATTTTAAATTTTTATGTATCTAAAAATGCGGCTTGCTTCAATTTACTTATCGCTTGTCTTTTAATACGAGAAACGTGCATTTGTGAAATACCTAACCGTTCCCCTGTATCTTTTTGATTTAAATTTTCTCCAAATATATAATGAATAACACTCTTTTCCGTGTCATTTAATACGTTAAAAATATCCTTTAAAACGAGACGCCTTTCTGTCTCTTCATATCCTTTCTCTACTTCACCTACAGATTCAATTCTCGCTACCGAACTTCCATCAGATGCATTTTCAACTACATCATCTAAGGAAGATACTCGATAATTATTTTTAGCATCCATAATCTCTAGAACTTCCTCTTCCGATAGTCCTAAATGATTTGCGATTTCTATTATCCTCGGTGAACGTTGTAGGTGATCTGTTAGCTCCTCTATCGCAAGCTTAATTTTCCCGCCCAAATCTTTAATTCGCCTTGGAACGTGAATGCCCCAAGTTTTATCACGTAAATACTTTTTTATTTCTCCTACTATCGTAGGTATTGCAAACGGCTCAAAAGCATTCCCTATTGAATAATCATATCTTCTTATTGCACCTAAGAGCCCTAACATCCCTACTTGTATAATATCCTCATGCATCGGCCCACCTTTCGAATAGCGATATGCAATGGAATATACGAGATTTTTATAATGATCAACTAACCTTTCCTGTGCTTCATTACATTGGTTTTGTTGGAAGTCTGCAATTAGTTTAATAACGTCTTCTTTAGTAAGATTCGTAGGTTGAGATTGGATTTCCATCATTCTCCACCTGCTCTCTTTGTATATATTTTGTCATTAAAACTGTCATGCCCTCATCATGCATGATTTGTATATCATCCATTAACGTATTAATTAAATATAAACCTAAACCATTTTCCGGCAAATGTTCTACTGGTTTACTAATATCATACGGACCAACTTTCCTTTTTAAGTTATTAAAATCAAAGCTAACCCCATTATCCGCAACCATAATTTCTAATCGATTTTCATATAGTCCAAAGACAATTGCAATTTCTCCAACGTCTTCTTTATATGCATGTTGTACAATATTTGTACATGCTTCACTAATAGCAATTTTCATATCTTCTATATCGTCATAAGCAAAGCCCATTCGATTCGCAACACCAGCCATTGTTAAACGAATAATAGCCACATATTCTGCCTTTGCAGGAATTTTCATTTCTATCTTTTCAAATCTCTCCATCATCCCTAGTCACCTTCTTTCTACTTTTTCAAAATCAGAATTCAAATTTAATATTTCCGTTAATCCTGTAATATCGAATAATCTTTTTAATCTTTTAGATACACCGATAAACTCTAGTTTTCCATCATTTTTCTTAACCGCTTTTAATAGAGCTATAAAAACACCTAAACCAGTACTATCCATATAATCTACGTTATGAAAATCTACTACAATCTGAACCTCTTTTTCGCTTGCAATAGGCATAATCTTATTTTTTAAATCTGATGCCGTATATGCATCAATTTCACCATTAAGTTGTACCGTATAACCTACATCATTTTGCAAAATATTTATTGCCAAATTCATCATTTCCGCCCCCTTATCTCGAACTACTACTATGTTAATTACCCATAAAAATTAGTTTTAAACATATTTTTTTATTTTTATTATAAATAAAGTGAAACTTTAATCAGTGGGGGTTTTCTTCATCCCCCACTGATTATTAGTTGAACCAATCGGACTTTTATGGGCAGTTGATCCCCCACCTAATTTCTTTGCTCTGCTAAATTTTGAGGTGGGGGTCTTACTGCCCGTTAAAGCGGGATAAATTTTCCACACCTTTCTCAGCTTAACACGTAAAAAATACTACCAAATGTTTAAACCTTATAAATTTGTGTATGTATAATGTATAAACATTATTTTTAGGGGGATCTATCTATGGAAGAGCACAACTTTAAAAAGGGAGATTTCGTTCAATTTTCTTATCGATACGATCATGCTACAAAATTAGTTGGTTCTATCATTAACATACTAACGAATACAATTGTAGTTGATATAGGTAATAACGAGGACTTATCTCATATAGAACCGAGGCAGGTCGTAAGAATAAATAATTGTGAAAAAGTAACGACGGTTTAATACATAATAAAAAGTGTAATTTCAATGAGTGGGGGCCTTCATCCCCCACTCATTCCTATGTAGGTTACATTAAAAAAGCATCCAAATTAGTTTAATTGGATGCTTTTTTATGTATATTTATCAGTTCATTCACTTTATAGTTATATATAATAAACTTAAGATTACTATTCATTATCATACTTACGCTTTCCGCAACATTCTAGAGAAGAATGTAACGATTAAAATAAAGACGATTGCACCTAATAACGCTGGAAGAACAAAAATGCCTCCCCATTCAGGACCCCAATGACCAAATAACGCACTACCTACCCAAGATCCAATTAAACCAGCAATCACATTACCAACTATACCTAAAGGAAAGTCTTTTCCCGTAATCATTCCAGCTAACGCACCAATAAGTCCACCTACAATACACGTAATAATAAGTCCCACAATTAAACCTCCTATATTGTTTTTATATTTGATTTATCAAGCTTTGGTATGTAACCAAAGCTTGATAAACATGTATTATTCTTTATTATCCAATCCATCACTTATCTTTTGTTTCACTTTTCCGACTTTTTCTTTTATAGTTCCCTTCGTCTTCTCCCACTTCCCCTCATTTTTCAACTCTCTATCTTCTGTAATTTCACCAATTCCTTCTTTTACTTGTCCTTTTTTCTTTTCAACTTTACCCGTAATTTGTTCTTTTAGACCGCTCTCACTCATATTTCCAATCTCCTTTTCGTAATAGATTTATAGATTTAAAGGATACAAATTTAAAGAGAATACGTGCATCTTCTTTCTTGTAGCCATTCACCGACTCTTTCTAAATCCTTAACGAATAACAAGATTTTTCCTTCATCCAGCTTTTCTTCATAAAAGTTAGCTTCTTCCTCATTAAGCCCTAACTCCTGCATCTTATTTCTTAACTGATCTCCCGTTTTTTGAAAGACATTAATAATGCTTGTCCCAAGTCCTTCCTCTTTTATTCCAATCGTGTTCACGTCTGCATTATCTGCGATTCTATCTGTCCTCTCTTTCTCATGTGTTAACACGTAAATATCTTTTTGTTCTATTCCTTTCTTCACTAGATCATTCGCCGCATTCATGACCTCTTTCTCCGTAATAAATTCATATACAAAAGGTTTACTATACTTCGTTTCCATCTTTAACTTCCTCCTTTAAAATGAATTATTTGTTATATTATATGTAGTACACCTATTTTTGAAATGTTAAACATAAAATATGAAAAAAGTTATGTGAATTTTAATTTTAATAGAAAATGAACAACATCATTTACCACTTTAAAACATCTTCCCCTTACAATAACTACCTAAATTAACAGAAAATAGTTATAATTAAATTTGAGGAGGGATACTATGAAAAAAATCATATCTATATGCGCTCTATCTTTCACCTTAATAGGTTGTACAAGCACCTCGGCTACAGATAAAGCTTCGCAGGCTAAGCAAGAACATACACAATATACCTTTCAATTAAACTCCGCAAATATTTCAGACATTGAAATACTAAAAACAACAAATCATACTACTTCCAAATCTCAAACAGATAATGAAGAAATGATAAAATCTATCGTTTCAGTAGTTCAAAATGGAACACCTAAAACTATCACTTTAGATCAAAAAAAGAGAGAATCTGCACATTCTACTATTACCGTTACATATAAAGATGACTCAAAAGAAGAATTTCTTGTTTGGGTTGATAATAAGGAACAAATTACAATCGCTAAAAATGAGAAGAAAGATAAGGTAGACAGTGTGATAGTGAATATTAAAGATGCTAAAATGATGAAGGATTTCTTTTAAAATTCTAGTTAACGTTAAAAAAAGAGTAGGATTACATCCTACTCTTTTTTTAATCATGCTCAATAAATAGACCTTTATAAAATCTATTTAAGGTCTAATTTTGCTAAATCATGTTGTAAAACATTATTTCCTTCTTGTGGGTTAAATACGATTGCACTAAGACCAAAAACATTTGTAACAACATCTCTATCTTTCGGACGAATGATTCTTACTTCATAAGCAAAGAGTGCTGGAGGAAGAGCTGCTGAACGAAAAGTAACATATCGATTAGGTGGCAATGTTTGTGTTGAAGGGTCTATTAATGGTAACAATACCGGAGAACCCGATGACCAATCAAACATTTCAACTGTTACTCTACGAGTATCATCTGGATCAACATTCATAGCTTCAACAGTAAGAAATAACGTAGCGGAATGTCTACGTAATACACCCGTTGATAAAGTTTCATTATGATGTTCAAAGCATTTTTTTGGAGGGTGACCATAGCCATAACTCATACCAATTCCCCCTTTCATTTACAATTAAGGACAAGTATTCCTTATAATATATAATGCTATTATTCTTTTATTGAAAGGTATAAAAGCGGATTTCTATCTATATTATTAGATATTTTATTTTTCATTTATTCGCTCTTAAATAATAAAGTGAAACTTTATTCCAAACAATATCGCTATTGCACCAAAGTAAAACAAACTGGACAACCTAGACTTCAAACTGTAAGATTAGATGTTGGTGAAATTGGGCAGCAAAGCATATATAGAAAATAGGTGTTAATGTTGAAAATCAATAAAAAATTTGAACCATTAATTTTTAATATCTTTATGATTTTAGGCATATCTAGCATTATCTCTTTCGTCATGGTTTCAATGAATGTTGGATATACAGCTTTATTTCTCAAATCATGGATGAAAACATGGGGAATTGCTTTCGTACTTGCATTTTTAGCTTCTAAATTATTACCCTTTGTAGTTAAAAAGATAATGAAAATCTTCACTTTTGTTGAGAATGATGCTTAAGAATAAAGTGATGTACTGCGTAGGTTCATTCCAATTAAAAGAGTTTATTATCACAAAAACTTAACCTAGTAAAATGTTTCAAATCGAAGGAAGACACCTTACAGGTTGTCTTTTCTTTATAAGTAAAAAAAGCCCGCCTATTTCCGTAGGCGGGCTTTATCTTTATTACACAATACGAAAGTATACTCTCTTTTTCACTGAAATTTTATGTAATTTTACATATTCATGAACATACATGTCTTGATGGACTTTATCTATATACTCATGACAGTAATCCATTGAAAATGTATCTTCTTGAAAGCAAAACTCTCTTTTAGAAAGAAAAAAAGACACCCTAAAGTTCATTCCTCCGACTTGAACCTCTTTAATTTTAATAATATGTATTGGACTCTTATCTAAAAAATAATCTAATGTATTCCAATAAGAGAAAGATAATGATAAAATAAAAGTGCAACAAGATGTTGCTTAGTTTTTAAATTTTATGGGAATAACACAAAAGCTAGGTTTGGTCGCCAAGTTTTTTCATTCCTATCGGTCATGAAATACCCCGGTTGGTCGCTGGGGTATTTCTTTTTTATTAACGTATATATAGGTCTATTATGGACAAAATAAAATATAATCTTAGTAGAAGATAGAACACTGACATCTTTGCCGCTTCTAAATCACTTTGGTCTTGTGCGAAGAAAGTATGGTCAGTACTTTCAGCTCAGTGTTCGATCTACTTTAGTTTTTGAGTTGAGTGTTGCTAATCATAGCAGCACTTTTTTACATTCCAATTTGTTCTTTGATGAATTGAATCATATGTTTTACAAACTGGCTTTGCGTGAAGAAGTAATGAATATTTCTCAGTACTGTCGTCCACGATGCTAGATTACTTACGAAAGACTGGGATTCTGTCTTTTTGGTCGCCTTTTTTTGCGTTTTTTCATTCCTGTCCCTCCCTTCATAAGGGAAGGGCAAAGATGGCACATTTTACATTTTAAAGAGTTATATAGAAGAGGACAAGCTATTCATTAGCAAAATAAAGAAAAGACACCCTAAGGTGCCTTCCTCCGACTTGAACCACTTTAATTTTAATAATATGTATTAGACTCCCATCCAACTGTTATTTTTGTTTATTGAGAAATACAATAATTTATTTGTGCTGGTTGTCTGTATGGTCCATGCAGCGATTAACAAGAGGACAATAGCAGTGATGACACCTAAAAGTCATTGCTTGAGCTGATGGCTAGAAACATAAGCGTTACTGTGTATTTATGAAATTTCATTATAAGCAACCTCCTAGTGGAACTACACATTGGTAGAAAAATATATATACTTCTTTCTACTTGATAAGTTCTTATTTTAATCATATATAAAAGGAAATGAAACCGGCTATAACAATCAATGGAAGGATTACTGCGAGTTTATTTTTTAGAGGGACACGCTTGTCTGGGACGCCGGGGTGGATAACAAAAGCTAGTAAAACAATTACTCCAATAATACCTAAAAGTGTATGAATGATGATCATCCTCCTAAGTAATATTATTATTAAAATTATATAACATTCAAATGTTTATAAAGTAATTTTTTTTACAATATAACCCAGATGTTGCATTTTTAAATTCAAAAAAGCCCCTCAAAGCATCAGCTTTAAGAGACCCCATCCTATCATCTTCTCTCTTCATACAATCGATTCGCTTTATACGAGCAAACGAAAAACATACATGTCGCAACGGGGATAAATGTCAAAAAAAGTCCTCTCATTAATGCAAATGGCGTTTCAAATAAGAATGACCATAGAAATGATACACCTTGCTTATCCCATAATCCTGGCGTCAAGTATAGTTCTTTCGGATTTACAAAGGCTCCTAAATTCATTGTATTACTATACATAAATAAAAATAATATTGGCAAATAACAGATCGCTAATTCTAAAAATGTTTTAGATAGACGCTTATACTTCCCTGCTCGTGACATTGGATCTGAAAAAATGTCATCTTCACTTTCCTCATTTACCTTTTTAAAATAGTACGTACCTGACCAACGATTACCAGCTATATGCTCCCAGCCACTATCTTCAAATAATGTACAGTAATTAATAAAGTCACTTTTTCTACTAAATACTCTATGGTCTATTTTAATCGTCGCATCTTCTGGTTCTGTATATCTAAATGTATAAAAAAATGTAGTGCTTTCCAGTTGATAGCCTTTCCAAGCCATCTCTTCTAACCATTTTTCCTCTTTCTCAAAGTCTAAAAAGAATTTCAATCTCCACATCATCGTTTCCCCCTAACTATACGTGTAATAAACTCTTTGTAACCTCAATAATGTGCTGCATTCTCATAAAGTCTAAGTGCAATACTTCTTTCCCGCGTTCCGTAATGACATACACTTTTCTTCGTTTATCTTCACTTTTTACTGATTCTATTAACCCTTGTTTTAATAAATTTTCAACCGCACCATACAATGTACCCGCTGCGATTTTTACTTGATGATTACTCAGTTCCTCCACCTTTTGCATAATTAAATATCCATGAGCTGGCTCTAATAAAGCTAAAAGAACGTAATACGTTGTTTCCGTTAATGGTAAATTTTTATCTCTATTCATAAAGACCTCCAATGTCACGATAACTATATAGCCAAACTATATAGTTAAACTGTATAGTTTGATTTTATACAGTCAGACTGTATATGTCAAATGTAGGAATAACTTTATAACCCAAAACAAAAACGCTATCTTTTAAAAGATAACGTTTTTGTTTTACCCTTGCTTATTCTTCGCCTTCATTTGCTCTTCATAAACAAACTTCGCGGTCATAAAGTCGTTAGAAAAATCTTTCAATGCATTCTTCATTACATTTAATTCTTCTTGTGATTTAATTTCAATACTGTTTAAGAAATCAAATGCTTTTGATTGTTCCTCCGCAACAAAGTTTTGTGTCATATAATCATCTTGGAAGTCTTTCTTCGCCTTTTCTTTTACTTTATTCATTGCCTCTGTTTTGTTTATGCTTTTCATTGGGTTTTCGAATACTCCAGTAGGTTGTTCCGTTTTTGGCTCTTCTTTCTTTTCCGGCTGTTGCGCTGGTGCTGGTTGTTGTGGTTCCTGCTTTGGTTGTTCTTGTTGAACCGGCTGCTGCGCTACTTGTAGCTCTTTTTTCGCTAACTCATCTTTTAACTTCTTCACTTGCTCATCAAGAGATCTTTTTTCAGTTTCTAACACACTCATATCACTTTTCAACTTTTGCGTTTCTTCAAAATGTTCATCTACTAATTTATTGTATTCTTTCTCAGAGTACATTTTTTCACTGGTTGATGTCGTTTTCTCTTTCGTAACAACTACATTAATAATTACAAATAAAGCTATAATTCCTATTAACGCACCGAAAATCTTCTTTTTGTTCATGATTAATCCTCCAAAATGTAAAATTTCAAAAATTATCATAACAGACTAATTCGCTTTCCCTTGTCATATTTTGTCGAATCAATACAATAAAAAAAAAGCATCTGAAACAGATGCTTTTTCTCATTCTTAATACGTAAACGTAATTGTTACTAAAGAATACCCTTCTTTCGCATTGTAAGGCTCCGCTTTATAAGAAACTCGATTTGCCCCTTGCGGATAATCGATTTCGCCAATTGCCTTTTTCACATCTTGCAGTGCACCATTCATTGATTGCTTGTATAGCACTTCAATTTTCTCTGGTTTTGCACTATAGCGTTGCTGCATTTTATTTTTTAATTCGGTATAGTTATTTGCGATATATTCATTTCCTAAATAGTTTAACTTTGTATCTTTTAATATTTGTTGATATGCAGGCGTTTTCGTACTACCTGCCGCAATTTTGTTTGTCAGTGTACTATAATAATTCGTTGTAGCTTGCGGGTAGTCTCCGCGGTTCCACTCATGATTTCTTGCGATTTGTTCATCTGATAAATTGAAATACGAATACGTTACGCGGCCCTGCTCATCTGGAACCGGATCATCAAATGTTGTATCAAGATGATACCATTTGTTTTCGATTTTCACTAAATTCCAAGCATGAGGTTGTCCGTCCCCAGTTCCTGTCACGAAATGATTTTCAATTCCTGCTTCTTTTAATAATTGATACGTTAATAGTGCGTAACCTTGGCAAACCGCAGAACGATTTACAAGTGCTTCATATGCTGTGTAAGCTTTATAAGACGTATCATAAGAAACATGTTTTACTACGTAATCATGAATCGCCTTCACTTTTTCGTGATCATCCATTCCAACTTGAGTAATAGAAGAAACGATTGCTTTCGCTTGTTTCATGACATATTCCGTCTGTTCTTTCGTTTCACGATATGTAATCTTAAGCGTAAATGTATAATTTCCAGGTAATCCAGAAAGTCCATATGAAACATTCGATCTATTATTATTTGTATACTCATTTTTACTTGCAACTTCTTTATATGCGTTAAAAAGTGTATTCATCACTTCGTTTGTATTATTGTTTTTCGTTTTATATGGAAGTGTAATATTTGTCTCGTATGTATTAATACGCTTTTGTACTTCCTCTTTAAACGCTGTTAATAATGCAGCATCTCCTGTATCTTTCACATCGGCATTTTTATATTTTAAAGTTTTATATAAAAACTGCGCATACTGTTCACGTGTTACTGTGCCATACGGTTCAAAATTCCCGTTCCCTGTGCCATCTGCGATTCCATTTGACTGCACTGCACTAATTGCGTTTTCTGCCCAAAATGGATTTGGAACATCCTTAAAGGTATGTTTTTGTTTTGCCGCAAGATGGAAAGCATTTGTAAGAATTTGTGCCATTTCCGCACGACTCACAGAAGCTTTCGGTCTAAATTGGCCATTTTCATCACCTTTAAAAACTCCTAAATTCGTTAAAGTTAATACCTCTTCTGGAAACATTGTAGAACTTTGATTAATATCACCGTAAGGATTTTTAAACGTAGACCCATCCTTTAATACGTAACGAGTTCCATCATTACTAAACGAACCGCCTTGTTTATTCGGTACTAACACTCGATAAATTAAAGCCGCAACTTGCTCCCTTGTCGCAACATCTCCAAAACCAAATATCCCATTTCCATAACCGGAAATAATATTTTTACTCGCTAAATCTTTAATCGCAGGATATGACCAATGTGATGTCGGCACATCAGAAAAAACACCCACTTCAGCAGCTTTTACATCGCTGCCATTTGTATATAACAACGCACCACCAATCAGTGATAATGATGTAATTGATTTTAATAGTTTTGTGTACATAATGTCTTCTCCCAATACGTTCTCTATTTTTGTTGGTTTATGTCGAAAAATCTAAAAATATGACAAAATATATTATACAATTAAAAGTTTTCAAGGGATATATTGAATTTTAAAATATGCAAAAATTCATATTAATATATTTTTCCGTATTAATATTATGTTGTTTTGCTTGTGAATATATATAAGTAGTCAAGTCAACACAAATAATAAAAAGACAGCTATCCATTGAACTGACCCCATAAAGTTAGACAGGTCGTTTCATTAGGCAGCCTTTAGGGCATGAGTTCGATATTGTACCGGACTCATGCCTTTTAGTTTTGCCTTAATTCTTTTGTGA